>NZ_MDDC01000015.1 GCF_001875325.1 Neomoorella thermoacetica
GACTTCTCCTCTTTAAGAATTTCCAGCACAACCTTGGCTTTAAAATCTGTTGGATATTTTTTCCGTACGCTCATTTGACGCTTAGGACCCCCTGTTTTTGTGTCTAGATTTCTGGGTCCATTATAAACAGCCTCATTGCTGACCCGCAGGGCGCCCTGGTAATTCTGGCCAGCGAAGCCACCGAAACCCTCCTTACCTGCGACCTGCCCGCCGGCCGGTGAGCGTTAACTTTTATCCCACCCGGACCCATCTGCCGGGTATTTTATTTCCTTCAAAGGCAACCAGCCTGATCGCCATTCCTGCTGCTGTTTCCCTGTAGCCTGATTAAACGAGGTAAAACCGGCAACAAAGACAGCAGCTGCGTTCTAAGAAGAAAAAGCCCCCGTATCCGGTAACCAGCCAGATCCAGGGCCAATGCCGCTCTACCTGATGAATGTCTATCCCGAAAATAAGGAACTTTACCATTTTCTCCTTCTGCTGCAGGCACCGGCGGCATGGGCGCCTATCTTGAAATGAAGGTATGCGTAACTGAAGGTTGTTGCTGGCGGCGTAGAGGCCCCCCTTCCACCTTATTCCACGACGGCTCGACGCGGCCAGGCCAGGACATTACGTCCCAGCCAAATTAGCCCGCTGCCCAGGGTAAAGATCACCCCCAGGATGGTGACTATTACCCCAACTACGGGTATGAGGCCCACCAGCCAGAGGATAGTCGCCCCCAGCAGGGTCTCCCAAATCAGGGAAAGCTGCCTGCCGCCCCCAAACCGGGCCAGCAACCAGTGACCCAGGAAAGCTCCCAGGATGGGTTTAAAGAGCAGGCCGGCGCCGAAAATCAGGGCCAAATAGGCGAGGCCCAGCAGGCCAGCCACTGATTGGCCGACTACCACTATCGCCAGCAGGATAATGGCCAGGGGTGCCAGCACTATCCAGCCCAGGCCTGCGCCCAGGCCACTCCATGGTTTCTCCTGCAACACTTTCACCAGTGCCTTCAGGAACGGGGCCGCCAGAAGGGCCAGGAGCGAGGCCAGGGCCAGGAGTTTGATCAGGGCCAGCAGTTGCTGTCCCAGGACCTGCCACCAGGTTCTCCTGGCGGGTGTTTCGGGAGCAACGGCTGTATAGCGGACCTGCCCTTGTACTACTGCCCCGGGCGCTATCTGCGGCGGGTTGGGCCCCCGCAGGACAATATCGCCATTTATACGCGCGCCAGGGAGTACGTCCAGCCTGGTGGCATCGACCTCTAGGTTGCCGCCCACCTGGCCGGAAACAGCCGCCGTATTGACCCAGGCGCGCACATTGCCACCCACCGTACCATCCAGGTCCATATTTTCCCCGGCATAGATCAAGTTACGGCTCACCCTGGCGTCGGGCCCGATGGTCAGCTGCTGGGCGAACAGGGTCATGGCCTTGCCTACATTGGCCGTGATGTTGATCACCTGTCCGGCCGCCCGTACATCGCCGCTTACACTGCCGCCCAGGTCGAGAAAGCGGCCGGCCGCCAGGACGTCGCCGCCGGTACGGCCAGCGCCGGTAACCGTCTCACCCGCAGCCATTAAATCTCCCTTTACATCACCCTGGATCCTGATCATGCGGCCCGCGGCATAGAAATCATCGTTTACCACCTGGCCGGCCTCTAGTGTAACCCTGTCCCCTCCCGCCGCCAGAACCGGACCAGCCAGCATGATCAGGATAAAGACTACCAATCCCCAAAATATCATCCTGCGCGATTTTAGCATGTCGCTCCCCCTTCTATTCCTAGTCTTACTTTGGCACCGGGTACGATATAATATATCCTGATTATAACAGGTCCATATTAAATATCTGTTAACAAATATGGCTTATTCTGTTAAGTATCTGTTAACAAATATGGCTTATTCTGTTAAGCCCTCTGCCTGGCTATACCGACCATGGTAACTGCCGCCGTCCCCAGGGCGGCGGTCTTAACTACCAGCCCGGCGACTATACCCAGGTAGGGCAACCAGGTGACCAGGCTGATGATGAGGATACCGGCCAGGGTGGCGGAGTAGATTTCCGCCTGCAAGTCCCCCAGGGCGGGTAAAAATTTTGCCGGAACCCTCCGTAAAGCCCCCGGCAAAGGTAGCCTTGTTATACTACGGAAAAGGAGCCTTGAGGTTAAGGCTCCTCCTTTTTCTGTTCCCGCTGCGGGATACCTTGCCGGGACTGGTCTTATTTGCTGCCTATCAGGAGCAGGCACCGGATGCCCAGGTAAAAAGAGGTAGCTGCAGCCATAATACCAAAAACTAACCCCACCCAGCCAATACCGGCAGCCAGTCCCAGGGCCACCTGGACATTCTTGTAGGTCAAGTAAGCGCCAAGGCTTAGAATAAAGATCTTCAGGACAAGCAGGCCACGTAACGTTACCACACGCACTGCCTCGGCCGCTGCCGGCTGGATCTTTTTTCTTTCCTTCTCCGGCGCACTTATAATCCGGCGGGGGTCGTCCACGGCGGCTATCCAGAGGGAAATGCCGGTAAACAGGAGATATATAGCGGCGGCAATGAAGGGCATTACTAAAATCGATTTTTTGGGGCCCCAGTTGTCCGGCAAACCGGTAAAGCCGAAATGGGTCGGTATACGCGCCGGTAGGTCGGCGTAATGGACGGCCAGGTACCAGAAAGCAAAGATCAGCAGTAGTACCGAAGGCACCTCCAGCCAGACCGGGTAATAACGATTCAATTTTTGCCAGCCAAGCCAGTTCCAACTCATCCCAAGTTCTCACCTGCCTTCCCAGGTAATTATTTAGCCTGACCAGGTACAGGCCCTCGTCATCTCCGTACAATGGTGCCTGAAGCACAGGACTCGCTGCCGTTTATTTTTATTAGTTGCTGCTTAAACCAAGGAAAAACGCCGCCTTCCTTACTCGTAGCGCAAAGCCTCGATGGGGTCCAGGCGGGCGGCCTTATTGGCCGGGTAGAGGCCGAAGAAGAGGCCCACAGCCGTACTGAAGGTAAAGGCGATGGCCACGGTACTCCCGGAAATCAGGGGCGGCCAGTGGGCGAAATGGGCGATGGCCAAGGCGCCGCCGGCACCGATGAGCATACCCAGGACGCCGCCCACTACGCTGATGGTGATGGCCTCCACCAGGAACTGGCCCATGATATCCCGGCGCCGGGCCCCCAGGGCCATGCGGATGCCGATTTCCCGCGTCCGCTCCGTCACCGAAACCAGCATGATATTCATAACACCGATGCCACCGACAAAGAGGGAGATGGCGGCGATGGCGCCGATAATCAAGGTGAGAATCCCGGTCACCCGGTTGGCCACGGCCATCTGCTGTTCCATGCTCATGGTCTGGTAACGACCCGGGGCGGCATTATGGCGCCGCTCCAGGATCCGGGCTGCCAGCTTCATGGCTGGGTCCACCTGGTCCTTGCTGGCAGCCTGGCCTTCCAGCTGGTTAATGGGCCGGTGGGGAAAGAGCTGCTGCCAGTAAGTGATGGGAATATAAACGGTACTGGTCTGATCGCCGCCGCTGAGGAAGGAGGATTCGGCTTTGGCGACGCCCACGATGACGGCGCTGGTTCCTTTCAAGAGTACCTTTTGACCGACGGCATCCCCGGAACGGAAGAGTTCCGCGGCCAGCTTTTCATCAATGACTACGGCCGGCCGGGCGGCGGCGACGTCGGCGCTGGTGAGAAAGCGGCCGTGGAGGGTCTCCACATTGCGTAGCGGGCCATAATCGGCGGTGGTACCCTGAACCGTTACCGCCTTCTCCTTACGGCCTGAGGAAATATTGGCCTGGTTGAAGCTGGAGGGAGCCAGGTATTTAACCGCCGGCACCAGTTCTTTGATAGCCGTTACATCTTCCAGGGTCAACTCGTTTTCCCGCGGCATCTGGCTGCTGTTCCAGGGAATATAAACAGCGAAGAGGTTGCTGCCGATCTTCTCCATCTCCTGCATTAGAACGGCGCGGCCCCCTTCCCCCACCGCCACCACGGTGATGACAGCGGCAATGCCGATGGTGATCCCCAGCATGGTCAGGAAGGAACGCAGCTTGTTGCTCCAGATGCCCTCCAGGGCCAGGAAGAAACCTTCCACCAGGTTCATGGCTGCCGCCCCTCCTTTCCCGCCGCCAGGAGTTCCCTGGCTGTTAAAGGCCGGGGTACCTTTTCCTCTTTCAGCAAATGCCCGTCGCGAAAGTGGAGGATGCGGCCGGCGTGGCTGGCGATATCCCGCTCGTGGGTCACCAGGACGATGGTCACGCCGGCGTCGTGGAGCTCCTGGAAGATGGCCATTATCTCTTCCCCCGAGCGGCTGTCCAGGTTGCCGGTGGGTTCGTCGGCCAGGATCACCGGCGGCTGGTTGACCAGGGCGCGGGCGATGGCCACCCGCTGGCGCTGGCCGCCGGAGAGCTCGTTGGGGCGGTGGCGGTAGCGCTCTGCCAGGCCCACCCGCGCCAGGGCCGCCCGGGCCCGCTGCCGCCGCTCCGCCGCGGGTACACCGGCATAAATCAGGGGCAGTTCCACGTTACGCAGGGCCGTCTGGCGGGGCAACAGGTTAAAGGTCTGGAAGACAAAGCCGATCTTCCGGTTGCGCACCCGGGCCAGGGCCCCCTCGGCCAGGCCTTCCACCGGCTGGCCGTCTAAAAAGTAGCGGCCGCTGCTGGGCCGGTCCAGGCAGCCCAGGATATGCATCAGGGTCGACTTGCCGGAACCGGAGGGGCCCATAATGGCTACGAACTCCCCCGGCTGTACCTCCAGGGAGACATCCACCAGGGCCGGCACGGCAATGCTCCCCAGGCGGTAGATTTTACTTATCCCCTCCAGGCGAATCACTGCTTCTCCCCCTCGGGTTTCACGGTCACGCCGTCTTGGATTTTATCCGTGGGGTTCAAGATTACCTGATCGCCAGCCTGCAGGCCCGCCGTCACCTCGATATAGAGTTCATTCTCCAGCCCCGTCTGGACAACCACCTTCTGCGCCTTGCCGTCAACAATGCGGTAAACATAACGCTGGCCCTTTTCTTCCTGGACGGCTTCGAAGGGGACGGTCAGGGTCTGGGGCTTGCTGGCGATAGTAACCTTTAGGTCGACACTATAACCGGGTTTGAGCAGGGGCGCCGGCCCGGCCAGGGCGATAACGGCCTCCACCGTCGTCTCCGAACTCTGCTGGGACTGCCGGGTCACCGCCGCCGGGGCCACCCGGGCCACTTTTCCCTGGTAGGTCGTGCCCCAGAAGGCGCGGCCGGTGATGGCCACGGCCTGTCCCGGCTGCAGGTTACCGCTGTCAGCCTCGGCCACGTTGGCCCGGATCTGCATGGTCGCCGGGTCCCCCACCCGTAACAGGGTGGTTCCCGGGGTTACCCACTGACCAACCCTAGCCGTCACCTCCAGCACTGTGCCTTTTATGGGGGCGACCAGGGTTGTTCCGGCCAGCTGTTCCCGGGCCGCCGTGGCGGCGAGTTCCGCCTGGTGCAGCTGGGCCTCCAGGGCCGCGATATCCCCTGGCCGGGGACCGGCGGTCAGGGCCTGCAATTTGGCCTCGGCCTCCGCAACCTGGAGCTTCTGGCGGGCGACCTCATTCTGGGCCGCTTCCAGGTCGGCAGCCGGCACCGCCCCGGCGGCGGCCAGTTCCCGGGTCCGCTCCAGTTTCTTTTGCGCCTCCGCCAGGTTGACCCCGGCCTGCTCCCGGGCTATTTGGGCGGCCGTTACCTCTTCCGGGCGCGCCCCTTCCCTAGCTTTGGCCAGGTTGGCCCGGGCGACCTCTACGGCTGCTTCGGCTTCCCGGACCTTATCTGCCAGGTCAGGGGCCTCCAGGCGGATCAGGGTTTGTCCATTAGTGACCCGGTCGCCCGGTTGCACCAGGACCGCCGCCACCTGGCCGGCGGTAGTCGCCGTTACCTCCTGCTCTCCGGCCAGCTCCACCCGGCCCGTAGTCAGGATGGTGGTGGTTAGATCCCGCTTTTCTACCCGGGCTGCTTTCACAGATAACCCGCCGGGCTGGCGGGTACGGTAGATGTTGGCCGTAATAATGGCCCCGATGATCCCGATGACGGCGATGATGCCTGCAATGGTTAAAACCCTTTTCCCCATGACAACCTCCAAATTTTTAATAGGGATGGCCTCTACCCACTCCGAAGTTTATTACCCTTTCTGAAAATAGGGTTCTACCAAAAATGGTCACTGCTGGCATACAGCCACGGGCTGGTGGTAACAGGCTCCGGCCTTCAGTGCGGATTCCAAAAAGAAAGTGATATAGGAAAAGCCGGTCGTATAACCGGCTCTTTTCGGGTTTAACCGGCGGCAGGGCTGAAGGCCGCCCCGGCCATACCTAAAGCTACACTGAAAACTACATAAACCAGCCAGATAACAAAGACCACCGTCAGGCCACGCCGTTGTTCCACCCTGGCTATAGCCGCTGTCCCCATTCCCAGGAGAAGAAAGTTCCAGATTGTAAAGGGGTTGATTTTTTCCAGCAACAGGTACCCCACCCCCGGATGAGGTGCTGGTGGGAGCAGGGCTGCCAGGCTCAACTGAATCTGAGGCAGGGCTTCTGGGGGCAGGGACAGGAGTAAGACCGTCTGGATAAGGCCCCCCAGCAGGGCCGGTACCCAGGCCACTACAGTCACCGGCAACAGGTCGCCGTAGGTGGCCTGCAGGCCGAAGAAAACACGGCCCACCAGGCTGATAGCCACCGCCTCCAACACCCAGATCACCAGGGGGATGGCCAGGGCACCTAGAATGGCCATGGCCGGTACCCCATAATTGATAATCGTCGTAGCCATGGCCAGTTGGGGAGATCCGGCCGGTACGGGGCTTTGCTCCAGGGCCAGGAGGGCGGCGGCCTTGACTTTAGGCAGGGCGATCAGGGACAGGATGAGATTAAAACCCATCAGGGCCAGGGCCGGGGGCCAGAAGGGGGCCTTTTCCGGCCATTCACGAAACGCTCCACACGGGTGTACTAAAACGCCTCCAAAACTGCCCACCCAGGAACCTGTCTGCATTTTCCTTCCCCCTACCATTTTTTATGATGATTTCCATTTCCCCGGCGTCATGTCATCCAGGGCGGTGCTCCGCCAGAAGCTCTTCCTACTTTTACAGAACTCAATTCGCACCGCCGTCTATAAAATCCCGTTTAATGATGAATTTGTTTATATTTTAACATACACATTATATGGTACAGGTTAACAGCAGGTTAATAAATTGTTAATTTCGGGTCTCTCCCCTGCCATTTTATCCACCTTCAGAAAGATTACTGCCAGCTCTGGAATGGTAATGCTGTCTGTAATCCGGGAACCAGGAGGTCGGCGCTTAAAAACAACAAGCCCTGGTTAACAGGGCAGCAGCATTAGCCACTGCCCCCAAGCTCGGCATCTGCCGGACAGGATTAAATCTTGCAGGCAGCCCGGCTAACGCATCTCCCGGTAAACAAAGGCCCGCCGGGATAGGACAAGAAAGAGGACAAAGCAGGCCGCGGTCACCAGGGCCAGGAGTACCCCGGCTGCTACCAGGGGTGAAGGAAACAGCCCCATAGAACCCTGGTAGAGCCTTTGCCAGAGGGTGACGATGGTAAACCTTTGCCAGAGGGTGACGATGCCAAACCAAAAGGCAAACCAGGTGATAAAGGAGGCGATCCTGGCAGCCTGCATACCGAAACGGAAGAATAGCCACAGGGTTGGACTGTAAACAATGGTAATAATAGCCAGGGAAGAGATAATGCCCCAAATGACCTCCGGACCGGTAATTGTTTTTAAGCCAGTGACACTAATAAGGGTTACTATAACCAGTCCACAGACTCCGCCCAGGAGACCACCCAGGACCAGTTCCAGAAATTTGGCATCCACTATCGCCCTGGCCGGCACGGGTAAGAGCCGCAAAAAGCTGAGGCTATTGTTTTTATCCTCGATTGACAGGGAACTGAGGACCAGGAGATAGGCGGAGATCCCGCTGCTAATGGCCAGGACCGCCGCTGCTCCGCCACGGAAGCCGAAAAAGTAGCTAAAAAATAGCAGAACTAAAACCCACCAGGCCTGCCGCCGTAAGAGATAATAATCCTTCGTTACTAATTCCCACATAATTATCATCTAAGCCCCCTCTGCCTTCTGCCACTCGTTACCAGCCAGGATAAGCATAATCTCTTCCAGGCCCAAAGGCCGGCGGGTAACCTCGCCTGCCGCTAAAAGCCGCAGTTCCTGCAGCAAGCGCGGGTTGTAAGCGTCGGTAACGGCCGCTACCTCCAGGCCGCTTTCTTTAACGTAGGGCACCAGGCGCTGCACCTGCCGGAGCTGGCCGGCGTCTTTTAACCGGAAGGTAAGCTCCTGCCACTGCTCCAGGATGGTTTCCTTGTCGCCGGCCAGGGCTATCCGGCCACCTGCGATATAGGTCACCCGGTCGGCCACCTTCTCGATATCTTCGATGATATGGGAGGAAAAGAACACCCCCCGGGTCTCGTCCTGAATTACTTCCAGCAGTTCTTGCACCAGGGTATGACGCACCACCGGGTCCACCCCGGAGGTGGGTTCATCCAGGATTAAAACCTCGGGCCGGTGGGCCAGGGCCAGGGCTACCGCCAGCTTGGTACGGTTGCCCTTGGAGAGCTGCTTGACTGTTTTATTGCCGGGAACATGGAATTTTTCCAGCAGGGTGCGGAAAAAGGCATCGTCCCAGGTGGGATAATAGCGGCCCAGGAAATTGCCCAGCCAGTAACCGGTGGCTTCTTCGTACAGCTGGTTATCCTCCGGGACATAACCCAGGCGGGACTTGATGGCTACCTCGTCCCGGTCCCAGGTCCGCCCCAGCACCTCTACCCTGCCGCCGTCCGGCCGGACCAGATTGGTAATGATGCGGATGGTGGTGGTCTTCCCGGCGCCGTTGGGACCGACGAAGCCCAGGATACAACCCGGCGGTAGTTCCAGGTTAATGTCCTGGAGCTGGAAACCGGGATACGTCTTGCTGACGCCCGTCAGGCGGAGAAGCAGTTGCGCTGCGCTCAAAGTTGGACACCTTCCCTAATGGAATAAACGTTCATACTGCTGGCGCGGCACTAGCAGTGGATGAGAATGGTAAGACGCGCTATTTTCCTGATAGCCATTTACGCCAGTCACCCATGCAGTATTAGTAATCAGGCCACGTGAAGCCTGGCTTCAGGTCTAACCCCGGCAGATGCGCCCGGCCTGGTTCCTCCTGGCCGGCGGGGAGCGAGGTCCTCCCACCTTGGTTGCCGGAAGGCTGTAGGGTGGTACGTGATAACAAGGGCGTTTAACCGGGCCGCCTTTACCCGGGTGGCTCTCGTCCCCGCCCGAGAAGCTCATCCAGGAGTGCCCGGAGCTCCTGCTCCTGCATGCCCACCCGCCTGGCTTCCTGGATGGCGGCCTGGAGGTGTTCCTTTACCCGGGCCTGCTTTAAGGAGGTTACCAGCTCCGGCCGGACCCCGGCGACAAAGGTCCCCAGGCCCGGACGGGTGATAATCAGGCCTTCCTTTTCCAGCTCCAGGTAGGCGCGTTTGGTGGTGATCATACTGGTGGTCAGCTCTTTAGCCAGCTCGCGGATGGAGGGCAGCTGGCTGCCAGGGGGCAGTTCACCAGCCAGGATTTTGGCCCGCACCTGCTCCACGATTTGTTGGTAAAGGGGGACCGGGTTCCGGGGTGAAATGGAAAATAGCATCTTTTTTTACCTGCCCGCTCTATTTTAACCCTATTATCTGTATAGTACCGTGTATAATCTATATATACATTATAGCTAAAAAAATAGCCCTGTCAAGGGTGGTGATAACATATCTTGTTCGGCAGCCAACTTACACCCCCACAATTATCTTGAGGGCTTCCCGGTAACGGGGGTAATTTTCGGCGTACTGGCGGCTTGTTTTTTCAATGAAATCGCTAACTATCAGTGGCCGGCAGTTATAAATAAAGCGACCGACTTATTACTTTGAATCGGTCCCTATACATAAATCACAGGGTTCGCCCCCGGTTATGGTCAGGAGCTGCTCCACCGTTACCGGCGCTGCCGAATGGGGGCTGCCGGCGGCTATGTAAACCACCGGGAAACGCCTGAGGCTGGCGTCGATAAGTATCCGTACCGGCTGTTGCAGGGCGAAGGGGCAGACCCCACCCGGTGGAAAGCCGGTGATGGCCGCCGTAGCCTCCGCATCGGCCATCCTCACCTTGCCTTTAGCGCCCAGGTGCTGTTTCAGTCGGCTCTGGCTCACCTTCACGTCCCCGCTGGTCACTACCATCACCGGCTCTTCACCGACGAGAAAGAGGATAGACTTGGCGATCTGGCCCACTTCTACGCCTACGGCCCGGGCCGCCATTTCGGCTGTCCGGGTGCTGGCGTCAAATTCGTAGATCTCGATGCAATAAGGAAACTGCTCCAGGTACCGGCGCACCCGTTCTACAGGGGTCATTGTATCCCTCCTTCGACGTTTATTAGCACCTGACGTTCTTTACGCAGCTTTTGCTGGTGATAGCAAGGCATTAAGTAGTGCAGTCCGGGTACAAAGATTATTCCAGGATAAAACTTAAAAGATACTTTCTACTTGCACTACCAACCCGGCTATCACCCGCGACCTTACCGTCCCCTGCTGCTCCGCTTCCTGGTCCAGGACGAACTTTTCATTCCGCAAACACAAGACGGCAGGCGGCAATAATCCTCATAGGTATACCGCTTCCGGCTTGCCGCCAGTTCCGCCAGGGTTAGGTTCATCCCCTGCACCTCCTCATCTGGCAGTGAATTTTATTCTTTGGTAACTTTTTCTTTATTTTACCTGAGGATTACCCATTGAGCAAGGGAGAACCGCTGGAGCTCTATTCTCAACTAAATGGGAAAGAGAAAAAGGCGCCGCAGCGCCTTTTTGGAATGTGGTAGCGGCAGGGATATCACCCCTGTACCTGTGGAACCCCGGCCCGGATGGTTTTCCATCCGAAACCGCGGGTGTCAGGAGTACTTCCGAAACCGCCAGTGCCTCGGCAGGGACCTCGATTTTAATACCGCTGTTATACTGGTAATCCATACCCTTCATGTTGAGGGTCATGGCCTCCAGGGGCATGGCCTCGCCCTGGAATTTAAGCACCAAACTGACCAGATCACTTATCTACGAGGTACGTTTCACCTCTCTCCGGTTGCCAGCAGGAATGGCGGTTGTATAATGGTAAAATTGCCACACCACTATTTGCTCCACAGCAAATCGCGGTCGTAGCTATAACCGTAAAAGGTCAATTCCCGGGCCACCCGGCCTTTCGGACCCAGATTAACACCATCCAGGAGTTCATCTCTAAAGACCTGGTAGCCCGTGCGGTCGACAATATAGCCGACGTGCTCCTTGGGCAGGGAGCGATCAATGTGCCGCTCAATGTAACGGTAAAGGTTAGAAATTACCTGCAGGACGGCCTTTTCATCGATCCCCTCCAGGAAGTTGGCTGCCAGGCGCGGGCTCTTTTTCCCGGTGCGACCCAGGGCTACAATCCGGTAGTACCGGCGACCCCTGGTCCAGGCCGCCATGGGACACTGCAGGATACACTCGCCGCAGCCCAGGCAGCGCTTGCGGTCGCGCTCCACCTGGTAATTGACCAGTTCCAGGGCGCCGACGATAAACTGGCGGCAGTTCTTGACACAGGCCTCACAGGCGATACACCGGCCGGGATCATACTCCGGCTCAACCTGGCCGATGATGCCGATGTCCTGGAGGTGGGCCTTGATGCAGTCGTTGGGACAACCGGTGATGGCAATCTTGACGTGGTAGTGGTTGGGATAGATGAGACCTTCGATTTTTTGCGCCAGGGCCGTGGTGTCAAAGTTGGCAAAGGGGCAGACCCGGCTGCCGATGCAGGCGGTAACGTTCCGGGTGCCCGCCGCCGGGTAACCGGCCTGGATATTCTCGATGGCCACTCCCAGGGCGGCCTCTTGTTGCAACATAGGTGCCAGCAGCTGGTTTACCTCTGGTACTTTATCAAGGGGTATGCCGGGTATTTCAAAACCCTGGCGGGTGGTCAGGTGAACGGTACCGTTGCCGTAACGCCTGGCGATATCCTGAATTAAACTGAGATATTCAGCCGCCAGGTGGCCGCCGGGTACCCGGAGGCGCAGGGCCGTATAACCCCTGCGGCTGGTAATGCGGTAAGCGTTCTTGATCAATTCTTTCGTATTATACATGGCTCCCTCCCCCTTCAGTCGATCAGGTCCCGGGCCCGGCGATAGTTAAACACCGGCCCTTCCAGGCAAACGTAGACGTCGTTGATCTTGCAGTGGCCGCATTTGCCCAGGCCGCAGTGCATCCGCCGCTCCAGGGAGACCCAGATCTGCTCCGGTTTGACCTGGCATTTAATAAACTCGGCCACGGTAAATTTAATCATCAGGGGCGGCCCAACGACAATGATCCTGGCGTCAGTTTCCAGGGGGATGTCCTTAACGAATTCCGTTACCAGCCCAACTTTACCCGGCCAGCCGGCCTGGCCCTAATCGACCGTCAGGATGGTGGGAAAAAGGCCCTGCCAGCGCTCAATATCCGTGCGGAACAGGATATCGGCCGGCGTTTTGAAGCCCAGGAGAAGGTTAAGGCCCGCCAGCTCCCCCGGGTGGCCCGCGTAGTAGTTGATTAAGCCCTTCACTGGGGCTACCCCGGTACCTCCGGCGGCTACTACCAGCTGGTGCCCGGCAAATTCATCCCGGGGGAAGCCACTGCCATAGGGCCCGCGTAGGTAGACGGTGTCCCCCGGTTTTAGCCGGTGCAGAGCAGTGGTTACCTGGCCCACCCGGCGGATAGTTAGCTCGATATAGCCCGGACCAGCGTCGCTGACGGATATGGGTGCCTCCCCAAACCCCGGCAGGGAGAGCTCCACGAACTGCCCCCACGCCGGTTCTATATCCGTGGCCAGCTTGAAGGTATAATCCACGGGTGTCTGGGGCTGGATGGCTAAAACCTGCACCGGCACGGGAAGATAAGGATTGGCAACCTGGCTGGCAATCACGCCCCGGCACCTCCGTTCATTAACTGGCTTAAAGTATTGACACAGCGGGCGAGGGAGATGTATTCCGGGCAAACTTCTTCACAGCGACCGCAGCCGACGCACATATTGACCCCGAAGCGGCGACGGAAATCATCGATTTTATGGAGGACTTTGAAGCGCATGCGGTCGCCCCGGTCCGCCCGCACCTGGTGGCCGCCGGCCATATCGGTGAAGCCGTCGATCTGGCAACTCGCCCAGACCCGCCGGCGTTCCCCCCGTTCCGGGTTATCCCGGTAGAATATATCCTGGACGGAAAAGCAGCTGCAGGTCGGGCAGGAGAGGGTGCAACGGCCGCAGGCGATACAGCGGGAGCTATATTCCCGCCAGAGTTCGTGTTGAAAAAGGCTGGTATCTACCCGGTCCGGCACTTTGACGGTCAGGGGATTCTCCTGCACCCATACCGGTTCTACATCAGCCGGCTGGCCGTAGCGCTCTCCCAGGGAAAGCCAGGGTTCTGCCAGGGCCTGGAGCAGGTAATAACCGCCTTCCGGGCGCAGGGCCGCCTGGTGGCCGGCAGGCCTGTTCGTACCCATAGAAACACAGAAACAGCCCGGGAAGCTCTCCCGGCATTCCATAAGTACAAAATGGGTATGCTGGCGCCGCCGGGCGTAATAGTTGTCCGCTGCGGGGCCGTTTTCCAGGAAGATTTTGTCCAGGCGGGTAACGGCGTTGAGGTCGCAGGCGCGTAGAAAAACCACAGTTTCCTTTACTTCTGAGGCAGACTCGGTTATTTCCCGGCCGGAAAAATAAAAGAGTGTCTCTTTAACCGGGAAGAATACTTCCTTGGGCGGGAAAGTCGTCCTGGCATCCCAGGCCAGGTCGGCCAGGCCATTTACCGGGCCATAAGTAATTAGATCCGTACCTGCCAGGCGGCCTTTGCCGGCGTAACGTACCGGCCCGTAGATCCAGCGGGTGGTAGCCAGTTCGTCCAGCAGGGACGCCAACCCCGCCGGCGTTAATTTGTACCCCATGTCTCACTCCCCCGAAATTTCTTTTTACCAAATCAGACGATTGCCTGCCGATTCTTATTATAAGTTTTAAATAACCCCGTAAAAATGATCTATATCACAAACCACCCCGTTCACAACTTATACCCTCACAATTATCTTGAATACTCAGGAGGCCCGGGGTAGCAAAGCGCCTTCCCACCGGTGAAAAACCCCCGGTATCCTTCCCGCCATAACAAAAGCGGCCACCAGGGCTGTCGCAACAGGAAGTAGACTTTGACACCACGGCGGGCGTTTTTCTATGGCCAGGGGCTAAACCTCCTGCAAAACCTTCCTCTCCCGGCAAAAATTACGCTGCCCAAACTTATACTTTCTTAATCTTTTGCCGCCACTTTTATGTTTTAATATTAGAGGGACAAGTCCGATCCATTCTCAGGAGGTGCTTTGATGTTCCGGCGTAATACTTTAAAGCTCCTTATTATTGTTATGGCTCTCGTGGCTATCATAGCCTCTCCCCTGGTGGCCTGGGCCTTCAACTACCAGGTCCAGCCGGGCGACTCCCTGTGGTCCATTGCCCGGCGTTTTGGCACCAGCGTAGCCGACTTGAAGTCCAGCAGTAATCTAATTAGCGACGTTATCTATCCGGGCCAGAATCTCTATATCCCCGACGGGTCTCCGTCACGTACCCCTGATTATACCAAACTGCAGCAGCAGATCCAGAACTACCTGGCTGATAAACCCGGAACCTATGGCATTTATTTTAAAGATCTGGCCACCGGTCAATCCTTTGGCATCAATGCTGACACTCCCCTGCCGGCAGCCAGCACCGTGAAACTACCGGCCGTTCTCTTCATCAATAGCCTGGTGGACCGGGGAATCCTGGACTGGCAGCAAAAGCTTACCTACAACAGTGCCACCGATTACCAGGGCGGTAGCGGCATCCTGCAATTCAGCGTCAAGGACGGGGATCAATTCACCCTGCGCACCTTGACGACCCTGGCGATTACTGTTAGCGACAACATTGCTTACAATATGCTGCGCAATTTCGTCGGCCAGGGTAGCATCGCCAGTTATATGCAGAGCCTGGGCGGCCGGACCGTCTTCCCCAGCGGGCAGAACCTGAGTACTGCCCGGGATATGGCTACTTATATCCAGGCTGCCCTGGATTCCGCCAATACCAGTGCCAACGGCCGCCGGCTGCTGGACGATATGGCCAACGGTATTTATAATGAAGGTATTCCTTTGCAGATACCCGCCGGTGTTACCGTAGCCCACAAGGAGGGCTTCGTCTGGGGCAGCCCCGGTGACGTGGGCGTGGTCTTTGGCTCCCGGCCCTTCATTGTCACCGTCCTGTCTCAGGGCGTCGCCGACCCGGACCAGGGATTCGCCACCGTCGCTACCGTTACTAGGATGATGTACGACTACCAGGAAAACCTGGGCGGCAATTAAACAATAACTGCATCTCCGGTACGCCTTAGGAAAAGCTTGAAGGGTGAGTGATCTAGCAGGAAAAGCCCCCGGTGGCGCCTTAAAGGCGCAGCCGGGGGCTTTTTGTTGGCGTGAGGGGCGGGAGATATAGACGCAAAGTTAGAGGTTGCGCGCGACCTCGTAACCCTCCCAGATGGCCGCCAGGATATTCCTGGGTTCCCGGGAGTCGCCGATGAGGTAGACGTTAGGTAGCTTGCCCCGCAGGGCGTGGTAAAGCTTCTGGTCGGCAGCAAACCCCACGGCAAGGACGATTGTATCGGCCGGCAGGGGGCTGCGCTGGTAGGTTTTACCGATGAGGGTCACCCCGTCGTCGGTTACCTCCAGGACGCTGGTCTCAGTCAGCCATTTGACGCCGTTCATTTTTAGCAAATCCAGGAGCATCATCCGGTTCATATAGGGAACGGGGATGCCGGCCCGCATCAGGTCATCCAGGATCTCAATGATGGTGACGTCCTTGCCCTGCTGGGCCAGCCAGAGGGCCGTTTCACACCCGGCCAGCCCGCCGCCGATAATAACAACCCTGTCCCCGGCCTGCTTTTTACCCAGGAGGAGGTCGGAAACCGTTGTCACCTTATCTTTATTCACGCCCGGTATATCGGGAATGGCCGGCGTGGAACCGGTGGCCACGACGACTACATCAGGGTTTTTCTCCTCTACGAACTCCGGCGTCACTTCCTGGTTCAGGTTGATCTCGACCTTCAATTCCCCAAGCTCGGTCTTGTACCACTCCACCAGGCGGCCGTCGTCAGCCTTGAAATCCGGTACCGCAGCCTCGACGACATGGCCACCCAGGCGGTCGCTTTTCTCGTAAAGGCTTACCCTGTGCCCCCGCAGTGCGGCCACCCGGGCCGCCTCCATACCGGCCACCCCGCCGCCGATAACCATGACCTGTTTGGCTTCCGGCGCCCGGCTGATGGCGTATTCCTCCTCCCGGCCGCAGGCCGGGTTCACCGTACAGGAGAGGGGCCGTCCCAGGAAGCCCCGTCCCAGGCAACCATCGTGGCAGCCAATACAGGGCCGGATATTCTTGCTCCTCCCGGTCATGACCTTGTTAACCCAGTAAGGATCCGTGAGGAGGCCGCGGCCGATGGCGATCATATCGGCCTGGCCCTTGACCAGGGCCTCCTCTGCCAGCTCCGGTATCTCCAGCCTGCCGGCCACGATCACCGGTACCTTCACCACTTCCTTTAACCTCTGGGTGAGGGGCAGGTAGCAGCCGTGCTTCTGGTAAACCGGCGGGTGGGCCCAGTACCAGGCGTCGTAAGAACCGGCGTCGGCATCAAAGCCGTCATAACCAGCTTCTTCGAGGATCCTGGCTGCCGCCAGGGCTTCTTCCACATCCCGGCCCTTTTCCTGGAAGTTCTCCCCGGGCAAACCGCCCTGGCGCAAGTCTTTGATGTAGTTCTTAATACTGAACCGCAACACCACAGGAAAATCTTTGCCCACCCTATGTTTAATAGCGCGGACGATTTCAATGGGAAAGGTCAGCCTGTCCTCTAAAGCACCGCCGTATTTATCACCCCTCCTGTTAAACAGGGCAATAGTGAACTGGTCAAGGAGATAGCCTTCGTGCATGGCATGGATCTCCACCCCGTCAAAGCCGGCTTCCACGGCGATCTCCGCCGCTTCGGCGGCCCGTCGGACCAGGGTCTCCACTTCTGCCGTCGTCAATTCCCGGCAGGTTATGGAGGGATCCCAGAAATTAGGGATGGCTGACGGTGCCACCGGTTGACCCTCGAGCAAAATGGGAGCCGCCACCCGTCCGAAGCCCATGGTCAGCTGCAGGAAAATTTTAGTATCGTAGGCATGAACCCTTTCCGTCAGTTCGGCTGCCGTAGCGATAAAGTGAAGGGGGCTCGTAGTTGCCACCGGGACCGCCCCGGCCTTGAATTTCTCGATCTCGTTATCGACTTTGGTAACGCTGGTGATGATCAGCCCGGTGCCGCCCTTAGCCCTCTCCACGTAGTAGTCAACCACTCGCTTGGAGAAGCAGCCGTCCTGGGTGGCCAGGCCCAGGACACCCATGGGGGCCATGGCAATCTTGTTCTTAATCTCCACCTTGCCAATCTTGATCGGCTCAAAAAGTCTGGTATAGGCTACCACCACAGTTAACCTCCCGTTTTTCCTGGTATTAGGTATTTACTAAATTTATTGTGCACCAATACCAGCCAATTATTAGTACCCTTATATTTTTATTCCCGCAGCTCCCTGTCCCAGCGCAAGCCCCGGTAAGCGGGATGGCACAGGCGCCCGTCCGGAGGCTGCTCCAGGCAGTCCACGGTACAGAGCGGGCCATACCCCCCTCCAGGCCCTGCCCGACACAGGCGGCAAAAAAGTTGGGACTGTTGCCTCACCTATGACGGTTCAACGACACATATAACAAAGTTTTATTTTACAGATTACACATGCGAATATATAATAGCATTGGCGGTGCAGACAGGCAAAGCCGTACCACATTTTGGTTTGGGAGGAGATATTGTGAACAAACCTGTAAAGCTGGCTATAATTTCTACAGGCATTGCCATCAATATTATTGGCAGTATGGTATCTTCCACGGTTAAACTCCCGATCTTTCTGGACAGCATCGGCACTATGCTTGCGGCAGTGCTCCTGGGTCCCTGGCCGGGGGCTTTGACCGGGCTTCTTGGCAATATTATCCAGGGTGTATTAACTGATCCGGCAAGCATACCTTTTGGTGTTGTCAATGCAGTCATCGGTCTAGTTGTAGGCTACCTGTCGCTAAAACGCGGCTTTGAAGATTATGTTACCCCTTTGCTGGCCGGATTGATCCTGGCAATACTTTGCCCGGTGGTAGGCACGCCCATCGCGGTGTACCTTTTCGGAGGTGTTACCGGTGGCGGTGTGGATATTTTGTATGCTATTTTTCTAAAAAAAGAAATGGGAATATTTACATCTGCTTTTCTGGCCCGTATTCCAGCGAACCTTGTCGATAAACTTTTGAGCGCTTATATGGTCATGCTGGTAATACGTAAGTTTCCTCCCGCCATGAAAATGAAAAGGGCTAGTGTTTAACTTCAGATAAGGATAGTGAATCGACCTAATATGACAATCAGGGTTGAGACACGCGCGATAATGGCAATTATCGCGCTTTTGGCGGTTACTATAATCCCCACCTGGAAGCAACTGGCTGCCAATCTCGTCGCCCTTTTGATTTTTGCTACGTTTACCGGTGTTTTTAAAGAGGTAGTAAAGCGCCTATGGCCATGTGCCTCTTTGTTGGCGGCAATGCTTATAATTCATAGTCTCTTTAATCCTGCCAACCGGCATTACTGGTGGGTGTTCGGCCTGGAGGGGACATTATATGCCCTGAGGTTGGCATTGCGTTTATTGTGTATTTTAATTATTTTGCATTACCTAATCTCTACCACCCCGCCTTTTGAGTTCGTAAAATTGTTCAACAAAATTCATCCGGATCTGGGAATGATAGTCAGCATGTTCCTTGCGATAATGCCCGCTTTGCAGAAACAGTTCATTACCACTCTGGAAATTCAGGAAGTGCGGGGGCTGATTAAGACCAATTCGCTCCCGGCGCGGCTAAGGGCTTACCTGGCAGTTTTGGTACCAATAGTCATCCACTCTATTAATCATGCGTATAGCCTGGCCCAGCTTCTATATCTGCGCGGTTACAGCTGGCGCCACATCGGGCTGGCCCGGGAGCCGGCTAAACGAAGCGAAAAGGTGGCCATCGGGCTGTCCGCCGTATACCTGCTGGCCAATGTGCTTGTGGCATACAGGTGGTATTAGATGAAAGAGGCAGGCATCCATGTTGAGTCTTTGAGCCTTTTTTATCCCGGGAACCCCAGACCGGCTTTGCAAGGTGTCAATTTAACCGTATATCAGGGGGAGATAGCCTTTTTAGTTGGCGGCAATTTAAGCGGCAAGACCTCCCTCCTGCGGTGCCTTGCTGGTTTAATTCCCGGAGTGCTGCCCGGTAAATGGCAGGGCAGGATCCTGGTAGCCAACAAAAGCCTGAACGCGGAGGGCAACGAGCGTGCGCCTGCAAGCGTGATCCTCCAGAATTCCGATTTATATCTCTTGCCTCGGGTATACGACGAATTGGCGCTCCCTTTGGTAAATTCCGGGTTGACATCCCGGGAGGTCGAAAAGAGGATCGTACTCCTGGCGGAAGAACTAGGAATATGTCATCTACTGAACAGGCAGATGAGCAGCCTGTCAGGAGGCGAGCGTCAAAAGGTGGCTTTTGCCGCCGCCATTGCGGTTGATTATCCAGTTATACTGTGCGATGAGCCTTTTGAACAGGCGGATGCGGAAGCGGCTGAGGCGATGCTTTCCCTTTTAAGAAGGAAAGCAGCTTCAGGGGGTACGGTTCTCATTGCAACTCGCTATTTTGAGTATGCCCGTTATTTTGCTGACCGGATCATACTAATCAGGGACGGGGCCGTGATTGCGCAGGACAGGTCCGGCAATGCTGAAAAAATCGCTGGAATGGTGCCGGAGTGCCGAATCAGCCGGCGGCAGCGATCTCAGGCTACTATTATGACCGTCTCCGGTTCCAGGGAGCTCTTTTTTGAAGGCGTCACGCATCTTTTTGACAGCGGGCATGGTATCAAAAATGTTTCTTTAGAAGTCTGTAAGGGCGAAGTAGTGGCAATTATGGGCCCCAACGGGTCGGGCAAAACTACTCTGCTCAAGCATACGGTCGGCCTTTTAAGACCCCAGGAGGGGCGGGTTTGGTTGCGCGAGACAGAAACCTCGCGGCTACCCGTAGGCCTGCTGGCTGAGAAAATCGGCATGTTATTTCAAAATCCCGACGACCAGATATTTAATGAAAGAGTGGACCGCGAAATAGCCTGTAGCTTAAGGGCGCGTGGCGCACGGTGGAATGAAGCTCTCAAGGAAGCAGCCCATTGGCTTGCCAAAATTGGGCAGGCCCAAATAGCCGCTAGCCACCCGCATTCCTTACCTTATTCGCTGCGGCAAATAGTATCCTTAGTGTCGGTTTTGATCAACCGGCCGGAGATAATAGTGCTTGATGAACCCTTCAAATCCCTGGACTATAGGAATGTAGAAATACTCATGTCAATTATACTTGAGCTACGGCAAGAAAAGGACAACCCCATAATCCTAGTGACTCATGATCCAACTGTAACCCTGCTTTACGCCAATCGAGTAGCTTTCTTTGATCATGGTGAAATAGTTCTGCAGGGGGTCCCGCAAGATATTTTCTTTTCTACCCAGTTCCGGAATTTAAGCTTGGGAAGGCACCCGTTTATAAGGGGGCTACTAGATAGCAATAACCATTAACCATCGTAAATAATAAGGGAATGGCTTTCTTTTTATCACTTGCAGCAACTTTCTCATGACATCCTGGCTTAGACTGGAGGTGATGAAAATTAGGCGTAGCCGCAAACTGGCATTGGTTAGCCATTGTATCCTCAACACCAATGCCAAAATCGAGGGAACAGCTAGCTATCCTGCCGCGCTGCAGCAGGTTGTCGGGCTTCTCCTCGCCCACCATTATGGGATTATCCAGCTCCCCTGCCCGGAGATGAGGGCAATGGGACTGAGAAGGTGGGGGCAGGTAGTCGAACAATATGCAAACCCCTTTTTTACCGAATCTGTTCGCTCTATGCTGGTTCCTACCCTGATGGAGATCCAGGAATATGTCCGCAACGGGTACAGGGTGGACCTCCTTATAGGTATTGATAAAAGCCCGTCTTGCGGGGTGAATTTGACCTGCTCGGGCGACTGGGGAGGTGAAATAGGAATAAAGAAGCTTACTGAAAGCATGGTGGTTAAAGGTGAAGGGGTAATGATTAGGGTTCTGCGCCAGGAGATGGAAAAACTGGGCATACCCCTTACAATGGTAGGTGTGGATGAAGATAACCTTAGTTTATCAATTGAAGCAATAAAACAGGCTATGCTGAGGGCGGGATCCTAAAACCCTTGCCCGGCCCGCAGTCCTCGATATGGGCCAGGGCTCACCTCCTGCCCGGGCTTTACCTGTAGTATCTCCGCCCGGCAGCAGGCAATCGCCGGTGTGAGCCAGTTCCATGGCTGCCAGCACCGTGCTCAAAATAAAAATCCGGCCCCCGGGCCGTTATACGAAGTCTGTACCAGGATAAATTTAGAAGATACTTTCTACCTGTACCTCAAAGCCAACTATCACCCGCGACTTAACCGTCCCCTGCTGTTCTGCTTCCTGATCGAGGACAAATTTTCCTTCCTGCCGGCAAAAAACCTGCACTGATTTATGTTGGGGATCGACAATCCAATATTCCCTGACGCCTTTCTTTTCATAGACCTTGTACTTGCTGCGCAGGTCGTAATAACCCGTACTGGGGGAGAGTATCTCCGCCACCAGGTCCGGGGCGCCGTTGATACGTTTTTCTTCTATAATAGGTAGCTTTTCGTTAGAAATAAAAATTATGTCCGGTTGATAGGTTTCCGTATCGTCTAGGTAGACGTCCAGGGGAGCATGCAACACAATGCCCAGCCCTTTGTCCAGGACAAAGCCCGCCATTTTTAATTCCAACTTCATGGATACCATTTGGTGATAGGGTGTAGGCGAAGGTGTCATTACCAGTTCCCCCCCGATAAGCTGATAGGGTGACCCCTCCGGGAGGCGGCAATAGTCTTCATAAGTATACCGTTCTCGACCCACCGCTAATTCTGCCAGACTAACTCCCATTTTCCTACACCTCCGTTCCCTTGGTTCTGCTTTTTACCGGCAGTTTTTTCTTTATTCTATCTGAAAGTTACCGGGTGAGCAAGCATAAGGAGTACCCGCTCCCGGCAGCTCGGTTAGCTAAGATCACTTTTTCCCATAGGATTAAGTTCGGTTTGCCATTCTTTTACCGCCTACGATGTCGCTAAAATAAACCTGGCCGACCTTAATAAGGAGCCTATCCAAGTCTCCTCTTAATTATATCGTTCTATCGGGTTTATTTATCTCTTTCCAGGCAGGCCAACCAAAGAGGTGAGCCAGTTGGTTGTATATCCATTTAGATTCTTTCGTAAGTAAAGGACCCAGAATAGCCATAAGCAACACATACAGGGCTGCAAAGGGTTGTAGCACCGGCAGTAACCCGCCGGTCTTCGCCAGATTGGCGAGAATGATAGAGAATTCCCCGCGGGGGGTAATGGTAAGCCCGATATTGGTACACCCCCGGTACGAATAACCGGCCATCCGCCCGGCAATAATACCGGCAAGAAAATTACCTGTTAATGTTGCCGCAACGGCAACCAGGACCGGCCCGACGGCGCCTCCCAGGGTTAAAGGGTCGATGCTCAAACCGAAGCTGAAAAAAAACAGGGCGCCGAAAAAATCACGGAACGGCACGACAATATGCTCGATGCGGTCGAGATGGTCTGTCTCGGCCAAAATTAAACCCACCAGCAGGGCGCCAATAGCTTCCGCCACATGGATAGTCTCGGAAAAACCGGCTACCAGGGTGAGGAAAGCGAAGACCATGAGCATAAAAACTTCATCGGAAGGAACGTTAAACAGCCTGTTAATTAACGGTGCCAGTTTGCGGCCGGCGAGGATTAAGCCCAGCATAAATCCCAGGGCAAGGGAGGTAGATTTCAACACGCTCGGCGGTGAGGCCGAACCTGTAAGGACCAGACCGGAAATGATGGATAGATACACTGCTACGAATACGTCCTGGAATAACATAAGCCCCAGGATCATCTCGGTTTCCGGCCGTGCCGTTCGCTTTAGGTCAACCAGAACCTTGGCAATGATGGCGCTTGAAGAAATAGAAATAAGCCCGGCTACCACCAGGGTTTCCCGCAACGGCCAACCCCAAATTATAGGTAGAACCATGCCCAGGGTAAAATTTATGGCCATATAGATGGACCCGCCCACCAGTATAGAACGGCCTGCCTTTAATAATCTCCCGACAGAAAACTCCAGACCGAGGCTGAAAAGGAGAAAGAGTATCCCTACCCGCCCCATAAAATCTATTAAAGGCGCGCTTTTAATAAAGCGAAAATCCAGGATGCCGATTACCGGCGCATGGGGGCCTACAACCATACCGGCAAGGATCAAGAGCGGTACAATAGAAATGCGGAACCTGGCGGCAAGGATTCCGGCAAAAGCTACGATAGCTAATGCCAGCCCGATTTCAAGGAGCACCTGTTCGGGCATAACTATATGCCCCCGTGCAAAATCAGCTCTTTACACGCCTTTACCTGCTTCCTGTCCCCTAAAACTACAATGGTTTCTCCCGGGGTGATGATTTCTTCCGGTCCCGGGTTGAGGACTTTTTCGTCTTTTTTAATTATAGCTATAATGGCAGCGCCAGTTTTCTTGCGGATATCCAAATCCCCGATAGTTTTCCCTATTGCTTGGGCATCCTTCTCCACTTTATACCATTCAAAAACCATGTCATCCAGGGCCATTTCAACCGTTTCCAGTGCTTTTGGCACGTAGGCCATACCGCCGAGAATACCTGCCACACAGCGCGCTTCCGCGTCATCCAGAGTGACCATGGAGATGCTTTCCTCCAGGTCATTATTATCAAAATGATAAATCTCCCGCCGGCCATCATCGTGCACGACGATGACCATCTTATCCCCGCTGCGAGTCTCTATTTGGAATTTTTTGCCGATACCGGGGAGCTCTGTTTCCTTTATCGACATGTAACTTCCCCCTTGCTTATAATTCACCGCGGCTTTATATAATTTTAACATAAACCTTCCGGTTGCCAAAGCTAAGCATACCCTGCTGCTTTATATGGCCAGCTCTAACAGGGGTGTTAAATCATTGGGACGCTCCAGGAGGTCCCGGTACAAGTCGCCCCATTCTTCCAGGCGGCGCCTGATGGTATGGATATTGAAATCTCCGGGGGCAATCTTCTTCTCCGCCACTTCTTCCCAGGTCAGCGGGGTGGAAACCGGGGCCCCGGGCAGGGGCCGCAGGCTGTAGGGAAAGGCCATGGACCGCCCCCGCACATTCTGCAGGTAATCCAGGTAGACTTTGCCCCGGCGCTTTTGGATAAGGTGTTCGGTGGTGGCTTTGCCGGGGTAAACCTGGACAATGAGCTGCGCCAGGTATCCCATGGCAGCCGTGACTTCCCGGAAGGTCCAGCGGGGATAAAGGGGAATGAAAATATGCAGGCCGCTGGCGCCTGAAGTTTTGGGGTAACCAATGAGGTGGAATTCCTTTAAAGCCTGGTTGACCAGGAGGGCGATTTCCAGCACATCAGCAAAGGTCGCCCCTCTCGCAGGATCGAGATCCATGACAGCGATATCCGGGTATTCCAGGCGGCCGGCGCGGGAGAGCCAGGCATGGACCTCGATGCACCCCTGGTTGGCCAGCCAGGCCAGGGTTGCTTCGTTATTGCAAAGAATGTAATTGATGGTTTTATCGCTATCGGTGTGATAGACGGGCAGGGTCGCCACCCACTCTGGCGCATAGGCAGGGCACTCTTTCTGGTAAAAGGCCTCCCCTGTAATGCCGTCCGGGTAGCGCTTCAGGACCAGGGGGCGGTCCCGCAGGTAAGGCAGGATGACGGGGGCCATGTCGACATAATATTCGACCAGGTTCAGCTTGGTCAGTCCCTCCGGCCAAAAAATCTTGTCCGGGTTGGTCAGCAGGAGCTGCTGTCCCGGCAAGCGGGGCCGTATATAGGGCTCAATGTTAACCCGCGGTCCTGTTGTCGTTTCCCGGTCCATATCCCTGCCGCCACCCCCTTTACTCCCGGGCTGCCGGTAGTATTCCCTACCCCGGTTAAAGTTCATTCGGGCGCATCAGGGGCCCATTAATATCATGGGTTATGCTAGAGCCCGGGTAAAAATTTGCCATAAAGACGGGAACCATTGCCTCCCTTCCGGCGTCTGTAAAATTAGGAAAAAACGAAAGGAGGCATAATCCATGCATCATGCTCAAAAACCACTTAAGTCCCTGGCCCTGCTGGCCCTTTTCTTCCTGCTGGCGGGGTTCTTCCCCGCCGCCCCGGCCGGGGCGGCTGATGTAACTATTTTTGTCGACGGCCGGGAGCTAAACCTGGAGGAGCCGGCTGTTATCCAGGACGGCTGCGTCCTGGCGCCCGTACGGGCCCTGGCACAGGCCCTCCGGGCGCAGGTAGCCTGGAAGGAGGCGAGCAGAGAAGTAATAATAACCGGGCCGCAGACAACCATCAGGATGGTCGCCGGCAGCAAAGATGTATTTAAAAACGATATAAAGTACACCCTGGCCGTACCCGTGCAGATGCGCAACGGCCGCGTACTGGCGCCGGTGCGCTTCCTGGCGGAATCCCTGGGCGCCGGGGTCTCCTGGAACAGCCTGACCCTGACGGTAGCCATCACCACCCCGCTGCCTGCGGTACCGGAACGGGTGTACGCGGCGCCCTTCCCGGCCAGGGTGGCCTTCACCGCCAACAACGACCTCTGGCTCCTGGACGGCAGCCAGGCCGGGGCCGGTCCGGTCCGGGTGACGAAGAACGGCGCCGTGCAAATCCTGGGCTGGTCCCCCGACGGCCGGTGGCTGGCCTACCTGCAGTGGGAGACGCCGGAGTTCCGGGCCGGCAAGCCCTACCTGTGGGTGGTAAGGGCCGACGGGAGCGGCGCCTTCCAGGTAGACCCGCGGCCGGTGCTGACAAAGGCGGCCTGGTCGCCGGCAGCCAGCATCCTGGCCTACAGTACCCAGGGGCCGGGTGGCGGTTACGCCCCGGATATGAACCTGAAGCTTGCCGCTATAGAAAGCGGCCAGGCTAGAGTAACGGCGCTGATACCGGACAAAGGTGAGCTGGTGGAAGACTTCGCCTGGGCCCCGGACGGCCAGAGCCTGGCCGTCTCCCTGCCGCGCACGCAGGATGAACCCCTGCGCATTGACCGCCTGACCTTGAACGGCGAACGCAGCAACCTTCTAACCCTGGGCGAGGCCGGCACTCCCATAGGTGAGGTCTACCCCTCCTTTGCTTATGGTTTTAGCTGGTCGCCCGGCGGCCGCTACCTGGCCTATCACCTGCACCCCAACTCGGCGTCCCTGGCAGCCGACGGCGTTGACCTTCAGGTCCTGGACCTGGAGCAGCCCGGCAAGCCCCTGGACCTGGGGGTAACCCTTAATTACTCCGGGTGGCTGGCCTGGTCCCCGGACGGCAGCCGGCTAGCCTATATCCGGGGCGGCGGCCGGGATACCACTATTGACAAGCGACTTACCATCGTAGACCTGGAGGCCGGGGGTAAGATCATCGATTACGGCCAGGCCGGCCAGGTAGACACTATGCCGGTGTGGCTGCCCGCCGCAGATGGCGGCGTCCTCTTCTGCCGCGGCCCGGAGAATAAGTACTGGGAGGGCAACCAGCAAAACGACGCCCGGGTCCTGGTGCCCGGCCAGCGCATTTGGTGGCAGAAGCTTGATGGTAAAGCCGTGCCCGTAACCTCCGGCCCGGCGGGCTCCGCCGACTACTACCCCTCAGTCTCCCCGGACGGCCAGAATCTTACCTACTTGCGCCTGGACCGCCGCGACAGCGGTTCCCTCTACCAGCAGCCCCTGGCCGGCGGCCCGGCGGTAGAACTGGTGCGGAACGTAACCGGCTCATCCGGTTACTACGGCAACTACCAACCCACCTGGGTGAGCATCTACTACCTGGACCAAACCGCCCGGGTAAATGGGAAACTGGTGGTCAGCGACGTGGAAGGCCGCCACTATGAGCTGGAAACAGCTCAGGGGCGCCTGGTCCTGGTGCCGGACAAAGATTATCCTGCCGCCGCCCGAGACCTGGAAAAATACGCCGGCCGGGAGGTAATCATAACCGGCGTTATTACCCGGGAAGCCAGCCTGTACATGCGCGGTCCCTTACTGCGGGTTCGGTCCGTCACCCCGGCCGGTGGCATACCGGCCCCTGCTGCCCGGCTAACCAGCTTTGCCATTGACCGGCCCAACCTAGTGGTTAAGGGCCGGTATCTGGCCCGGGTGGAGATCTGGGCCATACCGGCGGGAACGGGTATAACGGAGAAGGATTACACCCCCCTGGGGCCGGCCGTCAAGAAAGTTGAAACCGGCGGTGAACAGGTCTGGATCCTCCCCATCCCCCGGGAAACCATCCTGGCTACCGCGCTCTTTGCCCGGGGCTATGATGAACAGGGCCGCGATGTCGGCAGGATCTCCCTGCCTGTAATCGGTGTTACCGAACTGAACAAGGCCCTGGGCACTGTGAGCAATTAACATCTGGCTACCAGAAGCTTTAGCTCCGGTTAACTTGAGCTAAAGCTTTTTTAATTAACCTGCCGGGCGGTGCCCTACCAGACCGGTCGGCTGCAATACTTGAGCCCCCGGAGGACACGAACGATAGCGACTCTTCTGATCACCCCTTATAACCGCTGCGCCATCCTTTACCGCCTCGGCCCGGCCGCCTTGCTAACCGCTTTCGGGCAGGCCACCGCCCTGTATGTTATGTTTAACTGATTAAAGCCCGCTACCTTCCAGCGGCTAACGGCCTCCCTTATGCCCGGGCAACCTGACATATATTGACAATTGACAACCACCCGAAGGAGGATTATATTTTAGTTAATTAGATACCTTTCTAAATAACTCGGGCAGGAAGGGGGAAAAGCGATGGGGTTAAACACTCTCTTCAAGGCCCTGGGCGATGACACCCGCCGGGAAATCCTGCGCCGGCTGGCCCGGGGGGATATGGCCGCCGGGGAGATTGCCGCAGCCTTCGACCTCTCCTGGCCGACCATCTCCCACCACCTCAGTGTCCTCAAGGAAGCCGGGCTGGTGCAAGATGAGAAAAAGGGCCAGTACGTCATCTATTCTCTGAACACCACTGTTTTTCAGGATATTGCGGGATGGCTGTTCGACCTGCTGGGGACAATAACGGAGCGGCAGCCAGCCAAAAAAGGGGAGGCGCGTAAAGAGAATGGAAAATAGGTATCGCATTACCGGTAAAATGATAGCCCGCGACTGGCCCGCTTTGATGGCCCTGGGGGCCATGTTCGTCGCCGGCATCATTCTCTACCCCCGCCTGCCGGACCTGGTCCCGGCCCACTGGAACTTCCGGGGCGAGGTTGATAATTACTTCAACCGCTTCTGGGGCGCCTTCGCCCTGCCCCTGATGACCGGCGGTATTTACCTGCTCCTGCTTTTGGTCCCTTACCTGGATCCCAAACGAGAAAACTACCCTCGCTTTGACCGGGCCTACCAGATGGTACGCCTGGGACTGGTCCTCTTTATGGGGGTGATTTATGCCACCACCCTGGTCGTGGCCCTGGGCGGCCCGGCCAACCTGGTCGGCCGGGTTGTACCCCTGGCGGTAGGGTTGCTCTTTATCCTGATTGGCAACTACCTGCCCCAGGCGCGTTTCAACTACTTCTTCGGCGTCCGCACCCCCTGGACCCTGGCCAACGAAGAAGTCTGGCGGCGCACCCACCGCTTTTCCGGTTATGCCTTTATCCTGGCCGGGTTCATGTTTATCGTCGCGGCCTTCCTGCCGCCGCCGGCCGACTTCGTCCTGGGCCTGGCCGGACCGGCCATAGCCGTCATTGGTACTATAGTCTATTCTTACCTGGCCTTCCGCCGGGTATCGCCCTAAAACACTCCGCGGGAAGGTATGGTTTCCTGTACCGGCTTAATAAAGGGTGGAGGCGGGGTATAAGCCAGCGGCAGCAGGCAGCAAAAGGCCCGGCATTATTGCCGGGCCAATTTATAATCAAGTCCGGGAACTTCGTTACCGATAAATATTACCCGTTGATTAACGGGGATATTGCCGCTATAAATTATGGACTTCGGGCTTTAGCGGCCTTGAGCGGCGCTCCGGGGCCGTTTGGCGGCCCGTATTCCTATTACTTTACATAGTTTACATTATCTTTTTTAATCCTTTCTACGGCAAATTTATCACCTGCTTTGTAGCCTACAGCTACAGCGCACATGATTTCGTAACCTTCGGGAATGCCCGCCCTGGCAGTCAGTCCCTTATCGGCTGCAAAGGCGAGCTTCGGGGTAATCAGATAGCAGGAACCCAAACCCAGAGCTGTTGCGGCAATGGTCATGCTGGTAGCAGCGCAAGATGTGGTGGCAAGGCTATATGGCCCTTCCGGTGCAGAAAGAAGGAACAGGGTAGGGGCACCATAGAGAGGTTCATAACCCGGTAGCGCGGCGCGGCTCATTAAAAACTCATTGCCCGAGTTCTTCATGGCTTCCAGAGCGAGATTTGAAATGTGCTGCAGCAGTTCTCTGTTTTGCACCACCGTAATATGATACGGACCGGCGCTGGGAGCATTTTGACCGGCAGCTATGATGGCCGCTACAGCCTTATCAGAAATCTGGTCTTTCTTGTAGTCCCGTACACTTTTTCTTTTCGCAATGGCTTCCAGGGCGTCCATAGTAACACTCCTTTATTATTTATAAAATTATAGCCCATTACCCCGCCTTCATCTGGCCTGATGTACGTTATCCCCCGGCAGGTCGCAGGTCAGGAGGGTTTCCGAGGTTTCATCCGCCATAACTACCAGGCCGCCCTCCGGATCGACAATCAGGCTGTTCCCCAGGCTTACCATGCCGATGTGGCTGCCCACGGCGTTGACCAGGAGGACGTAGCAGCGGTTCTCCACCGCCCTGGCGATGGGCAGGGCGCGGTTTTTGGGCAGCTTCCAGCGGGCCTCGCCGGGTTGGTAGTAGTGGGCGGAAAGGATGAACAGGGCCCGGGCCCCTTCCGCCGCGATCTTCCGGGCCAGTTCGGGGTAATTCTGGTCACGGCAGATGATGACCCCGAATTTTTCCCCCTTATAGTTAAAGACGAGGTGCCCGGCGCCCGGGGTAAAATAACGGGCCTCGGCCTCCGTCAGGTACATCTTGCGGTAGGTGTGGACGCTGCCGTTGGGCAGGAACACCGAGGCGGCATTGAACAGCCGGTCGCTGGCAAACTCGGCCCGGCCGACAAGCAAACCCACACCCAGGTCGACCGCTCCCCGGGCGATCCTGGCCAGGCTGCCCTCCAGTTCCTCCTTGAACCCCGGCCGGCCCAGGGTCGCCGGGTTATATCCCGTCAGGCCCATTTCCGGAAAAGCCAGGAGTTCCACGCCCCGCCCGGCTGCTTCCGCGGCCAGGCGTAAGATTGCCGCTTCATTTACCGCCAGGCTGTCGGCGATAAACATCTGGGCCGCACCTAGACGCAAAGTCATCGCCCCCGTGGTATTTCTTTCGCTCCCATCTTGCGTATACTACTCTACATCAGCAGGTTGCCATAAGGTTATTTCTTTTACCCCGGCAAGGGCCCGGTCATTGGAGGCCAGATTCCAGCAGTTATACTCCTGGCAGGCTGCCAGGAGAATAGAATCATTGGTCATCAGGCCGTATTGCTGTTGCCAGGTCAACGCCTGGTAGCACAAGTCCTGGGTAAGGGGTACAATGTTGATATTCATGGCGGCAACTTTTTTTACCTGCTCAGCGTAAGTAGCGAGCCTTGTAATTATTTCCGGTTTACCCTTCAGCTTTTTGGCTAAATTCCCCGGGGTAACCAGCCCTCTGGTTACCGCTTCCAGCATCATCAAACGATGCATGGTTTCCAGCAGGATATTCACTGTCGTAAAACCCACGATTTCTTCTCTTTCACAGCGCTCCAGGAAAGAACTGCAGTCCTCTGATACCCCGCTGAAGTGATATATAAAAATGTTGGCATCAACGAAAATCTGGCTGCCGGCGGGCAACTCGTCAAACCTCAAAAAAGTCTTCCTCCTCCAGGATCTTTTTTACCACTTCAACCCGGGATGGTATACTGCCTCTCGTCGTCTTAACGATAGAAGTTTCTCCGTCTCCTGTTCGTTTTTTACCGTAAAGGTATTGCTCCAGCGCCTCTTCAATTATATCATTGAGATGTTTTCTTTCATTTTTTGCTACCAGTTTAGCCCTGTAAAGGAGCCGGGGATTAATGGCCGTACCCACTTTTTGTCGCATATTATTCACCCCGCTTAAATTATAAAATCCTGGCAACCAGCATGTCAAGATTACGTCTAGATAACATCGAAACCGGCAACAAATCTCCCGGGGGCAGGCGCGGGATGCTGCCGGCCAGATGCGAGGCACCCGGCTCACTGCTGGGAGGAATTAAACAAAAGACGCCGGCAGGGGCAAAAAGGGTACAGAAAAAGGCCACGTCCTTCCGGATACGTGGCCCCCATGGTCCTTCAGGCCTGCAACGGGCGAGTCCCGCGCCGGCTGAGGCCAGGATTGGATCTGAAACGGCCTTGTTACAACATTTTAATACTACCCCGGGCAGGGCCTCACCCCTGCATCTGGCTCCCGGATGGTTTTGCATCCGGTTCTGATGGTGTCAGGGGTACTTCCGGTGCCGCCAGGGCTCCGGCGGGCACCTGGATCTTTACGCCGCTGTTATACCGGTAATCGGTGACCTTCATGTGGAAGGTCATGGTTTCCAGGGGCACGGTTTCTCCCTGGAATTTATCCGCAAAAACGACCAGGCCGGTCATTTCCGAGGCATAAGCAAGGTTGTCTTCCACGCCGATGGCTTCCTCACCCCAGATGGAAACGGACTTCAGGACGCCGCCGGCCTGGGTCAGGACCTGCTCCATCTCCGGGGTCAACCCTCCGGGCAGGGCCTTTAGCACAGCCTGCCAGTCCTCAATCCGGCCGTAGTAGGCGATACGGTGAACCTTATGCCCGTTCTCTATGCCCTCGCCCAAATACCGGAAATGGAAGCTGTCCTTCAGTCCCGGCGGCAACCCCGCCGCGTTCCTGCTCTGTTCCACCAGGGCTTCCACGTCCGGCAGGGCTCCTTTGGGCAGCTTCATCCACCGGGGTTCCGCCATGCCCGGGGCCTCTACCCGCTGGTACATAGTCCCGTCCACCAGGTACTGTTCCATGGTCATCTGCATCTTACCGCCTGCTGGCAGGTCTTTACCCGGTGTTTTCCCAGCCGGCAGGTTAAGGGTCATGTCCACTTTCTGGTGCAGGCTCAGGGGGTAGCTGAACTCGCTCACGATATTGCCCTGCATGGAAACCGGGGGCATTTTCCCGGCCACTTCCGGCCGCGGGCGCATGGTCATGGCCATGCTGCCGGCGAACTTCAGGTCTTTGACCTTGGCCTGGGCCTGCCGGGCGGCCTGGACAATCCTTTCCGCCTCCGGGTCGCTGCCAAAAACCCTGGCCAGGAAAGCAACCCCCTCGTCCACGGTTAGGAGCCTGCCGGCGTCCTGGCCGGGCTGCAGCAGGCCGGCCCGTACCAGCCAGGCATAGGGAGTGTAACCCCAGCTCTCCCGCCCCAGGGAACCCTTTACCTCCGGCGCGGCGACGCCGTCAGGCAGCCCCAGGACCCGGGAAGCCATCACCGCCGCTTCCAGCAGGGTAACCGGCCGGTCGGTGTGCAGGCCGCCGTCCGGGTAGCCCCTGATGACACCTTTTTCCTTCAAAGCCGTTACCGCCGGGCCGTACCAGGCATCCCCCTGGGTATCAGCCGGGTTTCCCTTCACCTGCATCCCCGCCGCCCGGGCCAGGAGGGCGGCAAACTCACCCCGGGTCAGGGTCTTCCCCGGCGCCGGAGCCTGGGGAAATACCTGGCGGAGCTGATCGCCGGTGACCGTCCCGGCCAGGGCGGCCGGCGCCAGGGCCAGGATCAGGCCCACGGCTAGTATCAACGCCTGAAACCACTTCTTCATACTTTTCCTTCTCCCCTTTCGCTGTTCTTCCCCCTGTACCTCTCTTATTGTGGAGTAATTCTCTACCCTGCCAGATTTCTCCTGCCGGCCGGGGAAATTTATAGCAGATAATATCCTATCCCACATCCCTCCGGCTGAACACCCGTCCGGCCAGCAACCCCAGGGCCAGGTAGCAGAACAGGGATGCCAAGAGCAACCCCGCCAGGAAGTACCCGGAGTCTACAGTTATATGATCCACCACCCACCCGACGACCGGGCGAAAAAAGGAAGGGAACGCCAGGGGTAATAAAAGGCCCAGAAAGGGTAACAGCATTACATAAGAAGCGCGTTTATAATCCCAGGTAAAGAACACCAGGAAAAACAATCCTTCCAGAACCAGCACCAGGGCCAGGGGGAAAGCCAGGGATATGAATTGGAGGCTGCTCCCGCCCCGGGGCGCAAACCAGCCCAGCCAGTGCGCCAGGCTGCCCGCAGCGATCCCTATGAGGCTGCCGCCTATAGTTAGCAACAGGCTGCCGGCAAATTTGCTGGCCACAATGGCGCCGGGACTTACAGGCAGGGAGCGCAGCAAGCCAAGGCCCCCTTCTGCTTCTTCCTGATAACATGTACGGCTAGTAAAAAAGTAGGGTAAGAAAATACTCCAGAAGGCTATGAAGGCGTACCCATTTTCCATCCGGCTAAAAAACAAGATCATGGCTGCAGCCATCAAGGCATAGGTCAAGATACTCGAGCGCAAAACCCTCAGATCCTTGAGTATAAGGGTCCACATGGTTTTCTCCCCCCTGGAATTTAGTTTTGGTGAGAAAATGGCTTTTAACTTACTTTCTCCGGTGGAAGTTGATCCCCGCTCCTGTGATTGCCCTGTTCAAATTTAGCTGCGGCCGGTTTTTCCCTGCCTTACGGCCGCCAGGAGCAGATCTTCCAGCTTCAGGGGACTCGTCTCCAGGTACCGGGCCGCCTCCGGGAGCTGCTGCAGCAGGTGGCGGTAACTGCCTGTTACCCCCAGGCAACGGCCGCCTTCCTGCTGACAGGTTTTCAGCCAGGGCTTCAGTTCCTCCAGGCGAGAAGCAGGGAAGGCCAGCCTCTTCCAGTCGGCCAGGAGGTCGTCCTTCTCCTGGCACAGGAGCAATCTGCCCTCGTTTAAAACGGCCACATAATCGGCCACCTTCTCCACGTCTTCCATGAGATGGGTGGAGAAAAAGATGGCCCGTTCTTCGTCCTGGATAAAGGCCAGCATCTCCTGGAGGACGTCGTGCCGGGCGATGGGGTCCAGGCCGGCCATGGGCTCATCCAGGATGAGCAGGCGGGGCCGGTGGGCCAGCGCCAGGGCCAGGGAGAGTTTGGTCCGGGTCCCCCTGGAAAGTTCTTTAACCTTCCTGTCGCGGGGCACATTAAACTTTTCCAGGAGCCGGCGGCACAGTCCATCGTCCCAGTGACGGTAAAGGCGGGCATAAAAGCCGGCCGTCCATGCCACCGTCATGTCCTGGTAATAGGGGTGGGATTCGGCAACGTAGCCCACCACCTGGCGAATTTCCAGTTCGTCCCGGCGGGAATCCAGGCCATATACCCGGATTTCCCCGTCGTCGGCGTGGAAAAGGTTCAACAGGCATTTAATGGTGGTGCTTTTGCCGGCGCCGTTGGGACCGATGAAGCCCATGATATAACCGGCGGGCAGTTCCAGGGATAAGGGCCCCAGGGTAAAACCGGGGAAAGACTTCTTTAAGTTCTGTACTTCCAGGGCGGCAGTCATGGTTAGCCATTACCTCCTTGCAGGATGCCGTCGAAAATGGCGCTGATTTCGCCATCCGTGAGTCCCAGCCTGCGGGCCTCCTCCAGGGCCCGGGTAAGTAATCCGGCCGCTATTTTCCTGGCCGCCGCGCGGGCGGTTTCCCGGTCGACCCGGGCTACGAAGGTCCCCACCCCCTGGCGGGTAGTAAGCAAACCCTCCCGTTCCAGCTCCAGGTAGGCCCGCCGGGTGGTAATGACGCTGGTGGTTAGCTGCTGGGCCAGTTCGCGGATGGAGGGCAGGGGATCCCCCGGGGAAAGCTCGCCGGTGAGAATCAGGCGGCGAATTTCGTTAATGATCTGCTGGTACATGGGCTCCGGGTTTTCCCCGGATACTTTGAGGAGCAAGGGTATCCCTCCCCTTTTACGCTTTCGGGTGACCCGTTCCCCCTCGGATCGATGCCCGGAGAAACTACTGTATATACTATCTATATACAGTATAGGCACAAGCGCAGGCCATGTCAAGGCTTAAGTGATAGTTTATAGACACCGTGCCATTATTACCTGATCACCCCCTTGACAGGAACTCCCTGCCCCTGGTATGCTAAAGGTAACCTGCTAAGGGAAACAAACCATAGGTTTACCTGTTCGCAATTACCAAGGTCGAGCTGAGTTGAGAGCCAAGTATAGAGATGAGTGGAGACGAGACTGGCCGGTAGTGAAAGGAAAAAGCAGCCTGGCGGTTTTCGTCAGGCTGTTTTTTATTATCCAGCCGCACCGGGGCCGCAGCCCCGCCGGCAGCAATAATTCATTATCAAGGGGGAGTTATCAATGGAAGAGGTCAAAGTAACCCGGGTGGAAAAGCAGGGACTGCAGGCCATGGACGTGGTCGTGGTGGCCGTCCTGCTGGCAGCAGGCGCGGTACTCAGGATGATCACCCCGCCCTTCTTTGGCATTACTCCCAACGTAGTAATCGTTATGTACGTCCTGGCCATCATGCTCCTAAAGCCCCGCCTGCCCCAGGTGCTGGGGATCGGCCTGGTGGCAGCCGCCGTCTGCCAGCTGACTACTAAATCCCTGCTGCCCTACCTGAATTTTGCCAGTGAACCGGTAGGAGCTATAGTTACCGCCCTTTTACTCTACCTGCCCTTTGATAAAAACGGCTTTTCCCGGGCGGCGAAGCCCTTTGTCGTTACCTTTCTGGGCACCTTCGCCAGCGGTTTTACCTATATTACCATTTTTAAAGCCGTTACCCTCTTTGCCACGTTGCCCAAGAACCCGGCTTATACCTATCTCTTAACGGTTGTCCTTGTCACAGGCGTGTTCAATGCCATCCTGGCCCAGGTCCTCTATTTCCCCTTGAAGCAGCTGCTGAAAAATATGTAGGATAATGGAGGCATTTTGCCCGCTGTTACGGGTTGAATCACGGGGAGGCCGGCCATGAAGCCCATAATTGCAATAGAAAACTTTACTTTTTACTATCCCGACAGCCAGGTACCCGCCCTGGAGGGAATAAATTTAACCGTCCGGGAGGGAGAATTTTTAGGCCTGACCGGCCCCGCCGGTGCCGGCAAGACCACCCTGGCCTTGGCCCTGAATGGCATCATCCCCAATTTCCAGGGAGGCCGTATGGGTGGCAGGGTAATGGTCGCCGGTTTAGACACGGCAAAAACCCCCTGCGCCCGGCTGGCCGGGGTTATCGGCAGCGTCTTCCAGGACCCGGAAGCCCAGCTGGTGGCGGAAGTAGTCGAGGATGAGCTGGCCTTCGGCCTGGAAAACCTGGCCGTTCCGCGGGAAGAAATGCAGCGGCGCATCGGCGCCGCCCTGGAAATGGTGGGCATCGCCAGCCTGCGCCACCGCAGTTTACGGGAATTATCCGGCGGCCAGAAGCAAAAGGTGGCTATTGCCGCTGCCGTGGCTTTAAGGCCCCGGGTGCTGGTGCTGGATGAACCGACTTCCGAACTCGACCCCCGGGGGACCTTGGAAATAATGGCCCTCCTGCAGCGGCTCAACCGGGAGTATGGCATGACCATCCTGCTGATTGAACAAAAAATAAGTGTCCTCGCACCCCGGGTCCCCCGGTTGGTTTGTCTTAACAAGGGCCGCATCGTGGCCGATGCCGGCCCGCGCCAGATCCTGGCCCAGGAGAAATTGACGGCCGACCTGGGCCTGGAAGTCCCCCCGGTAACAGCCCTGTTCCGGATGCTGCGCCGGGCCGGCGTCTATCACGGCGACCTGCCCCTGGATATAGACGAAGGCCGGCGGGAGCTGGGACGCCTGCTTGGGAGCCGGGCTTCCACGGCATAGCGGCCCGCAGGTAGGCTATAGATAGTCCCGTTTCTTATGAAGACCCCAAAGGGGCAAGCAGCTCCCCGTACGCATTTATTTATAGCCAAGGACCTGGTACGGGTAAAAAACGGCAGGGGAGCAATTGGTAAATACGCCGCTTATAACCGGCTAACCTTTCCGGGCGAGTTGAGTGGCAACTGCTGCAGGGATCATGGAGAGAGAAAAACGCTGCCAGCCGGCGGTAAAAGATACCTGCAGGGATGTCGCCAGCAGTACGGGGCGGCAACCTATCTGGAGGCGCAAAAATGATCCGGGCTGAAAATGTACAGTTTACTTACCCCAACGGTTTTCAGGCCCTCAGGGGCCTCTCCTTTCATATCCGGGCCGGGGAATTCGTGGCCGTCATCGGCCAGAACGGCGCCGGGAAAACCACCCTCCTCAAGCTTCTGAACGGGCTTCTCAAACCCACAGCGGGCCGGATCCTGCTGGGCGGCCTGGACACGTCACGGGCGCGGGTGGCTGAACTGGCCCGCAAGGTAGGCTTCCTTTTTCAAAATCCGGATCACCAGATCTTCCTGCCTACTGTAAGGGAAGAACTGGCCTTCGGTCCTAAGAATTTAGGTCTCAAAGGGGCGGCCCTGGCAGATAGGGTGGCGGAGGCGGCTGCCGCCGCAGGCCTCACCCCTTACCTGGACGTTAACCCCCGGCAGCTCAGCAAAGGCCAGCGCCAGCGGGTGGCCCTGGCTTCCGTCCTGGCCATGCAGCCGGAAGTCCTGGTCCTGGACGAACCCACCACCGGCCAGGACTACCGCGAGGCCCTGGAGATCATGACTATTGTTAAAAGACTCCACCGGCAGGGCCACACCATCCTCCTGGTGAGTCACGACATGGAGATGGTAGCCCGCTTCGCCGACCGGGCCCTGGTCCTGGGGGCAGGGCAGTTGCTCCTGGATGGGCCCGTGGCGCAGGTCTTTGCCCGGGATGATATCCTGGCCGCTACCGGCCTCGTACCTCCCCAGGCCATGCAACTGGCCCGCCCCTACCTGGAAAAAGGGCTCCTACCGGGAGTGCTGACGGTGGAAGAACTCTACCAGGCCCTGATCCCCCTGCTGCGAGGTGAGTCCGGTGCCCGGCAAATCCTTCCTGCATAGGCTGAATCCCATCACTAAAATCGTCTGGTCCCTGGCGGTTATTACCGTGGCCTTCGCCTTCCGGGAACCCCTGCCCCTCCTGGCTCTCTGGGCGTCCGTCCTGGCCGTAGCCCTGGCCGGCCGGGTCTTCAAAGAAATCCTGCCCGCGCTCCGGGGACTGCTGGTCTTTGCCGCCATCTTCTTTTTGTTCCAGGTATTTTTAATCAATGAAGGCCGCACCCTTTTCACCCTGATCCCCGGTACCGGCTTCGGCCGGATCACCGATGTGGGGCTCACGGCCTGCACTGTGCTGGCCTTAAGGATGCTGGCCATGACCTCCACTATCCCCGTCATCCTGACCACCACCCCGTCACGGGATATGATTGTGGCCTTTATAGATAAACTCAAGGTCCCCTACGTCTACGCCCTGATGCTGGTCACCTCTTTGAGGTTCATACCCACCCTCCAGGAGGAATTAAACCTGGTTATCCAGGCCCAGCGGGCCCGGGCCTACGACCTGGAGGGCCGCCATCTGGGCAGGTACCTGATGGCCATCGTCCCCCTGGCCGTGCCCCTACTCCTCTCTTCCGTCCAGCGGGCCCGTATTATGGCCATCGCCATGGAGACCCGGGGGTTCAACGCCGGCCCCCGTACCAGCTTCCGTACTTCTACCTTTCAGCCGCTGGACTACGGGGCGATCGCCGCTTGCCTGGTCCTGGGCGCCATCCTGTTAGCCGTAAGCCTGTAAGCAGGCGGTTGGCCCGGTAAGTACCAAACCCTACTGCCTGGTTTAAAAGGGGTAGTCCCACGGTGAGTATACGCCTGGACCAGCCCCTTTTAAATTTAACTTTGCGGCCCCGGCCTGCCCTTTTATTTAATAATGGGCCAGCCAAACATGCGGGCCAGGTGGCCGTATGCCCACCCATTTTTGCCTGTACGGCCCTCCGTACTTAACATTGTATTTTGCCGGCAGGTGGAGTAAAGAATGCCCGGCCCCCGGATTTCGGCACTGCCTCATCGCCCTGGCCCTTTACTATCCCGCAAACCGTGGGATTTCATAAGGGCATAATTACACCCTTTCCGGCAAAGGCTAAAACAGGGTGGATTGAATATATGGATGAAAAGACCCTCCTCCGCAGTCTCAACTGGTTTTACAGCCTGGAAATAGATCAAGCCGACCTTTACAAGACCCAGGCCCGTGTCGCCGGCGATATTTATCTGCGACAGTTGCTGACCCGGGTGGCGGAGATTGAGCAGGAACACATCATTAACCTGGAGGCGGAAATCCGCCGCCGTGGTGCCACTCCCACCCGCCTGGGGTCTCTTATTGCCCCCGTCCTTGGAGTAGCGGCGGGGACCATTCTCAACTGGACCAACCCGCGCACCGTCCTCCGTGCCAACATCACCCTGGAAGAAAAGGCCATGGCTGATTATAAAGGCCTGCTCCTCAGGGTGGGCCAAAAACCCCTCTTTGACCTCCTCTGGCGCCACCTCATCGACGAAGACCTCCACACGGCCTGGTTTAGTAACAAATTAAAGGAACTGGACCGCCTGGCCGGGCGAAAAAAGGGGCTATTTACCTATAACAAAACTTGACAGGTTAGATAAGATAAGTTATCATTACTATAAAGTATACTGAACGAATACATTTTTGCAAAAAAATTTTTCTCACTCTATACCAGGCTACCAGTTATACCCTTCGCGCCGTCCTTTATCTGCAAGATCGGAATCCGGTCCAATAGCTGAAAGCCGAGACCATCGCCCTGCACTAATAATCCCCATGCGTTTTCTATAAAAAATCATGCGTTCCCCGGTCCAGGCGGGCCTTTTCAGTACTACCCGGTACCAGCGGCAGCTTTGCTCCGGCCAGGCCGGCAGGAGAGATAGCCCTGCTGGATGTGGTTGACGCGGTTGAAGTCCAGGCGACCCTGTGACTGGAACCACGCCGCCGCACCCCGGCCGGAAACCCCTGAAAATTTTTTATTATGGAAAGGGGGGAATTGTATGACCAGAAACTATACCGCCGGAGTATAGTTTAGGCTTAATTTAAGAGGAGGGGTACTTTATGGACGCTCTCTTGCTGGCGCGGTGGCAATTCGGCATAACCTCGGTTTACCATTTCCTCTTCGTCCCCCTGACCCTGGGGCTGTCCGTCCTGGTGGCCATCATGGAAACCATCTACGTCCGCACTGGTGATGAAAATTATAAAAACATGGCCCGTTTCTGGGGCCGCCTTTTCCTGATTAACTTCGCCATGGGTGTCGTGACGGGCATTGTCCAGGAGTTTCATTTCGGCATGAACTGGTCCGAATACTCCCGTTTCATGGGGGATATTTTCGGCGCCCCCCTGGCCATAGAAGCCCTGGCCGCCTTTTTCCTGGAATCCACTTTTTTGGGCCTGTGGCTCTTTGGCTGGGATAAGCTGCCTAAAGCCCTCCACGCCGCCTGCATCTGGCTGGTGGCCTTCGCCTCCAACCTTTCCGCCTTCTGGATCCTGGTGGCCAGTTCCTTCATGCAGGAGCCGGTGGGTTACGCCCTGCGTAACGGTCGCGCCGAGATGACGGATTTCTTCGCCCTCCTGACCAATCCTCACGTCCTCTACCAGTTCCCCCACACCGTCCTGGCCGGATTTGTCACGGCATCCTTTTTCGTCATGGGGATCAGCGCCTACCACCTGCTGCGACGCAGCCAGCTGGAACCCTTCCGCCGTTCCTTCCGGCTGGCGCTAATCATGGGCCTCATCAGTAGCCTGCTGGTGGCGGGTATCGGGCACCTCCAGGGCCAGCACCTGGTCGCTTCCCAGCCCATGAAGATGGCGGCGGCCGAAGCCCTCTGGGACAGCGCCGACCCGGCGCCCCTGGCCCTGGTAGCCCTTGTCGACCAGGAAAACCAGCGCAACAATCTGGAAATTAAGATCCCTGCCCTGACGAGTTTCCTTGCTTACAACAGCTTCCGGGGCGAGGTCAAGGGCCTGAAGGATCTCCAGGCCGCAGCCGCGGGGCAATACGGCCCGGGCAACTATATACCGCCGGTGGTCCCGGTATTCTGGAGCTTTCGTTTAATGATTGTGGCCGGGCTGTGGTTGATTGTACTCTCCTTCTACAGCCTGTACCTCTGGCGCAAGGGACTGCTGGAAAGCAGGCCCCTGGTCCTCAAAGCCCTGCTCTGGAGTATTCCGGTCCCCTACCTGGCCAACTCCGCTGGCTGGTTGATGGCGGAGATCGGCCGTTACCCCTGGATTGTTTACGGCCTACAGCGGCTCGAGGCGGCCGTCTCGCCCGGGGTATCCGCTGCCGCTATTTTGACTACCCTGGTGGCCTTTACCCTGCTGTACGGCCTGCTGGCCGTGGTGGATGTCTACCTCCTGGCCAAATTCGCCCGCCAGGGTGTAGAAGACCAGCCGCCTGCCGGTAAAATAAATACTTCCGGGGAGGTGTCGTTATGGATCTGAACACCCTGTGGTTCATCCTGGTAGCCGTCCTCTTTACCGGTTTCTTTTTCCTGGAAGGTTTCGATTATGGTGTCGGGATCCTGCTCCCCTGCCTGGGGAAAAACGACCTTGAGCGTCGCGTTATAATTAACAGCATCGGCCCCTTCTGGGACGGCAACGAGGTGTGGATGATCACCGCCGGCGGGGCCATGTTCGCCGCCTTCCCCCACTGGTACGCCACCCTTTTCAGCGGTTTCTACCTGGCCCTGTTCTTGATACTGGTGGCTCTGATCCTGCGCGGTGTGGCCTTCGAGTTCCGCAGCAAGGACGAGAACCCTGCCTGGCGCAACCTGTGGGACTGGTTGCTCTTCCTGGGCAGCCTGCTGCCGGCCCTCCTCTGGGGCGTAGCGATTACCAACCTCATCCGGGGTGTGCCCATCGACGCCAGGATGCAATTCGCAGGAACCTTTTTCGATCTTCTCTCGCCCTACACTCTCCTGGGGGGCCTGGCCTTCCTCCTGGTCTTTACCCTGCAGGGAGGCCTCTTCCTGGCCCTGAAAAGCGAGGGTGAGCTAAGGGAGCGTTCCCGGCAGGCGGCCCTGGGGGCCGGCGCCGGTGCGGCCCTGGCCCTCCTCCTGCTGGTAATTATGAGTTACGGGGCAACCGATATCTTCAGCCGGCCCCTGCCGGGGATCCTTCTCGGGAGCTCTTTCCTCACCCTGCTCCTCTCCCTGGCCGGTCTTTATAGCCGGCGCTACGGCCCGGGCTTCCTTATGAACGGCCTGACCATAATCCTGGTTTCCGCTGGTTTTTTCAGCGGGCTCTTCCCCCGGGTGATGGTCTCCAGCCTGAATCCGGAATGGAGCATCACCATTTACCGGGCCGCCTCCAGCCCCTATACCCTTAAAGTTATGACCGTCGTCGCATTGACCCTGGTACCCGTGGTCCTGGCCTACCAGGGGTGGACTTACTGGGTCTTCCGGCAGCGCGTTAAAACAGAGGATCTGGAGTATTAGAAATTAGAGGTTGAAAGCTAGCAGGGGAAGCCGGGGGGAGGAGATTTGCTGCTCAATCAGGACTTGATACGCGAGGCCGGCAGGGTGCGCCGCCAGCTGGCCCTTACGGTGGGGCTGGGGCTGGGGGCCAGCCTCCTGGCCATCCTCCAGGCCTGGCTCCTGGCCCGGGTGGTCAACGGTGTCTTCCTGGAAGGGCGGGAGCTGCCGGGGGTCTGGCCGTGGCTCATGGTCCTCCTGGGGCTTATTTTCCTGAGGGCGGCCTTCGCCTGGGGGGTGGAAGTAGCCGGCCACCGGGCTGCGGCCCGGATCAAGTATGACCTGCGCCGCCGCCTGGTGGCCCACCTCCTGGCCCTGGGGCCGGTACCTTTAAAGGATGAGCATACCGGGGAACTGGTCAACGTCCTGATGGCGGGGGTTGAGGACCTGGAGGCTTATTTTGCCAGCTACCTGCCCCGCCTGGCCCTGGCGGCCCTGGTGCCCCTGGCCGTCCTGGGTTTTGTTTTTCCCCTGGACCTTTTCTCCGGCCTGTTCCTCCTGGGCAGCGCCCCCCTGCTCCCCCTCTTCATGTTCCTTATCGGCGGGCAGGCGGAAAGGCTAACCCGCAACCAATGGGAAACCCTGGGCCGCCTGAGCGGTCACTTCCTGGATGTACTGCAAGGACTCACCACCCTGAAAATTTTCGGGCGCAGCAAGGCCCAGGTGGAGGTCCTGGCCCGCCTGAGCGAGGACTTCCGGGCCACCACCCTGGCGGTGCTGCGGGTGGCCTTTCTCTCGGCCCTGGTCCTGGAGCTGGTGGCCACCCTGGGTACGGCCCTGGTGGCTGTTTCTGTAGGCCTGCGCCTCCTCTATGGCCGGTTGCCCTTTCAGGAAGCCCTCTTCCTTTTACTGCTGGCGCCGGAGTTCTACCTGCCCCTGCGTCTCCTGGGCAGCCAGTACCATGCCGGCCTGGCCGGCGTGACCGCCGCTGCCCGTATTTTTGACCTCCTCTCCCGGCCCCTGCCTGCCGGTGAAGAAAGTAAAGTAGATAGCCCCGCCCGCCGGGATGAGGTAGTTGCGCCATTCATAGGGGCTACTCGCCATCCAGGCAGGGCGACAGCGCCGCCGGGGGATAACAGAGGGGTGGCTGGTATCTGCCGGAAGGAAGGGATCCGGTCCGGGCGGCGAAGCAGCCCTGGTGAAGCCGGAGAGGGAGGGCGGCCGGCTGGAGAAAAAAGCCTGCCCCGGCGCGGCCTCCATATTATCCTGGAAGATGTTTATTACGCCTACGACCAGGGGAACCGGTCCGCCCTGCAGGGCCTTTCCCTGGAACTCCGCCCCGGGGAAAAAGTAGCCCTGGTCGGTCCCAGCGGCAGCGGCAAAAGCACCGTCGCCCACCTGCTCTTGCGCTTCCTGGAGCCTGATCGCGGGCGCATCACGGCCGACGGCCATCCTTTAGACCGGGTTCCCCCGGAAGAATGGCGCCACCAGGTGGCCCATGTCCCCCAGCATCCCTACCTTTTCAGCGGCACTATAGCCGACAATATCCTCCTGGGACGGCCGCATGCCTCACGGGAGGAAATGGTGGCAGCAGCCCGCCTGGCCGGCGCCCACGAGTTCATCACCGCCCTGCCGCAGGGTTACGCTACCCCCATAGGCGAAAGGGGCCTGCGCTTGAGCGGCGGCCAGGCCCGGCGCCTGGCCATCGCCCGGGCCTTCCTGAAGGAGGCACCCTTCCTGATTCTCGATGAAGCTACTGCCGGCCTGGACCCGGCCACCGACCAGATCATCCAGGCTGCCCTGGAGCGCCTGCTCCGGGGGCGCACGGCCCTGATCATCGCCCATCGTCTGAGCGCCGCCGTCCGGGCCGACCGCATCGTCGTCCTGGACTCCGGCCGGGTAATAGAGACGGGGCGGCATGAAGAGCTCCTGGCCCGCCGCGGCCTGTATTATCGCCTGATTACGGCCTCCAGGGGGGCGGTGTGAATGCGCCGCCGGGCTCCAAGCGTAGCCGCAGGGGAACATAATAGCCGTAAAGGTTTAGTCTACAGCATAATAGCACCTGAAGATGTTGCTCCGCGGAAAGTTACCCGGACATCCCGGCAGCCCTGCTCCGGTCTGGTTAGAAAGTTGAGGTAAGCCCTGTGGACCCTTTAACCCGCCAGGATACGTTACCCCCGCCCCTCTCTGCTTCTCCCGCCGCCAGGGAGAATGCAGGCCCCGGGGGGCACCGGCCAGGCCCCCGGGTTTCTTATTCAAAGTTTCATCCGGCCGGCACCTTCGCCCGCCTGCTGGGTTTAATAACTCCGGCCTGGCAGGCCGTCCCCGGCGCCATAATGCTGGGCTCCAGCACCATCGCCAGTAACATCGGCCTCATGGCCACGGCTGCCTTCCTTATCGCCAGCGCCGCCCTCCACCCGCCGGCTGGAAAACTAATGCTGGCCATAGTCGGGGTGCGCTTTTTTGGGATTACCCGGGCCGTATGTCGCTACCTGGAACGTTATGTGAACCATAGTATAACCCTGGGCATCCTGGGCCGGCTGCGGGTTGCCTTCTACCGGACCCTGGAGCCCCTGTTCCCGGCCGGTTTGCCGGGCTACCACAGCGGGGATTTGCTGAGCCGCGCTGTGGCCGATGTTGCCACCCTGGAGAATTTTTACCTCCGCGTCCTGAACCCACCCCTGGTCGCCCTGGCGGTCGCCGCGGGGGTTTTCCTGTTCCTGGCCTCTTTCGGCCGCACCCTGGCCCTGGCCTGGCTGGGTGCTTTCCTGGCCGCCGGGGTTATCTTCCCCCTGGGCCTCACAATCGCCGGCCGGGGCGTCCTGCGGCGCCAGGGGGAGGCCAGGGCGGCCCTGAATACCGCCCTGGTGGACACCGTCCAGGGCCTGGCCGACATCCTGGCCTTCGATCACGGGCGGGGACAACAGGAGTACATTGCCACCCTGGACCGTGAGTACCTGCGTCTCCAGGGACGTGCAGCCGGTCTGAACGGTTTGGCGGCTGCCCTCACCGGCCTGGCAGGCAACCTGGCCCTGTGGGCCGTCCTGGTACTGGCCATCCCCCTAGTAAACAGGGGACAAATTGACGGCGTCTACCTGGCCATGCTGGCCCTGACGGCCGCCGCCGCCCTGGAAGCCGCCCTGCCCCTGCCCATGCTCTTCCCCCACCTGGAAGGGAGCCTGGCCGCCGCCCGCCGCCTCTTCGCCCTTAGCGACGCCCGGCCCGCCGCCGGAGACCCGCCCAGCCCTGTTCCCCGCCCCCGGGACTTCTCCCTCCAGGTCAAAGGCCTGCGTTTCCGTTACGGCCCCGGGGAACCCCCGGCCCTGGACGGCATCGACTTTACCGTCCCCTCCGGAGCGCGGATAGCCATTGTCGGCCCCAGCGGCGCGGGCAAAAGCACCCTGGTTAATTTGCTCCTGCGCTTCTGGGACTATGAAGAAGGGGCCATCTTCCTGGGGGGCTACGACCTGAAGGCCTATCCCCCGGAGGAGTTAAGGCGTTTCATCGGGGTTGTGGCCCAGCCAACCCATCTCTTCCACACCACCATCGCCGAAAACCTGCTCCTGGCCCGGCCAGACGCGACCCGGGAGGAGATGGAGCGGGCGGCCCGGGAGGCCCGGCTGCACGAGTTTATTCATGGCCTGCCCCTGGGCTACGACACCCTGGTCGGCGAGGAAGGGTTGAAGCTCTCCGGCGGCCAGCGCCAGCGCCTGGCCATCGCCCGGGCCTTGCTGAAAAACGCCCCCATCCTCATCCTCGATGAGGCTACGACCGGCCTGGACGCCGTGACTGAACGGGAGGTAATGGACTCCATCCGCCACCTGATGGAGGGGCGCACCACCCTGGTCATCACTCACCGCCTGGCGGGCCTGGAAGACATGGATAAAATCCTGGTCCTGGATAAGGGCCGGGTGGTACAGCAGGGGCGGCACGCGGAACTTCTCCGGCAGGAGGGCCTTTACCGCCATTTGTGGCAACTGCAGCAGGAGGCGCTACCCTAACAAAAAGCCCGGAGAGGCAATCACCTCCGGGCCCCATATTAGTCGTGGACTACCAGAATTTAAACCATACCTACTTGTGTTCAGAGTAGCTGTTGAGGATCTGGACCAGTTCCCGGCCGGCACGTTCAAGTTCGTCATTGACGATAACGTGCCGGTATTTTTTCATATAGCCCATCTCCATCTCCATACGCTCCAGCCTTTTGGCGACGACCGCGGCGTCCCTTTCTCTCCCGGCCAGGCGCTGGCGCAGTTCCTCCCTATCAGGCGGGGCGACGAAAATGGAAACGACATTTTCGGGGAACCGCTCCATGACTTCCATACAACCCAGGACGTCCATGTCGGTGATAATGTCATAACCGTTGGCCAGGGCGTAAGTAATCGTCGGCAGGTGGGTGCCGTAATAATCGCCGGTATGGATCTTCTTCCACTCCAGGAAAGCTCCTGCGGCTATCAAGGCTTCAAAATCGGCCCTGGTGACAAAAAAATAGGGTGCGCCCTGGGTTTCCCCGGACCGCATCGCCCGGGTGGTTATTGAAGGCAGGTAATAAATTCCATCTACTTTGGGTAGGGCATAGTTGAGGAGGGTGTTCTTGCCCACGCCGGAAGGCCCGGAGACGACGAAAAAGAGGCCCGGCCTCGGCCTGCGGTCCCGGGTTTGAAAGTTGAGGATGAGTCCGTCGATAAGTTTATTCTCTTCTTCCATCAAAGCTTATCACACCACTACCATAAAGATTGCATTAATACTTACATTGTACCCAGGTTTGTCTACCCCTGCGTTTCCTTTCATTTTAGCATACGTCGCCGGCAGGAGCAATTCACTCTACGCAGTGTTCCAGGGTAGAAATCACGCGGCGCAAGTCCCTGCACAATAACCGGGATGTTGGAATTGGGCGTCCGCAGGAGAACGGCGAACAATCATTTATTTCTATCAGCATCCGCCATTGACAAAACAATCCCTTGAGGGACGGTAGGCATAGGACGAGCCTTTAAGGCATGGATTTTAAGAAAAATGTACCATCAGGCAATTTATTCGAGTTCCTGGCAGACAATGGTGCCTGAAGGGTCATCCAGGGCTTTTACTATTACTTTTTTCGACGATATAATATAAAAGCCATATTTTTTAGCACCGAATTCCCGGTTAGGCGGGAAACGGGGGATATTTTTGGGGTGAAGAGCTAAAGGCTCCGGGCTAACTCTCGGTCCGAACCCGTCAACTAACCTCGTAGGTGTGCGAGAGTGGAGGTCTTAGATAATTGAAGAAGTGGTCGAAGTACTGCCTGACTGCCACCCTGGCCGGAGCATTGAGCCTGGCCGCCGCCGGAGTGGCCCTGGCCCAGCCCTATGAAGTGAAAAAGGGTGACACCCTGTGGGCCCTGTCCCGGCGTTATGGAGTAACGGTCAAACAAATTCAAGCAGCCAATAACCTTGATTCCTCATTAATTTATATTGGTCAAATCCTTGAAATACCAACTAACAAAACATCCCCTGCCAGTCGTTACGAAGCACCCTCAGCCTCCCGCGGTGTAAGTACCGATCCCTCGACCCTGGGTGCCCGTATTGCCGCCATCGCCCGCCAGTATGAGGGCAGTCCCTACCGCTGGGGTGGGACAAGCCCAAAGGGTTTCGACTGCTCGGGCTTTACACTTTACGTCTTTCAACGTGTAGGCATCAATCTCCCTCACTCGGCCAGCGACCAGGCCTCCCTGGGTACTCATATTGATAAAAGTGATCTCCTGCGGGGCGATTTAGTCTTTTTCCATACTTATTCCCAGGATATAAGCCATGTCGGTATTTACCTGGGCAACGGCAAGTTTATCAGCGCTACCAATCGCGGCGTGGCCATCGACAGTATCGATGACCCGTACTATTGGGGACCGCGCTATGTCGGTGCCAGGCGCGTAAGGTAGATTAAAATTAAAAAGTATGTCCGGCGCGCCTCGCGCTCTAATGTTACCTCACGCCACCGGATAATAAGAAGACCCCTTAACCTGTTGTCGCAGGATAAAGGGGTCATTTTTTATAACCCTACTCCCACTCTATGGTCGCCGGGGGTTTGGATGTGATGTCGTAAACTACCCGGTTGATATGGCGCACCTCGTTGACGATCCGGGAGGAGATACGCTCCAGGAGGTCGTAGGGGAGCCTGGCCCAGTCGGCAGTCATGGCGTCGTCGCTGGTCACGGCCCGCAGGACGATGGGGTAGGCATAGGTACGCTCGTCGCCCATAACACCCACACTCTTCATGGAGGGCAATACCGCAAAGGACTGCCAGATTTCCCGGTAGAGACCGGCCCGCCGGATCTCTTCGGTGACAATAGCGTCGGCCTGGCGTAAGATAGCCAGCTTCTCCGGGGTAACCTCACCCAGGATGCGAATGGCCAGTCCCGGCCCCGGGAAGGGTTGCCGCCAGACAATCTCCTCCGGCAGTCCCAGTTCCTCCCCTACCCGGCGTACTTCGTCCTTGAATAAAAGGCGCAGGGGTTCGATTAATTCCAGTTCCATATCCTCCGGCAGGCCGCCGACGTTGTGATGGCTCTTGATGACGGCCGCCGTTTCGGTACCGCTCTCAATGACATCGGGATAAAGGGTGCCCTGGACCAGGAAATCCACCCGGCCCAGTTTCCTGGCTTCCTCCTCAAAGACCCGGATAAATTCATGGCCGATAATCTTGCGCTTTTCTTCCGGCTCTGTAATGCCGGTGAGTTTCTCCAGGAAGCGCCGGCTGGCATCGACATAGACCAGGTTCATGCCCATGGACTGGCCAAAGGCCCGCTGCACCTGTTCGGCCTCCCCCTGGCGCAGGAGACCATGGTTAACAAAAACGCAGGTCAGGCGGTCGCCGACGGCCCGGTGGACCAGGGCCGCAGCCACCGAGGAATCGACCCCGCCGCTCAGGGCGCAGAGGACCCGGCCGTTACCTACCTGCCGGCGGATGGCCGCCACCTGGTCTTCAATAAAGGAACTCACCGACCAGTCGCCCCGGCAACCGCATACCTGGAAGAGAAAACGGCGCAGTATCTCCTGACCCAGGGGAGTATGCTTTACTTCCGGGTGAAACTGGACGCCATAGAGCTTCCTGGCCGGGTCGCTCATAGCCGCCACCGGGGTATAGGCCGAGCGGGCCGTCACCTGGAAACCCGGCGGCGGGGCGCTGATATAGTCGCCGTGGCTCATCCAGCACTGCATGCTCCCGGGTAAACCGGCAAAAAGGGGATCGGCCGCGGTTACCTCCAGCTCGGTCTTACCATACTCCCGGCCTGAGGCCCCCTCTACCCTGCCGCCCAGGTCGTGGGCCATGAGCTGCATGCCATAACAGATGCCCAGAATGGGAATGCCACTTTCATAAAGGGCCGGGTCGATGCGGGGTGCACCGGGACTATAAACGCTGGCCGGGCCTCCGGAAAAAATGATCCCCCGGGGTCGCCGGGCCAGGATCTTTTCCAGGGACGTGTTATAGGGTATCATCTCCGAGTAAACCCCGGCTTCGCGGACCCGCCGGGCAATCAACTGGTTGTACTGGCCGCCGAAGTCCAGCACCAGTACTATTTCTGCAGGTTGTTTGCTTTCTCCGATCATCTATCCAGCCTCACTATTTCTTCCGTTTGTAAACCTCGGGTTTTAAAACGCAGATATCCGGCAAGTGACGGTATTTCTGGGCGTAATCCAGGCCGTAACCAACGACAAAGTAATCCGGGATGCAAAAACCGCTGTAATCAACGTGTACATCCACCAGACGCCGTTCCGGTTTGTCCAGGATGGTGCAGGCTTTGACGCTCAGGGGCTGGCGGGCCTTGAGGTTCTCCAGCAGGTATTTCAGGGTCAAGCCGGTGTCGATAATATCCTCAACAATCAGGAGATGCTTGTCCTCCACCGGTACCTCCAGGTCCTTCAAAATCCTGACCGCCCCCGAAGTGCTGGTGCCGGACCCGTAGCTGGAAACGGCCATAAAATCAAGCTGCAGGGGGATGGTGATCTCCCGCACCAGGTCGGCCAGGAAAATAATCGCCCCTTTGAGTATACCGACCACCAGCAGGTCCTTCCCGGCGTAATCGCGGCTAATAGCTGCACCCATTTCCTTGACCCTTTTTTGAATATCGGCGGCGCTGACCAGGACCTCGGCAATATCTTCGTGCACTCTTTTTTCCTCCCCCGGAGTAACCTGCTGTATTTAATATACCGCTTGACAGTTTACCATAACCTTGTTATCTTCGCTATATAGCGTTAAAATCCTGCCGGGTTAAATGCCAGCATATAAATTGGGACAATAAAATGGATGCCTGCCCAGAAACCCTGGCCGACAGGGCGCGACAGGTGCCGGGAGTTAAAGAAGGCAACGACATCCCGGTAATTTCACCGTCCGGGTTCTTGATGGGTACGGCTAGCGTTAACAATAAGCAACCGTCAATCCTTCGCCTGTTCCCCCTTGCCCTTCCATGGCATGTATGTTATAAAGAAATTAGGTAACAACTGAATAGGAGTCGAGGTTAGTCGCATAGAACAGGCGAGATGAGGATAGCTGAGACGACTCGGAGCTTTTGGGGTGAGGACCAGCAGGATTCGTGCTGGTTTTTTTATTATGTCGCCATGGTACCTGTCCCCGGCTCCTCGAAGTATGAGACGGCATTTCCCTCGACTCACAGGAGGTATGAACATTGCTGCCCATAGTTATCGAGGTCAAAGCGCCTGCCGACCCGGAAGCCCTCTATGCCACCCTGACAGGCGGCCGGGAAAATAGCTTCCTGCTGGAAAGCGCCCTCTTTCATTCCCGCCTGGGCCGCTATTCTTTCCTTGGTAACGCACCGTTCCTGGTCCTAAAAACCAGGGGTAACGAGGCCCGGCTTTTCCGGCCCGGCGAAAAGGTTGAAAGGATTTCCGGCAATCCCTGGGAGATCATCCGCTCTCTCCTGTCCCGCTACCGGTTGCCGCGGCGGGAGCAACCCGTACCTTTTACCGGTGGAGCTGTAGGTTACCTGGCCTACGACCTGGGCCGCTACATCGAAAGATTGCCCTCCCTGGCTGCCGACGACCTGCCCTTCCCGGAGGGCTACCTGGCCTTCTATGACACCATCGTGGCCATCGACCACCAGGAAGGAAGGGTCTATGTCGCCGCCAGCGGCTTCCCGGCAGCCGGCCCGGCCGCTGAAAAGGAAGCCCTGGCCCGGGCGAGGGAAACCGCCGCCCTCCTGGAAAAGGCTCGCCCCCTGCCGCCCCCTTCCCCGGCCGGCAGCGGGCGGGCGCCCCTCAGCTCCCTGTTTACCCGCGAAACCTACTGCCGGGCCGTCGCCAGGGCTAAGGAGTATATCGCCGCCGGGGATATCTTTGAGGTCAACCTGTCCCAGCGCCTGCAGGCGCCCCTGGCCATGGAGCCCTGGGATCTGTACCGCCGCCTGCGGCGGGTCAACCCGGCTCCCTTTGCCGCCTACCTGCCGGTCAGGGAAGGGGCCATTGTCAGCGCCTCACCGGAAAGGTTTTTACGGGTCAGCCGGGGCCAGGTGGAGACCCGGCCGATTAAGGGTACCCGGCGCCGGGGGCATACCCCGGCAGAGGATGACGCCCTGCGCCGGGAATTGTGGCAGAGCGCCAAAGATCGGGCGGAACTAGTGATGATCATCGACCTGGAAAGGAACGACCTGGGCCGGGTCTGCCGGGCCGGGTCGGTACGGGTGCCGGAACTCTTTGTCCTGGAGGAGTATGCCACCGTCTTTCACCTGGTCAGTACCGTCACCGGCACCCTGGAACCGGGAAAAGATATGGTGGATCTCTGGCAGGCCACCTTTCCCGGCGGTTCCATCACCGGCGCACCCAAGGTCCGCTCCATGGAGATCATCGAAGAACTGGAGCCGGTGCGGCGTAGCGTCTACACCGGCGCCATCGGCTACCTGGGTTTTGACGGCGAAGCCGACTGGAATATCGTTATCCGCACCTTTCTCCTGGCAAACAACCAGGCCTATTTTCAGGTCGGGGGCGCCGTCACAGCCGACTCCGATCCAGGGGGAGAGTACGAGGAAACCCTGGACAAAGCCCGGGGCCTCATCCAGGCGCTGGAGTTATGAAATGGGAGAAAGGAGGAATATAACCATGCCTGCAGCAGTCGTCTATTTAAATGGCTCCCTCAGGCCCCTGGCAGAAACGGCAATTAACCCCGCCGATCCCGGTTTCCTGTACGGGGCGGGGCTATTTGAAACAATCCGCATCGAAGACGGCCGGGCCCTATATCTCACAGAACATCTTGACCGCCTTACCAGCAGTTCCCGGCGCCTGGGCTGGCCTGTACCCGATCTATCCGGCCTGCCGGCAGCCATCCAGGCTACCATTGCCGCCAACCAGGTTACCACCGGACGCGGCCGCTTGAACTTTTTCCAGGGTAGCCAGGGTTATAACCTGATGTTTACGGCCGAGAACGGTCTACCCTATACGCCGGAGGATTACCGGGAGGGTTACCGGGCTGCCATAGTCACCATATGCCGCAACCAGCACTCCCCCCTGGCCGGCCTCAAGACCATGAACTACCTGGAAAACCTCCTGGCCCTGGCTGAAGCCCGGGAGAAGGGGGCACAGGAGGCCCTCCTCTTAAACCTGGACGGTTACCTGGCCGAGGGCAGCCGCAGCAACCTGTTTATTATCCGGCAAGATACCCTTTTTACCCCCGACCTGGCCAGCGGCCCCCTCCCCGGCCTGGCCCGGGCCCGGGTCCTGCAAATGGCTGCCGCCCTGGGACTGGCGGTGAAGGAAGGACCCTTAAAGCCCGGGGCTCTCCTGGCCGCCGGGGAGGCCTTCCTCACCAACAGCCTGATGGAAATCCTTCCCCTGACATGGGTGGACGGCCGGCCTGTAGGCAACGGCCGTCCCGGCCCGGTGACAACCCTGCTCCGTTCCCGTTACCAGGACGAAAAGGCTACTTTACGGGGTTAAGTACCCCTGATGCCGTGCCAGCGCCATGGACGCTTGCCGGTTTCCGGATTGACTGTAATTAAACCTGAACCCAAAATCTTCCGGGCCCGCCGGCACTGTTTCTTCCCCACGTGAAAACCGCCCTACTGGGGCGGTTTGATGTTGATGCGCTTATTAAAATCGTAAAATTCGACGGTCATAATCAACTTATCCCCGGGATGTTCCCGGTGGGAGGCCTCCAGGGATACCCGGCGGATGTAGTTGCTACCCCGCTCCACCCAGAACTGGTAGTTTAAATCCTGCCAGTAGCTGTTCAGGAACTGGTTATTGACCAGGGGCTTGCAGGTCAGGAGGTAGGGTCGCCCCGGGACTTTCTTCTGGCGGCCCAGGTACTGGAGATCGTTGACCTGCATGATCTTTAAAATGGACAGGGGATTGATCTCGGCCATGAACTTTTCCTGTTCCAGAGGGCTGTTTCCCGGGGTAATCATCCAGCGCTTGGAAGCCGGGTCGCGAAAGTAGGTCGTATCCTTGATCTGGTAGATCTCCACCGGCTGGCCGGTCATCTGTCCCTTTAAATACAGGTTGCCGTCGCTTGCCTTTTCCCCGTCCAGGCTGCTCAAGGCCACCTTGTTGCCCCCGGTAACCAGGCTGGCCTCCACATGAAAACGGTAGCTGCCGGCCTGGTTGGTGGTATCCAGGGCCTGCACGATAAGCTTCTGGGGGTCGACTTTTAGCTCCCGCAGGTAATAAGAATAGGCCCAACCGCCGGCCATAGCCAGGACGGCGACGGCTAGAGGCAGGATAACCTGCCAGCGTAAAAACTTCTGAACCACTATACTACCCCTTCCAGCCAGCTTCTGATTCTCTTGTGGTTCGGGTCGTATCTGCCGTCTTATTTAATGGTATGGCCGGCGAGAAGGGATATACCAGGATAATGCTGGAAATCAGTAAACGCCCCTGTCGTCTACGGCCCGGTACAGGGCCCGGACGTTCTCCGGCGGCAGGGAGGCGTTTAAAATGCCGCAGGCGGTAGAAAAGATATAACCGCCGCCCGGAGCGGCTTCGGCCAGCAACTGCCATGCCGCTGCAGTTATGGTCTCCGGGTCGCCAGAAACCAGGAGATCCAGATCAAAGTTGCCCATGAGGCACAACTTTTCCCCGTATTCTTTTTTAATGATGCCGATATCCATGCCGGCAGCCGGTTCCAGGCCTTGAAGGCCGTCGAGGGCGAGGGCCGCCAGGTCGGGCAAGAGGGCTTTCAGATTACCGTCAGAGTGATAGAGGACCGGCAGGCCAAAGGCTTTAATCCCCTCCACCTGGTGCCGCAATAGGGGTAAAAAGAGCTCCCGCCAGATGTCCGGCCGGATATAGGTACCCTGGCCGTAGGCAATATCGTCGCCGATGATAATGGCGTGGGCTCCGGCCTGGCGGCAGAGGCGGGCCAGTTCCAGGTTGAATTCCACGACGGCCGCGGCCAGTTCCTTGACTGCCTCTTCCCTGGCGGCCGCCGCCAGGAGAAAAGTGGTAAAGTCAAAGAGCTTCCCGGTTCCCTGGAAGGGGCCGTCGACAAAGGCCATAACAAAAAAATCCGTCTCCTCCCGCCAGCGACGGATGGCCTCAAGGTCAAAGGCGCCGGGGTCCGGCAGGGTGTAGCCGGCGGCGGCCTGGAGGTCCTGGATAGCAGGGGTCTGGAGCACAGTCAGGCCGCCCCGCTTCTCGTAACGGCAGCCCCAGATATCACGGTAACTGCCGTCCCCCGGTTCCTCCAGGGGTGCTCCCGGCGTCAGGGCCAGGAGGTCCATACCCAGGAGTTCCCTGGCCGCCGCCTCTTCGCTAAAGCCAACCGGGCCCTCCCGGCCCAGGAGAGCGGCCACCAGTCCCGGCTCAATGGCAAATTCCCCCCTGGGGACCCGGTCGGCCCGGCCCCGGGCCAGGGTTACCTGCACCCTTTCCACATGGTTCACAGGCCTCGCCCCCATCAATCAGAGATCAGAGGCAGAAACTCTAAAAATCCGAATTCCTGCCTCCGGCTGCTTTCGAGCGCTATTTTCAGGACAAGAGAAGGGATTTAACATATACTTCGTGGAAGGACGGCCTGGTCATGAGCTCAATATAGCCGACCTGCCTGGCAATGGCTTCGCCCCGGTTCCTTTCTGTCCGGGAAATGAGGGCCAGCCTCGCTCCGGTGCCGGCGGCATTGCCGACCTGGCGGAAGGAGGTTAGAGGCAGGTTGGGAAGCATACCGATGGTTATGGCGCTCTCCAGCTTCAGGTGGGTGCCAAAGGCGCCGGCCACGACAACTTCCTCCAGGTCCTTTACTGTTAACCCGGCTGCCTCCAGGAGCAGGAGGGTACCGGTTGCTATGGCGGCTTTAGCCAATTGAATCTCACTGATGTCCTTCTGGGTCACCACCAGGTCGCCGTCGATGCCGGTTTCCGCCGCCGGTACCAGGAGGAATTCCGGCGGTCCACCTCCGGCAGGTCGCCTCACCCGTGGGTGGTTCAGGTCCAGCCGGCCGCTGGCGTTGAGGACACCGGTACGATATAGCTCGGCCACGGCGTCCAGGATGCCGGAACCGCAGATACCCAGGGGCGGCACGCCACCAATACTTTCCCAAAAAACATCCCGGCCGTCGTCGCTCAGGCGGACGGCGGCGATAGCCCCGGTAACGGCTCGCATACCCTGGGTGATATGGGCACCTTCAAAAGCCGGCCCGGAGGCGCAGGAACACGAGAGCATCTTACCCCCATAGCTTAAGACAATCTCAGTATTGGTACCGATGTCCAGCCCCAGGGTGACCTTGCGGGCTTCGTCAATCCGGCTGCCCAGGATCATGGCCACATGATCGCCGCCAACAAAACCGGCGATTACCGGTTGCAGGTAAACAAAGGCTCCCGGGCTAAAATTTAAGCCAAGGTTACGGGCTTTTATTTCTACCGGTGTGGTCAAAGCTGGTACATAGGGCGCCCGGGCGAGCTGCTCTACCGGCAGGTGCAGTAACAGGTGATGCATGGCGGTGTTACCGACGATGACGGCTTCTTCGATATCCGTCGTCTCCACTCCGGCCTTCGCCGCCAGGGCAGCGGCCAGGCGGTTCAATCCTTCAATCTCCACCTCCTGGATACGCCGGTACTCTTCGTCGCCCTCCAGGGCATAGCTCAACCGCGCCATGACATCTTCGCCGTAGGTGATCTGGGGGTTCATAATACCGTCGGCTGCCAGGGTAGCACCAGTCTCCAGGTTTATAAGAAAGCCGGCCACCTTGGTTGTCCCCAGGTCGACGGCGAGGCCCAGCGGCGGCGGGGCCGGCCGGCCGGTATAGATATTGATAACCTCCGGCCCGCGCACCGTCACCACGCATTCTCCATCCGCCGCCAGGGTTTCCCATTCCCGGGCCAGGCCAAAGTCCACGCCGGGCCGGTTCAGGCCATAGGTGGCCTCCAGTTCGCCGGTCACCTGCTGCCAGAGGGGGAGGGGGTTTTCAATGGTCGTCTTACTTAGCGGGAGGTTATATCTTTTAACAGGGGGCTCGGGAATAACCTCCACATCCAGCCCCTCGACCTGAAGTTTCTGAACTCCGAGCATAGATTCCGGCGGGATCTCTACCTTGACGGGGCCGGCGACCGTGGCCTGGCAGGCCAGGCGATAACCCTCTTCCAGTTGAGCCGGCGTAAGGAAACGCCGCTCCGACGGGGTTACTTCCCCTACCTCCCCGGACGCAATCCGGACCCGGCAACGACCGCAGATACCCCGGCCGCCGCAGGGAGCTGTCAGCCCCCCGGCCCCCACGGAGAGACCGAGTTGCTGGGCAGCAGACAAAATAGTATTACCGGCTTCAACCTCTACCCGCCGGCCCACTGGCTGGAAATCAACTTGTACACCTGCCAAATTTGGCACCCCCTATTTTTCGGAAGACACTGGGTGTGTAACCTTCCTGCTTTTTAAACACCTGGCCGAAATAGCGAGCATCATGATAACCCACACGAGCGGCGATTTCCGCTACCGGCAGATTGGTGTTCAGTAATAACTCCTTGGCAGCCTGGAGGCGTACCCTTGTTAGATAATCTATGAAGTTCAAGCCCTTGAACTGCTTGAAGAGCTTGCTGAAATAACAGGGGCTGAGATATACCTGCCGGGCAACCTCTTCCAGGGTGAGATCCTGGCTGAAATTGGCCTCGATATACTTGCTGGCCCGGTCGATGAGGGAGGAGTTGCGCTGTTCCCGGGTTTCCGCCACCTGGGCCACCAGGAACATGAGACGTTCCAGGATGCGCTCCCTCGTACCAGCCTGGTTGTCCAAGTTAAAGACCTCATTGCTGCGGGCCAAGGCAAGGTCGGAAACCGCCTGCGGATCGGCACCGCCCTCCAGATCAGACTTCGCCGCCAGAGTATTCAGTTCTCTGAGTTTCATCTTCGATATCGCCGGCCGTTTTTCCTGCTCCAGGAGGAGTTGCAGCAAAATATTTTTAGCCTGGCGGCAGGCAGCCCGCCTATCGCCCATGTGCATGGCTTGAGTTAATTCCTGCTCTTCGGGTGCCGGCAGGAACTGGGCGGCGTCGGGCCGGGGAATAACATCGTCAGCATTGATAACCTGGTCCCCGCCGTAAAACAGCCGGAATTCTGCCGCAACCGCCGCCTCGGCGTAGGAACGGGACAGTTCAGCAACCTTTGCCACCGGCCGGCCGATACCTACCGTCACCGTAGCCCTGGTATCCCGGCGTACCTGCCGGCAAATGCCTTCCCCCAGCTCGATGGCAGCCCGGTGGCTATCTGCGCCCGGGGCCAGGTGATCCAGGGGCAGGAGGATGGCGAACTCATCCCCGGTTACCGGGGCCACCAGGGCCCCGGGCCAGGAGGCTGTCGCCCTTTCCAGGCTTTCCCTGACCTGTTGCTTTAAAATCTGCCGCCCTGTCCCTTCCCGGACCAGAGCGGTAAAGTTATCAATATTCACCAGCATGGCCAGACGGGGCAGGTTGGCTATCCCCAGGAAGCGCGCCCGGCTGACGGCCTCCTCGTCGGTAATATTGCCGTTGATCAGGTCCATGATAAAGCCCAGGCGGATAAAGGGCTTCGTTTCCTCCAGAGTGGCCCGCAACCTTGCTGTCTCCTGCTGGTACCGGCGGTCGGCGGCGACGCCGCCCGCCAGTTCATCCAGCAGGGGGAGCATTTCTTCGGCCGCCACCGGCTTCAGTAAATATTTGGAGGCCCCCAGGGCAACAGCTTCCCGGGCATAATCGAATTCGCCATAGGCAGTGACAAAAACTAACCTGGCCTCAGGTAGTATAGCCCGGATCTCCCGGCCGGCGGCCAGCCCATCCATGACTGGCATCTTGATATCCAGGAAGACGATGTCCGGCCGTAACCTGGTCGCCAGTTTGACCGCCTCGCCTCCATTGCCCGCTTCCCCGGCAACCTGGTAATGGGGGCGCTTCCTGGCCAGCAAAAAGCGGATAGCCTGGCGTTCCAATGGTTCGTCATCAACAAGCAGGATCTTGATATCCGTGGCCACGGTGATTGCTCCCCTCCCTCGGACCCTGACTCTTTTCCCCTTACTCCACAGTATAAGGAAAAGTAATCTGGATGCAAGTACCTTTTCCCGGCCTGCTGGCTACATCCAGGGCGCAGTTGCTGCCGAAATGGTGCTGCAGGCGCCGGTAAACATTGACTATCCCCAGGCCGCTTACCTGGCCTTTACCGCTCCGCCGGACTTCCAGGTCAAAGATGGCCTTTTTCACCTCCGGCGGTATGCCGACCCCGTCATCCCTGATTTCCACCTGGACCTGATCGCCCACCAGGCGGGCGCACACAGTGATTTCTCCTCCCTCCTCCTTGGGTTCCAGGCCGTGGATAATGGCGTTCTCCACCAGGGGTTGCAGGACCATGCAGGGTACACGGGCCTGCATGGCGGCCTCCTCTACCTCCACCCGGCTCCGGACCCGGTCTGAAAACCGCGTTTCCTGGATAAAGAGATAATCGCGCACGGCAGCTATTTCTTCTGCCAGGGAAACCGTTCCCTTGACCTGGTAGAGGCTGTAGCGCATGAGGCGGGCCAGGGCGCGGACCATACTTTCCGTATTGGCCGCCCCTTCCAGGAGGGCCAGGCGGGCAACGGTATTTAAAGAATTAAAGAGGAAGTGGGGATTGACCTGGGACTGGAGGGCCTTGAGTTCGGCGTACTTCAAATCCTGTTCCAGCTGGTGCTGCCGCTTAAGGAAGTGGATGAAGCTCGCTCGCTGGTCCTCCAGCTCCTTATTGACCAGTAAAACGGTATTGAGCTGCATGATTTGACCGGATACAAAGGAGAGGAGACCGCAAACGGCTTCCAGGTCCGCCAGGGATAAGACCGGGACGGCTGCCTTCAAATCGGCCGGGGCCGGGTCACCGGCCAGCAGGCAGTGGCCGCAGAGGACGGCCCCCACTGTACCATCCTCGCTGGCCAGGGGGTAAGAGATCTCCACCAGCCCGGCATGGCAACGATAAATAAAAGCTTCTTTAAAATTGCCCTGGAGGGTGGTGACATCTTGGGCTTTGACCGGGTTTTCCTGGAGCAGGTGGCAGTGGTGGGAACACTCCAGGAAGCCGCCCAGGGTAGTCAGGGGGCTGCCGGCGGCATCCACCATCACCAGGTGCAGGCCTGTCATCCGGTTAAAGGACCGCTGCAGGTCTTCCAGGGAGCTCTTCCCGAAAAACAGGTCCAGGGTAGCCGGGGCCAGGACGGCCCGGCGCTTGAAGTCGGCACCAATCAGGCCCTTAATCAGAGGAATGGCCGTCGTAGCGTCGGGGGCGTAGCCGTCGGCTCCCATCCTGGCGGCAATTTCTTCATTCAGGGGGGCGCCGCCCACGACAACCTTTACTCTGTCCCGCCAGCCAGCCTCCCGCAGGGCAGCAATAGTCTCCTCCATACCCTTGCAGGTAGAAGAAAGCAGGGCCGAGAGGCAGAGGACATCGGGGCGGTGCTTAATGACCGCCTCCACAAAAGTGCTGGGGGCTACGTTCACGCCCAGGTCGATAACCTCAAAACCCGATGCCTCGAGCATGATGGCGAGGAGATTCTTACCGATATCATGGATGTCCCCCTGGACGGTACCGACAATGGCCCGCCCCAACGGTTGCACCTTCCCGGCCAGCATCATGGGTTTCAGTTCCTTGAGACCGGTATGCATGGCCCGGGCGGTAATAATCAAGTCGGTAACATAAATCTCGTTGCGCTCGAACCTCTCCCCCACTACTTCCATGGCTGCCACAAAGCCATCGGTTATGATCCGGGCCGGTTCGATCCCTGCTGCCAGGGCTTTTTTTACTTCTTCCCGGACCAGGACGGCGTTTCCGTCGATTACAGCCTGAATTAAATTTTCCAGGGTAAAGGATGCCATATTACTCCTCCTAATAAAACAACCGCCGCAGGGAAACCTCCTTAATATGGCTGCAAGTTGCTTGCCAGATCAGGTCTCAATCTCCCGGCCCGGGCGGCAGATGTATACTCCAGGAAGTATTCATCCTGGCCGTACCCGGGCGGTGGCGGCCCGCACCAAGCCTATTAAAGGCCTCCACGCCGTACCGGCTGTTAACCCCCAGGGGGTTAATCAGGGGGTCCAGGTAGAAAGGGTCTCCCGGCATGCCGGCCTCTACCAGCCCGGGCACAGCTTACCGGCAACCCGCAGGCGATCCTCTACCGACTCCGCCATCCGCCGTCATTCACGCAGAAGGGCGATATCCCTGGCTTTATATTTCTGCACTAAAGGCAAAACTTCCTCCCAGCGCTGCTTCCCGGCGGTGATGAAGTTTACCAGAATTTATCCTGGCACCCCCGCCGGGTTATGTCGCTATTCATTTTCACTAAACATTTTTGGAATCATACTCCTGCTTCGCGGCGTACAATCCGGCCTTCTGCAATAGGGCTCGAGCTGCTTCGCCAGGAGTGGACTTTTAGCGCCAGGTCATAGTCCTTGCCGGAAGAACTAAATACGGGGCGGCATCTCCTGGCTGCCGCCCCTACCCCGTTTCTAAGACTTAAGCTGCCTGCTCCCCGGTTTAACCACCGGCACCCCCTCCCGGCATAAAGGGCAATCTCCGGGCTGGTACGTTTCAATATCAAAGGTAATCAGGGGCTCCACTGGCGCGCCGACGTCGGCCCGGCCGCCGCTGCGGTCCACCAGCACCCCGACTCCCACCGGCACGGCCCCGTGCTGTTTCACCACCTCGATAACTTCCCTTACCGACCCGCCGGTGGTAATGACGTCTTCTACCACCAGGACCTTTTCCCCGGGTTCCAGGGTGAAGCTGCGGCGCAGGGTCATGGCGCCGTTTTCCCGCTCGGTAAAGAGGCACCGTGCCCCCAGCTGGCGGGCCATTTCATAGGCCATGATTATAGCGCCGAGGGCCGGGCCGATGACGGTGGTAATGCCCCGTTCCTTAAACCTGGCAGCCAGCTCGCGGCAGAGGAGGGTATTTTCCTCCGGAAACTGCTGCACCCGGGCGCACTGGAGATAACGACCGCTGTGGAGACCGGAGGTCAAGACAAAGTGCCCCTCCCACAGGACGCCGGTGCGGCGGAAGATATCCAGGACTTCTTGACGATTTAGCATGAATACTTTCACCCCAGGATTTAAATTTGCAAGGCACCGACCAGTTCGTTGACATCCTGCAAGCCCTGTTCCTGCAGGTAGGTTTTAATCCCGTCGATCACTTCGATTATAGCCCCGGGATTTACCAGGCCGGCTGTACCGACGGCCACTGCCCTGGCCCCCGCCAGGAGGAACTCCAGGGCATCCCGGGCGGTCACGATACCGCCCATGCCGATTACCGGTATCTTTACCGCCCGGGCCACCCGCCAGACGGCATAGAGGGCCACCGGTTTAACAGCCGGGCCGCTCAGGCCGCCGACGATATTGGCCAGGGCCGGCCGGCGGGTCTCCAGGTCGATGGCCATACCCTGGAGGGTATTGATCAGGGAAAGGGCATCGGCTCCGGCGTCCTCCACCGCCCTGGCCACGACCGTAATATCGGTGACATTGGGCGTCAATTTAACTATCACCGGCAGGCGGGTTTGCCCTTTCACCGCTGCCGTCACCCGGGCGGCCATCTCCGGCACCGTGCCGAAGACAATACCTCCCTCCCGGACATTGGGGCAGGAAATGTTGACTTCCAGGGCGGCAATGCCCTCCGCCGCGCCGAGCCTGGCAGCCAGCTCGCCGTATTCCTCAACCGTCCTGCCGGCAATATTCACAATCAGCGGGGGAGTAAACCGGCGCAAGTAGGGCAGTTTCTCCCGGAGAAAAACCTCCAGGCCCGGGTTCTGGAGCCCGATGGAGTTGAGTAAACCTCCGGGGGTCTCCATTAAACGCGGCGGCGGGTTGCCGGGGGTCGGCTCCAGGGTTATGGTCTTGACCACCAGGGCTCCCAGGCGGTTGAGGTCTATAAAAGGCGCGTACTCCTCGCCAAAGCCGAAGGTGCCGGAGGCCGGCATGACGGGGTTCGGCAGAGTCAGGTCCCCGAGCCGTACCCCCAGGTTGACCCCGGCACCGGCTTCCGGATCTTGAGGATTGAGTCGTGATTTTGAACCGGAACCGGCGCAGCCAGTCCCGGCAAGCCCCTTGCCTCTGAACTCCAACTTCTCTCTTCTATTTTTAGGGTTGGCTCCGGGCTTCTTCTCAACCTGCTCCATGCTACCCCTCCCAGCATACGGCAGCGGCGTCGAAGACCGGGCCGCCGGTACAGACATTTTCGTAATACTTCTCCCCCCGGCTGTCCCGGAGGGCGGTGACACAACCCCGGCAGGCGCCAAAGCCGCAGGCCATCCTCTCTTCCAGGGAAACCTCGGCCGTGACGGCCGCCGCTGCCGCCAGGCTGGCAAAGGCCGCCAGGGCGGGCCGGGGACCGCAGGCATAGGCCCGGTCATAGGAGTTAGCCTTTAACTGTTTTTCCCAGAGGGCCGTCACCGGCCCCCGGAAACCGGCGCTCCCGTCGTCGGTGGCGATAAACAACCGGATACCCAGGCCCTCTAAAGCCTCCAGCCGGTGTAAACCCTGCCTGTCCCGGGCGCCGTAAAAAAAGTCGACCTTGTTGCCCAGCTCCCTGGCCCGCCTGGCCAGGAAAAATAAGGGTGCCATCCCCAGGCCCCCGGCTACCAGGGCCAGCCGCCGGCCGGACACCAGGGTAAAACCCCGGCCCAGGGGTCCCAGGAGATCTACCTTGCTGCCGGGATGCTGACGGCTCAGCCAGGCCGTGCCCCGGCCTTTGACCTGGTAGAAAAGGGTTAATTCCCCGTCACCTGAGTCATGGATACTTAAGGGGCGCCGCAGGAGGGGATCCAGGCCCTCTCCACAGCGCAGGTGGACAAACTGGCCCGGCCGGGCGGTAGCGGCGATAGCCGGGGCCTTCAACCGCAGCAGGCAGATGTCCGGACCTATCCTGATGGAGGCCACTACTTCCGCTTCCAGTTTCTGCATGCACTTCATCCTTTACCAAAAATCTTTTCTGTATTCGCCACCAAAATCCCTTTTCCTGCAAGAAAAAGCCCCCGCGTTTAAAAAACGCCGGGGCTGGTTGATTTTCTCGCCTTTACATGGGAGGCATACCGCCGCCGGGAACGGGCGGTTCTTCCTCCGGAATGTCGGCTATTAGACTCTCCGTGGTCAACACCAGGGAGGCGATGCTGGCAGCATTCTCCAGGGCGGAACGGGTCACCTTCAAGGGATCGACAATACCCGCTTCAAAGAGGTTGACATACTCCCGGGTAGCGGCGTTAAAGCCCAGGCCGTCACCGCTCTGGCGCACCTTCTCCACTACCACTGACCCCTCGACGCCGGCATTGGCCGCAATCTGGCGCATGGGTTCTTCCAGGGCGCGGTAGATTAAACGCACCCCCGTCAATTCGTCACCCTGGGCCTGGACACCATCCAGGGCCGCCTGGGCGCGTACCAGGGCCGTGCCGCCGCCGGGGACAATGCCCTCCTCCACCGCCGCCCGGGTGGCTGCGAGGGCGTCCTCGATGCGCATCTTCTTTTCTTTCATTTCCGTCTCGGTAGCCGCCCCGACTTTAATCACCGCCACCCCGCCGGCCAGCTTGGCCAGGCGTTCCTGGAGTTTCTCGCGGTCGTAGTCCGAGGTCGACTCCTCGTACTCGCGGCGAATCTGGGCTATCCGGGCTTCAATGGCTTCCCCTCTGCCGCGGCCTTCGACGATGGTGGTTTCCTCTTTACCCACCCGGACCTGGCGTGCCTGGCCCAGCATATCCAGGGTGGTGTTCTCCAGTTTCAAGCCGGCTTCCTCGGTAATAACCTGGCCTCCCGTCAGGATAGCGATATCCTGGAGGATAGCCTTGCGCCGGTCGCCGAAGGCCGGCGCCTTGACGGCCACGCAGGTAAAGGTGCCCCGGATCTTGTTGACCACCAGGGTGGCCAGGGCTTCACCCTCCATATCCTCGCAGATTATAAGCAGGGGTTTACCCGTCCGTACTACCCGCTCCAGGACGGGCACCAGCTCGGCCACGGCGGTAATCTTTTTGTCAGTGATGAGGATGTAGGTCTCCTCCAGGACGGCTTCCATGCGCTCGTTGTCGGTGACCATATACGGGGAGATATAACCGCGGTCGAACTGCAGGCCTTCCACGACGTCCACGGCGGTTTCCATACCTTGGGATTCCTCCACGGTTATGACGCCGTCCTTGCCCACCTTCTCCATGGCTTCGGCCACCAGGGCGCCGATCCGGGGGTCATTGGCAGAAATGGAAGCCACCTGGCTGATGGAGTCCCTGGTTTCTACCGGCCGGGCCTGGGCCTTCAGGTTCTCCACCACGGCTGCCACCGCCTTTTCAATACCCCGCTTCATAAACATGGGATTGGCCCCGGCGGCCACATTTTTCATGCCCTCCCGGACGATAGCCTGGGCCAGGACGCAGGCGGTGGTAGTACCGTCGCCGGCGACATCGTTGGTCCTGGAGGCTACTTCCTGCACCAGCAGGGCGCCCACATTTTCCAGGGGATCTTCCAGCTCAATCTCCTTGGCAATGGTCACGCCGTCGTTGGTAATAGTAGGGGCCCCGAATTTCTTTTCCAGGACCACGTTGCGTCCCCGGGGTCCCAGGGTGACCCGGACGGCTTCGGTGAGTTTGGTAATACCTTTTTCCAGGGCCTCCCTGGCTTCGCGGTCGAAAACTACTTGTTTGGCCATTATGTATCTCCCTCCCTATTCAACTACCGCCAGGATATCGCGCTCGCTGAGGATCAGGTATCTGGCGTCGCCATCTTTGAGTTCGGTGCCGGCGTAACGGGCATAGAGGACCCGGTCCCCTGCATTGACTGCCATTTTTACCCGTTCCCCATTATCCAGCATACGTCCGGGGCCAGCGGCGATTACCTCCCCCTGCTGGGGCTTCTCTTTGGCGGTATCCGGCAGGACGATGCCGGTTGCTGTTTTTTCTTCGGCCTCAAGGGTTTTAATAAGGACGCGGTCGCCCAAAAGTTGAAAACTCATGTATTAGCCTCCTTTATGGTCTGTTAGCACTCATTTTTAGGGAGTGCTAAGTTACAGGTACTATAATATGCTTTCTCGCCCTAAAATGCAAGTCCCCCGGCAAAACTAGCCGGACCATTCTGGCCGGGGGAACCTAATTTGCGGTTCAAACCGCCTGCCAGTCCCTCGTCGACCAACAGCTCGGTGCGCAAACTCCTGAAGGTCATGATCCGCTTACCCCTCCTCCGGGTTCTGTATCAGGCCGTCCGCGGCCAGAATGCGACAGAAGACCTCAACGATGCCCGGGTCAAACTGGCTGCCGGCGCAACGCATTAGTTCCTTGATTGCCTCAGCCGGGAGCAGGGCCGGCCGGTAAACCCGGTCGGTAGTCATGGCGTCAAAACAGTCGGCCACACTTAAAATGCGGGCTTCCAGGGGGATGCTGGCGCCTTTCAGCCCTCTGGGATAACCGCGGCCGTCATAGCGCTCGTGGTGATACAGGACCGCCCGGGCAATAACTTTTTCTCGACTTACTTTTCTTATTATCTTGTAGCCCAGGCTGGGGTGGCGGCGGACAGTCTGCCATTCTTCCGGCGTCAGACGGCCGGGTTTGTTCAGACAGGCGTCATCAACGCCGATTTTCCCGATGTCATGGAGCAGCCCGGCCAGGTAAAGGCACTCCTGGTGGTACGGCGATAAACCCAAGCCGGCAGCTATCCGCCGCGCGTAGATGGCTACCTGGCGCGAGTGCCAGCCGGTATACTGGTCGCGCATCTGCAGGGCTTCGAGCAGGGCAGCCGTCGTCAGTTGCAGATTGCGCTGGAGTTGCTGCCGCTGCCAGGCCAGGCGTTTCATCAGCTCTATGGTAACCGGGTCGAGCAGGTAAAAGCCGGTTACTACTACAAAATCAATATAATTGCTGGCTTCAATAGTAGAAAATACCAGGGAGTGGAAGTTCGTGAGCATACGCAAGCCGCCAGCCACCAGGGCAACCGCCAGGCCTTCGCCCAAAGAATTGAGGGCGGCGGCGGTTACCGGGACAAGGTAGAGGAAGTCCAGGAGAAAGTGGAAAGGCAGGTCCCGGGCATAATGGTGTAAAATCGTAATAGCAGCTAGAGATAAAACCGCCGCCCAGCGGAAACGGGTCTTCACTGCCGGGGTGGCTAAATTCAGGCGATTGATAGCCAACCTGCCAATGATACCCTGGCTGTACAGGCCTGTATCTCTGTCCATTTTTTAGTCGCCCCCCGCAAACAATATGGCAGTAAATACTGGCTGCCAGTTTACAACCCGCAAGGGCTCAGAGCAGCTCAGAGCCAGCACGTTTTACGCCCAACGGCCGGGGGCGAGCGCAGGGTGGTGTTTAAAAGCACGGGGAAAGCGCGGGTAAAAGGGGGTTCTCCCTCTAATAAACACCAGGAAAATCCACCAGGGATAATCCAAGCGGGATAAGATACGTGCAAGGGGTTTAGTTTGTTGAGGGAGGGGGTGCTTGTATTTTTCTGGCAAAAATAGTAAAATATACCCCCCCCCCCCCCATTTACATATATTGGTAATAAAGATGCTTTTAATCATACCTGTAAGCCTTCTTAAAATTTATTTTACTTTTTTATTCGACATAAGGTATTTATATCCTCCTTTACCAAAGATTTTAATGGCAATCACCCACACCTGAAAAATACCGGCCTACCTTAAAAAGCTAGGCCGGGCGGAAAACTTTTTACCCCGCCGCGTCCATGGGCAGGAGTAATGCCTTCCTTGTCGAAAAAAGTTATATTAGAACTGCGAAATGAAGGGAAGAAGCGATAAAGGAAAATGCGGGTGCATAGATTCATAAGATTATATTGGGTACCGATAGCGGCGTTGATTATTCTATTTTCAGCCCGTTTTTTAACGCCTTTTTTGTACCGGGTTTATTCCCACGACCAATACCTCAGTCTCCATACCATCCTGGAGTTTGCCACCATCTTTTTTGCTTTCTCAATATTCAGCATGATCTGGCTGATGCACGACGCTATCAAAGAGGACGTCAGCATTTTTTTGCTGGTTGTCGGCATCTTCCTCCTGGCGGCTGGCGTGATCGACCTTTTTCACACCCTGTCCTATTATGGCATGCCGGCGTTCTTTACGCCCAGTTCGACCCAGAAGGCCACCTTTCTCTGGCTGTGGGGGCGCCTGGTTGTCGGGACGGCGTTTTTGCTGGCCTTTTATTCCTGGCACTTGCGGGACCACCGTCAAACCTTAATCAGGATGTTACTTGCCTTCAGCGCTGTCCTTGCTTTATTAAGCCTTTTAATCAGCACCATCTGGCTGGACCGGGTGCCCTTGCTGGTAGCTGAAGGTAAAGGCGTGACGCCATTTAAAAAATATATGGAGTACCTGACAATAGCAATTATGATCCTCAATACCTTTTTGCTGCTAAAAAACCGGCGATATTTCAGCCGGTCAGTGCTGGTCAATATTGGTAATTTTTTCGGCATGACTATTATCTCAGAAGCAGCTTTTACCTTTTATATCAGCATCTATGACACTTATAACCTCCTGGGGCACATCTACAAGGTAATGGCATACTATTTCCTTTACCGGGCCTTTTATCTCGCGGGTATCGTGCGCTACTTTTCTAATATGAACGAAATTGCCGCCCTTGCTGAAGAGGTCATAGAGCATTCAGACACCCTGAAGGAAGTCTTAAAGATCTACGTTGAGAAACTGGCCAGGATAATCCCCCGCGCCGGGCAGATAGCCATTTTCCTGCCCGCCAGCCAGGAAAATTGTTATTACCTGGCCCTATGCCAGGGCCAGTTCTGCCAGTTAATCCTTGAACATAAAAATATCTGCCCGCAAAATTTCATGGACATCATGGGCCGGGAATTAAAAATCCTTAAATGGCCTGTAAAAACCCTTAAAGGATCCGGCCTGCTGGAGGTTATTAAAGGGCAAGAGGATTTTTGGGATCGGGTAGTCGAGATGCTCTATCTCCCCCTGCACCGGCAGGATATGGACTCGGGTTTTATGTGGCTGCTAAATTTTAATAAAAATGAGGGGTTTACTTTAGAAGACATCGATACCGTGAGGACGGTTGCCAAGCTGATTTCGCTATCCGTCATCCAGGCGCGTCACAATGAGATCATTAACCGCCTTTCATATGAAGATCAGCTAACCGGTCTGGGCAACCGGCGCTACTTTATCCAGGAATTAAAAAAAGCCATTTATGACTCCAAACGTTACGGCCATGACTTTACCCTCGTTTTTGTCGATATGAATAATCTTAAATATATCAACGATACCTATGGTCATAATGACGGCGATACAGCCTTGCAAACCCTGGCGGCAGCTTTGCGCCGGAACCTGCGCCAGGGCGACATCTGCGCCAGGCTTGGCGGCGACGAGTTCGGCATCGTCTTAAAATACGTTGGTTTGAACGAAGCTTCTTCCAAGGGCGAGGCACTGCGCCAGGAGCTGGCAAACGTCGAACTGCCTGGCTATAAATGGTCGTTTTCTGCAGCCGTAGGCTGGGCCACTTTCCCCCAAGAAGCTAAAGACATTGACGGCTTGATGCACCTTGCGGACAAGCGCATGTATATGCATAAAAACAAGAAACGCGCCGAAATGTCCTGTTGATCTGCCTTATGCGGCCCCCCTGGCATAATATAGCCTGAAGTTTATAGCGACCGCTCGAGTTACCTGGAGCAACAATCTGCTGGCACACCTGGATTTCACTGCCAGCAAGATACCTTATCCCCATGCCGCCGGAGTCTACTGAAAAGAGGTAGTCCCGGAAGAAACGAGGAGATAAACGGATAAACCGACCAACCCAAAGGTAGACGCCAGGGTCTACTCTACTTCCGGTTCCAGATACATAAAATGCCTCGACCGCCTTAAAAAGCAAATCCCCCGGCAAAACTATCCGGGCCAGCTTTGCCGGGGGATACCCTTCCGCTTTTTGACTATGAGTCCTTTATTGTCTCTATTATTGCCACCCCGGCGCTTGTACCAATTCTGCTTGCACCTGCTTCAAGCATAGCAACCGCCGTTTGATAGTCCCTAATGCCTCCAGAGGCTTTAACGCCTATTTTATAACCTACCGTTTCCCGCATCAAAGCAACGTCGCTTACCTGGGCCCCCGGGCCATTAAAGCCCGTACTGGTTTTGACAAAAACCGCCCCGTTTTCGACAGCCAGTTTGCAAGCAGTTATTTTCTCTTCTTTTTCTAACAAGCATGTTTCTATAATTACCTTAACAATAGCGTTACCTTTAGTGGCAATGTCGACAATCTCCTTAATTTCATTGCCTACATATGCCAGTTTTTTACTTTTCAGCATGCCTACATTAATTACCATATCTATTTCAGAAGCGCCTTGTTCTATAGCCTTTTGAGCTTCTTTTACTTTAATGCTAGTCTCATTAGCTCCTAAAGGAAATCCTATCACTGTACATGTTTTTACACCGGTGCCTGATAATATTTTAGAGGCCATGGATACATAACACGGATTAATGCAAACGCTGGCGAAATGGTAATTTATTGCTTCTTCACACAGACGCTCAATATCTTCAGGCTTAGCCTGGGGTTTTAATAGAGTGTGGTCAATTACGGCTGCTAAAGTTTCTTTGTTCCAAACCATCCCGGCAATTTTCCCCCTGTAATATTTTTTAGTGTCAGGCAGGCTTGATTTTTCTCCAGCCTGCCTGACATTAACCTTTCTTTATTTAGAAACGCCTCTATTTCTTGCTTGAGGCAAAGGTTAAGCTGGTATCTACGTACTGGTCAACATTCTGTTTGTCGACCAAACCTGTCCCGGCATCTATAAACTCAGGATATTTTTGCCCATTTAATACCCCCAAAGCTGTATCTACGGCTAATTTGCCCAGATACTGGGGATCGTTAAGGACTGTAGCATCATATTTGCCGCCTTTAATAGCTACTATAGCTTCCATTAAGCCATCAATACCTACAATCTTAACCCCTTTTATATTGTTTTGATCTAATACTTGTACAGCACCTAAGGCCATATCATCATTGTGGGCGTATACTAGATCTATTTTGGGATTTGCCTGGAGTATATCCTGGAAAGCCTTGACCGCTTTGGAACGCGTATAATCACAATACGGGCTCTGGATAACTTTAATTCCTGGTTCCTTATCAACTATTTCATGGAAACCATCCCGCCGGGCCATCATAACCCTATCCCCGGCGGCACCCTGAATTTCAACCACTACACCTTTAGCCTGGCCGGGACCGCCCAGTAATTCAACTGCTTTTTTACCAGCAATCCTGCCCATTTCCTTATTGTCACGCCCGACAAAGGTGGCTACCTGGGAAGTAGTAGGCCTGTCCACTGTTACTACCGGAATGTTGGCCTTCTGGGCCGCCGCAAGGGCCGGCGCAACACCGTCCGGGTTTACAGGGTTTAGCAACAGGACGTCAATCCCTTTGGTAATTAAATCTTGAACGTCATTATTCTGCTTTTGAATATTCTCCTGGGCGTCTACATAAACTAATTGGGCTCCTTTAGCCTTGGCTTCATTTTCCGCCGCCTGCATTAAGGCAACATAAAAGGGGGACTGCAGGGTAACCTGGGAAAAGCCGATGACAACTTTTTTCTGATCACCGGAAGAAGCAGACGAGGATGGTGTGTTCTTCTGCTGGCCCTGACCACAGCCTGCCGCCAGTATAAATGTTAATCCCAGCACTAAAACCGGACTACGGCTGCAATTGCATTTAGCTCTACCCCGCTTCCGGCCGTCGGCTGGGAAACTGTAAGCCATGAGGCCAGCACTATACCGGCAAAAGCTGACAATAAACCGGATATTATATATGTGGCTGCTATAATTTCATTTACTTTCACACCCGATAAATAGGCTGCTTCCGGGTTGCCTCCAACTGCATAAAGACGCCGCCCGAAGGCTGAGTATTTTAAGATAAAAGCTGCCACCAGCGTTAGTAGTATCCATATAATTCCACTTACGGGTATGCCCAGAAGAAAACCAGCCCCCAAAACATTAAAGGCTGGTGGCAACCCGAATACAGGTTGCCCGTCGGTAGTTAATAACGCCATGCCACGGGCAGCAACCATCATGGCTAAAGTAGCGAGGAAAGCTGGTACTCTTGCCCTGGTAGTTATAAAACCGCTTATGCCACCCAGTAATGCCCCCGCGACTAAAGTGATAAAAACCGCCAGGGAAATGACCATGCCGTTCTTTAGTAATATACCTACAATCATCCCGGCCAGCGCTAAAATTGAACCGACAGAAAGGTCAATCCCTCCGGTAATGATAACAAATGTCATGCCAATGGATACAATGCCAATCACAGCGGATTGCTGGAGTAAGTTCAAGAAATTGCCTGCTGTCAAAAAGTGAGGTGAAAGCATGGTGGCGATAATGATTAAAATAAACAGCAGAACTAAAATACTGTAACGCCTTAAATTCATAGAAATAATCTTGCTGTATCCCATTTTTCTAGTAGCTTCCACGACCAGCCATCCCCTTCCTTCCCGCTACTGCGCATTGCAAAATTTTTTCCTCGCGTGTTGACGCAGGATTAAATTCCTCTACAAAACATCCGTCATACATGACAATAATCCTGTTGCATAACCTGGTCAGTTCGCCTAATTCCGATGAAGCAATAATAATGCTTTTGCCTAAAGAAGCCAGTTTATTGATTATGCCATAAATTTCCTCTTTAGCGCCAACATCGATTCCCTGGGTGGGTTCGTCAAAAAGAAATAACCGCGATTGGCTTAAAAGCCACTTGGCAATGACGACTTTTTGTTGATTACCACCACTGAGCTTTGATACGCAAGTGTGTTGTGATGGCGTCTTTACCCGCAAGTTTCTTATTTGCTCAGCCACAAAAGTGTTTATCTGCCCGGTCTTAAGCAAGCCATATTTGCTAAATCTATTCAATGCCGGGAGGATCGAATTCTCCCATACTGTTAAACCCAGTACTAGTCCCTCTCTTTTGCGATTTTCCGGGACTAGAGCGCACCCCAGTTGACAGGCTTTAGTAGGAGAATAAGTTTTGGGGTTAACTGGCTGGCCGGAAAACTCGATACTACCGCTATTTATCTTATCGGCCCCAAAAATAACCCTTAAAACTTCCGTTCTCCCCGAGCCCACCAGGCCAAAGAGGCCGACAACTTCCCCCGACCTCACGCTTAGATTTATTTTCTTGAGCTTATGGTTGGAAACATCTTTTAACGCCAGGACTACTTCTTTGCCCGCACTGACGCCTTGCTTGGGGGCACCGGCAGTAAGTGGATGACCGACAATAAGTTCGACCAGCCTGTCATGATCCAGATCTTTGATATTATATACCCCTACCAGGGAACCATCACGCAAAACTGTTACCCGGTCGCCCATTTCGAGCAGTTCTTCCAGCCGGTGCGAGATGTAAATAATAGTAATGCCTTTCTTTTTTAGATCCTTAATAACCCATATTCCGCACCCTGTGAGGAACCCAAAAATAATTTTTATAGGGTGCAGAAAGAAATAAAAGTAGAGAGAATCTTCTAACCAGGAATTTCTAATTCAGTGTCGAATCATTCCTCTAAGAGAATT
>NZ_MDDC01000016.1 GCF_001875325.1 Neomoorella thermoacetica
TAAAAACTACCTCAAATTTTATAACGAACAACGCCTCCACCAATCCCTGGGCTATTGTACACCGGCTCAAATTTACTATCAGGCAGCCGATTCCCAGGAACTAGTATCCATATCTGGAAACTAAACAAGCCATATCAAGATAGCCAATTTCCAAATATAACCTTATCGAAACATCTGTTTGTAGCTTAAAATTTTTCATTTTGTGTCTTGACATCGGGGTCCACCTTATCCTCCCGCCGGTCATCATCCTTGCAGTAGACGATGCGGGTCTTCTCCGGATGGAGTTCCAAGCCGCATTCTGCCAACCGTTTCTTCAGGCTTTCGTACAGTTTTTCCGCGCCCTCTTTGCTGCGACAATGCGCTACAGCGTCATCGGCATAACGCGCGAACGGCTTGTCGGGGTGATTCCGGGCCATCCACACGTCGAACGCATAGTGAAGAAACAGATTGGCCAGTATCGGGCTGATGACGCCTCCTTGCGGGGTGCTTTTAGTCCGCTCCCTGACCGTGCCATCGGGCATCTGAAAGGGTGCTTTGAGCCATCTCTGGATATAGAGGATAACCCAGGGGTTGGCGGTATGTTTACGGACCGCCTTCATCAACAATTCGTGGTCAATGTTGTCAAACAAACCCTTGATATCGAACTCCAGCACCCAGTCGTACTTCCAGCAGCGCTGCCGGGTTACGGCAAGGGCATCGGCGGCCGATTTGCCCGGCCGGTAGCCGTAGGAGTCCGGGTGGAAGTGGGGTTCTACCGTCGGCTCAAAATAGATCTTGACGACCATCTGCGCTACCCGGTCCGCCACCGTGGGCACTCCGAGAATGCGCTTCCCTCCGTTCTTCTTGGGGATTTCTACCGCTTTCACGGGCGGAGGGAAATAGCTGCCGGAAGACATTCGATTCCAGATCTTGTAGAGGTTGTTTTTCAAGTTCGCCTCGAATGCTTCCAGGCTTTCGTCGTCTATTCCGGCCGCTCCTTTGTTCGTTTTTACTCTTTGGAATGCTTCCAGCACTACATGCTTGGAGATTTCGTACGGCTTCGTTTTGTCCATTGGCTCCTCCCTTGCGGTTGACCTTTGTTCAAAACAGGATAACACAGCCCCTTCGCTCTGCTCCCATTACGGAGCTTCTTCACTACTACGGGCTGTTCCGCCCCTGCACTCCGCATTGGTACTTTCGTCCTTGCGGGTCCTCCGCTTGGAGTTTTCCCTTGGCATCGGAGAGCAGGTTCCCACGTTCTTAACCGCAGCCTGTGCCACGTTCACGCCGCCTTAATGCCGGCCACCACCTGGACGGTAAACAGGTTTCCTCCAGATTTATCCCGGGCTAACGACTACCTCCCGGTTTTGATGGCGTCCCTACGCTTTCGACACTTTATCAGCGGTTCACGGGTGTTCGTCTCCATTGGCACTCACCTGACGAAGTCCTGCTTCGCCTTTTCCGTAACGCTCACTACCATGGCTTTTGACCACAGCAGCTTACGGTGGTTTGGAGCCTCCACCTGTATGGCGGCTCCGAGGGGCCTTCCCTCATCTGGCGGTTAAGCACAGCGTTCGGGTTCTTAGCTAACCCTGCACCTTCGTGGCGCACTATCGTCGGCGAAGCTTCAACGTTGCCGCCTCCATAAAGGCGGTTAGAACGCGTCTGTCATGGACCAGTATGTAAGCCAGACCGTGCTTCAACGTTGCCGCCTCCATAAAGGCGGTTAGAACTTAATATAATCGGGCCATCGGTCAATGCCAGCTATGCTTCAACGTTGCCGCCTCCATAAAGGCGGTTAGAACGCCGCTAAGAGTGTATTTCTCAAGCGGTATATCTGCTTCAACGTTGCCGCCTCCATAAAGGCGGTTAGAACGCCGGTGCTGACTAATTCTTGCCCTTTGGTATCGCGCTTCAACGTTGCCGCCTCCATAAAGGCGGTTAGAACTTGACACAGGCCTCACAGGCGATACACCGGCCGGGCTTCAACGTTGCCGCCTCCATAAAGGCGGTTAGAACCTGCCCGTTCCAGGTCCAGGGCTTCCAAATTATCGTGCTTCAACGTTGCCGCCTCCATAAAGGCGGTTAGAACTCTACGGTCGTCGGCAACGTGACCATCGAGTGGACGCTTCAACGTTGCCGCCTCCATAAAGGCGGTTAGAACGAACATATAGAGCATTACGCGGCCATAGTCCGGCAGCTTCAACGTTGCCGCCTCCATAAAGGCGGTTAGAACGTTACAAAATGTTAAATGTTATAACGAATGGCTTGCTTCAACGTTGCCGCCTCCATAAAGGCGGTTAGAACAAACGCTTTGCATCTCGGCTGCGGTATATTGCGTGCTTCAACGTTGCCGCCTCCATAAAGGCGGTTAGAACGCATCGGTCTTAGCACTCTTATGCGGACCACCTATGCTTCAACGTTGCCGCCTCCATAAAGGCGGTTAGAACTGCACACCAACCTTACCACCATCACCCTTTACCCGGCTTCAACGTTGCCGCCTCCATAAAGGCGGTTAGAACCCGCACTCTCTGGATCATAATAGCCGTCCGCTCTACGCTTCAACGTTGCCGCCTCCATAAAGGCGGTTAGAACGCATTTCCAAATCTTACTTATTGTGTCCGCGCTATGCTTCAACGTTGCCGCCTCCATAAAGGCGGTTAGAACAAGCAGGTATGCTCTTATTCTAACGGGCTTCATAGGCTTCAACGTTGCCGCCTCCATAAAGGCGGTTAGAACAATTTTATGACTGGTCTATGAGTAATGGTTATAATGCTTCAACGTTGCCGCCTCCATAAAGGCGGTTAGAACGACGCACTCATTGGCTATGTAGATGTGATTGCGGGCTTCAACGTTGCCGCCTCCATAAAGGCGGTTAGAACCAAAAAACGAAGTTTCGTTCCCTGGCTACGCCAAGCTTCAACGTTGCCGCCTCCATAAAGGCGGTTAGAACACCGTGTTGGCCGAGCAGCAGATTACCAATGAGCAGGCTTCAACGTTGCCGCCTCCATAAAGGCGGTTAGAACGCCTATCAATGGCTGCTGTTCGGCCGCGACAGCCAGCTTCAACGTTGCCGCCTCCATAAAGGCGGTTAGAACCATCATGGTCAGCGCCGATCTGCTGGTACATGATGCTTCAACGTTGCCGCCTCCATAAAGGCGGTTAGAACGGCAGCTAAGGGGCCGGGCGTAGTTGGTGCCAGGGCTTCAACGTTGCCGCCTCCATAAAGGCGGTTAGAACTTCTTGCTCTGCGTTGCTCTATTGACTTATTGGCGCTTCAACGTTGCCGCCTCCATAAAGGCGGTTAGAACGCCCTTATTTGGCGGTGATTTAAATGCCTTTAATTGCTTCAACGTTGCCGCCTCCATAAAGGCGGTTAGAACGTGGACTGGACCAGCTTCAGGATGCTAATATCGGGGCTTCAACGTTGCCGCCTCCATAAAGGCGGTTAGAACATCGTTTTCCGGCTTAAGTGTACCGGGTGGTTTTGGCTTCAACGTTGCCGCCTCCATAAAGGCGGTTAGAACACTTTTCTACACCGGGACAGAACTGGGCGAAGAATGCTTCAACGTTGCCGCCTCCATAAAGGCGGTTAGAACACGGCTGCCAGGGATGCCCGCATCTGGTGTTGGTGGCTTCAACGTTGCCGCCTCCATAAAGGCGGTTAGAACTCTGGCCTTGCTATCTCCTGCAAGGCAAGCATTTCAGAAGGTATTTTCGCGAATCCAGTTTTCATCTTGTAAGTTGCAGGTAAAATTTATAAAAAAAGCCTGGGAAGCCTTGTTAATGCTGAAGCGCGAATCCCCCCATAAAAACGGCATCGCTGGATGTTCGCGATGGTAAAATAAATCCAACTGTCATTCTATCTACTATAATACAACAACAGGTGTGGCAACGCTCCTGTATTCCCCCTTACCAACCCTGTACTGGGCGACCTCATAGATACCGGTAATGCCATACTGGCCAAATTGTTCCAGAGCGAGATTTTCGGCCACAACGAGATGCAAAAGGCTTCTTAAAACCGGCAAGCTTATAGGATAGTGCCACACAGGAAAACGAAAAACAACATCCCCGTTTCTCACGACAACGCCGGGAAGTACTATATCACGGCCGCTCCGGGTAAGGTACGTTACATAGAGTGGAAGGGATTCAAAGGCCAGCCACTCCCCTATTGCTTCGGTGGGCAATTTTTTACCCGAAGCCTCATAGCTGATGTACGCGTCTTCTTGAACAATAGCGGGATGAAACCGGAAGGATTTGACCCTGTCGAGAAAAGACCAGTGTCCACCGAAAAGGGAATCGCCAAGTTTTTGCGGGTTTTTCTTTGCCTCCTTTTCTAAATAATCTAGTACACTTTTATAGGTGCCAAAAGGATCAACTTGTCCAGCATAGGTTAAAAGCGGCGTATCCTTAAATTTTTTCTCTCCCTTTCTCCCAATTATCCATCGTCCCAGGGCAAAAAGGGCGTATAGAGGGGCATAAGAATCTGTCTTAAGAGCACTAAAGAGCCTGTCGTAGACCCCCTGCCTCTCCCTTTTTGATATTTCTTTAATCTCCTCGGGAATTTGCAAATTATGAGGAGGCCTGGTGGTGAACAAACTCAGGGGGTATTTTGCGCGCCGCTCAAGAACCTGATGCAACGCCTGGAGAAAGTTTGCCCGGCAGTCCGGGGGTAAAGCCTCGCCACGAAAGACGAGAACAGCGTAATGATCCCTTCGCCAGGAATCCTTTTCCCATTTCAAAAACACTTTAAGCTTAGAATTTGCACCGGGGGACGTACCAGCATTCAAAAAAGGGGGACCCTGGAACTCCGGTTCTTCGGTGGCGATGCGCAAGAGCCCGTACGCCGCCATGGCGCTCATGGGAGCGTCTGCAAGGCGAAGGGAAGTGAATCGAAGTTCACAATCGCCCATTGTCATGCCTCCCGTTTTCGTTCAAAGATTTCATCCTTTCTGGATGCCCGCCAGTCAGCCAGGCGCAAAATCACCTCCAGGTAAGCCAGGCCGTAACAGCCGTAACGCTCAAGGTGCTCAAAGAAGCGTTCCGGCCACCCAGACTTGAGGGAAGTTGCTTCGGCCAGGTCTGCAAAAAATCCGGGCCCGAAGCTTATAACTTCGGAATCAAAGAGCCGGGCATCAACAGGCTGCCAGGGCTCTTTCGCACCCCAGCGAAGGGGCGGAAAGAAGGGGCGGCCGTGGCCGTGGTGCGTGCCGATAAGGTAGAAGACAAGCTCCCGAACTGCATCAGTTTCCCGGTCAAGAGCCGTAAAGGAAGCAGGGGATGAGAGGAGAACGACGGACGTGTATTCGTGGCGCTTGCCGAAGGGATAGTCCACTTTACGATAGAATCTTTCCCGTTCCCTGGAGTTGCGCGTAGCTTTCCCTGATTTTGCCAGGGAGACTGCCGTGGCGCTTATCTCCACTTCCCCGTAAAGGATCTTTTGCAGGCGCGGGTCTAATTTCCCCAGGTCGTGGTAACGGGCCGCAAGGGGCAGCGCCCGGCTAAGATGCGTACCCCATCCTTTGAGCATGTTTATCTTCAGATCCTCGACGTAGCGCGTCACCAGTTTTTCTACGTCCGCAAGGTGCTTTTCCAGCTCAACCTCCCGTACCACCCCCGCTTCTTCATCCGTTCCGTCGAAGCTTTCGCTTTCATATCCCGAGGAATCAGGATGATAATCTTCCGCATAAACGGCAAAAAGGATACCCCGTGGAACTTCCTCTTCACCTACGCCAGCATCGAGAAAAGGATGCAGGGCCACGCCCCCGGATTGTTCCTTGAGAAAACCGGCGAGTTCCCTGAACTCTAAAACGGCACTCTCTTCCCGGGCGAGGGTCTCCAAGAATGCGGCAAGGCTCCGGGCAAGCGCCTCAACCCCGGTTGTCTCTCCGGAGACGCCGGGAGGCTTGCCGAAAGCTTTAGGGGCCTCTTGACCGTTAATAGGTCTTACGTCTTTAATGCGTACCTTCTTCAATTCGTCGGTTGAAAGATGTTCCAGGGAGCCCACAAGTTGCCGCAGTTCGTAGACAAGGGCGCGCCTGGCCTCTTCGTCCGTTACGTAGCGCTCGATGTGGCGCGTTGTAAGGGGGAGATATATCGTCCCGGGAATGTTATCCACTCCCTGGCGGATGCCTGCTGCGTACACAGCCGTGTACCTGGAAAGCGTCTCTCTCCCTCCTTTGCCCCGCAGGATACGGGGAGGGCGCCAGCCAAAAGCGTCAACCCCACCATAAGAGGCAGGTACGACGACAACATCACCCGGTTTGAGAAGGACACGTCCAGGTCGTCCGGATGAAGCGGGCGCTTCCCTTTGAGAAAGCAGGACGTTTAAATCTTCGGCGCCAGGACGCCAGAGGTACGCCGGACGCAAGCCCGAAATCCGGGGTGTATCCGTCGCAGCACCGCCTTCCACATCACCGGTGTCGGCCCATTCCCGCCGCAGCCATTTTAATGCCGTATAAAAAGGCAAAGGTAGCATCTCGTAGGCCATAGGCGGCATGAATGAGAAATAATCTTTGAGCCGGCTCAGCTTTTCTGGCGACGCATCGTCCAGGTCTTCCTCATGCAGATCTTCGCGCCAGACGATATAGACATCCAGAGGGCGGCTTTCGTACCCGTGGAGGTAGGGGGGAATGTCGGGTTCTACCCCGGCGCAGCTTGTCTGGACAAGGCGTTCGATCTCTACACGGGTAAGGGGCGGGGCTTCACCCGGCGCTGGCAAAGGCAACTCCGGTTCTATGGCACGCAACACCCGGTGAGAGACGTCATACCATTTCCCCCGGGTTTTGTCTGCCTTTTTCTTCCCCCGTTGTTTCCGTTTTTGCACCCCTGCCCCTTCCTCAACGAGGCTTTCAACAGACGGAAGACTCTGAAGGACCTGCATACATTTTTCAATATCTTCTTCTTTGTATGGATAAGGCCGGTAGCTCTTGCCCTTCGGCACCACCACAATGCAACGGGGAAAGTTGTCCCCGTCATATCTCCCGTCGCGGTTTAAACGGCCCAACCGCTGAATAAGGGCGTCGCAGGGTGCCACTTCCGTCACCATGGCTGCAAAGGATAGATCCACGCCGACCTCAATGGTCTGGGTCGCCACGACAACCCGAGGAAAACGGCTTTTGTCTTCTAAAAGCCGTTTGTTGAGCCTTTCGCGGTCAAAGGGTCGCACCCGGCCCGTCAGGAGCAAGATATCGTTGCGCGTGATATCTTCATCCGCCAAAATCCCGGCCTGCTCTTCCCCGCCGGGTGTTTCCTCTCCTGCCGTTGCCTCGGCGAGGTCATCTTCGCCGCTAGACCGGAGGTACCGCCTGAGCTTATCGAAGACGAGCCTTGCCGTGGCCACGCGGTTGGCAATGACGGCAATGGGCTCCTCAACCTGTTGCAGAAGTTCACGGGCTTCTTCGGCCAATGTTTCGGCAATCTCTTTTACCGCTTCAAAGTCCTGCCCGTCGCTGACAGGCACAGAAGCCCTTTGAGCCGGGGCATCACCGGATTCTCCCTCTAGCTCACCCCGGGTCTCATAGGTAAGGTCGGCTCCTTCCTCCCCTTCGCCAGTTTCCTCTGTCTCTATGGACCCGCCGCTCTCTGTCGGCGCAACCGGCGCACCCAGCTTCCCGCCCAGCTTCCTCTCCACAATGCGCACATAGCGTTGCGCATCGAGGCGTTTTTTTAGTCGCTCCTCTTCCCAATCCTCTTCGGTAAGCTCGAAGATACTCCCTGGGTCAATGGTGCCTGTTTCAGGAAGCGTCCCGCTCATGATCACCGGGTGAAGAGGAAGAAGGCCGGCCGCAACGAGGGGCTCCCTTTGCAGAAACTCGCGCAGGCGTTTGAGCGTCCGGGCAAAAGGCCAGGAAAGGTGAACTTCGTCCAGGAAGTAGACGGCGTCGATGGCAGCAAGCCCTGCCTGGACCGGCCACTGCCGCGGGCTGGTACCATAACCGCGGAAAAGGAGCCGCGAACCGATCTGATCGACTGTTGCAAGCACTATTGTCGGCTGGTTCGGTTCGCTTATCCACGGCAGGCGACTGTACAGACCGCCGCGCAGCTTGAGGACATCCAGGGGTTTTTCCCCGCCCCAGGCAAGAAGGGCAGCCTTGACGCGGCCCAAAATGCTCCCGTCGTTTTCGTCAGCGTTGTTGATAGCCTCCATGATCCCTAACGCCAGGCGTTCCGCCTGGTCGACAATTAACCTCCGGTCCACGACATAAAAGAGCCTTAAACCGGTCTTCCTCTCGGTCACCGGTCTGCCGGCTTCGAGGGCGAGAAGAAAGATGGAGATAAGGAGGACGGAAGTTTTCCCCGTTCCGGTGGGCAGTTTCAATGCTTCCGGCCAGCCTTCCTGAAGGACCCTTGACAAAAGGCGCTTTTGCCACGGGTAGGGAGAATGTCTCTCCCCGGAAACCCCTGCCATTATTTCGGCGAAAAAGGCCTCAAAATCCCCGGGACTGAGCCCGACGGCAGCTGTAATCTCTCTGGTCATCCTGTGCCCTCCTTTTAAACCAGGCATTGACTGTTCTGGAATGGCTGTTTGGCGTCTACATCTTCGAGCCCTGGATTCTCCGCCGAAGCAGCAGAATCCGCATCCCTTCCGAACTTCTCGTCCTCGCCGGCCGGCATGGGTGCCAGCAAGCCGTAACCGAAGTACATCCCCCTCCCGAGAAGGACCGGCCCCCGAACCGGTTCCGCAAACTCCAGGATAAGGTGCATCCAGACGTTCTCAAAGTACCGTGTGCCGAAGGCGCGAAATTCATGAACCGACGGCGTTCCCTTGAGGGCCCCGAGGGAGCGGTATGTGACTCGCCGGGCAGGCGGGAGTCCGAGAATTTCTAACTGATCGTTTACAATCTGGAGCACCGAAAGATTCTTTTTGGGAAAACGCGGCAAAATAACCGGGGTGACGCTCGCCCAGACGTGTGAATTCTTGCACCAGCGCCACCACTCGAGGGTCATTGGCCCGGCCACGTTCGCCTTCTGCCTGTAATGTTCTCCACCCTTTGCTTCAGGATGAAAGCTCCGCCCGTCATCGCCGAAAACATATCTGAAGTATGGCTGCTCCTCCAGGGGCTCCACAAGGAAGGAGATACGCCGGGCTCCCGGCCAGACGGTCCCGGTATTTTTTACCCGGCCGAAGTCGAGGTAGAGTTCGTTTTGGGGGGCAAGAAAACTTATAAAGGCGTCATAAATGGCCTCGACGTTCTCGCGGCTGATCCCTTCGCTTGCCGGGAAGAGCAGGGCAAAGCCCTTGATGGTTCCATCAGAATACCGGAAGCCCACGTTCGCCAGGGGAACGAAAAATGTATGGGGCAGCTCTTTAAAACACCCCTTTCCCGTAGCGTAACCCTCGATATCGGTATGCGGAAAGCGCTTCCCCAGGCTGGTTACGGCACTGGCTAAAGAGGCGTGTACCGCCTCGGCGAGAAGGCCGCTCCAGGTAATAGGAAGGGATGGACGCACGCGAAAGCGAGCCACCGCGGTCCGGGCAAAGGCATTCCCATCTCCTTTTACGGGCTGGTCCCACATATAGCGTGCCAGCGGTGCGCCAATGAATGTCCTCATGCTGATTTCGCGTGCCTCTGAGGGCTTCATTGAAGTATCCCTCAAGAAGGCGATAACCCGCCGGTACTCCCGGTCGAGGTCGTCAATACGTCCCGGAGCAGGAACACGGAGTGACTGCAATGCAAGTTGGCCTCCATAAGGGGTGCCGGTTTGTTTGAGGGGCCTGAGGCAAGGCCCGTTCCGGTAGGGCTCCTCGATCTCCGCTACGACGCGCACGGCGACCGAACTCCAAGTCGTACCCAGGTAGGGGACATCTTTCGCCAGGTCGGCCAGTGCCTCCCGGATGTCCCCTTCCGGGTCGGATTGCCACGCATAAAAGAGGGGCCGGTCGATTATGCCGATGGGACGCTGGCGGGGGACACGGTACCGCGCCCCCGGGTCGTACGGGGGAAGGACAATTTTATTGCCTGCGTTGCCGATCTTGTAGTTCACCGGAACAAAGGTGTGAAGGACACCGGAATCCAAAAGTTCCGGCGGCGCGTAAATAGCAGGGGGTTCCTGACTTTCAAGCCACTCCAGGGCGCGGCGGTAGAGGGGGTATTGGAGCTTGGGGACATACTCTTCGGCGCCGGCGTCGTAAACGCGGGTTTTGGCCGCCGTCGCCACCAGTGCCATGAAGAGGCGGTCCGGGTGCGGCGGATATTCAAGTTTGTCCTTTTGTCCTCCGGAACCCGTGACCAGGTTATTTAAGTAGTCCACCCTGAAGATGAAGGCCACTTTTCTCCCCCCCTACCTACTCGCGCGGCGTGCCACCGGCCAATTGCGGGCAAATCTCATAAATATAACTGGGAGCAACGGGTACTTTGAAAACAAAATTCGTCTTTTCCTTGAGTTCTTTTTCGTCGAGCTCGAGCAGCAGGCACTCCTTTGTAAAAGTGAGGTCGTATTTCTGCGCGTCCTCCTTAGCACACTCGTAAAGTTCTTTCATGAGCCCCGGGTCCAAAACGAAATCCTCCCTTTGCCCCGGCCCGGCAAGGTACTCGGCCCTGGCAGCTCCGTCCCGGGGAATGAGGGTTGCGCGCGAACGAAGCTTTAATGTGCCCTGGGACAAGTAGAGAGCCAGGAGGTAGAGGCCGAGGGAAGCGAGAACTACCCGTCCCGCAACATCGCGCTCGTGGGCATAGGGAACCTGTCCGCCGCTCCCGGGCGGGAAATAAAGTTTCCGCAAGGAAGCAAATTTCAAAACCGCCTGGTAGAGGATTTCCTCGACGCTCACGTAACCGCTGTCTTCCTCTATAGTAGGGAGAATGTGTCCGAGGCCGAGTTGCGAGAGTTTTTCTTTGCTCGGCTCTTTTCCCTTCGGCGCCGAGGCGTTCAGGGGGTCGTAACGGCTCTGGGTGCGGCCCGCTGTAAAAAGCTGCTTGAGGGCTTTTATAATTTCGGGGCCGCGTATGGGATCCAGTTCGCGTTCCGGCAAACTGCTCACCACGCCGATGATCGTAGCCTCCATCGCCCGTTCGAGTTTGGCCTGGGCGCGCTGGAAGCGCCCTTCCGAGCCTGCAATCTGCATGACCGTTTCGTCCGCGTGGGACGCCCACCCGCCAAAAAGGAGCGTATTCGGCGACCACCGGTAGAGAGGGGTAGCGTAGAAAGTATCCGCTGAGAGGATCTCCTGCCCGATGGGAGAAGCAAAAAAGGGCTGTCCATCGAGCTTAGAAAATTTAAAATACCCATCGTAGATTCGGTGCGGCGCATCATACTGGGTGATGAGGTAACCTGTTACCCCTACCCGTACCCCTACTACGGGAAGGTCCAGGTCTTTAACGCGGTTGCGCATGATTTCCTCAAGGCGGTTGGCCTGGGAGGGAATAGAATCCATGAGAACCGTAAGCGCCATACCTTTTTCCGGAATACGCCGGACCGCAAAATGCCTTGTCGGGGTTTGCCGTCCACCACGGCCATCCTCACCGGTAGAGTATGTGGGGGGCTGCACATCAAAACCGCTCTCGAAGGGACTTAACTTTTGCGACACCATGACCCCGGCTGCCGTACCACAATCGGACAGGTCAGCCTTTAACCGTTCATAAAGGGTTGAAACGCTTTGCATGATATAACTCTCCTTTCTGAGAAGGTTATTTAAGATAACATAAAGCATGGGATATGTCATTAAACATCCAGCAAGGGACCTCGAAAAGTTGCTGCCCTGAAGAAAACACCAGGCAGGTATAAAGCGCGGCAATCCTCCGGCCGAATGCTAGACAAAGAGCTAAAGCCAGGACATCGAGGAGCAGGGGCGTCAGGACAAAAGAGGCCCAAGGCCGGCAGCAACCCGATGATAAGCACACCCGCTTTCCAGTAGACCGCGATTAACCGAGTCTAAAGAAAAAGAGGGCGACGTAAACGGCCATCATACTGCTGCGTTTTTTGGTTTTCTCTGCGACGGCACTCAGGAAGGCCAGGCAGGCCACCAGTAAGCAGGCCAGGAAAATCACCGTAACAAAGGGGGTAATCGCATGCATCATAGCAAAGTAAATAGCGGCGGTGGCGGCGGGATTGGCCGTGTTTACCATGTCAACCCCTCCCCTCTCCCTCCGATTTTTACAGGGTTAAAATACCATAAAAAACAGGGCTTGTCAATTTTTTATTAGTGAATTAAAGATACATATAAAACTAAAAAAGCCTGCCAGGACGAATCACGTCATGGCAGGCTCTTCTAATACTTGCTCCTTTGGGTATTTGTTCTATCCCGCAAGAGACCTCGAAACGTTGCCGCCCGGACGGATATTACCGAGCAGTTAAAGCTATCTTTCTGGCATGCTAATTTCTTTAACTCGCTAATGCTTCAACGTTGCCCCTCAGGCTCAACCTATCCAGAGGAGTAAAATAAATTTTATATTCCTTCTTTAGTACCTATGGTATCATGTTTTACTACATATATTGTACCACATTCACAGTTAATATTTAATTTATCCCAGATATCGGATGCTTTCCTGCTTCAACGTTGCACCTTAATGAAGGCAGTTATAAACGAATGATTATAGCGTCTTCCTTAAGCTTCATACGGCTTCAACGTTGCCGCCTCTGTAGAGGCGGATAAGAATTTTATGCAGTAAGTTATCAAGTTTTCGTTTCTTTTTCGCAGCATATACCTAACGCCATTATATTAAGTATGAGTGTTATTACAGCAAGTATTACGGCAACCCATATTAACGTGCCGATTGTATCCATGAGTGCCGACCAATCTTGAATTTGTACTCTATGATTAATTTCGAACAGCTGTAAACACAGTGATGCTACACAAGCACTAAAGCTAACAATAATGAAACGAAAGCAGTTTTTCACTGCATACTTTCCGGGGTGCTTAATAGCTAAAATGGGAACAATCCATGCAATAAGTCCAAGTAACAGACTTCCCAGATTCAGAAAACTTGTTGTTGACATTAACTTTCTCCTTTCATACTACTTATTTTCGAGTTACTGCGCATTTTAAACATGTTGCGCCTTATCTTTGGCTTCAACGTTGCACGACCTCCAGGCTGGGATATATCATTTGGCCAGATCCTTCAGGGCGCCCTTATTTTGTTCAATGAAGCGTCTCCCGGCGGCTAACCAATCGCGCACTTCCAAATCAAACTTGCTTTGAATATAGGCCAGTAACTCCGCCGCCTCTTCCCTGGACAGGGAGGCCACTTCCGCCTTCAACCGTTCCAGATTGCTGTTCATAACCATTACTCAAGGTCCCCCTTATGACTTGTAACTCATTTTCGCGTCCGCTATTTGCCCTTATTATACCACACCCCCCTGGCGTTGCCTTCCCGTTTTTAGAAATACTACAACGGTTTCTGCCACCGGCCGCCAAAGGGCACCCGGAAGTCCAGGTGCAAGCGCGGTGGAAAGACCGGTGTTCCCCACCCGGCCGATACCCTGGCCCGCCTCTACCCTCTCTCCCTGCCGCGCACCGATGGTGCTCAAGTGACTGTTGCGGGTTTCAAAGCCACCCCACCCCCTTCGATAACCACGTAACGTCCCGCCTTGCTTTGCCCTGTATACATTCCTTAGGTACTTACATAACCCACTATTCACCAACACGTTACTGGATAAAGGTGCTCGAAAAAACTTCCTGCCCGAAAGTGAACTTTTCGAGGCGCCGCCGCCCCTTTTATAATAGAGGGGGCTCCCAAAACCAAAGGAGGGGCAGATGTGGATGATTTGATCAAGCGCTGCCAGCAGGGCGACGTAGATGCCTTCAGCATTTTGGTAGAACGTAACGGCGCCAAAGCAGTTCGCACAGCCTATCTGATAACAGGCCGCAGGGATATGGCTGAAGACATCGCTCAAGAAACCTTTATCCAGTGCTATCGGGATATCAAACGGTTGCGAAAACCAGAAATGTTCCAGGCCTGGTTCTATCGGGTCCTGACCCGGTTAAGTTGGCGTCATACGGCCAAAGAAAAGGGCAAGGTTTCTCTTGAATCTCTTGCTGACAGCGACAACAAATTCCTGGTTAATGACACGAACCTTGCGGAAGCCGTGGAAGCCAAACTGAAGCAGGATATAGTACAGAAAGCTGTCGGCCGACTTAACACCCCCCTGCGGACCACCATTGTCCTCTACTATTTTAACGAACTCTCGATCAAGGAAATAGCTCATGTACTCGGATGCCGGGAAGGCACAGTCAAATCACGCCTGCACAACGCCAGGAAACAGTTGGCCCGTGAACTCAAGCAATATGGCCTGGAGCCTTCTTCCCAGGATGAGAGAGCATACCTCGGCCAAGAAGATGTAGTTCAATAACCAAAAAAGGAGTGTGAGGTAAATGCAACTTGAACAATGGCTGCGTGCGGCTTTGGCCAGCAAAGCCGCAGAAATCGAACCCGCACCAGACATGTGGGAGCGGGTTAAGACTGGAATTACCGCCCCGGGACAGGAGCGCCGAATAATCATGTTGGGCAAGGTTGCCGCGGTAGCCCTGTGTGGATTACTTCTCGCAGGTGGCTTAACCTTCGGTGTTTCGCCTCAAGCCCGGGCCTGGGCCACTGAAAAAATCCAGGCCATTGCCGCCTATAAAATTATAAGGACAGACGCGGGATATGCGGTTATCAAAGAAGAAGTCGCATCAATGAGAATAACAGCTATAGAAAAACAGGAGGTGAAAGCAGCTAAACCCGTGGACAATAACTTGACACCCATGGAAGCCGAAGCCGCCGCCGGATTTCCTGTCTCGCTGCCTGCTTACCTGCCGGACGGCTATGAGCAAGTTGGCATCAGTGCCAACAAGTGGGACAACGGTAAGGGCATTGTGCAGGTCCTTTACCGGACCCCGGATCAACAACACCCTGGCTTAAACCTGATGCTGACTGACGACCAGAGATTCCTTAAGGGTGGTGACGCCATAAAAGAAGTCAAGATGGGAAATAAAACGGCGTATTGGTCCGAGTTTCCGGTAGTTAATGTAGGTGACCGCAATGCCGAACCTGCGGTAAAAGCCGGGCACATGCTCAAATGGGAAGATAACGGTATAGTTTACATGTTACGGGATAATAGTAGTGAATTGTCCATGGACGAGATGTTCCGGATTGCCGCATCAATCAAGTGAAGGTAGTTAAAGCCGCAAACCCCCCAGCTATAGCAGAATCAAGGGGTGATAACGCCATCGTGGACGGCTATCACCCCTTTTTCCTCTCACGGGTACCCCTGATCCGCACCCTGACGGTGTACAATACGTCCGGGGTCTTAGCGTCCGTCAGGTAGGTGTCCCGCCAGGTTTTTTCCTGCCGCTAACCGGACCAGCAGGGGTAAGTACGATCTCGTCGCCCCGGAAGGAAGCATCGTCGGGGAACTTCACCCCGGCTTCTTCCGCGTAGCCGCTGCTCCAAACGATGATGCGCACCCGGAAGCCGGAGAGAGCCGGGTTGGGTGATCTCGCCGGAGCTGGAAAGCGGCATTACTACCGTCAGGGTCTGCCAGATAAGATAGCGCAATATTTCCAGAAATGGTCCAAATCCCTCATAATAAAAAGGAGCGCACCGGTTTTCGGTACGCTTTCGAGCTGTGCAGTTAGAACTCGTATCATTAACAAAAGTCGTCGGTATTTCAACTAGGGGGTAGTTATCCATAGGTTTAACTAATTTACAGAGGCACTGTTATTTTAACGCTGCTGTAGTCTAGAGCGCGAAAAGGGTTTAGCGCCGCTGTTGGCCTAAACATCTCGCCGGTTAAAGACGTAAACTGCCGCCGCCAGCAAGATGACAATATAGACCAGGGTATAGAGGAGCATCCAATCGCTGGGTGTAGACTGGCTGCCAAAGGGACCCAGCATCGATTGGGGATTGACAAAGTGGGGAATGTCCTGGCCGTTGCCGGCGGGCATAAGGTCTACCACCGTCGCCACCAGCCGCCGGTAGATGGCGTCCGCCGGCAGGATGAGGCTGGTGACTACGCCGGTATAGATCGTGGCAGTGGTATTCTCCATCAGGGCACCGATCTGCTCCATCATGCCGCCGACGACGGCGATGGCGTAGAGGGCGAAGGCCAGGACGCCGTTACCAAGGGTGCTGAGCCTGGTGGTGCCTAGCATGGTGACGGCTAAAAGGACCAGGGGTATCAGGATAAAAAGCCCCAGCGCCGGTAGCATTCCAGGGATAACGAGGCCCGTTTGCCAGTAGACCAGGCCGGCCAGGGCCAGGAAAAAGATGGCGGCATAGAGCACCAGCATGGCCGCCAGGCCCAGGAATTTACCCAGGAGCAGGTCGCGGCGGCTGAGGGGCCGGACGGCTAGGGTGTAAAGGCTGCCATTCTCGATCTCGCCAGCGATGCTGCCCACAGCGGCCAGGATGGCCAGGCCCGCCACCAGGAAACTGGCCAGGTAGATCCCCAGGACAAAAAGGGTAATGGCCTGCATCATGGCATAGTAACTGGCGGCGCTGGCGGTGGGATTGGCCGTATGCACCATACTACCTCCAGAGATAAAGTGCAGGCCGATGCCGTAAAGGATGAGGAAGGCCAGGGTAAGAGCGCCGGCGATGAAGGCCACCTTTTTCCGCCAGGCCTCCCGGAAAGTAAAAAGGGCCATCAGCCACATGCCTGCTCCCCCTCCTGCACCAGGTGGACGAAGATGTCTTCCAGGGAACTATGGCCGGGCGTCACTTCATAGATGCGGCAGCCCCCGGCCACCAGCCGGGCCACCAGGTCGGCGATTTCCTCCCGGCCGCCCAGGGCCAGGGTGAGCCGGTCACCTTCCAATTGCAGGGAAGGATAACGCCGGCGTAGTTCCGCTTCCAGTTCTCCGGTCAGGCCAGCCAACCTGATGGCGACCGTCGCCGGGCCGGACTGCAGTTCCGCCAGCCGGCCGCTGGCTACCACCGTGCCCCGGTTGATGATGGCCACCCGGTCGCAAACCTGCTCCACTTCGCTTAACAGGTGGCTGTTTAAAAAGACGGTCTTGCCGGCCTCCTTGAGGTCCAGGAGGATCTCCCGTACCTGGCGTCGTCCCAGGGGGTCCAGGGCTGAGGTGGGTTCGTCCAGGAAGACCACCCGCGGGTCGCCCACCAGGGCGGCGGCCAGGCCAAGGCGCTGCTGCATTCCCTTGCTGTAATTGGCCACGAGCTTCCGACCCTCCCCGGCCAGGCCCACCAGTTCCAGGACCTCGGCGGCCCGCCGGCTGGCGGCCCTGCCGTCCAGGCCCGCCAGCTGAGCGTGAAAGGTCAAGAGTTCTTGCCCCTTGAGCCAGCCGTGGAGGCGGAAGTTCTCCGGTAAAAAGCCCACCTGGCGCCGGCCCCTGATGTCCTGGGGCGCGTAGCCGGCCACCAGGGCCTCCCCGGCCGTGGGGTAGACCAGGCCCACCAGCATCTTTACCAGGGTGCTCTTGCCGGCGCCGTTGGGTCCTAAGAGGCCAAAGATCTGCCCTTTCTCTACGGAAAGGCAGATCTCCCGGCAGGCTACTTGCCGGCCGTATACTTTCGTCAGGTTCCGGGCTTCAATTACAGCCATTACTTGACCTCCGCTGCTACCCGCAGGGCATCTTCCAGGGTCAGGCCGCTGATGGCCCGCCAGCCGTTACCCTGGCGCCAGGCCAGGATGACACTATCCTGTACTTTCCCGTTGGGGTAGTGGGTTGGAGTTGCGCTGGTAAAGTAGACCCCCTGGTTGCCGTTGACAGTGATCTCCCGCGCCGCCATACCCTGGGTCTCCGGGATGGGCAGGGTATGCTGCCAGTCTTTAATGGCCGCCAGCTGCCGGCGCAAGTTGTCGGGCAGGAAGGGCAGGTTGAGCAGGGCCTCGCGCAAGGCGACCAGGTCAACGCCCTGGGGGGCGTCGATGGTCAGGTCGCGGGCGGCGTAGATGGTAAAGCTCTGCCCAGGCTGGAACGGCCGCCGGCCATAGTTGGCTATGACCAGGGGTGGCATGTTTAAGCTAAATGACTTGCCCGCCAGGTCGGCCGGCAACAGGACGCCGCCGTGTTTCTGCAGGTAGCTGTTCAGCTTCTCTACATCAGGGGTGAAGGTGATAGTCGGTGACTGCTCAATGTGTATGGTCATCCTTTCCCGACCGGCCAGGGTGGGAGGCAGGTCCAATTGTAAACCGCTGAGGGCTGCCACCTGGTCCGGCTCCACCTGTTTCACCTTGAACTCTGCCTTATCTTGGACCTCCACCCGGCCGATGTTCTTGATGTCCACCTCACCCCCCTGGCCCTGGAAAAGCTGTTCCAGCTGGGCCATATCCTCGGGGGTGATCTTCACTACCTGGATCTTTTCCATGCGGAAGATATTGAGGAACTGGGCGGCCAGGCTGCGGCCCGGGGCCCAGCTTAAGAATAGCGCCAGGGCCAGAACGGCCGCGGCCGCACCGGAAAACCATTTATGCTTCCGGATCATATCACCGATCCTCCTTGCTTTAGTCAGGGGCTGATAACGGGAGGCCAGGGAACCGGCCACAGGTGTCCGCAGGTGACGACCGACGGCTTCGGTCTCCCGCCGGTAGGCCGCCAGGGCGGTAGTGGTGCTACCCGCCAGTTCCTCCAGGACCTGAAGCTGCCGCCGGCAGGCAGGGCACCCCGCCAGGTGACCGGCCACCCGGGCAGTCACCTCTGCATCCAGTTCGCCGTCAAGATATGCCTGAAGAAGACCCTCTTCCGGACACATGGTCTTCCCTCCCCTCCAGTTCGTTATACAGGGCGGCGAAATGCCGCCGCGCCCGGGCCAGGATGGTGCCCACTGAATTCTTATCCACCTGGATTACCGCGGCAATTTCGGCATAGCTGTGGCCTGCATTCTTTAAGAGCAGGCAGATGCGGTCCCGGGGCGGCAGCTTTGCCAGGCATTGATGGACCTGCCGGGCTTCCTGGCTGCGGATGACCGCTTCCTCCAGGGGGATCACGGTGGCCTCCTCCCGGCACTGGCACTCCTCGCGGCGGCGGCGCCGCTCTTCGCCGCGCAGGTAGTTGTAGGCCAGGTTGGCCGCCACCCGCAGGAGCCACCCGCCCAGGTTACTCTTATCCCGGGGAGGCTGGTGGTAGAGCTGCAAAAAGGCCTCCTGCGTCAGGTCCTCGGCGGCCGCCCGCTCCCCCAGGAGGTAATAGAGCCGCCGGTATACCAGGGGGTAGTAGCTCTGAAACAGGGCCTCGAATTCAGCAGGTTTAATGGCCCATCCCTCCCTTGTAACCCCTGCTATAACTATAACACCGCCGGGGGAGGTTTTGTGACAGGGAAATCTTACTTCAATACCCCTATTTCCCGTTGCAGGTCGGTGTTGACCCAGATGCCGTCAAAGCCCGAGGGGTCGGGGTCGGAGACGGCAACGTAAATCCACTTGCCCTGCACCTCTGTTACCACACCGTCAAAGCCCTGGTCTTCCCCATCGCGACGGATAAAGACTCTTTTACCCTGCAGCCATTCCAAGGTTCTCCTCTCCCTTTCTTCCTCTAAAAATATGGTTCTGGTGAAAATATGGTCCTGGCAAAAATGGTTACTGCTGGCATACGTAGTACGGGCTGGTGGGTACAGGCTCCGGGCTACGGTGGTTCTCGGTGAGCAAACTTGGCGCTCAGCCTTGCTCGGCGGCGGGGTGCAGCGGGGAACGGAACTCTTAGTTCCTCAACTTACATTACGATCCCCATCCCGTTCACCGCCGCCTCGCCGCGGCTTCGCTGAGTTTACTTATGCCTCGAACCAAGTCGCCCTCCGCCTGTACCCACCAGCCCCTTGTCTCAACCTGCATTTTCTCTGTTCGAAAGCTGCTTCTGGAGTGAGGAGAGTTTGTTCGTGGCAACCGCACGGTTAATTCTAGCGGCGCCGCAGTATGCGGAACAGCAGAAAACCACCCAGCCCCAGCAGGGCTAATAGGAGAAACCAGGTCAAAAACCGCGGCACGTAGTAGTGATAACCCCAGGGGGCGTAGTAATACTGGGGTCCGAAGAGGAGGTGCTGCCACCAAGGCAAGCCCCAGTAGTAATTGTGATAGTAGTACGGTGGTTGGGGCGGTGAGCCGTAAACCTCCACCGTTGGCCGCCGGGGGTATTTGTCCTGGGCGGCAGCGGTAGTACGGTCCCAGGTGCCGGTGTAGGAAGGCCGGCTGGTAGTATAAGACGAACGCTGGCTGGCGAAGGCTTTACGGCCAGTCTGGTAATCCCCGGTCAGGCTCGGGGGAGTCGTCTGCCGGGGAGTACTAAAGGAGCGACCGCCGGAGGTGAACCCTTTGCCGCTAGAACTGGATGGGGCAGACGGGGGGGTGAAGCCTTTACTGCTGGATGGGGCCGGGGCAGCCGGGATACTTACTTTACTTGAACTACCAGGGCTACTAAAGGACTTGCTCGATGCAAAGCCGGAAGAACGGACGCTAAAGCTGCGGCCACCGCCGGAAAAACTGGCACGGCCGCCGGAAAAGCCTTTGGCCAAGGCCGGCGCCGGCCACAACCCCAGGGTGAAAAAGAGGCAGACGATAAGGGCGACAAGCTTTTTTCTGGACATAGCCTACTTTGACCCTCCCCCGCCGGCTTTAAGCCGCTGGAGTTCGGCCTCGATATCCTCCCGGCCGGCTCCCTGCTGCCGGCGGGTCAGTTCACCTTCCAGGGAGTTGGCCGCCACCATCTGGTTGACCTCGGCCCGGGCCTCGGCCTCAATGACCTTGTCTGCCAGGCGGTCCAGGGTGGTAGCACCGGTACCAAAGATCAGGGACTCGATAGCCTCACCGGCTGTCTCCATAGCCTCGGCCTGGCGCAGGCGCAAAATTAACTCATCCCGCCTGGCCTTCAACCTGGCTACCCGCTCTTCCAGGAGGCGGTAGCTCGACCGTAATTCAGCCAGGAGTTGCTGTTGCTGGCTCAGGCGCCCCTTCAGGGCGACCAGGTCAGCGGCGGCAACATACTTCCTTTCCAGGGCGACCCGGGCCAGATCGTCCCTCCCCCGGGCTACGGCGGCCTGGGCCTGTTTCTCCCAGGAGGCTATCTCTTCTTCCCGGGCCCCTACCTGCCGGCGCAGGGTCATCTCCTCGCCGACAGCACGGTTGATCTCCAGGTTAAAGGCCGTCATTTGAGCGGTAACCTTCTCCAGGTAAAGGTCCAGGGCCTTCTCCGGGTCTTCCGCCCGGGCCGGGGCTGGTGGTGATCCCAGGAGGTTTTTAATTCTTGCGAGCAGTCCCTGCTTCATTTATTTAACCCCCTGGCATCTAGGAAATGCTGGCGCCGATAAGATAGCTGAAGGCCACTGAGAAGGCCAGGGACATGAAGCCCACGGCGTTGTTACCCCGGCCGATCTCTTTACTGACATCTAGGCGGGGCGTGACCCACTCAAAGGCCAGGTAAACCAGTATTTGCAGGATCACTCCGGTGGCTCCCCAGAAGATAACATCCAGGGCGTGGCTGTTGGTAGTTATGGCAAAGCGCATGATGTTGGCAACACCAAAGATCTTCCCGCCTAACGACATGGCTGCCGCCAGGTTGCCCTGGCTTATCTCCTGCCAGTCGTTGTAAGGTGTGAGCCTGGTAAAGGCCAGGATGGTTAATAAGACCATGAAGGTCGTAACCAGCAAGCAACTGAGGGAAGCTTCCAACTGAAATAATAAAGGCGGCATGAGCACACCTCCCGGTTTTGATAGCCGCCGGGTCCGCCCGGCCCTACGTTACCATTCTATCATCTGGCCACCGGTGCGGAAAGCCCCTAGGGGAAAAAAGTAATTACGCTAAAGCTTACCAGGGATTAACGCCCTACCTGCAAGCAAAGGAGAATACTGGCTGAGGCAAGGGCTGGTGGGTACAGGCGGAGGGCGACTTGGTTCGAGGCGCCAGCAAACTCAGTGAAGCCGCGGCGAGGCGGCGGCGAACGGGATGGGGATCGTAACGTAAACGTAAGAACAGTGAATAAGAGTTTCACGCCCCGTTGCGATTATTCAAAGAGATAAAGTAAAGCCATCCCCGCCGCCGAGCAAGACTGAGCGCCAAGTTTGGTCGCCGAGAACCACCGGAGTCCCGGAGCCTGTATCCATCAGCCCCCAATCCTACAGCTACGAGCAGGAAAAACAAGGAAATGGCCTACGCCGGCAGTTGTTCCAGGCGAACCGATACCAGGCGGGAGACGCCCTCTTCCATCATGGTCACGCCGTAGAGGACGTCGGCGGCGGCCATGGTCCCCTGGCGGTGGGAGATGACGATAAACTGGGTACGGGCGGCAAACTGGCGCAACAGCCGGGCGAAGCGTTCCACATTGGCCTCATCCAGGGCCGTATCCACCTCGTCAAAGATACAGAAGGCACTGGGCTTGACCTTAAGGAGGGCAAAGATAAAGGCAACCGCCGTCAGAGCTTTCTCGCCGCCGGAGAGGAGGGCCAGGTGCTGGGGTTTCTTACCCGGCGGCCGGGCGATGATCTCCAGGCCTGCATCTAAAATGTTTTCGCTCCCGGTGAGTTCCAGTCTGGCCTCGCCGCCCTCGAAGAGTTCCCTGAAAATGGCGGCAAAGTGTTCCTGGACGGCGGCCAGGGTGGCTTTTAACTGGCGGGCCATTAATTTATCCATCTCGGCAATTACCTGTTCCAGGGCCGCCCGGCCTTCTTCCAGGTCCTGTCGTTGCTGCTCCAGTTCCTCAAAACGCCTCCTCAGGCCCTCGTAAACCCTGGGAGCCCCAGGGTTGACCTCCCCCAGGGCTGCCAGCTTCTCTTGCAAAACCTTGTGCAGGCGGGGCGCCTTTTTTTCCAGGTGACGCCGGGGTTTTTGGAGTTCTTCCTGCCAGCCGTGGCCAAACCGCTCTTCCAGCTGGGCCCGGCTACTTTCCAAGGCCGTTTCCAGCCGGGCCAGGTTGAGTTCTTCCTGCTGCCGGCGGGCAACGATTTTTCCCTTCCGGGCCTTGAGTTCCTCCAGTTCCCGGGACAGCTCTTCCTGTTTCTGGCTGCAGGCCGAACCGTCCTTCTCCAGGCTTTTCAGTCCTTCTTCAGCCTGTTGAATAGCTCCTGCCAGCCACTCCTCTTCCCCGGCCAGCTTTTCCCTATTTTTTTGGAGTTCATTGATCGCGATTGCAGCCGCCGTCATCCTGGCAGCCAGTTCAGCCTGTTGTTGCCGCCAGTTTTCCTTCTGCCGGGCCAGTTCCTCCCCGCGCGCGGCCAGTTGCTCCCCGGCTTTCACCAGAGCTTGCTGCCGGGTTTCGTTTACTGCCAGTTCCTGCTCTACGGCAGCCAGGGCCTGCTGGCAGGCGGTAAGCTGCTCCTGGCAGTTCGTTAATTCTCCCTGGAGTTCTTTTTCCCTAGCTTCCAGGCGGGCCAGGAGCTCTTCCCTCTCCCTCCGGCCTGTTACCAGTTCGTGGGAATCGGTGGCGCTCCTGGCCAGCTCTTCTTCCAGTACTGCTACCTTTTCCGCCAGGCGCGCCAGTTGATCTTTATACTCGCTCAGGCGCTCTAATAAATTGTGGAGTTCCCCCCGGCGGGCAATCAAAGTCTCTGTTACCCGGCGCAGTTCCTGCCTGCCGGTTTCCAGGGTGCTGGCCAGTTTCCTGGTTTGCTGCTGGCCGTCACCAAGCCTGGCGACCAGACTGGCCAGTTCGGCCTCGCCCTGCTGGATCTCCAGGCGACGCTGGAGAAAACCGGCCTTCTGCCTGGTATTTCCCCCTGTGACCGGTCCCCGGGGGTGGATTACCTCCCCTTCCAGGGTAACCAGACGTACCGGCGGTCGCAGGCGTTCCCCCAGGTCCAGTGCCCTCCGGATATCGGCCACGACCAGGATCTGCCCGAGGAGGTAATCAACCGCCGGGCGGATCTCAGCCTCGCTCCGGACCAGCGCGGCTGCCACCCCCACAACTCCGGGCTCTTCCAGTACCCAGCCGGCCCAGGCCGGCCAGCGGCGCGGCTCCAGCCATGCCAGGGGTAAAATGGTCGCCCGGCCGTGGTGCCGGGCCTTTAAAAACCGGATAACCCTTTCAGCTTCGGAGGCCGTCCGGACCAACACCTGCTGGGCGGCCCCGCCCAGGGCGACCTCTATGGCCCTGGTAAGATCCCCGGGCACCTCGATCTTTTCGACCACTACCCCCAGGACGCCAGCACAGGCGGCTTCGCCCCGGCTTCTGGCCTGGAGAATAGCCCGCACGCCTTCGCCGAAGCCCTCATAGTCGGCCTGGGCCTGGCGTAAAACCTTCAGCCTGGCCACCAGCAGCCTTTGCTGCTCCTTTAAACCGGCCAGGCGCTTCTCCAGGGCGGCCAGGTCGGCCTCCTGCATGGGCAGTTCGGTCTCCAGGCTGGCTTTCTTTCCCTCCAGGGCTTTTAAAGCCGCCTCAATCTGCCCTATCTGCTCCTGACCGGCCTGGAGGAGGCTCTCCAGACGTTCCCGTTCATTATTTAACTCCTGGAGCTGGCGGTGCTTCTGCTCCAGTACCCGCTCCATGCCGGCCTGCTTTTCTTCCAGGCGCACCAGTTCATTGTGACACCTGGCGCGCTCGTGGGCCACCTGGAAGAGATCTTCTTTTAATCGTGCCAATCTTGCCGCCAGCTCATCCCTTTCGGCCCGGAGTTTTTCCCGGGTCTCCCGGCCGGCAGCCAGGGCCTGGGCCAGGGAGGCCATCTCTTCTCTACCTGTCTCCACCTGCCGGGCCAGTTCCTCGCCCGCCGCCCGCAATTTTTCCTGCTCCCTGGCCAGGAGCTCTTCCCGTTCCCGGTCCTCTTTCCTTTGCCGGGCCAGTGTCGCCAGTTTTTCATCCACCAGGTTCAATCGACCCCGGACCTGGACCAGTTGCTCCCGGATACTTTGCAGCTCGACCCGGTTACGCTCCCTGGCTTCATGGTTCCGGGCCAGGCGTTCCCGGAGCTCCCGGAAGCGCCCTGCGAGTTCCTCTTCCCTGGCTGCCAGTTCTTCTTCCTGGCCCTCTAAGGTCTGCCAGCGCTCCCGGCTGCGCCGGAGGCGGTTCTCGCATTCCGCTATTTCCCGGGCCTTGAGGATTAATTCCACCTGGTTCAAAAGGGCCATCAGTTTCTGGTGCCGCCGCGCCCGGGCCGCCTCAACGGCGGCGGGACCAAGTTGATCCTTCAGTTCGTCAATTAAATCCTGCAGGCGGGTTAAATCCTGCTCTACTGCCTCCAGGCGTTGCCGGGCCTCCTTTTTGCGCAGGCGATAGCGGGCAATACCAGCCGTTTCTTCGAGGACGGCTCGCCGTTCCTCCGGCCGGGCGGCGAGGATTTCTTCCAGGCGACCCTGGCCGACAATGGCCAGGCCGCCCCGGCCGGAGCCGGTGTCCAGGAGGAGTTCCTGGATATCCTTCAGGCGGCAGGGAACTTTATTTATATAATACTCACCTTCGCCGGAACGAAAAAAACGCCGGGTGATGGCTACTTCCTGAAAGTCCAGAGGGAGGCTTGCGTCGCTGTTATCCAGGTACAGGGTTACTTCTGCCATCCCCACCGGCCGGCGCCTGGCGCTGCCGGCAAAGATGACATCGTCCATCCTGGTTCCGCGCAAACTTTTAGCACTCTGCTCCCCCAGAACCCAGAGGATGGCGTCGGCAATATTGCTCTTGCCGCTGCCGTTGGGGCCGACGATACCGGTAACCCCGGGGCCAAGTTCCAGCTTGACCCGGTCGACGAAGGTCTTAAAGCCCTGAATTTCAATACCCTTAAGGAACATGTCATCCTCCGCAAATTCTCCTCATACATAAAGAAAACTGCTCGGCGAGCAGTCTTGCTAGTAATTTTAGCGGGGTTCCACGATAAACTTGATGGCCGTTCTTTCTTCGCCATCGATATTAATCTCAGCAAAAGCAGGGATCATGACAAGGTCAATACCGTTCGGGGCGATAAAACCGCGGGCGATAGCTATAGCCTTGACAGCCTGGTTGACTGCTCCTGCCCCTACTGCCTGGACCTCGGCTTTACCATGCTGGCGGAAAACGGCTGTCAGGGCTCCAGCTACGGCTTTAGGGTTCGATTGCGCCGAAACCTTTAGAACTTCCATTACTTCCTCCTCCCCGTCTTTACCAATCTTTGTAACCATTATTAATTCGACGCCGGAGGGCGGTATTCCTTCCGAATGGACTGAAAAGATTAAATTGAGGAGAAAGGTAATTTTTAGCTCTGAACCTTGAGCAAGGTCAGGGCGGCCCGGGCCGCCTCCCTTTCGGCCTCTTTCTTGCTATGCCCTTCACCTGTAGCCAGCAGCCGGTTTTTTAAAAAAACACCTGCCTTGTAACTTTTAGCGTGATCTGGCCCCCATTCATCCAGGATTTTATATACTACGTTTTCCGTCCCCTGCTGCTGGACAAATTCCTGCAGGGCTGATTTGCTGTCGATAAAGCTGGTATCCTTTAAAATCTCCAGGGACGGGGTAAAGATCTGGAGGATAAAGTCACGGGCCAGTTCATAACCACCGGTCAGGTAAACGCTGCCGATAATAGCTTCCAGAGCATCAGCCAGGTTGGAGGGGCGTTCCCGGCCGCCGTTATGTTCTTCCCCCTGCCCCAGGCGCAGCAGGTCGCCCACCTTGAGACGGCGGGCAACCTTGACCAGGCTGGCCTCGCAAACGACGGTCGCCCGCATCCGGGTAAGGTCCCCCTCCGGTAGTTGAGGAAAATTTTGGTAAAGGTAAGTGGTAATAACCAGGCCCAGGACGGCGTCTCCCAGAAACTCCAGGCGCTGGTTATCACCTGGTAAATGGTGCTCAAAGGCAAAAGTTGGATGGGTCAGGGCTAAATCTAAACCCTCCAGGTCGATTGCCGGGAGATGAAATTGTTCCCAAAAGTGCTGGAGCTGTTCCTGGCGCGTATTATCCAAAGGTTACCTTCCCGCCTGTTAAAGTTTACGTAAAACTACCGCGGCGTTATGGCCGCCAAAGCCGAAGGAATTGGACATGGCCACCGCCACCTGCCGTTCCCGGGCAACGTTGGGTACGTAATCCAGATCACATTCCGGGTCAGGCTCTTCATAATTTATGGTTGGTGGGATAACCCCGGTGGCGATTGTCATGGCCGTAGCTACAAGTTCAATGGCCCCGGCAGCTCCCAGGAGATGGCCGATCATGGATTTGGTGGAGCTAATAGCCACCCTGGAGGCACAGGCGCCAAAAAGGTTCTTGATAGCCAGGGTTTCCTGGCGGTCATTGAGTTCCGTGGATGTCCCATGGGCGTTAATATAATCAACTTCCCCGGGTTTTAAACCTGCATCCTCCAGGGCCAGGGCCATGGCCCTGCTGGCGGCGCTGGCGTCGGGCGCCGGGGCTGTAATATGATAGGCGTCAGCCGTACAACCGTACCCGGCTACCTCGGCATAAATGCGAGCACCCCGGGCCCTGGCATGCTCCAGGGTCTCCAGGACCAGCACCCCGGCCCCCTCACCCAGGACAAAACCATCCCTGCCCCGGTCGAAGGGACGGCTGGCACGGGGCGGGTCGTCATTACGCACGGATAAAGCCTTTAAAGCAGCAAAACCGGCAATTGCCAGGGGGGTGATACTGGCCTCACTGCCGCCGGTTATCATTACGTCGGCGTCGCCCCGTTGCAGGGCGCGGAAGGCCTCGCCGACGGCATTGGTTCCCGAGGCGCAGGCATTAACTACTGTAAAGTTTACTCCCCTGACGCCCAGGTTAATAGAGATCTGGCCGGCGGCCATATTGGCAATCATCATGGGCACAAAGAAGGGACTCACCCGGTTGGGGCCCTTTTCTAACAGAACCCTGGTCTGTTCCTCAAAGGTCTCCATGCCACCGATTCCAGTGGCAAAGATAACCCCCACCCGGTCGAGGTTCTCTTTTTCCAGGTCCAGGGCAGCATCTTCGACAGCCATGCGCGCGCCCGCCACAGCGTACTGGGCAAATCGGTCCATACGCCGGGCTTCCTTGCGGTCAAAAAACAGGCCCGCATCAAAGTCCTTTACTTCCCCGGCGAAACGGACGGGCATGGCAGTGGCATCAAAACGGGTGATAGGGCCGATGCCCGACCGCCCGGCCACTAAGGCCTGCCAGAATTTGTCTTTACCGGTGCCTACCGGAGAGATGGCCGCCAGGCCGGTTATAACGACACGCTTTTGCAAGGCTACCCCCTCATTCTACAGGGGGAAGTCCCACAAGTTTTACAGGACTTCCCCCACTGGATTACTTGGTATGTTCTTTTATATAGGCCACTGCTGCCCCGACAGTTGTGAGCTTTTCAGCATCCTCGTCGGGAATCTCCAGGTCGAATTCCTCTTCCAGGGCCATGATGAGTTCTACGATATCCAGGGAATCAGCATTCAAGTCCTCAAAGGAGGTCTCCATGGTTATCGTTTCTTCCTCGACCCCCAGCTGTTCGGCGACGATGCCCTTGATTTTTTCAAAAACGTCCACTGACCTCACCTCCTTCCCGGTATGTAACTGGCTCACAGGGCCAGGGTCAAGCCCCCGTCGACAACCAGCACCTGTCCCGTCATGTACCTGGCTGCCGGTGAAGCCAGGAAAAGGACTACCCCGGCGACCTCCTCCGGTTCACCCGGCCGGCCCAGGGGTATGTGCCGGTAAAATTCTTCCCGGGCTTTCTCGTCCAGGGCTGCGGTCATCTCGGTGCTGATGAAACCAGGAGCCACGGCATTAACCAGGATGCCCCGGGAGGCTACTTCTTTAGCCAGGGATTTGGTAAATCCGATTACCCCGGCCTTGGCTGCGGCATAGTTTACCTGGCCGGCATTGCCTCGCAGGGCGACTACTGAAGCCAGGTTGATTATACGCCCCTGGCGCTGGCGAAGCATGGGTTTCAGGGCGGCCTGACAGCAATTGAAAACACCCGTCAGGTTGGTCTGGAGGACTGCCGCCCAGTCCTCCGGTTTTAACCTGGCTGCCAGGTTGTCCCGGGTGATACCGGCATTGTTGACCAGGATATCCAGCCGACCAAACTCCTGGATAGCTGCCTGGATTAACTCCCTGGCTGCCGTGTGGTCACTTATATCGGCTGGCACGGCAATGGCCTGGCCTCCGCCATTCCGAATGGCGGCGACCACCTCAGCAGCAGCCCCTTCCTGGCGGGCATAATTGACGACCACCCTGGCCCCGGCCCGGGCCATTTCTATGGCCGTCGCCCGGCCAATCCCCCGGGAAGCCCCGGTTACAACGGCCACCTGGCCATCAAGGATCATTTTACTGAGCCTCCTGCAATAACGCAAGGGTTTTTTCCAGAGTCTGGATATTCTCTACCTGGCCGATCCTAACCTGGCGATCCAGGCGTTTGATCAGGCCGCTCAACACGTTGCCTGGGCCAACCTCAACGAAGGTCCGGTAACCGTCGGCAAGCAGGCGGCGCATGCTCTCCTCCCAGCGTACCGGACTGGCCACCTGCCGCAGGAGGTTTTCCCGTACTGCGGCTGCCGTCACGGTATAATCGGCCGTTACATTGGCAATTACCGGTACTACCGGGTCTACAAGAGGCACCCGGTTTAAAACAGTTGCCAGTTCCCTGGCTACCGGTTCCATGAGGCTGGAATGGAAGGGCCCGCTTACCTGGAGGGGGACGACCTTTTTGGCCCCTGCCTCCCTGGCCAGGGCGGCAATGGCCTCCAGGCCGGCCCGGTCACCCGCGACCACCACCTGTCCCGGAGAGTTGAAGTTGGCCGCCTCGGCAACCCCTTCTTTAACCTCCTGGCAGATGGCCACCACCCTCTCTGCCGGCAGGCCGAGGACGGCAACCATCCCCCCCTGGCCGCAGGGTACGGCAGTAGCCATGAGCCGGGCCCGCCGGGCAACCACCTGCAGGGCGTCTTTGAAGGAGAGGCTGCCGGCAGCCACCAGGGCGCTGTATTCCCCCAGGCTGTGACCGGCTACGGCCCGGGGCTTTATCCCCCGGGCCTCCAGAACCCGGTAACAGGCTATACTGGTGGTAAGAACAGCAGGCTGGGTGTTTTCGGTCCGCACCAGTTCTTCGGCCGGGCCGTTAAATACAAGCTTATCGACAGGCCATCCTAATTCCTCACTGGCTTCGGTAAAAACGGCGGCCGCCTCGGGGTAGTGCCGGGCCAGTTCCTGTCCCATACCCACATACTGGGATCCCTGGCCGGGAAAGAGAAAAACAATACCCGACATGGCATGTCACCTACCTTGTCAAGGAGCCCAGCCGGGCTATAACCTCAGCAGCCTCGGCCATTATTTCCGCAATGATGGCTGCCGCCGGCTTGATTTCCCGCACCATGGCCGCGCTCTGGCCAGCCATTACAGAACCGTACTCCACATCTCCCTCGACTGCCGCCCGCAGCTTCCCGGTTCCCAGGCGGTCCATCTCCTCCCAGCTCGCTCCCCGGGCGGAAAGTTCCTCAAACTGCCTGGTCAGCTTGTTCTTTAGTACCCGGACATGGTGCCCGGCCATACCGGTAACAACGGCGTCCCGGTCCCCGGCTTTGAGGACTGCTTCTTTATAGTTGGCGTGGACGGTACATTCGGTGGCGCAGATAAACCTGGTCCCCATCTGGATGCCTGCGGCCCCCAGGGCCAGGGCGGCGGCCAGGCCGCGTCCGTCGGCAATACCGCCGGCAGCAATCACCGGGATATGTACGGCATCAACAATCTGGGGCACCAGGGGCATGGTGGCAATCTCGCCGATATGGCCCCCGCATTCCATACCCTCGGCCACCAGGGCGTCCACTCCCAGACGTTCCAACCTCCTCGCCAGGGCCACCGAGGCTACCACCGGGACTACCTTCACCCCTGCCTCTTTGAAGCGGGGCAGGTGCTTGCCAGGGTTACCGGCCCCGGTGGTGACCACCGGCACCTTTTCCTCGCAGACCAGGTCAACCAATTCTTCGACATAGGGTGATAGGTAGTATATATTAACCCCGAAGGGCCGGTCCGTTTGTTCCCGTACCTTGCGAATCTCCCGGCGGACTACTTCCGGCGGCGCGCTGCCGGCGCCGATAATTCCCAGTCCCCCGGCAGCCGAAACAGCGGCCGCCAGCTCTCCAGTTGCTACCCAGGCCATACCGCCCTGAATAATGGGATAGGTAATCCCCAGGAGATCGCAGAGGGGTGTCCGCAGCATGACTATCAATCTCCTTTCGGCGGGTCCAGCTCCCAGTTAACCACGGCTGCTCCCCAGGTCAGGCCGGCTCCGAAGGCCACCATGACCACTTTATGGTCCCGCTGCAACAATCCGGCCCGGTAGGCCTCATCAAGGGCTACCGGAATCGAGGCGCTCGACATGTTGCCATAGCGGTCCAGGTTAACGTAAACCTTTTCCGGGGCCAGCCCCAGGCGTTTGGTGGCCGCTTCGATAATCCGGATATTGGCCTGGTGGGGAATTAAAAAGTCAACGTCTTCCTTCGCCAGGCCGGCTTTTTTCAGGGCCTTGAGGGAAGCCTCGCCCATGATCCGGACGGCGAATTTAAAGACCTCGGATCCGTTCATATGAATGGTATGCAGTTGCTCCCGGACGGTAGCCGGGCTGGCCGGCAGGCGGGAACCCCCGGCCGGCATTGTTAACAGGGAACCGCCGCTGCCGTCGGCGCCCAGTTCTAAGCCCAGGATGCCCCTGCCGGCCGGAACAGCCCGGAGGACGACGGCCCCGGCGCCGTCACCGAAAAGGACGCAGGTATTACGGTCCTGCCAGTTAATGATTTTGCTGAGGACTTCCACCCCGATCACCAGGGCGGTATGGTAAATCCCGGCAGCAATAAACTGGCTGGCGACCCCCAGGGCATAGACGAAACCGCTGCATCCAGCCGAAAGGTCAAAGGCTGCCGCCCCCCGGGCGCCCAGGCGTTCCTGCACCAGGCAGGCGGTAGCCGGAAAGAGGGTATCCGGCGTAACCGTAGCTACGATGATTAAATCCACGTCTGCAGCCGCGAGCCCGGCAGCAGTAAGGGCTCTGGATGCTGCCGGTACAGCCAGGTCGGAAGCAGCCGTACCGGCGGCAGCCAGGCGGCGTTCCCGGATGCCGGTCCGGGTGCGAATCCATTCATCACTGGTATCCACCATTTGCTCCAGTTCGTGGTTGGTGAGCACCCGCTCTGGCAGGCAGGACCCGGTACCGGCAATGGCGGCTGACCTCAATTGGACTGCTGGCACCCCTTCACCATCCCTTCTTCGCTGGCTCCTGGTAGATCCCCCAGGGCTTTTACCAGGTCCTGGTTGATGCAGCTGACAGCTGCTTTAATGGCATTCTTAATGGCCCTGGCATTGGAACTGCCATGGCAGATGATGCTGATTCCTTGGACTCCCAGGAGGGGGGCGCCGCCGTACTCTGTATAGTCAACCTGCTTTTTAAGTCCCCGGAGGGCCGGTAAAAGCAGGGCAGCCCCAATCCGCGTCCTGAGGCTCTTGTTAACCTCGCGGTTGATCATAGCGAAAAGGGCCTGGCCCAGACCCTCGCCGAATTTCAGGATTGCATTGCCGACAAAGCCGTCGCAAACGATGACATCGGTTTCGCCAAAGAAGATCTCCCGGGCCTCGACATTACCGATAAAGTTTAAGGGCGCCCTCTTTAAAAGATTATAGGCCCCCAGGGTTTGTTCGTTACCCTTACAGGCTTCGGTACCGATATTCAGCAGTCCCACCCGGGGGTTGGGGATGCCCATTACCCGGGCGGCGTAGAGGTTGCCCATGAGGGCGAATTCATAGAGGTGTTCGGGCCGGCAATCGACATTGGCCCCGGCGTCCAGTAGGAGTTTAGGGCCCTTGAGTGAGGGAATGGGGGTGGCGATGGCCGGTCGCTGGATTTTACCATTCCGGCCCAGGATCAGGAGGGCTGCGGCCATTTGGGCCCCGGTACTGCCAGCGGAAACCACCGCCTGCGCCCGGCCCTCCTTGACCAAGCGGGTAGCCACTACGATAGAGGCTTCCCGCTTCCGCCGTAACCCCAGGGCCGGCTGTTCGTCCATAGTGATTACCTGATCGGTATGATATATCTCGATCCTGCCGGTGGGGTGCAGGAGGGCGAGTTCTTCCTCCAGGCGTCTTTGATCACCCACCAGGATAATCTCGGCGCTTCCCTCCCCGGCGGCAGCCACGGCGCCACGGACAATCTCCCGTGGGGCCAGGTCGCCTCCCATGGCATCGACAGCTATCTTCAAGCACTCCCGCCTCCAGTTGCAGCATCCGGCGTGATGATAATATACTGGCCTTTAAAAACAAGCTCCCCGTTGACCCGGGAATGAACTGATACCAGGCAGGTGGAACCCTTTATTACTTTAACCATGGCCCTGGCCACAACCCGCTCGCCGGCGTAAACAGGCCGCCGGTAGCGTACCCGGGCGCTGCTGGTAAGGACAACCTCGGCCCCCACTGTAGCCAGAGCCAGCGAATGGGCCTGTGCGAAGAGGTAATAACCCCGAGCCACCCCGGCGGGCTGAACTAGCATTGGCGGGGTTATTTCCAGGATGGAAATACCCATGACCCCCGGCTGCAGTTCGACCAGTTCTCCTACCAGTTCTTCGGCCGTCACCCCGCGCATCCTGCTCCTGGCTTCCTGGGCCATGGCCATGATTCGCTCCCGGACCTCGGGGATCCCCAGGGCCAGGCGGTCCAGGCGAATGGTGGGTACGCTGACTTCAAATTTCTCCGCCAGTTCTTCGTCAGTGGCGAAGGGATTGTTGCGCAGGTAGCGACGCAGGGCTTGCTGGCGCTCTTCCTTATTACCCCTGTGGCGTACCACTAATGTCACCCCGAATCCTGGTACCAAATATTATTACCAGGCCATATTAATAGTATAACGAGCCTGTCAGGTTTATGCAAGCAAAAAAATAACCGGCACAATTGCCGGTCGGAACACTTACTCGGCTACTTGAACTGCTTCCCTTCCTTTATAATAACCGCACCTGGGGCAAGCCCGGTGGTTTAACTTGAGCTGGTGGCACTGGGGGCACTCCACCAGGGTAGGAGCCGCCATCTGGCCCCATATGGAACGCCGCTTATTCTTCCGGGCCTTTGAAGTTCTCCTTTTTGGTACTCCCACGGGTATCCTCTCCTTCCAGGTTCCTTAAGAATTGCCCTAATGTCGCCAGCCGGGGATCTACCGTTTCCCCCTGGCAGCGGCACTGGCCTTCGTTGAGATTCTGGCCGCACTGGGGGCACAGCCCACGGCAGTTCACCTGGCAGAGCCATTTCATGGGTAAAGCCAGAAGCAAAGCCTCAGTAACCGCCGGTTGTAAGTCCAGGATATCGTCCTCCAGGGGCCGGGTTTCCGGCTCCTCCTCTTCATCCTCGCCTGGAGGCTGGCTGGCTCTGGTAGCGTATGCTTCTTCCAGGGGGGCTATAACCGGGAAACTAAATCTGGCCAGGCAGCGATCGCAGGTTAATTCCAGGGTTGTGGCCACCTGCCCCTGCACCAGCAGCGCTCTCCCGGTGTTTATAATCTTCCCCCGGACCAGGACCGGTGCCAGAACGGGGATGATGGCAGTGGACGTCGTCAGATGACCCCAATCGGCTTTAAAGCTGAACTCCAGCTCGCTGCCGGGCCTGGCTTTTAAATCGCCGACACCAATTTTCAACACATTCACCCCGTAGATTATAGCGAAAGGCCGGCCTGGTGTCAACCTGACCGGGGGCTCCATCCCGTTCATGCTGCCTTCCAATGGCTAAGCCGCGTTTACCGGCGCCTAAAACCAGGTCGCCCTTTCGCCTCTAATCCCCGGGCCTTCTAAAAAATATAGACCGTGATGCGTCAAGCCTGGACGAGGGACAGGGTATCACGGGCAATCATTAATTCTTCATTGGTAGGGATTACAAAGGTGCGCACCCTGGCTCCGGCGGCCGTGATTTCCCTTTCCTGGCCCCGGACCTGGTTTTTCTCTACGTCAATCTTTATACCCAGGAAGTCCATATCCCGGCATATGGCTTCCCGGGCGGAGATGGAGTTTTCTCCCAGGCCGGCTGTAAAGACCAGGATATCCAGGCCGTTTAAAAGGGCAGCATAGGCGCCAATATATTTTTTGGCGCTATGGACAAACACCTCCCAGGCCAGGCGAGCACGATCGTTACCGTCAGCCATAGCGGCTTCAATATCCCTGAAGTCGCTGCTGATGCCGGAGACTCCCAGGACCCCTGACCGGCGGTTCATCACCTGGTCCATCTCCGCCGGGGTATAGCCCTCTTTTTCCATCAGGAAGGGTACGATGGCCGGATCAATATCACCGCAACGGGTACCCATGGTTAAACCGGCCAGGGGGGTGAAGCCCATGCTGGTGTCGTATGATTTAGCGTTTTTAATGGCTGTAATACTGGAACCGTTACCCAGGTGGCAGGTAATAACCTTCAGTTCTTCCAGGGGCTTACCCACTAAGGCTGCTGCCCGCAGGGCAACATACTGGTGGGAGGTACCGTGGGCGCCGTAGCGGCGAATGAGGTGCTTCTGGCAGAGTTCGTAAGGCAGGCTGTAAGTATAGGCGTAATCAGGCATGCCCTGGTGAAAGGCCGTATCAAAGGCCGTAACCTGGGGGGTGCCGGGCAGGATGGCTTCGCAGGCCTCGATACCCCGGAGGGCCGGGCCATTATGGAGGGGTGCGAGGACCTCCAGTTCGCCAATGGCCTTTTTGGTGGAGGGATCCACCAGGACCGAATGGGGAAAGGTGCCACCGTGGACGATGCGGTGACCGATGGCGCCGATTTCGCTGTAGTCTTTGATTACCCCGTAATCGGGGTCGGTCAGGGCTTCCAGGCACAGGCGGATAGCCACTTTATGATCGGGGATTTCTGTTTCACGCACCAGTTTTTCTTTGCCCGCCGGGCGATGGGTAAGGACGGAACCGTCAATACCAATCCTTTCCACCAGTCCTTTAGCCAGAACACTCTCGTCTTCCATATCAAAAAGCTGGTATTTTACTGATGAACTGCCGCAGTTTAAGACCAGAATTTTCACGGCTTATCCTCCTTACAAAAATAGTCAAGGTTCCTTGCCGGCAAAGAGGGCTAGCAAACGGGGAAGGGATGCCAGGGCGGCCCGGCGACCCTGTTCAATGTATTCCTCCACGTTGTGGAGGCGCGCCGGGCTGAGGTGACCCACTGCAGGCCGGATGACCAGATCAGCCCCTTTCAGGGCCTGGTAGCACATGGCCCGGCCTGTAAGAGCCAGGGAGCGGAAAAAGAGCTCAAACAAATTATTAACCCGGATCTTCTCTGTTTCAGCAACACCGTAATGGACGTCCACCGCCACTACTATCCCGGCGCCCCGCTCGCGCAGGACTTCTACCGGTACGGGAGCCAGGACAGCCCCGTCCACCAGTAAGCGTCCCCCAAGCCTTTTCGGCACAAAAAGGCCGGGCATGGCAATACTGGCCCGGACGGCATCGGCTACCCGGCCCCTGTCCAAAACTACCAGTTCTCCACTCTCAACATCTACGGCCACTACATACAATGGTACTTTTAGCTCGGCAAAAGTCAAGCCCCTTGTTAAAGTTCGCACAAGAGCTTCGATTCGATCGCCTCTAATAAGTCCCCAGCGGGGAACCGCCAGGTCCAGGAGCTGGCCCTCCTTTAACTCCCGGGCGAGCCTTTCCAGGAGGTTGAGATCACTGCCGGCAGCATACAGGGACCCGAAAAGGGCTCCGGCACTGCTACCGGCCACACAATCGAATTGCAAGCCATGTTCATTGAAAACCTGAAGCACGCCGAGATGGGCCAGGCCCCTGGTAGCACCGGCACCCAGGGCCAGGCCGATTTTCTTCCCCGTCACGTATGCTCACCATTCCCGTGGTAGATATGCCCCCGGGTACTTTTAACTTCTATAGTCTAATTATAAGTGGGCGCGCGTATATTCCAGAATAGGATGTCCCCTTTGAGGTGACCGCCATGCGTCAACCTGTATTCATAATTAGCCGAAGTATAGCCCCCTTCCTAACCGCCGTGACCGTCATTATCCTGGCCCTGGCTATTATCCTTTTCCCCCAGCCCGTTTTTCAGGCTGCCCTGCGCGGTCTCATGGCCTGGTGGGAGATCGTCATTCCGGCCCTTTTACCATTTTTTGTTATCTCCCAGCTCTTCATGGGCCTGGGTATCGTCCACTTCCTGGGGGTACTCCTGGAGCCGGTTATGCGGCCCCTCTTCAATGTCCCGGGCACCGGAGCCTTTGTCATGGCCATGGGGTATACCTCCGGCGCCCCCATCAGCGCCGTACTTACTTCCCAGTTACGCCAGCAGCGGCTGGTAACCAGGGTTGAAGGGGAACGCTTAATCTGTTTCACCAACAACGCCAGCCCCCTTTTTATGCTGGGGGCAGTAGCCGTGGGCATGCTCCATGACCCATCCCTGGGCCCGGCCCTGGCCGGAGCTCATTATGGCGCCAACCTCTTCCTGGGAATCCTGTTTCGCTTTTACGGTCGACGGGCACCGGCTTCACCGCCGGGGAACTACCCCCTCCTGTCCTTGCCCCGGAGAGCCTGGCGGGCCATGATCCAGGCTCAGCAAAGGGATGGCCGTTCCCTCGGCCAACTCCTGGGGGATGCCGTCAGCCACTCCTTCCACACCCTGATTACCATCGGCGGCTTTATAACCCTCTTCAGCGTCATTATCCAGGTGGCTGGTATGCTGGGTATCCTGGACCTCCTGGCCAGGTTGCTGCTTTATGCCGGCTATCCCCTGGGTTTAACCCCGGCCATAGCCGGAGCCCTGGCCAGTGGTATCTTTGAAATGACCATGGGGGCCAAGTTTGCCAGTGAAGCTCCCGTCCCCCTGGGGGAGCAAATCACAGCTATTAGTCTCATCATGGGCTGGGCCGGGCTCTCTGTCCTGGGCCAGGTGGCTGCCATGACCAGTAAAACAGATATCCGCCTGGGCCCCTTTATCCTGGCCCGCTTTCTCCATGGTTTCCTGGCGGCCTTCATGGTTCAACTCTTCCGGGGACCCGCCCGGCCGGTCCTTGGTTGGCTGGCAGGTAGCCCTTTCCTGTCACCCCCGGTATCATGGCTTTCCCTGGGGGTCCACTATACAGGGTTTACCCTTACCCTGGCGGCCTTGTTTTTGCTCCTGGCCGGGCTGGGATTGTTCGCCCGCCTGACCCTTTACCGGCGGTTTTGACTGCTGTTCTTTTCCGGCTCTCCTGACGCTGCCGCTTCCCCGGCACCTGCCGCCGGATAGGCCTGCAGTTCCTGGCGGCCCTGTTGTACCTGGGCCAGGGCCTGGTTCAAGCTGGCCTCTAGCTGGGCCAGCAGGCCGTCGGCATAGTTCAAGGCACCGGCTTTTACTTCTTCAGCCACGTTCCGGGCATTATTTATAATTTCACTGGCCTGGGACCGGGCCTTGCGAACCAGCTCGTTTTCCTGGGCCATGATTTCTGTACGCTTTTCGGCTTCTTCCAGGAGGCTCCTGGCTTTAAGACGGGCTTCTTCCAGCAGGCGTTCCTTCTCCTGGCGTATCCACTGGGCCTGGCGCACCTCCTCGGGCAGGGCCGTCCGCAGGCGATCCAGGTAATCAAGGAGCAGGTCGCCATCAAGGAAAACCTTGCCAGAAAGGGGGACACGGGGCGCCTTTTCCACCATCTTTTCCATTTCTTCAATCAGGGTCATAAACTCCACCAGCCAGCCCTCCTGCACTTTTGTAAAAATTCAAGGCTGTATCACCGTAAATCCTGATTGCAGTTATTTCCAGGCCGGTTATAGCCGGTCCGGCTTCTGCAACTGCCGTTTCCATAATAACCAGGCCGCCGGGAGCCAGGACGGGGATGACTGCCGGTAGAATCAGCTCCTCCCAGCCCTGGCGATAGGGTGGGTCGCTAAAAATCAGGTCAAAGGTCTCCCCGCGCCTGGCCAGGGTGGCAAGAGCCCGCCTGGCGTCAAGGGCCATCACCTGCCCCCTGGCCTCCAGGCCGGTAGCCTTTATATTTGCCAGCAGACAGTTTAATGCCTGGCGATTATTTTCGACAAAAACAGCCCTCCGGGCGCCACGACTCAGGGCCTCCAGCCCCACGGCCCCCGAACCGGCAAAAAGATCCAGGAACAGGCTGTCGATGACCCGATTCCCGAGGATATTAAACAGGGCTTCCCGTACCCGGTCGCTGGTAGGCCTGGTGGTCCGGCCCCTGGGCGTCCCCAAACGGCGGCCGCGGGCCTCGCCGGCTATAATACGTAACATGCCTCTCCCTCCAGCTATTATAGCATGAAATCCCCGGAAAAAAGAACAAAAACCGCGGCTTTTGTCAATTAAAACGGCAAAAATTTTTCACCGGGCAGGTATAAGCTTCCCAGCCGGCGGTCATAATAATACCGGTAAATCTACTAGTTAGATTTACCAAGAAGAGCTTAGGGTTATTTTTTAACCCTCCCCCATGAGCTCTTCCTCCGGTTTCTCCTCTCCCAAGCCGCCGGTCCCCGCCGGCGGCTCAACTCTGCCGTTCCCCAGGGAACGGCATTTTTTTATTTTTTACCCTGAAAAAGCAGTATTCTTGCTGGACCACCGCCGGTGATTGTGTTATACTCGCTTTAAAAGTAATATTAGTGAACCTTGAGCAGAGAAAAGTTTCGAGCATTAGCTAGCAGAGCCGAGGGTAGCGAGAAAGACTATTACCGGGCTGCAGCCCGGTTGTTTGTTACTCAGGGGAGAGTGAAACCGTGCCTGAATTGCTCATGGGCAATGAAGCCATAGCCAGGGGTGCGCTGGAGGCCGGTATCCGGGTGGCCACCGCTTATCCCGGGACGCCGGCTTCGGAAATAATGGCCACGCTGATGCGTTTTGGTCCCGGGGCAGGAGTGTATGCTGAATGGTCTGTTAACGAGAAGGTAGCCGTGGAAATTGCTGCTGGCGCTGCCTACGCCGGTGCCCGGGCCATGGCCAGTATGAAGCAGATGGGCCTTAATGTTGCCGCCGATGCCGTTATGAGCCTGGCTTACATCGGCGTTAAGGGCGGCCTCGTCCTGGTGGTGGCTGATGATCCCGGCCCCCACAGTTCCCAGACAGAACAGGATACTCGCCTTTTTGCCCGCTTTGCCAAGTTGCCGGTCCTGGACCCCTCCTGCCCCCGGGAAGCCTATGAAATGACCAAATACGCTTTTGATCTTTCGGAAACCCTCGGTCTGCCTGTCATCGTCCGTCCTACCACCCGTACCTGCCATGCCTGCCAGGATGTTGCCTTAGGGACCATTCCCCCACGGCCTCCGGTACCCGGCTTCGAGAAAGACCCGCGCTGGGTCATTATGCCTTCCCTCTCGGCCAGGCAGCACGTCTGGTTAAACCGGCAGCAGCGACGTGCCGGGGAGGAGTTCACCAACAGTCCCTTTAACGAAGTCCGCCTTAATAGCCCCGCCGGGGTTATCACCAGCGGCCTGTCCTACTACTACGTCACCGAGGCCGGGGAACACCTGGGAGTAAAACTATCCCTGTTAAAGATCGGCACCCCCTACCCCCTGCCCGAAAAACTGGTGGTCAATTTTTTAAAGCAGGTTGAGCGGGTACTTATCGTAGAGGAACAGGAGCCTGTTGTCGAAGATCAGGTGATTCGCCTGGCCTGGCGCCACCGCCTGCCGGTAGAGATAGACGGTAAGCACAACGGTTATCTCCCCCGGGAAGGTGAGTTTAATCCCGATATTGTAGCTGCGGCCCTGGCCAGGTTCTTAGCAATACAACCAGCAGGTACCCCCGACCGGCCGGGGACACCAACCCTGCCGGCGCGGCCGCCCCTGCTCTGCGCCGGTTGTCCCCACCGCGGCTCCTTCTACGCCTTTAAACAGGCCGCCCGGGACCGTAAGGTCATTCTCACCGGCGATATCGGCTGTTATACCCTGGGAGCGGCCCCGCCCCTGGAAGCCATGGATACCTGCCTGTGCATGGGAGCCGGCTTGGGCCTGGCCCAGGGCCTGGCCCGGGTCCAGCCCGATACCCGGCTGGTAGCCTTCGTCGGAGACTCTACCTTTTTCCATGCCGGCTTGCCACCACTGGTCAACGCCGTCCACCAGCAGACGCCCATAGTTGTCGTCGTCCTTGATAATGAAACCACAGCCATGACCGGGCATCAGCCCCACCCCGGCCTGGCCACCGGTACCCGGCAAAAAAAGATTGATATCAGCCAGGTAGCCCGGGCCTGCGGGGTAGAAACTATCCTGACCGCCGACCCCCTGAACCTGGAGGAAACCCTGGCTGTAGCCAATCAAGCCCTGGCGGCTCCGGGACCCGCCCTGGTCATCCTTCGCCACCCCTGCCCGCAAGTAGCCAAACCTGCAGGTCGCTACCAGGTTGACGAAACGGCCTGTATCGGCTGCCATACCTGCATTAAAGAGCTGGGCTGCCCGGCCCTGAGGCCGGACGGCAACGGCGTTCAAATCGCAGCCACCTGTACCGGCTGCGGCCTCTGTAGCCAGATCTGCCCGGTGGCAGCCATCGAGGAGGTAGTTTAATTATGGATATCCTCATTGCCGGGGTAGGCGGCCAGGGGATCATCCTCGCTTCCCGGGCCATCGGCGCCGCCGCCCTGAAAACAGGTCTCCAGGTACGCACGGCGGAAACCATCGGCATGGCCCAGCGGGAAGGCAGCGTCGTCAGCCATGTGCGCCTGGGGCCAACAACAACAGGCCCCCTCATCCCCAGGGGCCGGGCTGACATCCTCCTGGCCCTTGAGCCGGCCGAGGCCTGCCGTTATTTGGGTTACTTAAAGCCGGACGGCCGGGCCCTGATCTCGACAACACCGGTGGTACCCGTCATGGCTTCCCTGGGAGCTACCCCTTATCCCCTGGATGATATCCTTGGTTACCTGCGCAATAACATTGCCGGCTGCCATTTCCTTGCTGCACCGGACCTGGCCTGCCAGGCCGGGAGCCACCGGGCCCTCAATATGGTTATGCTGGGGGCCCTGACCAACCTGGACTTACCCTTCCCGGCAGAAACTCTACTGGCCGCAGCCTTAAAACTCCTGCCGGACCGGGTCCACGAGGTGAACCGGCGGGCCTTTCAACTGGGAAAACAAGCCCTGGAGGTGTAAATATGAGCCTGCCCGAAGCAAAATTCTGCAATCGCGAGTTCGACTACGATAGCCTGTACCGGCAGCAGGAACCGGCCCTGCAGGCCCTGGTGCAGCGCCTCTTTGACCATTCCCCTTACTACCGGGAAAAGCTGGCGGCGGCCGGCCTTACCCCCGGCGACATCCGGACGGTAGCCGACCTGGAGCACGTCCCCCTGACAGATAAAGGGGAGCTACGCAATGGTAAACCCCTGGCCCTGATGGCCGTTCCCGAAGAAAAAATTGTCCGCATCCACTCCTCCTCGGGAACTACGGGTAAACCCATTATCATTCCCTACACGGCCGGCGACGTGGCCGTCTGGGCGCAGATGATGGCCCGCTGCTTCGCCATGGCCGGGGTCACCAACCGTGACCGGGTTCAGGTTACCCCTGGGTACGGCCTCTGGACAGCGGGCATCGGCTTCCAGGCCGGTATTGAGTACCTGGGGGCCATGGTGATCCCCATGGGACCGGGGAATACTGAAAAACAACTGGAGATGATGGTCGATCTCCAGGCTACCGCCTTTGCGGCCACGGCTTCCTACGCCCTCTTCCTGGCCGAAGAGATCGACCGCCGGGGCCTAAAGGATCAGCTGGCCCTGCGGGTAGGGGTCCTGGGTTCCGAACGCTGGGGCGAGAAGATGCGGCAGAGAATCGAAGACCTTCTGGGCATCGAAACCTTTGATATTTACGGCTTAACCGAGATCTACGGCCCGGGTATCGGCATCGACTGCCCGGCCCATGAGGGCATTCATATGTGGACGGATCACCTGCTCCTGGAGGTTATCGACCCGGCAACAGGCAAGCAATTGCCCCCGGGGGACACGGGTGAGCTGGTGATAACTACCCTCACCAAAGAGGGTATGCCCCTCCTCCGTTACCGCACCCACGACCTGACTTGTCTGAAGAGGGAGGCCTGCTCCTGCGGTTCGCCCTACCCCATGATTGAACGCGTCCTGGGCCGGACAGATGACATGGTCAAGATCAAGGGGGTCAACATCTTCCCGGGCCAGATCGATCACGTCCTCCACCTTACCACTGGTGCCGGGAGCGAGTACCAGCTTATTCTCACCCGGCAGGAAGGCAAAGACCGGCTGCTGGTAAAAATTGAGCACCTTCCCGGTTATGATGGTGAAGCTACGGCAGCCGAGTGTCGCCGCCAGATCAAGGCCCGGATCGGTATCCTGGCCGACGTGGAAGCCGTACCCCTGGGAACCCTCCCCCGCAGCGAAAAGAAGACCCGGCGCGTCTACGACTACCGGGAGACTTAGTTTCAGGCTTTGCCATAGGAACAGGCCGGGTAGCGGCACTCGGGGCAGTTCTGGCAGAGGCCCCCGGCCGCCAGCCCGGCTATATCTTGCCGTTCCAACCTCTCGCCAACCAGAATCCGGGGCAGTACCAGATCAAAAACCGTAGCCCGGTAGTACATGACGCACCCGGGAAGGCCCATGATGGGTACATCGCCCCGGTAAGCCAGCATGAACATGGCCCCGGGCAGCACCGGTGCCCCGTAGGTGACCACTTCAGCCCCGCACCGGCGGATCCCTTCGGGGGTTACATCATCCGGGTCTACTGACATCCCGCCGGTAAGAACCACCATCTGCATTCCCGCCGCCAGCATTTCCTCAATAGCATCGTGGATAGCCATAGCATCATCAGGAACAACCTTTTCCAGGGCGACCTCGGAGCCGTAAGCGGCTATTTTGGCCCGGACAACAGGGCCGAAAGCATCCTTAATCCGGCCCTTATAGACCTCACTCCCGGTAGTAATAAGCCCAACCTGCAAACACCGGTAGGGCGCCACCCGGAGAATACCCCCTGCTTCCCGGCAGATGGCCTCCACCCTTTCGATTACCGACCGGGGCGTTACCAGGGGGATTAACCTGGTACCGGCCACCACCTGGCCGGCAGTTGCCGGGTAGTTGTTATGAAGGGTCGCCAGCACGATATCGGCCACATTGTTAACCTGCTTTAAGGCTTCCAGGTTTACTTTCAGGAGGCCGTTCCTGGTAGCCTCCAGGTTAACCTTACCCTCTTGGGGTTCACTGAAGTACAGGCCATGGTCCCCGTCACCTGCAGCCGCCCGGGCCAGGCGCAGGGCTGCTTCATCCTCGTGCACTTCATCCGGTCCCAGGTTAAGGACATAGATATGTTCTTTACCCATCTGAATTAATTCGGCCACATCTTCCGGTTGAATAATATGTCCTTTCTTAAAGCGCCGCCCCTTAAACTGCCCGGGGACGATTTTAGTGTGATCATGGGCCAGGACACAGCCGGCGCTCTCCTCCACCCTAATCTTTCTGAGCATCAATCTCTACCTCCTGGGAAAAGAACTAGTTGTACAATCACTAGCGTTTGCATCTAAAAAATATTAACTTGTCAAAGGCTATTGCGCCCCAAAATAAGCTAAATTCCCGGAATATCCTGTCCTCGCAAGAAAAAACTCCTTATAATAGAGATAGGGTGGTCTTTGCCCCAACCTCTAATATAAGGAGGCCAAAATGCAAGGCAAGGATACCATATTATCTGTATTTCATCAACTGTTTGCTCCGATTTCTGACAATTAATTTTGGCCTTCAACCAGAGTTCCGGGGGTGGATAAACACGGTCTGCCAATGCGCACCTCAAACCGCCTGATAAAAGGAGCCATAAACTCATCCTCCAGAAGCTCATCCACCCTGCCAGTTATGGATTAAGCTGGATGCAGTCAGAGAATAACAAAGCATCCCAGAGGGTGAGCTGTGGACCTTTTAGCCTTGAAATGAGATCATCATGCAGGAGAAGGACGTTATATGGCGAATGTTATTCACAGGAGTTCCTCCTTGGGGAATTTCTTGTCTTTTCGTAGTTACACCTGCGATCCAGAGGATTTCCGGGCGGGCTCACGGGTAGAGGGTATGCAGGTCCTGTAAAAAAATAATCTATAAACTATTGCCGGTCGTGAGGAGGGCGGTTGCAATGCCGGCGCTGGATTTGAGCCAAAGCATGGAAGATCTCCAGTTCAAAAAGAAGGTGGAAAAGGAGCTCTTCCAAAGGCTGTTAAACTCGTTTTCTTACGCCACGAAGATGTTTTCTGCCATAACAGATGTGGAAGGAAATTGCATTCTCTCCTCCAAGCAAGGTGATTGCGAGTTCTGCCGGCTGGTCAAATCCAGTCCCGCGGGAATGGCACGTTGCCGGAGTTCTTATGCCTGGGCCGGGGAGCAGGCCCTCAAATGGAAAGAACCCTATATTTTCAAGTGCCATGCCGGCCTCATCTCGTGGGTCTACCCCTTTTTCTACAGGGGAAATCACATTGGGAATTTTATCTGCGGCCAGGTTATGATGTGGCAACCCGCCGAATTCTGTTCCCATGGGATCAGGGATCTGGCGGGAGAGATAGGGCTGGATCCAGACATTTTGTTGCGTTCCGTAGATAAGATTAAATCGGTGTCGTCGTTGGAGATCCAGGCTGCGGCCGATTTGGTGTTTATCATCACAAGTTACGTTGCCAAGAACGAAGGGGGGATCTTTGACTTCCAGCAAAAATTACGAAAGGTCAGTTCCTGGATATGGGCGGAAAACAAGAAACAGAAGGATGCCGGGAGCCGGATCGCCGCGGGCAGCACGGAGCAGGACCTGAGCAAGCTGGGGAACCAGATTTTTAATGAGATTAGAAGATCCGATATCGAAAAGGCAAAAAAATTGCTGGAGCAGATCGTCCTGCAGATTTTTATCCAGAGCAGGGGTCAACTGGAAGTTATCAAGGGGCGCAGCCTGGAGTTCCTGAGTTTCCTCATCCGCACCTCGACAGAATACGGGGTAAAATTCGGGGAAGTAATGCACTTTAGCGATCTAAAGCTGAAAGATATAGACGAAGCCGACACCGTGGAGAAGGCCGTACTCTGGCTTCTGGCGGTGGGAAACGCCTTCATCGAGTTGATATCGGAAAAGACCTCCAGCGAAGGTGAAGGCATCATCAACAGAGTTGTCGATTATATCCAGAAAAACTACAGTTCAGAAAACCTCTCTGTTAAAGAAATCGCCAGGGCCAGCTATATAAGCCCTGCGTATCTGGGGCAACTGTTCAAAAAGAAGATGGGGTATTCCCTCACAGAGTATATTAACAAGGTGCGGATCGAGCAGGCGAAGCTCCTGCTCAGTCAAACCGATCAGACCATCGAGTCGGTTGCCAGGCAGACGGGGTTTAAAGAACGCAGTTATTTCTGCAAGGTTTTCAAGAAAATCACCGGCTTGAGTCCCAACGAGTACAGGAGAAAGAATTTCTCTCCACTGGCCTGAAAAACTTTTCGCTATCCGGATCCAGGACCCCTTCGTATCCTTTTTCCCGTATTGAGGCGCTCTTCTTCCCCTATCCCGGGCTCCCGGGTCTGAATCCTTGGCTGGCCTCTGAAAACTGCGGTTCGTATATAGGCGTCAATACTTGAAGGAGGGCCTGCTAGAGGATCAGGTGATAGGTATCCATGGCATCCGTTTGCCCCCGCTGGGAACCGGAGTAGTGCTGCGGCAGGTTGGTTCCCGTGGCTCCTCCCTGCCGTTCAGTTGAACCTCCCGGCCCGGGTTGCCCAGAACTCAGTTTCTTGAGTGCCGGGCCTATACAGCAACACCCACCTTTGGTGGATACCAGCCCGGGTAAGAACGTTAAGTTTGGCCCTGTGCCCGCCCCGGATACTCCACCGTTCCCCGGTCAGCCCGGGATTTAGCTGTTTTTCGCCGGGTCACCCGGGCGGTTTAGCCTCGTATGGAGTTCTTGTATCACCGGGCCGTGACTTTGCTTCCGGCTTCCTCCGGAGGATCCCGCCTCGCAATGGGCACCCTTGCCTCCGGCTAGCAGGCTGGTGCTGCCTCGCCTGCAGTGGATTTACACCAAAGAAGTTAACGCCCATGCCGGGAGCATGAAAAACCGCCCTTACAAATACTGCACAGGCAGTTGTTTTTCCCCTTTCAACAGGGACAATCCCTTTCCCGCTTACTGCCCTGGATCACCAGGGATTGGGCGATACTAATGGCCTCACGGGCCGAGCTGCCGTAGGCGTCCGCCCCGATGGACTCCGCAAACTCCCTCGTCACAGGCCCTCCCCCCACCAGGACCCTGACGCTATTGCGCAGGTGGTGCTTCTCCAGGGCCTCGATCACCCTGGCCATTTCGCCCATGGTTGTGGTCAATAATGCCGACATTGCCAGAATTTTAGGGCGTTCTTGCTCCACCGACCTGACGAATTCCACGGGCGAAACGTTCACGCCCAGGTCGACGACCTCAAACCCGGCATAACCCAGGGACAGGGCCACCAGCCTTTTCCCGATTTCGTGGATATCCCCTTTCACAGTGCCGATAACGATTTTTTTCCGCTTATTGGGGTCTTTTTTAATATAAGGTTTCAATGCGAACAGACCTGCCTCGATGGCGTGGGAGGCATTGATGACATCGGAGATGTAAAAATCCTCCCCCTGGTATTTGTCCAGGGTCTGTATAGTTGCCGGTATCATGGCCTCCTCCAGGATCTCGTTGGCGCTCATACCTATCTGCAAGCCCAAGTTGATTGATTTCAATACGCTGTTGGCCTCTCCCTTCAAGATGGCGGAGATAATATCATGAAATACCTGGGTACGTCCGCTCAAGGTATCACCGGCTTTCCTGTTTATTCCTTCTTATTCGTAAACCTTTCCGGCTGGTTGGGGGACGCGGAAGTGCAGCGCCCTCCGGCGAGGCCGGACCTTCCTTTCGGAACACCGTCCTCCGGCTTTATCTCAAGGGAACTCACCCGGCTCGAACCGTTCCCTATAAATTATAATAAATTATACACAATAATTCACTATAAATTGGCCACAAACCATTGCCTTTTTTGCATGACCTTAATATTATCGTAACGTATAATTCAAGATGGGGGGACAGGAAATGGTGCTGATGAATCTGAAACTGTCAAAAGGATGTGATAGCTGGATTTGATACATTATAAACTTAAATTTAACACAATTCTATCGTTAAGAGAAGCTGGATTAATCCACACCGGATTGGGAGGTAACAGCTGATGCTCATTGTAGGAGAATTGATCAACACCAGTCGCAAACCGATTAAAGAGGCAATCGAAAGGGAAGACGCTGCTTATATCCGGGATATTGCAAAGAAGCAGGCCGAGGCCGGGGCGGATTACATCGACATCAACTGCGGAACCCTGGTGCACAATGAAGAGGAAGTAATGGCTTGGCTGGTCAACAACGTAAAGGAGGTGGTGGATGTTCCCCTGTGTATTGACAGTCCTAATCCCAAGGCACTGGAAACAGGGTTAAAGCTAGCTACAAAGGGCCAGCCCATGCTGAACTCTATCACTGCGGAAACAGACAGGTTCGAGGCCGTACTGCCGATTGTAAAAAATTTCAATGCCAAGGTAGTGGCCTTGTGCATGGATAACGACGGGATACCTTCCACCCCGGAGAAGAGAATCGAGATCGTCAAAAAGCTGGTTGAAGACCTGACTGCCGCCGGTGTCGAGAGGGATAACATCTACATCGACCCGCTGGTTAAGCCTCTCAGCACCAGCGACCAGGCGGGGTTGGAAGTCATCGATGCCGTGGGTTTCATCCGGCAAAATTACCCGGGCGTGCACATCATTTGCGGTCTTAGTAACATCAGCTTCGGGTTGCCCAACAGGCGGGTCCTCAACCAGGTCTACATGGTGCAGTTGATGACCGCCGGAATGGATTCATACATCCTGGATCCTCTGGACAGGGATATGATGGGCTTCTTCTACGCCTCCAAGGCACTGCTGGGGAAGGACCCCTTCTGCACTGGCTACCTGAAAGCCCACCGTAGCGGATTGTACAAACGATAACTGATACCGGCCGGTACGTTCCGTGTCCTGTATCCTGACAATAATTGCGGCAGTCCCCCTTTTCGGCGGGAAGCGGGACCAGAATCGATTAACACGGTTCACTAATTAAAATTAATATATATCATTATTCTAAAGGAGGCATTTGTCGAGATGGCGAGCTTTGAAGAACTGTCACAGGCGGTATTTGATGGTGATGAAGCACAAGTGGTGAAATTGACCAAGGACTTGTTGAGCAGTGGAGCGAACCCGATGGAGGTGATCAACAAAGGCCTGATCGCCGGCATGGACAGGGTAGGCGTACTGTTCAAGAACAACGAGATATTTGTTCCGGAAGTCCTAATGTCGGCCAAGGCAATGAACGCCGGCGTGGAGGTAGTCAAAGAGAGCCAGCAGACCTTTGACATGCCGTCTCTAGGGAAGATCGTGCTGGGAACCGTTAAGGGCGACCTGCATGATATTGGTAAAAACCTGGTTGGTATGATGATGGAGAGCAATGGCTTTACGGTTTACAACCTGGGGGTAGACATCGACCCCGACAAATTCATTGAGGCGGTAAAGAAGTATCAACCGGACATCGTGGCCATGTCTGCTTTGCTGACCACCACTATGATGAACATGAAGTCGACCATCGATGCCCTGGCAGCCGCCGGGCTCAAAGACAAGGTAAAAGTTATCATCGGTGGAGCGCCTATCACCCAAGAATTTGCGAATGAGATCGGAGCCGACGGTTACGCCCCTGACGCAGCCTCGGCAGTCGAGGTCTGCAAGCAACTCCTGAATTAAAACAACTAGGATGATCTCTATCCCCAGGCCGGTCTTGACGGCAGACCGGCCTGAAGCCGATTGAACGTATGAGCCTCACGGAAACTTTATAAAACAATATTAAGGAGGGTATACCCTAATGGATTACAAGCCGGTTAAAACTTTCAACGAACTGGCGATCAAATCCCTTGATGATTTCGTATACGGGATTGCACCCTACCCCGTGAGAGCGAAGAACGGTATGGTGATCGGCGGAGGAACGGTATATCCCGAGGTCAATATGACCCTCCCACCGATGAATATTGACGAGAGCACCATGCCTGAGGTAAGAAAGCAGTACGCAGAAATGTTCGAAGGTATTTTAAAGAGAGCAAAGGAGTTGTACGCTCCTGGCGTCATTCTGGAAGTGGAACTGCTGCCAGAGACCACCATGGTGCCGAAGTGGGGGCGCGAGATCATTAAGATCTTACTGGACAAGATGAAGGATTACGAGGCAAAGTATGGCTTGAAGAGCCTCGTAAGGTGCACTCCGAATGACACCAGGGAGATGCTCAGGCCGCCGTTGATGAGACGCGGAGAACTTCTCGACAATATACTCCTGACCTTCGAAAAGTGCGCCGAGGACGGAGCGGATATCCTGTCCATCGAGTCCACAGGCGGAAAAGAGCTCCATGACGAGGCGCTGGTCAACTGCGATATCAGAAAAGCCATCTTCGCCCTCGGTGTCCTGGGAGTCAGGGACATGAGGTTCCTCTGGTCCAACATTGTAAGTATCGCCCAAAAGACAGGTGCCATACCGGGAGGCGACACGGCCTGCGGGTTTGCCAACACAGCCCTCGCCCTGGCGGAACAGGGAATGATCCCCAGAATTTTTGCAGCCGTAGATAGAGTGGCTACCATCCCCAGGAGCCTGGCAGCATTCGAAATGGGTGCCGTCGGGCCTGACAAGGACTGCGGTTATGAGGGGCCATACATGAAAGCCATAGCAGGTGTGCCGATTTCCATGGAAGGTAAGACAGCAGCATGTGCCCATTTAAGTGCAGTCGGCAACATCGCTGCCTGTGTCTGCGATATGTGGAGTAACGAATCCGTTCAGAACGTCAGGCTGTTGAGTGCATATGCTCCCGTGGCATATACGGAGCAACTCATTTACGACTGCCGCTTGATGAATGAGGCGGCGGCGGACGGCCGCAACTATGCCCTTAAGGTTCGGGATTGGCTGGCGAATTCCGATTCCAAGCTCGATCCCCAGGCATACGTTCTAAGGCCGGACATTGTGCTGGAGATCAGCCGGGAACTGGTCAAAGAAAAGGACGCTTTTATTGCGACAAAGAAGGCTGCCGCCCTGGCGGTAGAAGTCATTAAGCGGGGCGTAGACAAGGGAGAAGTGAATGTAGCCCCACGGGAGAAAAAGTGGCTGAACATTATCAGCTCCCAGATTGAAACGATACCCGATGATGAAGAAAAGTTCTGGAGCGAAATCCAGAAGGAAGTAGATCTCACGAAGTGGAGACCGGAGGAATACGATTTAAAGGTGACTTCCGCTTAAAATAGTAAAAAGGTCACTGACGGGATACAAGGAACTTTTGTAGGCAGTGCTGGGATGAACAAAACCCCGTTCCTGAAAACGATAAGATCCTCATAAGCGGGGCCCCCGCATCCCAGGATTTTGCCAACGAGACCGGGGCATCCGGGGTCGTACCCGGATGCCCCCTCGGCCACAGAACTCTGCAAAAACTCCTGGGTGGCAAGCTAGAAGCCAGGGTAAATATGAGCCACATTTGAACACTTGAACCGCTTAAGATGCGGTAATGGTTATTGTGACTCAGATTCTCCTGAATTCCTGTCTGAAAAAAGATAGGGGTTATCGCTACCCCAGGTTTCTATGAACGCCGGGAGCGCGGCAACGCCCGCCTCCCGGTTTTGGCGTTTAAGTTTAAAGGATCCCGGGTCGTCGCAGGGGTCTGGGTTAGATTAACTTGATGGCCTGGCGATCACAGGCCAGCAGGCAGCGGCCGCAGCCCAGGCAGGTAGGGCTGATATACCAGGGTTCGCCTGCCTCTTCCCTGGTAAAGGAGTTGGTAGGACAGGACAGGCCAGCCTGACACACTGCCAGACCGTCGCAAAGGCCGGGATCGATAAAAGCATGCCTGCTCATGGATAACCTCCTGGAAGAAAACTTTTTACAGGCTGCTGGCATCGCCCGGGAATAAAGCAGGGAACCGGCCGTGACCAGTTCCCTGCTTGTCCGTCCTTAGTGAATGGCTGCTTCCAGCTGTTCCTGTAATTTTTCCTTGGGCATGTAGCCGATAATACGGCCTGCCTCGGTGCCGTTTTTAAAGATGACCAGGGTGGGAATACTCATTATCCCGTAACGGGCTGCCAGTTCCTGGTTCTCATCAACATTGACCTTGGCGAATTTTACATTGCCATCGTAGTCTGCTGCCAGTTGCTCCAGAACCGGGGCCATCATCCTGCAGGGGCCGCACCATACAGCCCAGAAATCAACTACTACCGGCAGGGGCGCTGAGAGGACCTCAGCCTCGAAATCATTATTGTTAACATTGATGGGCTTAGCCACTTTAATTCCCTCCTTAGTAATTCTGCACGCCATTGACTACCAGTTGCTTGAAAGGACCAAAACTGACCAGGTCGACATCCACGCCCCGGGAGGCCTTAATCTCCTTTTGAAGGTAGACTTTTACCCCTTCTATCTGGTTGAGGATGAAATTCTTCAAATCGGCTGGTGCACCTGCGTACACGGCAGGTCTAACTGAGAGGCCAGCTCAGCTACCGCAAATCTCCAATTTAATAGTGATGTCCTCGGATTTTCCTTTGATGTATTCCATTGCTTTAGGCGAAATACGGATTTCCAATTCCAACCCCCCCTCTCCTAGTTTGAATTATACTAAATTATTTTTTCGCTGTCAATAGTCTACAAAGGGCGCTGGGGTTTCTGTTGTTGCACAGCCTGGTGGCGGAGCCTGTTCCGGCAGATTTCACAGGTATAGACGGCATTCTTATCCCGCGCCAGCTTCTGGTAATCCTTATGTACCTTGGTTATTTCTTCTTTACGGCCGCACAGAGCACATTTTACTTCCATGTAGTTTTCACTCCCCGGCCTTTAATATTCCACATTAAAAAACCTTTTCCTCCCGGCGTATATTTTTTCCCATCTTGGAAAACCTAATGGCAGGTACTCAAATGAAACGGAGGGTTAAGTTTGCAGCGTGCCGAATTCTACCGGCTTGCCGGGGTAGTCCTGGACCTGGCAGTAGAGGCTCATGACCTCTTACGCGGGGCTACCCGGCAGGAAGTACCCGGGGTACGGGAAGACAAGGAAAAACTTCCTAACGCAAGCATCACCACCATTACTATTTTGAATGAAGCCGGAGAACAGGCCATGGGGAAACCACGAGGTACTTACATAACCATCGATGCCCCCGCCCTCCTGGCCGAAGACCCGCCCGTACATGAGGAAATAGCTGGACTACTGTCCCAGAAACTTAACCTCCTGCTGCAGAATTTACAGGTTGGCCCTACCGACCCTGTCCTGGTCGTCGGCCTGGGCAACTGGGAAGCAACCCCGGATTCCCTGGGGCCCAAGGTTATCAACCAGTTCACCGTCACCAGGCATCTGTTAAAATATGCTCCCCAGAGCATGCCCCCGGGAACCAGGCCGGTCAGCGCTCTGGCCCCCGGCGTCCTGGGAACCACGGGCATTGAGACAGCTGAAATTATCCGGGGTGTAGTCGAGAAGACCAGGCCACGGGTCATCATTGCCATTGATGCCCTGGCTGCAGGGGATCTGAATCGCGTTGGCAGCAGCATCCAGATTAGCGACGCCGGCATCAGCCCCGGTTCGGGGGTCGGGAACCAGCGCCTGGGTATAAATTTGCAAACTATGGGCGTGCCGGTAATAGCTATCGGTATTCCCACTGTCGTCCATGCAGGGGTTATAATCTTTGAGGCCCTCAACCAGTTGCAGCAGGCCTTCCCCAATGTCAACCTGCAAATTAGCCAGGACCTGGCTCAAAATCTCTCCCGGAATGTTCTCTCGCCCTTTGGTGGCAATCTGACGGTTACGCCCAAGGAGGTTGATGATCTGGTCCACAACCTGGCCTGGGTCATTGGCAACGCCCTGAACAGATCCCTGCATACCAACCTCCTCCGCACCCACGCAGCTATCCCTTTACATTAAAAGATGGCGGGTGCAGCACCCGCCATCCGGGGTTACGTTACTGCTGGGTCGTTCCCAAACCACTTGACTGAGCGTTGAATTGCTGAGCGTTGAGGTTTAACTTCTGCCCACCGGTAGTAAAGGCGGGGTTGGGACCGCTAATACGACCGGTAACGTTCTGGGCGGCACCCAGTTCAACATCGGCACCACCAAGGCCGCCAGCTGCCTGACCGCTGAGGGTCGACTCATAAGCAGCAATCATCTTTTTGACCATCAGCCCCCCTACGGAACCGTTAACCTTGGAGGGCAGGTCACCCAGGTAACCGTAGTAGTTGGAGATTCCCAGTTCGCTGGCCACTTCCTGCTTGAACCTCTCCATCTGGCCGCGGGCCTGGGGAATCAGGAGACGGTTGGTCCTGCCACCTTGCGGCATTTAGTTTCACCTCCTTCATTAGTGTCTAGGTGTAGTATGTTCCGGCGGCATCCTTTTATGCTTAGCATTATTTGGCTAGCGTAATTTTACATCTATACTACAAAAAAGGAAAAACAAGACTGTGAATACAAAAAAAAATAAAGGCCCCGGGCAGGCCTTTTTTTAATTTTTTATAACCGGCCTCCGTGGGCCTCAATAATCTCCCGGGCCTTATCCACCCGCTCCGGGCTGGTAACAACGGTTACCAGGAAGCCTTCATTGCCGGCCACGCCGTAATTCTTTAAACCCACCCCGCTCACGGAGGGATCGGCTGCCAGCAAAGCCCGGGTATCAGTTTTGACCAGGGGGTTAATATCAGCTGAGTACAGGGTCAGGCCGGTAACGGTATTGGCCTGGTTCGCCAGGGGATTGTTGTACTGGTCATTATAACGGGTACCAAAGCGCCCCACCCGGTCAAACTGGACTTCCCTTATACCGGCTTCTTGAAGGGCATTGATGGCCTCCTGGGCCCGGGTGCTGCTGGGAAAGTAAGCCAGCAAGGAACGTTCATCCCTTTCCAAGCGCATAAGAAAACCACCTTCACCAAATAATCCTGGTGTTAGTGTGGCTTAAAAAATTTTTATCATGCTCCCCGGGCCTGGAAAATTATATTAAAAATGTAAACCGGCCATCTTTTCCCTGGCAGCCTGGTAAAGGGGTTCATATTCTGGTAAAGGGCCCTCCCGGCGGCAAATTTCCCTGGCATCCTGGCGGGCCTGTTCCAGGATGCGGCTGTCCCCGGGGAGCTGGGCCAGGCGAAATTCAGGTAACCCGTGCTGGCGGGTACCGAAAAACTCGCCCGGTCCCCGCAGGCGCAGGTCGGCCTCGGCAATGGCAAAGCCGTCCCGGTTGGTAGTCAGGATCGCCAGTCGCTCCCGGGCTGCCGGGCTGCCTCTGGTAACAAGGAAGCAATGAGCAGCTGCCGTACCCCGGCCCACCCGCCCGCGTAGCTGATGCAGCTGGGCCAGGCCCAACCTCTCCGCTCCTTCGATTAACATCACCGTAGCATTGGGGACATCAACCCCCACCTCAACCACTGTAGTGGCTACCAGGACGGCAATCTTACCTTCCCGGAAGGCGTTCATGACCTCTTCCTTTTCCGCCGGTCGCAGGCGGCCGTGCACCAGCCCTACCGGGTATCCCGGGAAAACCTCCTCCTGCAGTTTCCGGGCCATGGCGGTGGCGGCTTCGGCAGCTACGTCGTCATTGGTGTCGATTACGGGGCAGATGACATAGGCCTGGTGACCGGCCCGGATTTCCCGTTCGATTAACCGATAAGCCCGGGGACGCTGTTTTTCTGTGATTACATATGTAGCCACCGGTTGCCGGCCCGGCGGCAACTCATCCAGGGCGGAGATATCCAGGTCGCCATAGATGGCCAGGGCCAGGGTCCGGGGAATGGGCGTTGCCGTCATGACCAGTAAATCGGGGCACTCGCCCTTGGTCTGGAGAGCGGCCCGCTGGTCAACGCCAAAACGGTGCTGTTCGTCGATAACCACCAGGCCCAGGGACTTGAAGCTTACATCGTCCTGGATAAGGGCATGGGTGCCCACCACCAGGGGCAACTGGCCGCTGGCCAGGCCGGCCAGGATGGTTTGCCGTTCAGTGCGGGGGGTACTGCCGGTAAGGGTAACTACCGGGATCTGCAGGGGCGCCAGTAGTTGCCCCAGGGTCCTGCTGTGCTGCTCAGCCAGGACTTCTGTAGGAGCCATAAGGGCCGCCTGCCAGCCGCCGGCCACCGCCTTAACCATAGCAACCGCAGCAACAACTGTCTTCCCGGAGCCGACATCCCCCTGGAGCAGCCGGGCCATGGGCCTGGGAGCTTCCATATCGGCCAGGATTTCCGCCAGCGCCCTGGCCTGGGCCGTAGTCAGTTTAAAGGGCAGGCTGTCAACCATCCGGTTAACCAGATTGTTAGCCGGGGTATGGGCTATCCCCTGCCTGCCCTGCTCCTGCTGCGCCCGGTGCAGGTTTAGACCCAGCTCCCAGATAAGCAGCTCTTCGTATTTCAGCCGGCGCCGGGCCTGGTGGAGGCCGGCGGCATCGGGGGGGAAATGGATATATTTCAAAGCCTGGAGGCGGGGTATAAGGCGGTAACGCCGGCACAGGGATGGAGGTAAAACCTCCGGTAAATCCCCGGCCACGGTTTCCAGGGCCAGATGGATTACCAGGCGCAGCCAGCGCTGGCTGAGGCCGGCCGTCAGGGCATAAAAGGGTACAATCCGCCCTGTATGGAGACCCGGGTCCCCTTCTCCCAGGGTTTCGTAATCAATGACCTGGATTTCCGGCTGGTAGTCCCTGTATCTAACCTTCCCCGTTAGGATAACTCTGGTTCCTGCCGGCATCTGGCGCTTCAGGTGCGGCTGGTTAAACCAAACGGCAAAGCCCGTTCCCTGCTGGCCCTGAATCAGGGCCCGGATCAACCGCAGGCGAGGGCGGACTTCCTTTTCCTGCCAGGCCCTGATGGTAACCTGCACCGTGGCCACCTCTCCGGTAGTCACCTCCGCCAGGTCCTTGAGCTGGCGTCGGTCTTCATACCGCCGGGGGAAATGCCATAACAAATCACCGATCGTCTGGATACCCAGCCGGGAAAGGCGGGCCGCCCTCTGATGGCCCACATATTTTAAAGTTGCAACAGGATGGTCGAGTATCATTCCTGATCCCGGTTTTTGATAGCCTCGTTCAAGTCCTTTAGGAGTTGATCCAGATCCAGGCCGTGCATCCTGGCTCCACTGGCGATGGTTTCCTCAATAGCGCCCATGCACTCCAGGCAGCCCATACCGTGGCGAATGAAAACCGGCCGCACCTGGGGATATGCCCGCAGGACCTCCATAATTGAGAGGTCTTTAGTTATTAGCAAGGGAACAACCCTTTCACGCAGATTGCCAGTCATCGACTTCGCCCCCTTCCTGTTATTTATTTTCAACATCTGTCGGCAACTACCTGCCTGGCGGCCAAATTTATTTGCTTGCTTTTTTACCCTTTCTCTGGTAAAATAGCGCCCGTAGGGTTTTAAAGCGAGGTGAGAATAATGGCTACCTGCAACATTTGCGGCAAAAGGGCAGTTACCGGCAATCAAGTCAGTCACTCCAACATTAAGACCAAGCGCACCTGGGCGCCAAACTTGCAGCGGGTCAAGCTCCTGGTAAACGGCACCCCGCGCAGGGCATATGTTTGCACGCGTTGTCTCCGTTCCGGCAAGGTTCAGCGGGCTATTTAAGAGATTGATATTAGTAACCCGGGGTTTTCACCCCGGGTTTTGACTTTTTAACCCTCCCTGGCCGGCCAGGGCATCTCCTGCAGCACCTCTCCGGTAGCCAGGGCCAGGAGCCGGACGCCCTGTTCATCGGCCACGGCCACTGTCTTCAGTTTACCCAGGGGACCGCTGTGGGGCAGGCTGGGGCTGCCCGGATTCAGGTACAGGCGGCCCCCCCGGCAGGCCAGGACAGGTACATGGGTATGGCCGGTGACCCAGAGGTCGGCCCGGTAATAGGCGGCCAGGGTTTCCTCCTCCCCTGGTGCCAGGCGATGGCCGTGCTGGGCAATGATCCGCCGCTCGCCCATCTGAAAGACAACCTGTTCCGGCAGGGGCAGATTCAGAACCATGGCATCGACCTCGGCATCGCAGTTGCCCCGGGCGATAAGCAATGGTACCGGCGACTGGCGCAGGAGTTCGACCAGGTCTTTAGGCGCGTAGGCGGCAATAATGGGGTTCCGGGGGCCGTGGTAGAGGACGTCGCCGGCATGGATGATCATCTCACACCCCTGGAAGCAATTCTGCAGCGCCTGTTCCCAGGCGCTGCCGTCGCCGTGGGTGTCGCTGATAATCCCTACTCGCATCCCTTATCTACCTCGCCATTTTCTTAAAGAGGTTGGCCATTTCCATAGCCGTCATGGCGGCATCGAACCCCTTGTTGCCCGCCTTGGTACCGGCCCTTTCAATAGCCTGTTCAATATTGTCGGCGGTGATCAGCCCGTAGATTACCGGCACGCCGCTGCTCAGGCTCACCTGGGCTATACCCTTGGTTACCTCGGCGGCCACGTACTCAAAATGGGGGGTAGCACCGCGAATGACCGCCCCCAGGCAGATAACGGCATCGTATCCCCGGGCGGCCATCTTTTGCGCCGTCAGGGGGATCTCGAAAGCTCCCGGCACCCAGGCAATATCAATGGCGCCCGGGTCGGCGCCGTGGCGGTTCAGAGCATCCAGGGCTCCCTCCAGAAGCCGGGAAGTGATAAACTCGTTGAAACGGCTGACAACTATGCCAAACTTTAGTCCCCGGCCTTCCAGCTGGCCTTCCATAATGTTGGGCACTAATAATTCCTCCCTTATTAGTCTTTACCCTGGCAGTGAGCGCAGGCTGGTTGCCTTTCACTGCCGGCGACGCTCGCCACTCCAGGCGGCTCTAGCTGATATGCAGCAGGTGGCCCATTTTTTCCTTTTTAGTCTTCAGGTAACGCCGGTTAACTTTGTTGGGGGAGATTTCAATGGGTACCCTTGCGACAACCTGCAGGCCGTATCCCTCCAGGCCGGCGATCTTTTTCGGGTTATTGGTCAGGAGGCGGATCTGGCCGACCCCCAGATCGGCCAGGATCTGGGCGCCAATGCCGTAGTCCCGCAGGTCGGGCGGGAAGCCCAGGGCCTCATTGGCTTCCACCGTATCTTTACCTTCCTCCTGCAACCTGTAAGCCTTGATCTTGTTTAGGAGGCCGATGCCCCGGCCCTCCTGGCGCATGTAGAGAAGTACCCCCGCCCCCTCAGCCTCAATCATCTTCATGGCCCGTTGCAACTGGTCGCCGCAATCACAGCGTTCGGAGCCGAAGACATCTCCCGTCAGGCATTCCGAATGTACCCGGACCAGCACCGGCTTTCCCGTGGCTATATCGCCTTTGACCAGGGCCAGGTGACCCTTCCCGTTCATGATCTCTTCATAGGCGACGGCTTTAAAGTGACCGAACCTGGTGGGGAGGTCGGCCTCGGCCACCCGGCGTACCAGTTTTTCCCTTCTGCGGCGAAACTCAATCAGGTCAGCCACCGTGATCAACTTCAGGCCGTGTTCCTGGCAAAATTTATAGAGCTGGGGTACCCGGGCCATGGTGCCGTCGGGGTTCATAATCTCGCAGATAACCCCTGCCGGGTAGAGCCCGGCCAGGCGGGCCAGGTCTACGGCCGCCTCGGTGTGCCCGGCCCGGCGCAGGACCCCGTCCGGTTTCGCCCTCAGGGGAAAGATATGCCCGGGCCGGCGCAGATCCTCCGGCCGGGTCGAGGGATCGATAAGCCGCTTAATGGTGGCGGCCCGCTCAAAGGCGGAGATACCGGTGGTCACCTCGGCTGCATCTACCGAGACGGTAAAGGCCGTTCCCATGGACTCTGTATTCTGGTTTACCATAGGTTCCAGTTTCAGCTCGTCCAGGCGTCGCCCTTCCATAGGTACACAGATCAGGCCGCGGCCATGGGTGGCCATGAAGTTTATGGCCTCCGGCGTAACCCTGGCGGCCGCCATCACCAGGTCACCTTCGTTTTCCCGGTCCTCGTCATCGACGACGACCACCATTCGCCCCGCCTTGATTTCGGCGATAGCCTCCTCTATGGTATTAAAGCTCATCCCTTGATTCATTTATCATCGCCTTCTTCAATTTTTCATTTGAGAAAGCCCCGGGACGCCAGGAATTCCAGGGTCAACCCCTCCCGGGCCGGTTCTTCGGCGGGAGGATTTAAAAGCCTTTCCAGGTAACGGGCCAGGAGGTCTACTTCGATATTTACCCGGTCCCCTGGCCCTTTGTCCCCCAGGATGGTATTCCTGGCTGTATGGGGAATAAGGCCAACCGTCACCTGGTTCCCGGTCACGGCAATCACCGTCAGGCTGGTGCCGTCCAGGGCCAGGGAGCCCTTGGGGGCAATGTAACGTTCCAGGCCCGCCGGTACCGCAAGGGTTAATTCCCAGGCGATACCTACCTGCCTCCGGCTCTTGATCTCCCCGACGCCGTCGATATGACCGCTGACCAGGTGGCCCCCCAGCCGCTCCCCCAGGGCAAGCGCCCTTTCCAGGTTGACCCTGTCCCCTGCTCTCAGGGAGCCCAGGGTGGTTACCCTCAAGGTTTCAGCCATCACCTCGGCCACCAGGGCCCCAGGCTCCAGATCCGCCACCGTCAGGCAGGCCCCGTTAACAGCGATGCTATCACCCCGGCGGGTACCCGCCAGGACTTCCCGGGCGGAGATGGTTAAACGGGCCCCTTGCGGGGCAGTCACAATCCTGCGGATGCTCCCGACCTCTTCTATCAACCCGGTAAACAAGGCTCTTCCCCTCTTTTGAGCAGGTACCCGCTCAACATAATATCTTCGCCACAGCGCTCCACGGCCAGTTTTTCTAATCTCCAGGCGGTCGCCGGGTCGGCGACCCCCCGGCCGCCCACCGGTGCCGGTGCCTCCCTGCCCCCGAAGATTTTAGGGGCGATAAAGGCCACCACTTTGTCGACAACTCCGGCCGCCAGGGCGGTGGCGTTTACCTCGGCCCCTCCCTCCACCAGGATACTGGTGACCTGGCGCCTGGACAGCTCGGCCAGGAGCGGTTGCCAGGCTACCCGGCCGTCTTCCTCCGGCAGGATCAGGACCTCCACTCCCCGGGCCTCCAGGTTTTTCCTGGCTGCTGCCGGCGCCGAAGGTGTGGTGACCACCAGGGTGGGGGCTTCCGATTGGAGGTTTACCACCCTGGCACTCAGGGGCAGTCGCAGGTGGCTGTCCAGGATTACCCTGATGGCGTCCCGTCCCCGGCCGTCCGGCAGGCGGGTGGTTAATTCGGGATCGTCGGCCAGGACGGTGCCAATGCCCACCAGGACGGCATCATGGATATCCCGCAACTCATGGGCCCTCTCCCTGGCAGCCGGGCCGGTAATCCAGCGGGCGGCCCCGGTGCGGGTTGCGATCTTCCCGTCCAGGGTCAGGGCCATCTTCAGGGTCACCCAGGGCCTGCCGGTAGTAATATACTTAATAAAGGCCTCATTTAATCGCCGGGCTTCATCTGCCAGCAGGCCCGTCTCTACTTCTATCCCCGCCTGGCTCAAGGCCCGGAAGCCGCCTCCCGCTACCCGGGGATTGGGATCGGCCATGGCTGCTACCACCCTCTTGATCCCGGCGGCGATGATGGCCCCGGTGCACGGGGGCGTCCGGCCGTAGTGGCAGCAGGGTTCCAGGGTTACATACAGGGTGGCTCCCCGGGCCTTCTCCCCGGCGGCACGCAGGGCATGGATCTCGGCGTGGGGGGTGCCGGCCTTCCGGTGATAACCCTCACCTACCACCCGGCCGTCGCGCACGATGACTGCTCCTACTGCCGGGTTGGGGCTGGTACGGCCCAGTCCCTGGCGGGCCAATTCCAGGGCCCGGGCCATAAAAACTGCATCCTGTGGTTGCATCAGGTTCCTCCGAAAATAGAGTTCTACTATAAATGGCGTTTAACATTCCAGAAGCGGCATCAAAAAAACCCGGAGACTCCGGGGTTGGGCAGGCAATGGGTTATAACCTCCTTCTCCCTTCCAGACTTTCACTGTCGGCCCCGGAATTACACCGGGTCTGCCATAATGGCTCGCGGGCTTTACCGCCGGTAAGGAATTACACCTAACCCCGAAGGACGTTACTGTAATTATATAGCTCCATTCAGGCGACGTCAAGGACGCTCTGGGGGCACGGGTCCCCTTCATATTCGCACCTTATTTAGCTTCCCCGCCTGGCGCAGTTCCCTGATGGCCGCTTCCCGGTCAGGGCTGCCAAAAACAGCTGAACCGGCGACCAGGACCCTGGCCCCGGCCTGGCAGGCGGCAGGAGCCGTCTCCGGGGTGATGCCGCCGTCCACCTCCAGGAGGATATCGCGCCTGCTTTCGCGCAGTTTGGCTGCCAGGGAGGCTATTTTGGGAAGCATGGACGGGATAAACTCCTGGCCGCCAAATCCCGGATTGACCGTCATTAAAAGGATCATCTCCACTTCCCCCAGGATATGATCGAGAACGCTGAGGGGGGTGGCGGGATTCAGGGCAACTGCCGGCCGGCAACCGGCTTCCCGGATCTGCTGCAGGACCCGGTGCAGGTGGGTACAAGCTTCAACGTGGACGCTGATATAGTCGGCCCCTGCCCGGGCAAAGGGGAGGATATATTCTTCCGGCCGGGAGAGCATCAAGTGAACATCAAAGACCAGCTGGCTATGGGGCCTCAGGGCGGCTACCACAGCCGGGCCAATGGTCAGGTTGGGAACAAAATGGCCGTCCATGATATCCAGGTGCAGCCAGTCAGCCCCTCCCCTGGCGACGGCCTCCACTTCATCCTTGAGGTTGGCAAAATCGGCAGCCAGCAGTGAAGGTGCGATTATAGGCATTACGGAAAACTCCTTTCCCCGGCGATGACTTCCGCCAGGAAAGTAAGGTAGTGCTCATAACGATGCTTTATAATCAGGCCGGCCTCTACCGCTGCTACTACCGCGCAACCGGGTTCTCCCCGGTGCAGGCAGGAGGCATAGCGGCAGCTCCCACGCAGGGGTTCCATTTCCGGGAAATAGGCGGCCACCTCTTCCCTGGCGATGGCTGGCAGGTCCAGGCGGCTGAAACCCGGGGTATCGGCTACCCACCCTCCCTCCGGGAGCCGGATCAGTTCCGCCTGGCGGGTGGTGTGGCGTCCCCGGCCGCCTTTAGAACTGACTTCTGCGGTCCGCAGGTTGAGGCCGGGTTGGATAGCGTTGAGCAGGGAAGACTTGCCAACTCCGGAGGGACCGGCAAAGGTACTGACCCTGCCGGCCAGGACGGCTTTCAGTTCGTCAATACCCTGGCCGGTGTGGGCGCTGGTTATCAAATTGTGGTAACCGATCTGCCGGTAAAGTTCTGGTAACCCGGCGTAATCCTGCTTAATGATATCGGCTTTGTTCCAGACAATAACCGCCTCTATATCTTCGACCGCGCTCAAAAATAACAACCGGTCCAGGAGTTCCAGGTCCGGGGGAGGTTCCCTCAGGGCAAAGACGATAATGACCTGCTCGACATTGGCCACTGCCGGTCTTTTCAAGCAAGTCCTCCTGGGTTTCAGTTCCTCAATCACCCCTTCCCCCGGACCTACAGGTTTTATTTCCACCCGGTCACCGGGCAGGAAAACAGTCTCCTGGAGCCGGAAACGTCCCCGCAGGCGACAGGTCCAAACCTGCCCCCCGCTTTCCACGTAATAAAAACCGCCGTAACGCCGTAAAAGGGTGCCTTCCATCCCCTGCTCCCTACTGCAAGTCCTGTTCATAAATGACACTGCCGTCACGGAAAACCTGCAACTTACCCTTGCCGAAGTAGTTGATGGTTGCCTGGATTTGCTGGCCCGTCTTTTGCTTCTTTTTTAGCACTTCATTGTTACCCTTGGCATCGGTAACCACGATCCGCACCTCATGGTCCTTATCATCAGGGGCCGGGTCAATAGTTACCCCCACCTGTTTCTGGACCGGGCCCGGTCCTTGGCTGACTACCAGATTTATGGCGCTTCCCTGCAGGACATTGCTCCCTTCCCTGGGGTCCTGGGCAATAATATATCCCGGGAACTGATCGTCGCTCCGCTGGTAAGTAAGGGTGCCCTGTTTCAGTTTAGCCTCCAGGAGTCTCTGCTGGGCTTCGGCCAGGGTAAGGCCTACCAGGGGCGGAGCAGTGGTAAACTGGGGTTCCGGCCCCTTGCTGATAATCAGCCTGACTTCCGTCCCTTCCGGTTGCTGGGTATTGGCCGGAGGATTCTGGTCAACAACTGAACCAGCCGGAATGGAAGGGTGATACACTTTTAGAGTATCTGCGACTACCTTGAAATTAGCATTCTCCAGTATTAAGCGGGCATTGCGTTCCGTTTCCCCGATAACACTGGGAACCCTCACCAACCTGGCTCCCTGGCTGACAGTCAGGGCGACCACCCGGCCGCGCCTCACCCTTTGATTGGGGCCGGGATCCTGGGCCATAACCTGGCCGGCCGGGACACTGGCATCATACTGCCGGGCCACCACCTGACCCCGCAATCCGGCCGCCGCCAGCTGCTCCAGGGCCTGGCCCTCGGTCAGGCCCACCACCGGTGGTACCAGGGTTTCACCAACTGCCAGGTAATAACGGAAACCGGCCCACAGGCCGACGGCTGCCAGGCCCAGGAACAGGATGGCCATTAGCACCCATGCCCAGACCCGCGGCCGCCGGCGGGGCTTGGTCGGGGTAATATTTGGAGGATCGGTTGTTTCAATGGCCGGTAAAACCTGGGTGGCAAAGGTGACATCCTCAAGGGCGTTTCTCACGGCTAGCAGGTCGGAACGCAGGGCTGCTGCCGACGGGTAGCGCCGGGCAGGGTCTTTTTCCAGGGTTCGCATCACGATGCGCTCCAGGGCCGGCGGTACATTGGGATTTAATTCGTGCACAGGCCGGGGGGGTTCCTGGAGGTGCTTGAGGGCTACGGCTACCGGGGTTTCGCCGTGGAAAGGAAGGTCGCCGGTCAACATCTCGTAGAGGACGACCCCCAGAGAATAGATATCGGCCGCGGCCCCGATAACTCCCCCCCGGGCCTGTTCGGGAGCCAGGTAATGAACAGAACCGATCATGGTCCCGCTCTGGGACATGGTAACCTCGCTGACAGCCTGGGCAATCCCGAAATCCGTCACCTTGACCCGGCCGTTACGGGTAATAAGGATATTGTGGGGTTTGATATCACGATGGATAACGCCGTTTTCATGGGCATGTTCCAGGGCGTCACAGATCTGCAGGGAAATATTGATAGCTTCTTGGGGCAGCAGGGGGGCGCGCTCGGAAATAAGGTCCTTCAGAGACCTGCCCTCGACATATTCCATAATCAAGTAATGAAGATCATCTTCCTGGCCAACGTCGTAAATACTGACCACGTTGGGATGGGACAGGCTGGCTACGGCCTGAGCCTCCCGCTGAAAACGGGCTAAAAACTCTTTATCGCTGGCATACTGTTCCCGCAGAACCTTAATAGTTACGTTCCGGTTCAGCAAGCGGTCCTGGCCCCGGTACACCCTGGCCATACCGCCTCCCCCGAGCTCGCTGACTATTTCATAACGACCTTCGAGGACTTTGCTAATCATCTCTTCACCGCCTCAAGGCTGCCGCCATAATTTCCCTGGCTATGGGTGCTGCTGCTACACCCCCGGCACCTGCGTTTTCCACCACGACTGCCACCACAATGGCGGGATCCTGGGCCGGCGCCATGGCCACTAACCAGGCATGGGCCAGGCCACCGGGATTCTGGGCTGAACCTGTCTTCGCGGCCACCTGGATTCCCGGTATAGCCGCGGCCGTAGCCGTTCCCCCCTTTACTGTAGCTACCATAGCGTCCTTAATCGCGTCTACCACTCCGGCTCCAGCCACCACCTGAAGGGCTCGGGGCTGGGCCTGCCACAGGGTCTGGCCTCCCGGTGAAGTTACCCTGGCGACAAGATAGGGCTGCATCATGATGCCCCTGTTGGCTACGGCAGCGGTTACCAGGGCCATCTGCAGGGGCGTCGCCAGGACCGCCCCCTGGCCAATAGAGCTCTCTGCCAGGGCATTGGCATTGAGGTGTTCCGGTACCCGGGATTCTTTCACCGGCAGATCAAAATCCAGGGGCTTATTAAACCCGTAAAGGCTGGCCGTGGCCTTGAATTTATCGGCTCCGGTCTCCAGGGCCAGGGTGGCAAAAGTAACATTACAGGAATACATCATAGCCTCTTGAAAATCAAGATGGCCATGGGCGCGCGGGCAGGTCAGCTTCCACCCCCGAACCTCCAGGTAGCCCGGGCAATAAAACTGGCGCTGGAGGACGGCCGGATTGGTCTCCAGGGCCGCCGTAGCCGTTACCAGCTTCATAACTGAACCCGGGGGGTAAAGCCCCTGGACGGCCCGGTTCAAAAGGGGGCTGCCGCTGGAGGGGTCATTGATCCGGGTCCATTCTTCTTCCAGGTGGTTGGGGTCAAAGGTCGGGCTGCTGGCCAGAACTAGTATGGCGCCCGTACGGGGGTCCATGGCTACGACGGCTCCCCGCCTGCCGGCCAGCAAATCGGTAGCCCGGCGTTGCAGGTCGGCATCCAGGGTCAGGGTGAGATCATTCCCCCGCGCCTGTCTGCCGGCCAGGCGCAACCCCTCATTGAGGAAACGCTGCCACCCGAGGAGGCCCAGGAGCTCGCCATCACGGCTGGCCTCCAGGCCGCTGCTGCCGAAGCGCCCTGATACATAGCCAACTACCTGTGCTGTGGCCCCGCCGTAGGGATATTCCCGCTGGAACTGGCCGCCAGTTGCAACTGTCCGGGCCAGGACCCTGCCGGCCCGGTCGTAGATAGTGCCCCGCTCGGTTTGCTGCTCCACAAGGGCCAGGCGCGGGTTTAAAGGATTTAAATAGAGCCTTTCCCCGGCCACGGCCTGGATATAGGTCAGGTACAACACCAGGGCCAGGAAGATGGCCCCGGTAACCATGGCCAGGCGGCGGATTTCGCCCTTCAAGGTTTGCTCCCCCTGCCGGCGGCGCTGACATTCAGGAGCAACCCCAGGATCAAGTAGCTGATGACCAGGGAACTCCCGCCGTAACTAACAAAGGGCAGGGTTACCCCCGTCAGGGGCAGGAGCTTGCTGACGCCGGCCATTATGATAAAAGCCTGAAAGGTCACCAGAACTGTCAGTCCCCCTGCCAGCAGGATACCCTGCTCTTCCCTGGCATCAAGGGCGGTCCGGAAACCGCGCAGGGCAAATAAAAGATAAAGAAGGGCGACGCCGGTACTCCCGAAAAGCCCCATTTCTTCCCCCATGGTAACAAAAATAAAATCGGTGGCCACCGCAGGAATCACCTGGGAATGGCCCAGGCCCAGGCCGGTACCAAAGACTCCTCCGCTGCCCAGGGCAATCAACGCCTGAACGATCTGGTAACCGGCCCCAGCAGGGTCCGTCCACGGGTTGAGCCACACGGCGATCCGCACCCGCAGGTAGGGAAAAAGACGGTAGGCCAGCACCGCCCCCAGGGTAAACAACCCCCCGCCGGCAGCCACATAACGGCGTTTGCCGGTAGCCAGGTAAAGCATGGCCAGGAAGGTAGCCAGGAGGATCAGGGCCGATCCGAGATCCCGCTGGATAACCAGGAGTAGAACTGCCATAGCCGTAGCCGCCAGTAGGGGGCCCCAGGTAGGCCGCCCCACGCCCTGGACCAGTAACTCCCGCTTATCACTCAGGTAACCGGTTAGGTACATCACCATCAGGACCTTCACCGCTTCAACCGGTTGCATCTGAAAGGAACCCAGGGTCACCCAGCTCTTGGCCCCACCGATGCGCGTCCCGGCCACAACAGTAAAGGCCAGGAAAAAGAGCCCCAGGGACAAGAATAGGTAGGGATACTGTTCCAGTCGCTGGTAATCCCGGAAACCGGTGGTGACGACTACCAGCACCAGCAAACCCAGAATGGTCCAGATAATCTGGCGGTAGGCCAGGCCTGGATCCAGGCGGAACAAAAAAGTCAATCCCAGGGTGGTTAATACAGCTGCCAGGGGCAGGAGAAATTCATCACCACCGTGGCGGGTAACCTGCAAAATCAAGTGTACACCCCAGAACCCGCCCAGGAGAAGGGCCAGGGCATAAGCCGGTTGCCAGCCGGGGTGGTGAAGGCCGGAACTCGCCATATAGCCATACCCGGCTATGAGTATCAGGGATGGCCAGGCCAGCAGGGCCGTCTCCCGCCTCCGGCCGGTACCGGCACCGGTATTAATCATAGAGGCCCAACACCACCGTGATATTATCCGGCCCTCCCCGCTCAAGGGCCAGGTCCAGGAGCTTCCTGGCAGTCGCTGCCAGGGGCAAATTTTCCCCCAGGACGCTGGCCAGTTCGGCATCAGGGATGACTTCATACAGCCCGTCAGTACAGAGAAGGATCCTGTCCCCGGTTTTTAATTCCACTTCCCGGCTGTCAATCTCCACCCGGACCTCGGTCCCCAGGGCCCGGGTAAGGATATTCCGCCGGGGATGCAGGCGGGCCTCCTCCGCCGTCAGGCCGCCGCGTCGAACCAACTCGCCTACATAAGAATGATCGTCGGTCAGGGCCTGTAATTGTCCGTCCCGGAAAAGATAGGCCCGGCTGTCACCGATATGGGTCAGGTAAGCCCTGGACCCCGTTACCCATACAGCCGTCATTGTAGTACCCATCCCTTCCCTTTCCTGGCTGCTCAGGGAAGACCGGTAAACCACCTCGTTAGCATAGGCAGCGGCTGCCAGGAGCCGGGGCAGGGGCTCTCCCTCCGGCCCGTTAAAGAGTTTATCTGCCAGGGCGCGCAGGGCCAGCTGGCTGGCAACCTCCCCGGCCTGGTGTCCGCCCATACCATCAGCTACTGCTAAAAGTCCCCGCTCGACATCGAGGATAAAATAATCTTCATTACCGGGCCGCACCAGTCCGGTATGGGAAAGGGCTTCGGCTTGCATCTTCCCACCCCACTTTGAAAGTCACGCCGCCGATACTAATCTTATCGCCGGGCCGTAAACTATGCGGACCGGTTAGCCGCAGGCCGTTAACGTAGGTACCATTGGTGCTCTCCAGATCCAGGATTTTCCATTCTTCCCCCTGGCGGGTGATTAAGGCATGCTTGGCGGAAACGTGGCTGTCATTAATAATAATATCGTTGTGGTTATCGCGGCCAATGCTAATATTTTCGCCGAGAGGGTAGCTTTCTCCTCTTTTTGCGCCCCCATTTTTTGCATCCAGGACCACCAGAACCGGGCGTTTTCGCGAACTTTTTGCCGGGGCAAAGCCCAGTTCCAGGTACATCAGCCGCAGGACATGCCAGACAAAGATATAGATCAAAAGCACAAAGACAAACCTTAACCCGGCCAGTAAAACTTCGCCCAAAACAATCACCGACCCAACTTCAGCTAACCTGTAATTCCAGCACGCTCCGCCCGACCTGCAGGCGGTCCCCGGGCTTCAGGAAGGCCCGCTCTACCCTCCTGCCATTAACCATGGTACCGTTACGGCTGCCCAGGTCTGTTACCAGGACGCGGTCGTGGCTCTCCTCCACCTGGCAGTGCCGCCGGGAGACCTGCTCATCGGTGAGGACAAAATCACAGGCCGGCTGGCGGCCCAGAACCTGCCTGCCCTTCTGAAGAAGAAAAGTACGCCCCGCATCCGGTCCTTCCAGTACCGCCAATTTAAAAGCTGGTTCTTCCGGCGGTCCGGGAGCTTCATCAATGGCCCGGTAAATAAGGGTGTCGCCTTCTTCCGCCGCCGGCCCGGCAACATTCCCGCTGGCCGTCTCCGGTTCTTCCTCCATTCGCGCTGCCACCCGCATCTCCCCGGGGGCGAGCTCGTCTTCGACTTCAAACTCTACCCGGGGTTTACCTACGAGGGTGTAATTCTGTTCCGCCGCCTTTTTGCTGATATAGTCCTCCAGTTCCCGTGCCAGGGAATGCTCAAAAACCGTAAGCCTCTCAAAATCCCCCGGACTCAGGTTCACCAGGTAGACGTTGGGTACATAAACATGGTTAACGCTGACCGTCCGCCTGGCCACCATGATTTTGGCCAGCTTCTTGGCGATTTCTACCGGTTGCAAGGAAACATCCCCGCCGCGGCGGAAAAGCCCGTCAAAGAGGCGTTGCCAGAAATGCTCGTTCTTCTCCAGCAAATCCATTATAACACCTCCCTTGTATGATATGACCAACGGTTAAATTTCCAGTTGGTCATTTATTTTGTCATAAAAAGTGTTTGACCTTTGAGGTATCCTTTGGGACAATCACGGTAGAACCGATGGCGGGGCAGTTCAACACCT
>NZ_MDDC01000017.1 GCF_001875325.1 Neomoorella thermoacetica
TTTTCTTGTTTGCTCCTACTTACAAGATTCGATCCAGAGGATGGTAACTCCTTCTGTTTTGTAAAATAATTTATCCTGTTTCCTGAGAAACTAAGACTTTTTGCCCTGACTTTTTCAGGGGGAACTATTTAGTTCCTTATTAGAGTTTTAGGTGTTCACTCAGATGTCCATATAAAATTTAAAATAGTTTCTCCTACCCTTAACGCGTCAGACTGTCAATTAAGCTACTTTTCGGTTAAAATATAGTTTAACATATCCAGCAAATCATTAGTTGATTCTTCTAGTTTGTAAGGATTCCAGCTCCCACACATCATCGACCCACGTACTAAGAACCATGGTTCAAAGACTATAAATGCTTCTCCAATATAATCCGCTGTATGTATTATAAAATTTATTTCGTTATTACCCTGGTTAACTTCAAAAGAATTTATGTACTTTGATCTCTTAAAAATATCATTAAGTCTAGTAAATACCATATCATAAAATGGAAATTTATTCTTTGGAGCATATCCTCTTATTATTACACTCATTTCATCCCTAATACGAGCACTCAAAAATACTTCCGCACCATCTGTATCTTTTTTAACTTTAAATAAACCCTCACCAGCATCTCCTATTTTTTCAAGTAAAAAAGTACATGCATGAATTGCTGCCTCTACGTGATTAAAAAATTGTATGTTGGTTTTGGCTTTCTTGCTAATTTCATTCCATTCTATATGGACCTTTTCATTTTTTGATTTATGTATAGATATATCATACTTTTCTTTTTCTACCATAAAGATACTTTTTGCCTGCCTAAGAAAAGACCGGGCCTTCTCTATATCTCCCGCCCAAATAGCCTGCTGAGCTTTATTAAAATAGTACCAACCGTTCGGTTCCAACATTATCAAACCCCTCTATACAACTTTCCACTTTGCAAATAAAGTCTTCGCATTCGACTATCTCTCTAATGTCGTCTAAAGTACATTGTTTTAATCTATCAATGAGTTCTTCTTGACTTTTTACTGACTTTGGACGTAAAAAACAATGATTCAAATTTATCTTTTTTCCGTATAAAAATATTGTTACAATTCCGTAGCCAACCACCTGTTCTACTGTTGTATTGCAACAAGTCCGCCAGTAACATATTAGCTGTCTTATAGCTTCATTATGTATTATACTCTTAATGCTTGCATTATCTTTTCTGCTTTTTGCTTCTACCGGTATAGGTAAAATAGTATTTATGTTTTCTTCAGGTAAACAAAGTAATGTGTAATAGTTATATAACACATCAAGTGAGGTCACCGCCACAAAATCTGGGCAACGGTGAGTTTTACCCATTCCAACTTTAATATGGGCGAAAGAACTATAATCCTTTAAGATTTGATCAATAAAGGTTAAAGCTGTAATTCCCTCTCCTAAATGTCCTCCCACTCCCTGACAAACCTTCTTCCTGGCCTGAGGAGTCAAACCTGTATCTCTGAGGATTGAAGTTATTTGTCTACTTTGATTCATAATAATAGTAGTTATATCATCAATTATATAGCTATAAAACTGCGCTTCTGGTTCAGCAACATGACTTTCTGCGAATAATTCGCAAGCAATAGCTAAACGTTTGCTTTCTAACTTATAACTATTAAGCTCACGATAATAAGTTACCCCAACATACAGTTTTTGATTTAAATCTATCGTGGCCATTATTGATAATCACCCCGTATTGCCTGCGCATACGGTCTTAATAGAAACGATGTTTCCTAAATTGTTACCTCAAAATATAAAGCTACTGTTGGAATAAAACATAAAAAACGTGAATTATATTAACTGCCCTTTAGTAATATTTCTGCAAGGGTAAAATCAATTTCACTATCTATATCTACTGACCGCACCCATGGCATAATATAAGCATAAGTACGCGGGCCATAAAAGGAGCTTCCCTTTTTAAAAAACTCCCATTCGCCCAGATATATCGCCCCGTTCAAGCGATAAAAAACAGGTAACTCCTGCCGGTTTAAATTTAAAACCTCAGGCCGGATGAAGTTTTCCATATTTAAATCTTCGGGAAGAGTATTACACCACCAGGGGTGGTGATCAACTTTACATACCGAAACGACTGCCCGGGCACTGCGTTCCAGCATTAACCGGCAAGCTCCAAGGATGTCGTCCACACTACGTAACGGGCTGGTTGGCTGCAAGACCATTACCCAATCATAAAGGCGCCCGTGTTCTTCGCACCAGGCCATGGCATGGGCCAGGACATCGATTCCACGAGCTGTATCGGTGGCCAATTCCGGCGGGCGCATGAACGGGACTTCCGCCCCGGCCTCTCTGGCCACCCGGGCGATTTCATCCCCATCGGTTGAAGCCAATAGGCAGTCGAAAACGCCGCTTGCCCTCGCGGTCTCGATGGTGTGGACGATCAAAGGCTTTCCCGCCAGGGGCCTGAGGTTTTTCCCCGGCACGCCTTTGGAACCGGCCCGGGCAGGGATAAAACCGAGGATGGTTTTGCCTTGATACACCGATATTTTCTCCTTTCCACCTGCAAATATGGGCTGCCCCTACGACCGCCAACCCGCCTGACCCGTTCGGCCGGGATATTTCATGCCGCGGATTGGAACTGCCAATGTGACTGCCAACCTAGAGCCTACCGCTCAGCCTGCCGTCATATACCGCAGGGCAGGAATATCAATGCGACCGTTATCTTTACCTTCCAAGAACAGAAGTTACCTTACACCAGGCCGTCAAAGGCCCGCAGGGTCTGGCGGTACTCGTCCCACTGGCCGATGTCGAACCAGCGACCATGGTGGGGGTATACCCCCACCCGCAGGCCTTTATCTTTGGTATCCATAATTAAATCCGTCATATGTATGAAAGAACTATTATCAAGGCCCTCTAAAACCTCAGGTTCCAGCACATACAGGCCGATGTTGACTAGAAAATGAAAACTAGGCTTCTCTTCTATCTGGTGAAACTCCCCGGCCTCGGTACGCAAAATGCCGTATGGAATGGTAAAATCCCGCAGGGCTCCCACTATAGTCAGGGCGTTCCCTTTCTCATGATGGTAACGCAGTAATTCCCTATAATTCATTTCAATTATAACGTCACAATTGGTCACCATGAAGGTTCCCTGAAGCTGCTGCCGCAGTAGCCCAAGGGCGCCGGCGGTCCCCAGGGGTTCTTCTTCCTGGACAAAATTCACTTTGTACGGCCGGCCGTTGCTATCGTTAAAGTATAATTTTACTACTTCAGCTTTATAGCCCACCGAAAGAATAAACTGCGAAAATCCCTGGTCATAAAATCTATCCATTAAAACTTCTACTATCGGCTTATCGCCAAGGGGGATCATCGGTTTGGGTAAAATCTTGGTAAAGGGGTCCAGCCGGGTACCCTTCCCGCCGGCCATAATAACCACCGGTTCCGGCCTCGCCTCCACCTTACTCCCAAATAAATCTATCCATAGGAGCAGATCCACTACCTGGTGTTCGTTATTTACCAGGGGAATATGACGAATATTATGGGTCAACATCAACCTTCTCGCCACATCTAAAGACACACCGGCCGGCAGGACCCTGGGCCGCGCCTGCATGACCTGCTCGACGTTAACGTCTAGACTTTCGCCACGCAGCAGTGCCCGGCGAATGTCGCCGTCGGTGATGATGCCGAGGAGATGCCTTTCTGCATCTCCTACTAAAAGTACCTGCAGGCCGGCCCTGTCCATCCGCGGCAGGGCCAGCTTCAGGCTCTCCTGGGGCAGGGCCCAGATATCCTCCAGCTTTTCATCGTGCCAGCCCATGGTTAACCCCTTATCCTTTTAAATCATATCCCAGCTTAAAATACTCCCGGCGGCAATATCCCGGCGGGCCTGCCGGCCCACCACTACGTCCCAGAAATTCGGCGGGATGCCAGTCCCCGGCCTTTTGGCTGTCAGGCAGGATTCCGTGATTATTTCCCCGGCAGCTATGTCCCTGGCCGCCACCAGGCTGCGCCTGGCTGCCGGCATGACGGCCAGCTCGCCCGGTGCGGGCCGTTTAATGCCGTCCCCCAGGCTTTTTTCCACCTGGCGGATGGCCACGACCATTTCTTTAAATTCTCCCGGTTCCAGGGAGGCGCGGTGGTCCGGGCCGTGAAGGTTGCGATCTAAGGTTAAGTGCTTCTCAATAACTTCTGCCCCCAGGGCCGCTGCCGCTATGGGTATGGCGATACCCATGGTGTGATCTGAATAGCCCACCGGAAGAGCGAAGGCCTGCTTCATGGTAAGCATGGCCCTTAAATTTACCTCCTCCGGCAGGGCCGGGTAATTGGTTGTGCAATGCAGCAGGGTTATGTCTTTCGCCCCGGCTTCCCGTAAAATCCCCAATGCTCCCTCTACTTCACCCAGGGTCGCCATGCCGGTAGAAAGGATAACCGGCCGCTTTTTCCCGCCGATCCGGCGCAAGAAGGGATAGTTGGTTATTTCTCCCGATGGGATCTTAAAATAAGGCACTCCCAGTTCGGCCAGAAAATCAATGCTTTCCTGGTCAAAAGGAGAGGAGAGAAAAATGATTCCCTTCTGCCGGCAAAAAGCATAAAGCTCCCGAAATTGGGCGTAGCTCAATTCCAGCCTTTTAATCATCTCCAGCTGGCTTTCGTCTTTTTCGGGCATGTTATCCTTTTGATATTGGGCCCGCTCAGCGCCGGGTGTAACTACTTCCTCCGCTTTAAAAGTCTGAAATTTTACGGCATCTGCCCCCGCTTCTACCGCAGCATCTACCAATCTTTTAGCCAATTGCAGATCGCCATTATGGTTGACGCCCGCTTCGGCAATGATGAAAATCCTATTGAACATGATAATTCCTCTTTTCTTCAGGAAGAGGAAACTCAAGATATTTTTCTAATAGCTTACGATCCAGTGGAATGCTTTCTAATACTTTAGCAATACGCCCGCTCACATCCCCATCACCATATGGATCGTAGGGATTGGTTACATTTGATAAGCCCCGGTGAAACTCCTGATCTTTTAACGCTTTATAGAGGCCGGCTGCTATTGATTCTTTATCTCCTGCTACATCAATAACACTGGCAGCCTTAATCCTCCCTTTCTGCCTGTCACCGATATTAACAGTAGGGACATGAAAACTTGGCGCCTCAATTATGCCGCTAGAAGAATTTCCCACCACCGCGGCAGCCAGGCGCATCAGACCCAGGTAACCACGGGATCCTAAACTGGGATATAATTTTACGTTAGATCTACCGGCCGCATATTCTTTCCAGGCTTCGATAACGCTTAAATATCCCACTTCTGTTCCCGGATAAGTGATTACCTGCTGGTATTCGGGAAATTCCTTTAATGCTGATATAAGTTCCTTAATTTGTTTAACTGGTTCTTGAGTATTTGTTAAAGTTTCAGGGTGATAAGTAATTAGTAATGTAGGTAAAGCCGGGTTTATATCAAATTTGTCATATATTTCCTCAGGTGACATGAAGTCTGTTCGCCTTATATTTTCAACTCCCGGAGCACCTACGATAAAAATACGCCAGGCTTCTTCACCCATTTGCCTGATGCGCCAGCCATATTCCCAGGTCGAAACAAAATGGAGATGGGCCATTTTCGTTAAAGCATGGCGAACCTGTTCATCCAGCACTCCGAAAGTCGTTTCTCCCCCTCCGATATGAGCTATGGGGATACGATAAAGAAGGGCGCAGGTGGCAGGGGCCAATAATTCATAGCGATCACCGAGGAGTAATAATAAATCGGGTTTTTGTCTTGCTATAATTTCAGCAAATTTACTTGTCGCTAGGGCAATTGCTTGGGCAATATCGACAGGGGTGTCTCCCAGACAGGTATTAATGATGGTGTCCTTCACTTCAAAACCATCATTTATTATTTCTTCTATAGTGTGGCCTTTTATTTCACTCAAATGATCCCCGCCGGCAACAAGTATGGGCTCGCAGTGGGGGCTTGCAGCGAGCCGGCGGATAACGGGTTTTAGCAGGCCGTATTCCGCCCTCGTCGCGGTAAAGACCATTATTTTTCTCATTGTATCGCTCCAATACTTTTTATTATCCGGGCCGGATTACCCGCAACTGTTACTCCAGGAGGTACGTCCTTAGTCACTACTGCACCGGCACCAATACAAGCTCCCGGCCCGACATTTACGCCCTGGATAATACATGCCCCGGCCCCTATGAAGGCTTCTTCTCCTACTGTCACATTACCGCATAAGATTGCCCCGGGTCCTATCTGGGCCGAGTGTCCAATCCTACAGTCATGCTCCACAATAGCTCCTGTATTGATAATAACATTTTCATTAACGGTCACTCCCGGGTTAATTATCGAACCCGCCATGATAACCGTCCCACCGCCAATTGAAGCCCTACGAGCTACTATTGCCCGGGGGTGGCATAACGTCGGCAAATCGAAACCGAGGTTCAAGCACCTGCTATATAGCTTTCGACGCAAGTTATTATTAAAGCCGCCCACGCCAATAGCCGCTTTAGTTATACCTTCTTTGATCAATCTTGGTAGCACTTCATCGTTCCCCAGATAAGGCAAGCCGCGGCCGGCAAGGACGCATTTTTCCTGCAGATCTGTGAAGCCTACAATACAATAGGCACCACTTAATTCAATAATATCAACAATCACCAGGGCATGTCCCCCGCCGCCAATTAGTATTATAGGTAGAGGCATAAATTTCACCCGGGAAATAAATTGGCACAGACAGCCATAATATCATCTTTCTCGAGAAAGCTGGCACTCGGCAAGTTTATCCCCTCAGCATATAAATTTACTGCCACAGGACAGGGAGGTATGGAGTAGTGACTATAACATGGTTGCAAAGGAATGGGTTTAAAAAGCGGACGAACTTGGATACCATGGGAATTAAGCCTGGCCATTAAGGCTTTTTTACTCTCACCATACTTTTCTTCATTAATCAAAATAGAAAATAACCACCAGTTACTCTCCGCCCCCGGGAGTTCCTGCTGCCAGCTAAGCCCGGGAATACCTTGCAGTTGTTGGCGATAAATCGCCGCGTTGCGCTTTTTAGCCGCCAAAAATTCCGGCAGGCGTTCCAGCTGGGCCAGGCCCAGGGCCGCCTGGAGGTTGGTCAGGCGGTAATTGAAGCCTATCTCTTTATGCTCGTACTCGGTTTCCCCCGGTTCCCTGCCCTGGTTGACCAGGATTCTGGCTCTGCGAGCCAGTTCCGGGTCCTCTGTTACCAGCATCCCCCCGCCGCCGGTAGTGATAATTTTATTGCCGTTGAAGCTAAAAACGCCTATATGTCCGAAGGTACCTGCTTTCTTTCCTTTGTAAGTCGAACCTAAAGCTTCGGTAGCATCTTCGATGACGTACAGCCCATACTCCCGGGCCAATCCCAGGATGGCATCCATATCTGCCGGGTTGCCGTAAAGGTGAACCGGTATAATCGCTCGTGTATGCTTGGTAATGGCTTTTTCTATCGCGGCAGGATCGATGTTCCACGTACAGGGATCAACGTCGACCGCTACCGGCCTGGCCCCAACGTATACGACCGGATTTACCGTGGCAATGAAGGTAAGGGCAGGCACAATAACTTCGTCCCCCGGTCCGATCCCCAATAATTTCAGGGCCAGGTGCAGGCCGGCCGTGCCGTTTACCACCGCTACTGCGTGTCTGATACCTAAATACGCGGCAAATCGCTGCTCAAACTCCCTTACCAGGGGCCCTGCAGAAGAGACATAGCCGCTTGCTAAAGCTTTTAAGATATAGTCACGCTCTAACTCACTGATATTAGGCCAGTCCAACGGTATCTTAATTTCCTGCATCAAAAAGGCGCCGCCTTATACGTTATATTGCCCGGCTTTATATAAAGCCAGGTGATTTTTAAACCACTCAATTGTTATTGCCAGTCCTTGACTTAAGGAGTATTCTGGTCGCCAGCCTGCCAGCCGGTTCGCTTTGCGGTTATCACAGCATAAACGCTCTACTTCGCTCGCTTCAGGGCGGTAACGTTCCGCATCTACCCGGACTTTCACCTTTATCCCGATCAATTGTCCTATCAGCTCAACCAGGTCGCCGATGCTTATTTCCCGGCCGCTCCCAATGTTAACTACTTCGCCCACTGTATGAGGGGAAAGACCTGCCGTGATAAAGCCGTTAACTGTATCTTCAACAAAGTTAAAGTCCCGCGTCGGTGCCAGATTGCCCAGCCGGATCTCCTCCCGGCCACTTAACAGCTGGGTGATAATCGTAGGGATAACGGCCCGGGCTGACTGGCGTGGCCCGTAGGTGTTGAAGGGCCGGATGACAGTTACCGGTAAATCAAAAGACCGGTAAAAACTCAGGGCCAGCTGGTCGGCGCCGATCTTGCTGGCAGCGTAGGGTGACTGGGCCTGGAAGGGGTGATTTTCATCTATAGGGACATAGCGTGCCGTTCCATAAACTTCCGAGGTAGATGTATGAACCACCCTTCTCAGCCCTTCTTCCCTTGCTGCCTGGCAAATATTGTACGTACCTTCAACATTTGTCTTTATATAAGCAACCGGCGTAACATAAGAATAGGGAATACCTATCAAGGCAGCCAGGTGGAATACTACTTCTATTCCCCGTAATGAAGCCCTGACGCTATCATAATCACGGATATCACCCGCAAAGACTTCAACATCGTCTTTGACTTCACTCTCCTCCAGCCAACCCCATGTATTGCGGGAATTATAATGGACAAAGGCCCGTACCTTATGTCCCTCTTTGACAAGCCTTTCCGTAAGATGCGAGCCGATGAAACCGCCGGCTCCGGTTACTAAAATGTGCAATGGGATATACCTTCCTTTGATCCATATTAAGTTATTTTGGGTGCCTTATATATTATTTCTTCACTTCTATTTACTTTTAATGATTTATATCGACATTTTGTAGCAAGTCTGGAGGGGTTAAAGTAAGATTTTCTTTCAAGATAAAAAGCGTTTTAATAAATTTTGCTCCCTATTTTCTGGGTGCTGGTGACTAATCCGGTAGCTTGGCCGCTCGCTTTATTCTCAAGGTTCATGGTTAGAATCACCACCGATGGTGCAAGTACTCCCTGGCTATAAGGATTAAATCGGGCTCACAGGCGCGTTTTAAGGGCCACGGCAGCGGGCCAGGAATGGTGCTGGCATCATCTATGCTCAAGTAAACCTTTGCAGTGTACCATGAATAATCCGTTATTAAAGCTTTCATGGCTATTTAGGCTGCGTTGCTTTTAGAGGTAAATTACTCACCGCTACAGCTGGCGTACGGGCGGCGGCTTTGTTTGCCTCCGCTACAGCAGCCAGGAGCTCCTCGCGAACGATGGGCACCTCCGGCGGGGCGTCTATGCCCAGACGGATTTTATCGTCCTCAATGGCGACGACGGTGATTTTGATGCGGTTATCGATAATAATGGCTTCATTTACCCGCCGGGTGAGGACCAGCACAGGCGGCAACTCCCCTAATATAAAATGTGGGATATAAGTGGTAGGATCCTTGCAGAAAATGGCGACGTCAGTTTCAAAATTAGCTTCTGCCTACTCCTCATTTCCCCCGCTCGATTGTATTGATTCGTCATCAGAGAATGATTCCTTAAACAACTGGTGTCTGGTAGTATATTTTGTCCCTTCCAGGATCAACTGCATACCCAGCCTGGCTGTGGGGTTGATAATCATGGGGCCGACCAGGTTGGCCGTCGCCCGCCGGATGTCGCCGTCGGGGATGGTCACTACGGCGTAGACCAGAGCGTCCGCTGGGTCCTTGATGACCAGCTCTTCCTGCAGGCGTGCCGGTAGATCGACGGCGTAGCCGGGAAAAAAGAGAAAGGGGTCGACCAGCAGGAAAGCCACTTCGGGGTCGGCGGCGGCCTGGAGCCAGGTGAAAGCCGGGTTTTCGGGGATGGGGTAGAAAAAGAATTCCTTGAGATGCTCAAATGCCGGTATACCCTGGGGGAAATGAAGCAAGTCATAGGGGTTTATCTCCAAGGTACCGAAGCGCGAGGTCATAACTTGCACAGCGGGCGACCCCCTGTAAACTGAATTTATTTATCGCCGGACTAATTGCTCATAGCGCTGGCGGGCACAAAGATTGCGGCGGCCTGAATAGTTACAAATACCGGGATCGGAACTTTCCCAAGGATATGGCAGAATACAAGTATATATTAAAGTAGGGTTGGCGGAAAGCGGGAATCCTCCTTGAGTTACCGCCACGTTTATATGATTAACACTGCTAATAAAGCAGCCGCCGGGGTAATCGTATTCCCCGGCTGGCCGTATCGCTGGTTGCAGTAGAAGTCGCAGAGAATTAGCTGGCTTATCATCCCGGGCATTTACCCCGGCAGCTTACGGTAAATTAACCTGGCCCGACCCGGCCTGGCTTCAGCTAACTATATCTTTTTTTGCTTCTCCAGCAAGCGGTAAACCATGGTAATCGCCTGGGCTCTACTGAGATATCCATCTGGATCAAACTTTACCTTCTTATTTCCATCGGGGAGGCCGGCAATCAGCTTGGCGCGGTACGCCGCTAGTATTGACGGTGCCGCCCACGGCTGGATAGCAGAGGCATCTGTAAAAATCCTTTCCAGATCCGTCTTGGCTTTATCACCGTCGCTAAGCAACTTCAAGTTGGCGGCCCGGGCTAAAATGACGGCCGCTTCCTGGCGGGTTAGACTATTTGCTGGTTTGAAAGTGCCCTCAGGATATCCTGCTATAATGCCATACCGGGCGGCGGTTTCGGCGTATTGTACCGGTGTATGAGATTGATCGTATATCTTAAAACCATTTGCTGATGAGTAATTGCTACCAAAATAGGAGCCATCATTCCCTTCTGGAGTTACATCTACATCACTAAAAACCGAAGATGTTTTTTCTATTAACGGTAATCCCAGCCCTTTGATGAGTATGGTGGTAAACTCCAGGCGGTTAATATTGTTTCCTGCCCCGAAGTTATTATCTGTTCTATCGATTGGCAGAGGCTCGACCAGCCCTTTGGCCCACATAGGCATTACGCTGGAATAGGCCCAGGCTGCCTCGGATTGACTGGTAAAATCTCCAAATATGCGGTCCGCCAGGAAAACGGCATAATAGCCTTCTGTCTTACCATTGAACTGGAAGGGGGCGGTCACTGTGTGATTGCGGGCATCAGTACGGCCGCCTAAGATATAGTTATCATTATCGCTCCAATCATTATCCGGGCTGTACCAGATGGCCAGCTGGTCGGCTAGGGCCGCGGTGATATTCGGATCATAACTAAGGGTGAGTTGCCCGGGTTGTAATAGATAAACGACTTGGGGAACGGAAATTTGTATGACCTGGCTGGCCAGGAAATGGTAGTTATCCGGCCTGGTGGTGGGAGGGTCGTAAACAGTAAAGGCAATCGAGCTATCCGTAATTTGACCGCTGCCATCGACCAGGATGTCTCCCCTGGGGTACGTCAGGGTGACAGTCCTATTAAAGGCCTCTATTTTCCCCGAGGCAGGAAGGGAAGGTACATCATAGGTAAGCCCCGGTACCGGTGTAGTAACATACATGATTTTGAAGTTTACAGTATCCGTATTATTCAGGCCGTTCGCACTGACTGTTACGTTATTTGCCCCTGTAGTGAGGCTTAAATTAGCCTGCCAATTGTAAACCTGACCAGTAACGCTTTTTGCCGCAACCTTCTTGTTATTCACGGTGATGTTAACACTCGGGGCCTCACCATTACTATCGTACACGGAAAGGGTCACGGTCTTACTGCTAACCAGTTTAGCATCTTTAGTATTTACCGTGTTACCACCTATGCTCACCACCAGCTTTGGAGCAGCCAAAGCTGGTTGGGCGAATAAAACCACTGTCATCAATATAGCAAGGACAACTACCCAACTCTTCCACCGCGGCAACGTGATCACTCCTTGAAAATAGTACTTCATTTATTACAACACGCTGAGCGTGGAATAACCTTGCAAACCTCCTTTACCGAAAATATCATCCGTGGAAAGTTTATAGTTAGGAAGAAACGGTAAAGCTCATTGGCAAGTGTTAACGCAAATAGTCGATCAGGCTTGGCTGAAGTACCATGGCGCCGGTGGCCAGGGAGGCGAGGTAGACGTTTTCCTGGGTTTTATAGTTCATAACGGTCTCCGCCAGGTCGATATCTTCTAGCTTGGACATGGTTTGCGTCAGGCCAATTTGGGTATCTTCCAGGCGCGACATAGCCATCTCCATGCGGTTGCTTTTGGCACCCAAGGTGGCGCGGATATTGAGGATATGATCGATAGCCTGGTCGAACTTATTTAAAGTTGCCGAAACATCCGTGGCTGTCCCGCCATGTAAGGCAGCGCTTAAATCGTTTAATAATTTAAATATGGATTCAGTAGCACTACCATTATTTATTGCCTGCATAAATATTTGATCGCCATTTTCGTTAACGCTGATAGTAACACCCGGGGCAATTTCCCAATTTAAAGCTGCTGAATCACCATTGTACTCTACAGGATCGTCCGTACTAGACGAGTTACTAACAAATGGTGTAGCCGTCGTCTGGCTGCCACCAAATATGTAACGGCCGCCGTAAGAGGTATTGGCGACCTGCATCATTTCGTCGAGGAGCTGATCTACCTCTTTCCCAAGGGCATCCATGGATTCCGGGGGCATTGTCCCGTTGGAGCCGTAAACTGCCAGTTCCCTGGCCCGCTGGAGGACATCTGTGGCCATGCCCAGGGCGCTTTCCGAGGCGTCGAGCCACCCCTTGGCGTCTTCCATGTTCTTTTTATACTGGTCGTTTGCGGCGATGGAGGTCTTAAAGGCCAGGACCCGGGCAACGACAATGGGATCGTCGGATGGCCGGTTTACTCTCTTGCCTGAAGACATCTGCTCCTGGGTACGGGCCATATTCTCCAGGTTACGATTAATGTTGCGGATGACGTTGTTGTTGAGCATCCGGTTGGTAACGCGCAATTATCTTCACCTCTGGCTGATAGCTTTGGAGGATTCTAACTTCCAGCCTCTGACTTCTGATTTGCAAAATGAAAGAAAGCTTTAACGAGTAACACCCATGCCGTTGATGATTTTATCAAGCATACTGTCCAGGGTAGTGATCATCCGGGCTGAGGCCTCGTACGCGCGTTGGTATTGAAGCATATTCGCCATTTCTTCGTCCAGGGAGACACCGGAAATGGAATCTTTGCGGTTATTGAGCTGGTCTACCAGGACGCCCTGGTTGGTGGTCATGCGCTCGGCTTCCTGGGCGTCGACACCCAGTTTGGCAGTGAAGTTCTTGTAGTAGTCATCGAAGGTGGTATTGTCAAGGTTTTCTATCAGCTTGTGCTGGAGTTGGGCTATGGCCAGGGCGTTGCTGCCGTCGCCGGGGCCTCCATCCGTAGTTGCCGCCGCAATTTTGGTCACATCAGCTATAATTTGGGAATTAACTTGGATGTTAGCCGCCGTAAATGTATCACTATCATCACCAATGACAAAAAATTCTTCACCCCTGGCTCCCGTTAAATCTTTTCCTGAAGTATGTTGTTCATTAATGGCTGCAGCCAGTTCCCCGGCCAGAGTGTTCAAATTGGTTAGATAGGTCTGCACGTCTTCGCGTGCTTTTTGCAAACCTTTAATCTCTCCATTGGCAGGCACAATTTCGTCACCTGAATCCTCCCAAAAGATTTTGCCCTTATTTGCGTCATCTGTACCCGCCGCTACTATATTAACTATGCTACCGTCCGTACCATCAACATTTACTAAATATTGATTGCCAAGCTTTATCTTTATCTGGCCGTCAGCGATTTCTTCGTCATTTACTGTTACCATATTTTTTTCTACGCTAAAATCAATGATTTTACTCAGCCTGTCCAGTAATAAGTCCCGCTGATCCATCAAATCATTGGGCTGGTCGCCAGCGGCGACGATATTTTTAATCTGGCCGTTCAGGTCGGCTATCTGCTGGGCCAGAGAGTTTACTTCTTTGACCTTTAACTCAATAGTCTGGTCAATATCGTCCTGGATCTGGTTCAACTGGGCGGCGCTGTGCCGGAAGGCCTCCGCCAAAGCGTTGGCCGTCTCGACGACGGTAGTTCGCACCGGGGAGCTTTCCGCGTTCTTGGACAATTCCTGCCAGGCGGCCCAGAACTGGCTCATCAGGGTGCTAAGGCCCGTATCGGACGGCTCATTAAAAACAACCTCTACCTGTTGCAACACATCCTGGATCTGTTGCCACTGGCCTAAAGATCCGGTTTCCCGGCGAATCTGGGTATCTAAAAACTCATCCCGCAGGCGGCGGGTTTCCTGGCTGTCGACGCCGGTGCCGATCTGCCAGCCCTGGCCGCCGGGCCGGTTCATGGCCGGGACGGGATAAGCCGGCGTCGCCGTCAGAACCACCTGCTGGCGCGTGTAGCCCTCGGTGTTGGCGTTGGCGATATTGTGGGAAGTCGTGTAAATACCCCGCTGCTGGGCCTGCATGCCGCGCAGGGCGGTGTTAAAGCCGAAAAAAGTTCCGGGCAACCGAATTCACCCTTTACGCTGATTTTGTCCCCCATGCCTTGCAGATGGCCTAGTAAATACAGGGCAAAGATGCCTTCCATTTCTACAGGCACTATCCATAAATTAATAAAGGGTCAGCAGAAAACGTTTGTCCCAAATCTATCGCAACTACTCAGGCCACGGTGATCTCAGGTCACCACCAGCGGCCATGCCGTAAAACTCACGTAACCCTGACCAACCCACTATACCAGCCGGTCCATTATTCCCGTACTCACGCCTTCCGGTAGCAGCAGGGAGAGCATCTTCTGCACGTAGGCCAGGGATTGGCGCGCCAGGAGGCGGTTGGTTTCGTTGACTTCCTGGAACTCCCGCACCGCCTGCCGCAAGGAATCGCGGAGACGATTTATCTCGTCATCAAGACCCCTTTCCCGGGAGGCCGGGGCGCCTGCTGCGCTTATCTCCGGGCTTGCCCCCATCACTTGCTGCCGCTCCTCTTCCAGGGCGGCCAAACGGCGGGCGAGTTCCTCTTTACGGCCGGTGGCCGCCTGGATGCCGGCCAGCTCGTCGGTCACCAGGGCTTCCTGCTCCTGCCGGCCTACGGCCAGGAGTTCCTGCAGCACCGCCAGCTCGTCCCGTAGAACGTCGGCCAGTTCCCTCACCGGCCCATTTCCTTCAAGATAGCGTCGGCCACGTCTGCCGCCGGGACGTTATAGGTGCCTGCCGCCAGGCGAGCACGGATGGCCTCCACCCTGGTGGAGCGGATATCCTCTTTACCCGCCAGGCGTGTTTTTAAATCGTTTATAAACTGGCTGTCGGGTGATAGCTGGACGTAATCTTCCTCCCGGCGAGCCTTAGCCGGCCGGTCGTTGCCTTTGACCCTCGCGGCTTGCTGGTAAGCTGCCCGCACCCGGTTCCAGGATACCGGTCCCTCGCCTGTAATCTTCAAACCCCTGCACCCCTGTTGTCATTTTCTAGGTCACATCTATATATCGGTGAGCCCGGGCAGAACTTTACCCGGGCGGGATAAGGTAATTGGCGGTAATACGACTTTCATCTCAGTTAAACATGACTTAACTGAACTCCGGCCGTCATCTCCGTACCATCACCGTTCCCACTCCGCTTTATGGACCATAGTAAAATAAAGCACACCTTAAAAGGTGAATCGCGGCCTCCGCGCGGCCCCAGCGAGGAAGGGTGGCGGTGCCGTGGGGGGCTGCCAGGCACGTAAAGGTTAACCTGCCCCGGTTACCAGGGCTACGATGGCCGGGGCGATGTCTTCCAGGGGCAGGACCAGGTCGGCCAGGCCGGCCTCCACCGCCGCCCGGGGCATGCCGTAGACAACGCTGGTGGCCTCGTCCTGGGCGATCACTGTGCCGCCCTGTTCTTTGATGGCCCTCAGGCCCCGCAGGCCGTCGTTGCCCATGCCCGTCAGGATGACGCCCAGGCTGCGGGGACCGTACTCCCTGGCCACGGTTAAGAAGAGGGCGTCAACCGAGGGTTTAAAAAGAGTTGTGATCCCGGCCTCGGCGGCCAGGTGCACCTGCACGGCGTCGCCGTGCCGCTCCAGGAGCATCTGCCGGCCGGCCGGGGCCAGGAGGGCCAGGCCGGGGCGGAGTATGTCGCCGGCCGCCGCCTCTCGTACCTCCAGGGCCGCCAGTTCATCCAGGCGCCGCGCCAGGGGACCGGTGAAACCGGCCGGCATATGCTGGACAATCACGATGCCGGCCGGCAGGTTGCCGGGCAGGGCGGTCAGTACCTGACGCAGGGCCGCCGGTCCTCCCGTCGAGGTACCGATAGCCACCACTTCAATGCCGGGACGCCGGCCGGGCAGCCGGCCCGCAACGGCCGCGACAGCGCCTGTTAGGGCCGCAGGTGTCCCTTTACCGGGACGTATGGCCTCCCCCCGGCTGCTCCCGGCGGATACGGCGCCGGCAACCCCCTCTTTCCCGCCGGGACTCCGACCAGGCGAAAGGCGGCCACCAATCGCCGCGGTAGCCGCAGCCGACCCGGTGCCTGCAGCCGCCGCTTCTTCCCGGCCGGGCCGGGGAGAAATAAAAGGTGCCGGGGTGTCTTCCCGGCAGTTTTTTCCCCGGCAGAGGCGTGTCACCGGCACCCTGGCGGCGGCTTTAACCTTTTCCGTCAGCTGCCTGGTAAAATCGTCCAAGCTATCGCCCGGTGCCGGCTTGGGGATAAAATCGACGGCGCCCAGTTCAAGTGCTTTGATGGTCACCGCAGCCCCGGCCGCCGTATGGGACGATAGCATAATAACCGCCACGGGGTTCCCGGCCATGAGGGCCGTCAGCGTCGTCAGCCCGTCCATGACCGGCATTTCCTGGTCCAGGGTCACGACCCGGGGCTGCAGGGAGGCGACCTTCTCCAGGGCTTCCCTGCCGTTGCGGGCATAACCCACCACCTGAATGTCTGGGTCGGCCTGCAAGATATCTGTTACCAGCCGGCGGCTGAAGGCGGAATCGTCAACGACCAGGACCCTAACTGGCCAGTTCACGGTCCGCCTCCTCCCCCACGAAGTTCATCAGGCTGCGCACGTCGAGAATAAGGGCTACGCTGCCATCGCCCATGATGGTGGCGCCGGCGATCCCCGGTATCTTACCAATAAAGTTCCCCAGGGATTTAATAACGATCTCCTGTTCGCCGATGAGGTCATCGACGATAAAGCCGACCTGTTTCTCGGCCAGACCGACGATGACCACGGCATAAGTATCCGCCGCCGGGATCGGTGTTCTCAGCCCCAGGGCCTGGCCGAGGTAGATGAGGGGCAGCACCCGGCCGCGGACCACGACCACCTGCTGACGATGGACGTGCTGGATGCTGTCCGGAGTAACATCGATGATCTCGACTACGTTGGCCAGGGGGAAGGCATAGACCCGGCCATCCACGTGAACCAGGAGGGAACGGTTGATGGCCAGGGTAAGGGGCAGCTTGATGGTAAAGCAGGTTCCTTTGCCGGGGGTGGTGCGGATGTCGATGGTGCCGTTGATCTTTTCAATATGGTTGCGAACGATATCCATACCCACACCCCGGCCGGAGACATCAGTCACTTTATCGGAGGTCGAGAGACCCGGCAGGAAAATGAGGTCCAGGGCCTCCCGCCGGCTCAGCCGCGCCGCCGATTCGGGGCTGATGAGACCCCTGGCGATGGCTTTAGCCTTGATCTTCTCTGCATCCATACCGGCACCGTCGTCTTCCACGGTAATGACGATCTGGTTCTCCTGGTGAAAAGCCTTCAGGCGTACCGTGCCATGGCGGGGTTTACCCTGGTGAAGCCGGACCTCCGGTTCTTCGATACCGTGGTCGATGGCGTTACGTAAGAGGTGGATAAGAGGATCGCCGATCTCCTCGATGACCGTGCGGTCCAGTTCCGTTTCCCGGCCTTCGATGATAAAATCGATCTCCTTGCCGGCCTTGCGGGCCAGATCCCGGACCATGCGGGGGAAGCGGTTGAAGACCTGGTCGATGGGGAACATGCGCGCCTTCATGATCTCCTCCTGGAGGTCGGAAGTAATGCGACCGATGTGCAAGGAGACCTCCTCTAATGTCTCCAGGAGCTCCTCGTTGCCCAGGCGGTTCTTGAGACCGTTGCCCACCTCGGTCAGGCGAGTGCGGTCGATGACCAGTTCTCCCACCAGGTTCATGAGGTTCTCCAGGCGCTGGACATCCACCCGCACCGTCTGGTTGACGTGATGCTCGCCTGCAGGAGCAGTTGTACCATTCTTCCCGCCGGCAGCTTCCACCCCAGGCTTGCCGGGGGCCGTCCCTGCCCTTGCCGCCGCAGGCTGGTCCTCCTCCAGGACAATGGGCCGCACCAGGACGTCTTTGATCTCCGACACCGACTTGACCACGTTGGCCAGGGTATCAGCGTCCTCCCGGCTGACAAAGGCCAGGGTGAAGGTGTCGTCAAACTTCTCCGCCTCCAGATCCTGGGTATGGGGCACGCTCTTGATGACTTCCCCCAGCTCCTTCAGGTTGTTAAAAACCAGGTAGGCCCGGGCCGATTTCATCTGGCAGCCGGCTTCCAGCTGCACCCGGATCTCGTAGGCGCGAAAGCCCTTCACTTCCGCTGCCCGGATGACGTTCTGCTCAATGTCGTCAAGGGTCAATTCTGCATTAGCAACAGCTTTGTTTGCCACCGGGGCGGCCGGGCCGGCCAGGACGGCTTCCAGGCGAGCAACTACCTCGTTCACGTCGCCTTCTTCACCCTTGCCGGCGGCGATGCTGTCCTTTAAAGCCCGCAATGTATCGACACTGGCCAGGAGGATGTCGATAATCTCCCGGGAAACGGCGAGCTTCCCCTGGCGCAAGCTATCCAGGACGCTTTCCATGCGGTGGGTAAGGGTAGCCAGGCGATTAAAACCCATAGAGGCCGAGGAGCCCTTCAGGGTATGGGCTGCCCGGAAGATGGTATTTAACAGTTCCTGATCGTCCGGTGTCTGCTCCAGCTGGACGACGGCCTCGTCCAGTTGCTGGAGCTGTTCCTCCGCCTCGTCCAGGAAGATGCCCAGGTACTGGGACATATCCAGGTCGCTCATCTGATCTCCACCCCGGCGGCTACTTCTCGCTGCAGTTCACGTTGCTCGCTCTCCCGCAACACCCGCTCCAGATCCAGGAGGATAATCAGCCTGTCGTTCCACTTGCCCACGCCCTTTAAATAAGCCACATCAATACCGCTGATCATGGGAGGCGGGGGTTCGATGCTCGTAGTCGGGAGGCGCAGGACCTCGGAAACCGAGTCGACGATCATCCCTACCGTTACCTGGCCCAGCTCTACCACCATGATCCGGGTATTGTTCGTAGTCTCGGCGGCCGGCAGGTGAAAACGCTTATGCATGTCGAGGATGGGGATAATCCGGCCGCGCAGGTTGATAACTCCTTCGACAAAGGCCGGAGTCCTCGGGATCGCGGTGATACTCTGCATGCGGATGATCTCTTGCACGTGGTTGATATCGACGCCGTAGGTCTCGCCGGCCAGTTGGAAGACCACTAGCTGGATTTCCGGAGCCGTTTCGGTTGCCATATGCATCCCACCTTTCTAACAGGAAATTCTGCGCCCGGGGCCGGATTCCTCCGGGGCAGGCATAATTTTCCCCCGGAAGTTCAAGCTAACAACGAAAAACTAATCTAATCTGATGGGCAGGTTGCCGGCAGGCGCCCCTGGATAAACCGCTCCTGCAGGGAACCAGCCCTGCCAGGCAGGAAGGGATAAGAAATGCCTCAGGTGAATTGCCGGGTGGCCAACTGCATCTACTGGCAGGACGGCGACTGCGAAGCTCAAAAGATTACCATCGCCGTCCAGGGGACGCCGAATACCTCCAGCGCCGTCAACGACCGCTCCACTGAGTGCGAAACCTTCCAGGCCCGGGCTTAAATGCCTGAAGAAGCCGGGGCCGGTGGCCCGCCTCCGCAGCGAGATCTGCTCCGGCGGGACTTCCGTGCCCATCCTCTCGGTGACGCCAGGATCGCGTACCCCACGGTAAACCCCAGGGGGCAGGGCACTCTCCCGGGCTGCAGGTCAAACGACTAGCTCCAGGGGCGATCGCGGCCATACCCGCGCTTCATTCTACCGGGCTACAGTTTGAACCTGGCTACAGCCTCCTCCAGGTTATTGGCGGCGGCTGCCAGTTGCCGGGCCGCCTGGCTGATCTGATCCACGGCCGCTGATTGCTCTTCCGTGGAGGCTGAAACCTGCTGGGTGCTGGCGGCGGCTTCTTCGATGCCGGCGGCAATGCTCTCTACCCGTTCCTTGACCTGGCGGGAACCGGCGTACATGTCTTCCGCCTTTTCGGCCACGTTTTTAATCTTGCCTACCAGGGTCTGGATGGCCTGGTCGATGGCGCTGAAGGCCTTGCCGGTGCGGGCCACCACCTCGGTGCCCTGCTGGACGTCCCGGGAACCCTCGGCCATACTGGCGACCACTTGTTCAGTCTCCCGCTGGATCTCCTGGACCAGCTCCACGATCTGCTTGGTAGCCCCGGCTGATTGCTCCGCCAGTTTACGTACCTCTTCGGCGACCACGGCGAAACCCCGTCCTTGCTCGCCGGCCCGGGCCGCCTCAATGGCGGCGTTGAGGGCCAGGAGGTTGGTCTGCTCGGCGATGCCGGAGATGACGCCGACAATCTGGCCGATTTGCTGGGAACGGCTGCCCAGTTCCTCGACGGCCCGTGCCATGCGCTCCATACGTTGGGAGATGGCCGCCATCTGATCCGTGGCCTCGGTCACGGCTCTGGCCCCTTCGGCGGCCCTGGCCGCCACCTGGTCGGAAGCAGCAGCCATATCCTCGGTGTCGCGGTGGACCTCCTCTACCCTGGCCGCCTGGCCGTCGGTGGCTGCCGCCGTCTCGCTGACCTGCCGGGCCTGGTCTTCGGCCCCTTTGGCCATTTCCTGAACGGTGGCGGCTACTTGGTGAACGGCATCCCCTACTTCCTGGGACATCCTGGCCAGGTCCTGGCTGGCGGAAGCCACCTGGCCGGTCATGTCGCGCACTCGGCTGATGAGCTGGCGCAGGTTTTCGCCCATGGTATTGAAGGCTGCAGCCAGCTTACCGACCTCGTCTTTACTGGTGATATGAAGGGATTCGGCCGTGAGGTCCCCCTCGGCCACCCGGGCGGCATAGGCCGCCACCTGGCCCAGGGAACGGCCCACCATGCGGTTGATAAACCAGGCTATCGCCAGGCCCAGGAGCAGGGACAGGATTAACCCGAAGAGCAGGGTGGCCCGGGCGTTCCGGACGGCGGCAGCCAGTTGTTCTTCAGCCATGGCAGTTTCTTCGCTTATACCCTTGTTCATATGGGTACCGATGTTATTGATATTATCCAGGGAGGCCCCCATCTGGAAGCTCAGGATGGGCAGGGCTGCCATGCGGTCACTCTGGCTGGTGTTCAAGATGCTGTTTTTGAAGGTGTCAGTAAAACTTTTAGCAGCCTGCGCCATGGCCGTCAGGTAGCCGGCCGTCTGGCTGTCGAGTTGTTGCCCTTCCAGCTGGGCGCGGGTGGTATCAAAGCGCTTCATGGCGTCGTCAAAGCCCAGGGCGTGGGTCTGGGAACCATTGATTATGTAATCGGTAGCCCGCCGGTAAGCGTCCCAGATGGAACTGGTCATCTCGTTATAGAGCATGCCCTGGTTGTACATGATAGTTACCCTGTTGGTAAGGGCGGCTACCTGCAAGAGGTTAAAATTGACGGAAATGACCACGGCGACAAAAATGGCGATGACCAGGCAGAACCCGGCCGCCAGCCTGACCCCCAGGCTCAAGCGGCTGAAGAAACCGCCCGTCTTCCCTCCGGCCCGGGCCTTCTTTTGAGCCCGGGGCTCCGGCCCTTCTACCTGCAGTCCCTTTTTTTTAAATAGTTTAAACCTCATAAGAACCCTCCTCCTGCCTAGACAAAATTTAAAAGGCTACCCCCTGGGTAGCCCCGTTCCACCCGTGGTAACTGGCTGTCATGGCCCGTGAAGGCTGTAGACCCTCTAGTTTTGCGCCCCTGCCTTTCAGCAGGTTTGCCCTTTCGGGGAATTTTTCCTTTTTTCGCCCTTATTATACCGCATGAGAGGAAGAATATGCAAGATATACCAGGAGAGAAATTGCCGGCGAACGGTAAGCTATTTGCAGGAGGGGCCCCCAGAGGGCCGACGCCCCAACCAGCGAACAGTGTAAATGTAGGTTGGGGCAAGGTGCGGGGGTTCACTACGGGGAGCCTCATGGGGGCCGGCAGAGACGCCGGGTCTTAGGGGATTTTACCGGCAGCGATAAGTTCCGACACGGTCACCATTTCGTAGCCCCGGTCCCGGAGTTCTTTAATGAGTATCGGCAGGGCGACCAGGGTACCGGGATGGGCCTCATGGAGAAGGATAATGCTGCCGTCGCGGACATTGGCCATAACCCGCTGGATGATCGCCTGGGGGCCGGGGTTGGACCAGTCCCGGGGATCAACGCTCCAGGTGACGGTCTTCTCACCCACGTCCCCGGCCGCAGCCAGGAGGTTAGGCCCCATAGCGCCATAGGGAGGCCGGAAATACTTGACCTTCTGGCCGGTAATGGCAGCCAGGGCGCTGGCGGCCTGGCTTAAGTCCTCCCGGGCCGCTTCCCGGGAAACCTTGCCCAGGTTGGCATGACGCCAGGAGTGGCTGGCCACCTCGTTATTGCCGGCTAGAACGGCCTTGACCAGATCCGGGTGGGCTACCGCCTGGCTGCCGACCATGAAAAAGGTGGCCCTGGTCCCCATGGCCGCCAGGACCTTCAAGTAACGCTCCGTCCAGCCTGGTGAGGGCCCGTCGTCAAAGGTAATGGCCACCCGGTGGCCGGCACCAGCTACCTGGCGTAAGGGCTGGAGGTCCTGCCGGGGCCCGGCTGGAGGCTCCGATGGCACCTGCCGGGGCTGGGCTGCACCCGGCGGGCTGCTCCCCCACCCCCCAGGCTGGTCACCCGGGGTGAAGGCCGTTTCCCCTTTTGCCACCGCCGGGACAACCGGAGAAATGGTCATTACCGGCTGTTTTACCGCCTCCAGGTACTGGCCGGGTGGTGTTGGCGCGGCCGGGAAATGAACCCCAGGCTTCCCGGCAGACCGGACCAGGCTGTCACCGCCGGCGGTCATGATAACTGCCACCAGCCCCACCAGGGTTGCAAATTGCTCCAGGCGCAGGATAAGTACCGGCCAATCCGGCCGCCAGGATTGCCTGAACACCCGGTTTCCCCAGGACCAGCACTCCGCCACATATTTAACTACCTGGCTCATTCCGGTCGCCCCTCTTCGTGCTTCCATAATTATTAGACGCCGGCCGGGGTTATTTGTTCCGTAAAAACGGACTGAAATTGTTGGAATCTAGCTTGCCATAATACGTAATAATTGTCAGCAGGGCCCTGGGCGGGATAATCTCGTAACGGTAATAGCGCTGGACATAGGCCAGGGCCTCCTTTAATTGTTCTTCACCGGCCATCCTTTCCAGTTCCAGCCAGAACATCGCCCCCCGGTTGTAGACAGCCTGGCGGTAGTCCTGTTCGCTGCCGTATTCCTCCAGGGGGAGGTTGATGGGCGCACCGGTGCGGGCAGCGAGTTGAGTGATCTCGGCCAGTTTGGCCTGATAAAGGCCGGGATCGAAGTGCCGGTAAAACAGGAGGGTGCTGTACTCGGCCAGGCCCTCGTCAATCCAGGCCGCCTGCCGGGTGTCGTTACCCACCAGATTGTACCACCACTGGTGGGCGACCTCGTGAATGACTACGGCAGGGTTATATGGTTTGCGGTTGCTCAGGAGCAGCAGGCCCGGGTATTCCATGCCGGCCAGGTTGTCCAGGGGGACAAAGGCTATATGCAGGTAGCTGTAAGGATAAGGTCCATAGAGCTTCTGGAAAAACTCCAGAGCGCGGGCGGCGACATCCAGGACCGCCGGCGCCATCTCCCCCCGGGACGCAACTACCAGTTGCACCCTGCCCGCCTGGCGGGTGGTGAATTGCCAGTCCGGGGCGGCTGTAAAGGCAAACTCCCGTACTGGCTGTTCGCTATTAAAGGACCAGTCTGTCCATTCTCCCCTTTCCTGGCGTCCCGTCAGCCGGGAACTGGCCAGGACCTGATAGCCGGATGGCAGGGTGAGCCGCACCAGGTAATAGGCTGCGCCGGCGAAGTAAGGGTCGCCATAGGCCGTACCGGCCACCCCGGCCCAGGTATCCTCCGTGGGGGGAGCCAGGATAGGGTACCAGCCGGATACCGTGCTCAGGTTACCGTCCCGGCCCAGGCGCATATCCCCCGGCGGTACTATTGTCTTGAAGGAAAGGGCCACGGAAAGGGTCTCCCCAGGGGCCAGGGCCCGCGGTAGGGGCACCTCCAGCCGGCTGCCCTTGAAGTGTACCGCCACCCGCCGGTTGTTTACGGCCGCCCTGGTGACCGCCAGGCTGGCGCCGTTGCCGAAGGGAGCATTGGCCGGGAGGTTGAAATTGAGCTGCCGCAAAGGAGTGAGGAAAGGATTCTGGTAAGCCAGGAGCAGTTCACCCTGAATCTCGCCGCTGGCCGGGTCGTAACGGGCCTGGAGGTCGTAGACGGGGTAGTAACGAAAATGGATCCCCGTGCTGCCCCGGAGGGGCGGCAGGGGCAGGTCAGATTCCCCCTGGCTACCCGGAGTCCCCAGCACTGCCAGGGCCAACTGGAGGGGGATGTAGAGTTTATCTCCCACAAGGCAGGGGGGGACTTTGAGCTGCCGGGACTCGCCGTTGAGGGTAGCCACCGGGTTGCCGGCAATAACCCTGGCACTCCCGTCTCCCCTGAGGACGCCCTGGCCATTATACCAATCGGCGCTGCCGCCGGCCAGGGGGAGAAAATCCCCCGCCGAAACCAATACCTGCCCGTCGGCTTCCAGGGGCGGTGGGTCCAGGACCACCTGTTTGAAAGTAGCATCCGTCGCAATCGCCGCCGGCTCCGGCACGAATCGGGGATAAAAAAAGAAAGCCAGGATGGCGAGGCTTAAGACTGCCATCCCCACTATTCTCTTGGGCAAAACGTTCCACCGCCTCGCCCTTTATTTCGACAGCCTCACCCTTTCTCCTGCTGTAATCATGAAAAATTAACCCCTACAGAGGGTACCGGCCCTGGCCAGGATGAAGGGCAGGTTGCACCTTTAACAACAAAAGGCCTCCCGGAAAATCCTGCCCGCATAGGTACCACCACCAGGCACATAATAAGACTACAGTTATTCGGCAGGAGGGGAAAAATGGGCATCTGGCGAACCAAAAACATAGCTGACCTGATGCACGAAGCTGGAGACAATCAAAAGCTTAAGCGGAGCATCGGCACGCCGGAGCTAGTCGCCTTGGGCGTAGGGGCGATTATCGGCTCCGGGATCTTTGTCCTGACGGGAGTGGCTGCCGCCAACTACGCCGGCCCGGCCCTGGTTTTTTCCTTTATTCTCTCCGGCCTGGCGGCAGGCCTGGCAGCCCTAGTTTACGCCGAAATGGCCGCCATGCTCCCGGTGACCGGCAGCGCCTATACCTATGCTTACGCTTCCCTGGGCGAGATTATCGCCTGGCTCGTGGGCTGGAACCTGGTACTGGAATACCTGGTGGCCTCGGGAGCCGTGGCTGTAGGCTGGAGCGGTTACGTCACCGATATGCTGGCGTCTGTGGGGGTCTTCCTGCCCCGGGCCCTGGTCAATTCTCCCTTAAGCGGCGGCCTGGTTAACCTGCCGGCTATCTTGATCACCGTCGTTATGACCGGAGTGGCCATTGTCGGCACCACCACCAGTGCCCGGACTAATAAGATTATCGTCGGGGTAAAAATCATGGTGATCCTGGCCTTCCTGGCCTTAGGCGCCCCGCGGGTAAACCCGGCCTACTGGCACCCCTTCCTCCCCTTCGGCGTCACCGGAGTTGTCCACGGAGCGGCAATTATCTTTTTTGCCTACATCGGCTTCGATGCCGTGGCCACTGCCGCCGAGGAGGTACGCGACCCGGCCCGGGAACTGCCCCTGGGAATCATCGGCTCCCTGGCCCTGGCCACTATATTATATGTGGCCGTTACCATTGTTTTGACAGGTTTGACGCCTTACACCAGCCTGAACACCCCTTCCCCGGTGACCACCGGCCTGCTGGCGGCCGGCGTCCGTGGAGCTTCCCTGATTGTGGGTACCGGCGCCCTGGCCGGTTTGACCAGCGTCCTGCTGGTAAACATCTTTGCCCAGAGCCGGGTCTTTATGGCTATGGGCCGCGACGGCCTGCTGCCACCTCTCTTTACCAGGGTCCACCCCCGCTTTCATACCCCCTGGCTGACAACTATAATCGTCGGCGCTTTTGTCACCCTCATCGGCGGCTTCCTGCCGGTGGATATCATTGCCGAGCTGGCAAATGTAGGTACTTTGTCTGCCTTTTTTGTGGTTTCCATGGGCGTCCTGGTCTTGAGGCGCACCCAGCCGGACCTGAAACGGCCCTTCAAAGTGCCCCTGATGCCCTGGACGCCCCTTCTGGCTATGGCTTTTGCCGTTTACCTTTTTTTCAACCTGCCCAGTCTAACCTGGATTCGTTTCGGCGTCTGGATAACCCTGGGACTGGTAGTTTATTTCGCCTACGGCCGTCGCCATAGCGTCCTGGCCCGGGAGGAAACTAAAGCCCTTCCCCTGCCGCCCTACCGGCCCTCACCCCTGGAGACGCCCCGCTCGGCCCGGCAGCCTTTCCCCTTCAAGCTACCGGCCCCGGCCCTCTTGCGTATGCTCCTGCCCCGGTGGCGGCGGGATTAGGGCAGGAGGCGGAGCCAGGTATTTGGCCACGAACCTTTTACCGCCACGAAAAAAAGTTCCGGAAGGGCATCCTCCTCCCGGAACTTTTGCTGGTCGTCAATTAAATCCCTACTGGGCCGGCTTTTCCCCCAGGACTACGTTGATATTTAAGGTCTGACCGCGGCGGAAGACCTGGAGCTGGACCTGCTGGCCAATCTTCATAGTCTGGATCTTGTTGACCAGCTCATTGGCGTCCTTCACCGCCTGGCCATCAACCTGCAAGATCACGTCATATTTCTGGAGTCCCGCTTTGGCGGCCGGGCTACCATTCACCACCTGGACTACCACAGCGCCTTCCTGGTCCTGCAGGCCCAGGATGTCGGCCACGTCGGGGGTTACCTGTTGTAGAGCTACCCCCAGCCAGGGCCGGCTAATCTTGCCCTTGGTCATGAGGTCCTTGAGGACCGGTTGGACCGTGCTGCTGGGAATGGCGAAGCCGATCCCCTGGGCGCTGGCGTTAACGGCGGTATTGATACCAATTACTTCACCTTTGAGGTTCAGCAGGGGACCGCCGCTGTTACCGGGGTTAATAGAGGCATCCGTCTGCAGCAAGTTTTCATAATGGCGGTTCTGGACGTCAATGGGACGCCCCTTGGCACTAATGACACCCACGGTAACGGTATGGTCCAGGCCGTCGGGGTTGCCGATGGCGATGGCCCAGTCACCAACCCGCACCTTGTTGGCATCACCCAGGGCGAGGTAAGGCAGGGGTTTACCCGCGTCGACCTTCAAAACCGCCAGGTCCAGGGAGCTGTCGGCGCCGACCACCTGGGCGTTCAGGGGCTTGTCAAAGCCGACGATGGTTACCTTGACCTGCCTGGCGCCCTCAACAACGTGCTGGTTGGTCAGGATATAACCGTCACTGGAGATAATAAAGCCCGAACCCAGGGCCCGCTGGACCTGGGGACCGGTATTGAACTGGTCGCCGAAAAACTGCCGGAAGAAGGGGTCATTAAAGGGGCTGCTGCCCTGGGTTTCCGTCACCGTGTCGATACGCACTACCGCCGGTCCGGTTTTGTCAACGATATCGGCAATGGTCTCCGGTCCCAGTCCCGCCGGGATGCTGGCCGAGGCCGGCTGGGCTGTGCTAACAGCATTCTGGTACGCCTGTTGGGGCCCGGCCGTCGCGCCGGTGATATGATAGAAACCCGCCGTAGCCGCTACCCCGGCCAGGAAAATTAATAAGACCAGCAGCGCGGAAATCCTGGCCCGTCCATCTCGTCGCCACATACTTCATACCTCCAATCTTTTTCTTTGAGGGTATTATAAAATAGGAAGTTGAAATTAAAATTAAGACAACCTGAGAAAATCCTAAGAAATTGGAATGGCTGGCAAGCGACGGTTGCGAAACGCCTGTGCCAGAGCTTTTGCTCAATTAGCATTATATAGCGCCCTTACGGCCATTGCAACCGCTAATAGCCTCTGGTATACTGTTAGGCGGAGGGGTGGAAATCCTCCTACTAATTAAAAATCAAATCCGGGCCTACCCGGTAGTGAAAGGTCAGGTGAAAGCATGAAGAGATGGAAGGTTATCCTTTTTCTTGCGGGCTGGCTGTTCCTGGGATTCCTGGTGACTGCCGTCAACGGCCTGGGGGAATCCGCCCACGGCGAACACGCACCTACCACAACCGCTGCCGAGACTGCTTCTTAAGCGCCACCGGGCGCTTTTTAATTATAGTGCGGCACGCCCCGCGCTAGCAAGCCCGGCGCCGTAAGATTTATCCTAAGAGGGTGTTTCTCAACTTGCAAGCTGAAGCGATCTTCACCGGCACCGAGATGCTCCTGGGGCAGATCGTCAATACCAACGCTGCCTTCTTGGGCCGGGAACTGGCTGCCGCCGGCATCAGCCTTTACCGCCAGGTGGTGGTCGGTGATAACCTGGAACGCATCCGCGAAGCCATCGATAACGCCCGCCGGCGGGCCGACCTGATCATCGTCAGCGGCGGCCTGGGGCCGACGGAGGACGACCTCTCCCGGGAGGCCCTGACAGCAGCCCTGGGACTGCCCCTGGTTGAAGACCCGGCGGCCCGGGAAAATGTCACCCGCTATTTTGCCGCCCGCCAGCGCCCCATGACGCCCAACAACCTGAAACAGGCCCTGCTGCCGGCCGGAGCCAGGGCCCTGGACAACCCCCACGGCACGGCGGCCGGTATATTCCTGGAGCACGAAGGCAAGGTCTATGCCCTGCTGCCGGGACCGCCGCGGGAGTTTGAACCCATGGTAACAAACCAGCTCCTGCCCCGGCTGGAACTCTACGGCGCCCGGCGGGAGATCATCCTTTCCCGAGCGTTAAAAATCGCCGGCATGGGCGAAGCTGCTGTTGAACAGACCGTAAAGGATTTACTGCACTGTGAGAACCCCACCCTGGCGCCCCTGGCCAAACCGGGCGAGGTCACCTTACGCCTGACGGCCCGGGCTGAAAGCCCGGAAGCAGCCCGGGCACTAATTGATCCCCTGGAGGCTACCATCAGGGAACGCCTGGGAGAATACATCTTTGGTACTGATGATGACACCCTCGAGGGGGTTACCGGTACCATCCTGGCGGCCAGGAAGTTAACCCTGGCCGTGGCCGAATCCTGTACCGGCGGCCTGCTGGCCCACCGGGTGACCAACATCCCCGGCAGTTCCGATTACTTCCTGGGCGGCATGGTGACATACAGCAACGAGGCCAAGGTGAAGTTCCTGGGGGTGGAACCGGAAGCGCTGGCCGCCCACGGGGCTGTCAGCCCGGAGGTGGCTGCCGCCATGGCCCGGGGCGTACGACAAGCCATGGGAACGGATATAGGTATCGGTATTACCGGCATCGCCGGTCCCGGGGGTGGCAGTGAGGAAAAACCGGTGGGACTGGTCTACCTGGGGATTGATTTTCGAGGTCGAGTCGAGGTGCGGCGGGAGCTTTTTATGGGCCAGCGCGAAAGTATCAAGTGGCAGTCGACCCAGAGCGCCCTCTATCTCCTCTGGCGGAGTTTATGGGAACAGCTACCTCAGTGAGGGAAGGGCATGCAAGGCCACCGGGCCGGCAGGGTACCTTTTAAACACTGTTAACGGGTAAAAATATGGTTGCCTATCTGCGTTATCTGGGGCCGGGTCCAGATCCAGGCGCTGGTGGCCTTGGCCGGGTTAAAGAAATACAGGGCACCCTGGCTGGGATCCCAGCCGTTTAAAGCGTCGTTGGTAGCGGCGTAATCCCGGGCCAGTACCGCCACCTGCCAGTAACGACCGTTGGCAACGCTCTCAAAGGCCCAGGGCTCAAAGATAATACCCGGGATGGATTTGGGAAAGGCCGGGTCGCGCAGGCGGTTCAGAACGACGGCTACTACGGCCACCTGGCCGGGATAGGGTTCATCCTGGGCCTCGGCAGCCACCAGGCGGGCGAGGAGGTTGATATCGTCGGCCCGGAATCCGGCGGTCATGGGTTTAGCCGCCGGCGGCGGGACCGGGCGGTGAAGGTAAAAATTCACCCCGGGAATGAGAATGCTAACAATAGCTAAAGCCAGGAGGACCCGGGCCTGCCATCCTGCCGGCAGGTGCAGCGGCTTGAGGTTCTGCCAGGCACGCAGCATTTCCTCCCTGGCGGCCTGCCAGGCTGAGCGGAGCCAGGCCAGGGCGGGCACTGCCAGTGGTGCGACCCGTTCTTTTATATTGCCGGATATTTCCCCCGGGCGGGTTCTCGCTACCCGGGCAGCAGCACGTAACCGCTCCTTTAGCACCTGTCTCCCTTTCCCCTGCCCCTGCCGTTTCCACCTGGGCGACCAGACCATGCGCCTCAATCCTTCCCTGCCAGGATTTAATTATAGTTTGGCAAAGAAAGGCTTAAAACTTGCAAGGGCGCTTACTAATAAACCTTACCAGGTAAATTACCAGCTCCAGGTCTTTAAAATGCTTCTCGCTTGTCACTATTCGAGTAGCATGAAGGCGGGTGATTGTGTATATCATTGATGTGGCCTATGGCTGTCCTTCATTTCTTCCCATGCTGGCAGGGGAACGGCAACCTTTAACCGGACCTCGCTGCTGTAGTCTGCTTCTACCACCCGGCCGCCGCGGCTGTGAACCTGGTAGAGCAACCGGTCCAGTTCGGCATAACTGCAGGTTAATTCCAACTCACGGGTCACGACCCGCCGGATGCTCCCCGCCTCTTCCAGGACTCGACGGGCCGCCTGGCCGTAGGCCTCGATGAGCCCCCGCACCCCCAGCTTTTTGCCGCCAAAATAACGGGTCACCACTACCGCCACGTTGGTCAGGCCCAGGCCGGTAATCGCCCCTAAAATCGGCCGGCCGGCCGTACCGCTGGGCTCGCCGGCATCGCTGTAATAGGCTATCTCTTGTTTTCCCTTCACCAGCCGGTAGGCAAAGCAGTTGTGGGTCGCCTGCCGGTGCTCCGCCTGGATCCTGGCAATAAACTCCCTGGCTGCCGCTTCACTGTCTACTTCCCGGGCATGGCCGATGAAACGGGAACGCTCGATTTTAATTTCGGCCGTGGCTTCCCGGGCGACGGTAAGGTAGGCAGCGTCATTCTCTAAGGCGCTGCCACTTTTTACAGACAAGTCGCCAGGCTGCTCATCCTTTTTCTTCATAAAGCAAACAACTCCCTCAGCGCCTCTTGCAGGGCATAAAAAAGGAAGTGCCTGCCACACTGCCCTGGTATTCTCTCAGCCGATGTTTATCCACAGCCCATCGCCTCCCTCTTGTCTGTCATTACTTTCATTCTAACATTTTCCCTGTAAAGATCAAAAAGATCAATATGGTATATAAATCCCCACCGTTTGAGAAATAACAAATCCAACGGTGGGGATCAGGAGTCATATCCTCTATCAGGTTAAATCCTATCAAGTTAAACCCGCGGCTGGCTGGCCGCCAGGATCCAGACTTCCGTTTCCTGCGGCAAACTGTCCGGCCGCAGGTCGATTTTCTCCTCCCCGAAACGGCGCACATTGGCCCGGCCGGCCGTAAATTCGTCCACCCCGGCTATGGGAAAGCCCTGCATGCCCGGAACCAGATAATGCATGGGCAGGACCACCCGCGGTTTCAGTGCCTCCACCACCTGCCAGGCCTGGGAGGCATCGATGGTAAAGTACCCGCCCACCGGGATCATCAATACATCCGTCCTTCCAATCTGCCGCACCTGTTCATCGTTGAGAACATGGCCCAGGTCACCAAGGTGAGCCAGGCGTAAATCCCCCACCTCCAGGACAAAAATGGCGTTTTTGCCCCGTTTGGTGCCTCCGGCATCGTCGTGGTAAACAGGCACTGTATAAGCATGGACATCTTTAAAGGTAACGTTAATTCTCGCCCAGTCTCCCCCGGGCGTCAGACCCCGCCAGACTTCCGGGTTGCCCTTGATATTATCCAGGTAATTGTGGTCGAAATGCTCATGGGATACGGTCACCACATCAGCCGTGACCACCGGCGCTGCCGGCGATACCTGCGGGCCGTAAGGGTCGGTCACCAGCCGCACCCCCGCCGGGGTTTCCAGGTAAAAACTTGCATGACCTAACCAGCGCATTATAAAGACCTCCCTATTTTTATTCAACGCCAGTTATTTTGTTTATATTTAATTATGATATTACTGTCTCTACCGGGTTGATTTAATCGGAGGGGGACATTATATGACACCTTCACCAGCCACTTTCCACCCGGCTTTTAAAACTGTGCCTGGGGGGGTTGAAGCCCGGGCGCCGGCTTCCTTTACGCCTGATTATGCCTACCGATATGATTATAGCCTATAATCTTTTCTAAAGCTAGAAGCATCTCCGGGTACAATGCCCACCGTGCCGGACTAAATACATGGGCCATTCCCGCCCGGCTACATAATTCCACGCAAGTAAATGCCAAAATCAAAGAGCGGGTTTAAAACCCGCTCTTTGAGCCAGCTGCCGATCCTTAGGTCGCGAAATCTGCCGCTTCCCCGGATTTAGAGGGAGGTACTCCTGCTACTACCCCACCATGGCCCAGGTGAAGCTACCGTCCAGGAAACTGGCGACATATTTTTCCTTTACCTCCCTGCCGATGAGGGCCTGGAAGCTGCCGGCACCATCCGGCGGGCCTACGGATACCATCCCCACCAGTCGTCGGCCCTGGAGGACGATTTTGCGGTAGAGGGGGCGCTTCTCGTCCAGGCGGGTGATAACCTCATAGCCTTCCCCCGGAGGGTTGACGATGCCGCCGCTGATGACTCCCAGGCCGTGCACCACCAGGGAGTTCTGGCCGATACCGCCGCGGTAGGTCGTACGGCGGCCGGCCATGTTGAGCCCGGCCAGGCGGCCCTGCTCCACGGCGTTGCCCCAGATGGCGTTCAGGCGCGGTTTCTGCCAGGCGCGGTCGAAGGCCTCGGCCACGTCCCCGGCGGCATAGACGCCGGGGATACCGGTACCCAGGTAATCGTCGACTACGACACCCCGGTTCACGACCACGCCGGAACCCGGCAGGAAGTCGACATTGGGCCGCACCCCTTTACCTACAACCGCTACGTCCACCGGTACCGTTGCCCCGGAACGCAGGACGGCCGCCATTACTCGCTCCCGGCCTTCCAGGGCCACTACGTCCTCCCGCAGGTGGATGGTAAACCCGGCGGCGGCCATGGCCCGGCGTACCAGTTCCGCCCCGGTATCGTCCATGGCCTGGGAAAGAAGCCTGCCTGAGGAGACAACCAGGCGCACCTTGAGGCCCCTGGCATGCAGACCTTCAGCCGCTTTGAGGCCTACCAACCCGCCGCCTATGACTACCGCCCGGCCGCCGGGCCGGGCGAATTTGCGGATGGCGGCAGCGTCGTCGAGGGTCCTCAGGGTAAAGACCCCGGCCAGGCCCGCACCGGGGAACTCTACCCGCTGGGGAGAGGCCCCGGCGGCTATAAGCAGGCGATCATAAGCCAGCTCCGTGCCGTCGTCAAAGGTCACGCGGCACGCCCCGGTACTAATCCCCGTGGCCCTTCGGCCGGTAAATAACCGGATGCGCTGCCGGCGATACCATTCTCCATCCACCAGCCAGAGCCTATCCCTGGGTACCAGCCCACCCAGATAGTAAGAAGTAAGGACCCGGGCGTAGAAGGGATATGGTTCGTCCCCCACCATGGTGATTTCTCCTGCCGGGTCGGCCCGGCGGATGGCCAGGGCCGCGGCCACCCCGGCGGCGCTGTTGCCGAGTATTAGATAGCGCATCGCCCCCGAGACCTCCAGAATAACGATGAACTCCCCACCTTATCCCCCGGCAGCCGGTGGAATAATAGTTGCTTTATCCCGGGGGTTCAAAGGCGTGTCTAACCCCTGCAGAAAGTTGATATTGCGTCCGTTGATCAAGATGGCTATGCCGGCTTTGAGCTGCCCGTCAGCGGTCAGGAGCTGGCGACGAAAAGTTTCACCGTAGCGGGAAGAAAGGGCAGCCAGGAGCTCCCTTACGGTAGCCGCGTCTATATCAACCCGGCTTTCTCCGGCCGCCCGCTGCAGGAAACTTAAGAGTTCGACTTGCATTGCCGTTCCTCCGGAAAATATAGTCCTGGTATCTGACTACAGCCCCAATCTCTCCCGGGTGGCTGCTGTGACCCGGCCTTCTTCGTCCCAGCCGCGCAACTGGTAGTATTCAGCCAGCATCTCTGTCAGGGCGGAAGTCTTGCCTTTAGCCGGCCCCTCCGGCATGGGTTCATTGAGTAGCCGCGGCGCCAGGGTATCGTCGGCTTTAGTAAAGCCGGCGGCAAAATTGAAGAGACGTTCCAGGTTATAGATCCTTTCACCCGCCAGGAGGCTGCTTTCCTCCGTATAGGGCACGCCGGTGGCCGGCGCCAGCATGCCGGCGATATCCGCAGCCCCCAGGGCAAAGGTGGTGAAGAGGCAGATGCCACTTGCATCCACCAGGGCGGTCAAATCCTGGAAGGCCTTATCCAGGGCCGCTTTGCCCTCGGGAGAGAGGGGATCCGCCTGGACAGGAGTACCCAGGGCCTCGGCAGCGATGGTATAGCCCCGGACGTGGCAGCCGCCGCGGTTGGAGGTGGCATAATTCAGGCCGATACCCTGGAAGGCCCGCGGGTCATAAGCCGGGTATTCCTGCTTCTTGCTGGTCATGGAGAGTTCGGGATGGCCGTAGCGTGATGCCAGGCGGTAAGAACCCTCCGCCAGCAGATCGCCGATGCCCTCCCGGTAGGCCACCTTGCGGGCTGTTTCCACCAGGACGGCGGCATTACCGAATTCCAGGGGCACCTCGGTATCCCCGGCTGGCAGGTAACCCTTTTCATATAGTTCCATAGCACAGGCCAGGGTAGAGCCGAAGGAGATGGGGTCATAGCCCAGCTCGTTAGCCAGGAAGTTAGCCTTGATGATGGCCGCCAGGTCGTCAATGCCGCAGTCGGCCCCCAGGGACCACTGGGCCTCATACTCCGGCCCTTCACCATGACCGGCGTAGGGACCGGAAGGTACCTTCGTGACGCGGCCGCAGGCCATGGGACAGGCCTGGCAGGCCTTCTTGCGTACCAGGTAGGTAGCCGCCAGGGCTTCACCGCTGATTTTTTCCGCTCCTGGAAAGATGTTTGTCTGAAAATTACGGGCGGGCAGGCCTCCATGGGCATTGATGACATTGACCAGGACCCCGGTGCCGTAGGTGGGCAGGCCGCCGTAAGTGACATCATTGGCCTTGATCTTGGCCAGGGCCGCCAGGACCGCTTCCCGGAAGGCCGTCCCATCGGCCACTTTGACCCCTCCGTGGCCGCGAACGGCAATGGCCTTCAGGTTTTTGGACCCCATGACGGCCCCAACACCGGAACGGCCAGCAGCCCGGTTTTTATCATTCATTATACAGGCAAAACGAACCAGTTTCTCCCCGGCCGGGCCGATGCAAGCCACTTTAGCATGGGGGCTGGTGACTGCTTTAATAGCGTCTTCCGTCTCGTGGACGTTTTTCCCCCAGAGTTCGCCGGCCGGCCGCAACTCAAAAGAACCGTCTTCAATCCAGAGATAAACGGGCTCGGCCGCCCGGCCTTCAAAGATAATCCCGTCAAAGCCGGCGTACTTGAGTTCGCTGCCAAAGTAACCGCCGGAGCTGGAGGCGGCGATGGCGCCGGTCAGGGGCGATTTGGTGACGACGTTGTAACGGTTGCCGGAAATAGCCGTAGTCCCGGTGAGGGGCCCGGTCATAAATATGAGCTTGTTCTCCGGGGCCAGGGGGTCGACCTTAGGATCAATCTCGTCCCAGAGAATTTTGCTGGCCAGCCCCCGGGCGCCGACGTAATCCCGGGCCAGGGTCGGGTTCAACCTCTCCGTCCTGCATTTACCGTCGCTCAAGTTTACGCGCAGTAACTGTCCGGTCCAACCATACATTTAAACCACCTCCCGTAGAGCGGCCTGGACTTTACGAGCCACCTGCTCGCGCCTGTCCAGGGCCTGGCCTGCCGGTTCTTTATATTCAATAGCGCCCCAGGGGCAGTTTAGGACGCACTCCGGTTCGCCCCCGCAAAGGTCGCATTTTACTACCTTTTGCTCGGAAACCGAGTAGTCGGTCCCGCCAAAGGGGCAGGCCATGATGCACATACGACAACCGATACAGCGATTTTCGTCGATGATCACGGCATTAGTTTTCACGTCGCGGCGGATGGCACCTGCCGGGCAGACGACCATGCAGGTCGGTTCGTCACAGTGCTGGCAGACTACCGGTTGGTAATAATCGTCATCCTGGAAAATAGCCACCGTCAGCCGGGCTGCCGCAGGATTGAATTCGCCGGTATGTTTGAAAGAGCAGGCCAGCTCACAGCGCCGGCAGGCGGTGCATTTGCCCTGATCGACCACCAGTACCTTGGGCAAGATAATTCCCCCTTCGCGATTTTCATTGTAAATTGAACATCAATATTTGCTACCTCGTCCTGCCCCACCACCTCCAGGTAAAAAGTCAGTTATAAAAGCGGGAAAGTTAATTTAACACGGCAATTATTTATTTAATAAAAGAAAAAGGTACTCCGCTAAAAAAGAGTACCTTCCTTTGCCCAATAGCAGGTCAAGGGATTGCTCCCCGGCCCTGACGTTTGCCCTTCCCGGTGGGAGAGGACAAATCGGAAGTCGTTTGTGGTGATGTTTAATTATTAGTTCGCTAAAAAAATGTAATATCCTGCTGGGGAGTAAAAAATTAAGTTAAAAATTCAATTTGTCCCCCGGCCAGGCTGCCAACCTGCACCAGGGATTCCACCCGGATGCCCTGATCCCGGAGGGCTTCGCCGCCGGTCTGGAAGACCTTCTCAATCACCGTACCCACGCCCACCAGAGTGGCCCCGGCCTGGGTAATGATTTTCAATAATCCCCTGGCCGCTTCTCCCGAGGCCAGGAAATCATCGATAATTAGCACCCTGTCTTCCGGCCCCAGGTAGCTCCCGGCTACTACTATATCTGTTACCTCTTCTTTAGTAAAAGAACGTACCCGGCCGCAATAAGTCTCTCCGTCCATGGTGGAGGGTTGCTTTTTCTTGGCAAAGACAACCGGCACCTTGAGGCTGAGGCCTGTCATCAGGGCTACGGCGATGCCCGAAGCCTCCACGGTGAGAACTTTGGTAATGGCGGAACCGGCAAAGCGGCGGGCAAACTCTTCACCCACCTTTAGCATTAAAACCGGGTCAATCTGGTGGTTTAAAAAGGAATCCACCTTGAGGACGTCGTCGGATATTACCCGTCCTTCCCGGCGAATTTTTTCTTTTAATAGCTCGACTACCGACAAAGCTACCACCCATCTCCTTGCTCTACGCGTTATAAATGCTTTAACGAATAAAGTTATTATAACGTAATCCATGCCAAAAGAGAAGTTAGGGAAAGGGCAAAGCTGGTCAAATCCCGGCCATTTGTTTTTAATTAAATTTTTAGTGTTCCCGGTAAAGAAAGCCTGATATAATTAACCGGGAATAGATTTCACGAGGAGGTACCGGATTGTCCAGTTTGCTCGCCCCGTTGTTTGAATTCATCACCAGCGCTATCGCCAGTTTCGGTTATACGGGCATAGCTGCAGCCATGGCCCTGGAGAGTGCCTGCATCCCCCTGCCAAGTGAGGTTATCCTGCCCTTCGGCGGTTACCTGGTCAGTACAGGGGCCCTGGGCTTCTGGGGGACCGTCCTGGCCGGCACCATCGGCGGTACTATCGGCTCTATAGTCGCTTATTTCGTGGGCCTGCGTGGAGGCCGGCCCTTCTTGCGGAAGTACGGCCACTATGTATTTTTCTCAGAAAAGGAATTCGCCGTAGCCGAGAAGTGGTTCAACCGCTACGGCGAGGCCACTGTTTTCTTCACCAGGCTGATGCCCGTTATTCGCACCTTTATCTCCCTGCCGGCGGGTATCGCCGCCATGCCCTTCGGCCGCTTCGTGGTTTATACCTTCCTGGGCTCCCTGCCCTGGTCCATCCTCCTGGTTTATGTCGGCCGGCAGCTGGGGGCCAACTGGGAAGCCCTGAGTCCCATCTTCCACCGCTTCGACGTAGTCATCGTCGCCGGTCTGATCCTACTGGTTTTCCTTTACTGGCGCCGCCACCGCAGCCGCCGGTAACTCTATTACAAAATCGTCAAAGTTGTAGTCCTTCCCCTGGAAACGGGTCTCCATGGCGGCCATAACTGCCGGTCGCCCGCCGGGGGCAGGCTCGAAGGCCAGGACCAGGTTAAGGTCGCTCCTGACCGGCAGCAGGCTCTCCGGATCAAAGTAAATAACGCCCCAGTAAAACAGGGAACGGATAAGTTTACCCGGCTGGCTGAAGTAATCGTCCACGCTGCCGCTGAAGACCTGGGGCGGCAGGAGGTCGCCGGGGGCCCCGGGATTATTTTGCCGGGCATAAAAGCTGACCCCTACCACCTGCCGGCCGGCAATCTCCTTTTCCCCCAGGAGGTGGTAATGCAGGAAGGGATAGATACCGGCCGGCAGGCCCAGGTTCTGCTGCTGGCGCAACAGAGAGATAACATCAGGGGCCGGAGATAGACGTTGCCATTCACCGGCTTCCCCTCCGCTGCCTGTCACCCGGCGGTAGAGGTACCCACCTGAGACAAATTGCTCGATGGTCATATCCTGCTCCTTTTCCAGGTGCAGGGTGACCAGCTGGTGCATCTTCCCCGCCATACTAACCTCATTCAGAACGTCGCCATAAATGACCATGCGGTCCAATTCGGCAGTAGTTGGTAACCCCGGCCGGTTATGGAACTGCAGGCTAACTGTCCCCCTGACGCGGACGGCCTCTTTACCTGCCAGGGCCTGGCGGCACCGGGCCATGAGGGTTTCCGCCCGGGTTTCGGAACCGAAGACTGCCGCCAGCCACCTGGCCGCTTCCGCCGGGCTCATGGGTGCGAGGGGTTCGCCGGGAGGCAACAACCCTTGCTGCTGAAAAAAGGCGTACTGGCTAAGGCCATAAGGTATCTCCCCAGGCAAAGGATTATCTTCCCGCCCGCCGATCTCGTTGGGTAATCCCATGGCCCTGGCGGTAAGGATTACCGCTTCCAGGCAGGTAATCGGTTGCTCCGGCCGCAGGGTGCCGTTGGGATAACCCTGGATAATCCCCTGCTGCCACAGGGCCCGCAGGGCCGGGGTGTACCAGCTTTCCGGCGGCACATCCACGGGCAGGTCGCCGGTTTCGGCATCGCCCTTAATCCCGGCAGCAGCCGCCAGCATGACCGCAAAACCGCCCCGGGTCAATTCCGTTGCCTCACCGTCTCCCGGCGGCAGCAGGGCCAGGAGTTCGCCGGCGGTGGGGCCGGCCCAGGCCGTGCCCCAGGGCAGGAACATAAAAAATAGGATCAGCCCCGTCAAGCTTGCTTTGCGCATCTTTCTCCTCCCCCTATAAAAGCCCTTATTCCCTGCCGGTTTCACCTTTCCTTGCTTCCCCGCCCTCGTTCAGGTATGCACTCGAGGGGTGGAAGCTTTTAAGACAGTTTTCTATTTTATAGATATAATACCATAATAACCCATACAGAACCACTAAAAAACAGGCTACCCGTCCAGGGATAACCTGTTTTTGTTTACTAATACACAACCGCTACACAACCGCAAAATATCGTTACCCGGGCGCGTCAACCCAGATGGCGGGGATAATCGGCAAAAAGGCCCCGGGCTTCTTCAAAGGTCGTATCCGGCGGGGGGAGGATGAGGTCCGATTCCACGAGTTCGGTGTCGGGAAGCCGGTTGCCCCGGCCCCGGATCAGGCCTAGAACCTCCCGGAAGCTATCTTCATACTCCTGCCTGTTACCGGCCGCCAGGGCGTCCAGGAGGCGGTCGTCCAGCCGGTCCAGGTCTGCCAGGGCCTGGCCTTCCAGGCGGTACTGGCCTTCCGTGAGAATGCGGATTATCAAGCTTTGCCCACCTCTTTTTTTAAACGTTCCAGATCTTCCTGCACCCTGCTCCTGGCAGTCGCTTTCTTTAGTTCGGCCTCCAGGGGGTCTCCTGTTTCCAGGGCGTCCTCCAGGACACCGGAATCTACCAGTTCATCGATGGCCGCAGCCCGGGCGCGCATGCTCTCCGTCTTTTCCTCGGCCCTCTGGATAGCCAGGGAGACGTCGGCCAGTTCTTCCGACAGGCCGGTGACGGCCTCTCCGATCTTCACCTGGGCCTGGGCGGCGGAATACTGAGCCTTCAGGACCTCCTTTTTCGTCCGGAAGGCATCTACCTTGGCCTGGAGTTTGGCCTCAACTGACGCCAGCTTCTCCTGCTCGGCCTCCAGGCCTTTGACCTGTTCCTCCAATCCCTCGAGCTGCTGCTGGATGGCGGCTTTGCGTTCCAGGGCGGAGGTGGCCAGGTCTTCCCGTCCCAGTTGCAAGGCTTGACGCGCCTGGTCTTCCAATTTCTGCAGGTTGTCCTTTAGCTTTACGGCCTGTAACTCCAGTCGTTTTTTGGAAGCGACCACATCCGCCAGGTTGCGCTTGACGTTTTGCAGCATCTCCAGCTGGCGCTGATAGGAATACTCCAGGGTTTCCTGGGGGTTTTCCGCCTGATCCAGGATCTTGTTCATTTTCGCTTTAAAAATGGTTGACATGCGTGAGAGGATGCCCATTCCCAAAAACTCCCTTCGTGGTTTATACCGGGCAGCCCCAGAGGGGGTACCAGCGGCTAAAATCCTTTTCCCAGGGAAGCTCCTTTTCCATGAGGGCAGCCAGGCGCATTTCCTGGGCATTATCACGTTCTTTGTCCCTGCCGGCCAGGGGGATGAAAGGATAAAAGGCCCCCCGTTTATAGTTAAAGATCAGGTATAACACCTGCTTATCCTTCTCTAACTTAAAAACTGCTGCCAGGAGGCGATCCCCGGCCCCCTTTTCTTTAAGATTCTGGCCGGCCATATGGGCCAGGGCCACCAGATCTTCCCAATCCTGGTCAGAAAATATTAGCCACCGGTACCCGTATTCATCCCTTTGGTTTTCCACATGGCCCTCCATTTCCCGGGCTGCCAGGGCCACCAGTTCCCCGGTTTCTTCCTGGGCCCGGGCGTAAAAACTATCCTCGGCCGGCCGCAGGACCACCCCGGCCCGGCCGCCGGAATGCCAGCCCAGGTCGTCCTCCAGGGTAATAATAGCTGTACTCAGGGCAAAGAGTGGTTCTGTCCGGGCGGGGGGCACCCTGGTACGCCCCAGGAGGGCATCCAGCAAGCTCACCGCCGTTCCTCCATTTCTTGCTCCAGCCGCCGCAGGTAGGCCAGGCGCCGCTCCAGGGACGGGTGCGTGGAAAAGAGTTCCATGATGCTGTTGCCGTTCAGGGCCGGGATGATAAAGAAAGCGTTAAAAGCCTCGGCCTGGCGCAGGTCCCGGGTGGGGATGCGCGCCATACTGCCGCTAATTTTCACCAGGGCGGAGGCCAATTGTCCCGGTGACCCGGTAAGAATGGCCGAGCCCCGGTCGGCGGCGAACTCCCGGTAACGGGACAGGGCACGGATCAGGAAGTAGCTTACCAGCCATACTACCAGGGACGCCAGGTACACCAGCATGATATTGTTGCGCTCGTCTCGATCGCGACCGCCACCAAAGGTGCCGCCCCAGTAGAAGAAGTTCTGGACGATAAAGGAAGCCACGGTGGCGAAAAAGCTGGCCAGGGTCAGGACGGTCATGTCCCGGTTTTTAACGTGGGTCAGCTCGTGACCAAGGACTGCCTCCAGCTCGGAGGGGGTTAGACGCTCCATGAGCCCCGTTGTCACGGCCACTACAGCGTTGGCCGGGTTGCGGCCGGTGGCAAAGGCGTTGGGCATAGGGGTGGGGACAACGGCTACCCTCGGCTTGGGCAAGTCCGCCAGGGCGGCCAGCCTCTCCACCAGGGCGTGGAGTTCCGGAGCCTCCCGGGGCGACACTTCCTTAGCCCCCATGGACCAGAGGACCATCCGGTCGGAAAAGTAGTACTGAACCCCCAGCATAATAGCTACAAAGATAATGATCCCCGTATAGCTGACGCCGGCCTGCCATAAAACAGCCAGGAAAAAGAGATACAGGGCTGCCAGGAGGAACATGGTCAGGAACATTCGTGCCGTTAAACCGGCATCACTACCGAGTTGCCGTCGCATAGCGACTACCCTCCCCCGACATAAATCCAGGCTGTGTTACCCTATCACTGCTCCTTGAGCTCATCGCGCATGCGGTGGTACTCCTCAGCGGTAATTTCACCCCTTGCATACCTTTCCTTAATAATTCCTAAGGGATCGGGACGCATGGGCGATTGCCCGTCACGGCGGTTAAACAGGCTTACCAGTCCGTATACCGCCAGGACGATAATGCCAATTAGTATCGCCCACCAAACGAGCATCCACACGCCCATACCCCAATTATAATATCCCCACATCATACATCATAACCTCCATAGCCATATTTGGCAAGTTTAACCTCGTCAGTGCGCTTAAAACCCACCGGGGCCTGATTTGCCTGCTTCCAGGCCTCGAGAAGCCCCCGGCAGGCCCAATCCTACCCCCGGCCTGTACATTATCTTACGAAGATCTTAATTTAGCTCCCCTTCTATTGTCAAGGAACTTCACTAAAACTTCAAAAATAGTATTCCCACTACCCTGAGATTTTCTCATGCTAAAGGTGCGCATAAAAGGCTTATTACCGGGGGATATTTTTTTAGGGATGATAAATTTTTATGGAGGTGCCATTTCATGCCTAAGATTAGCTGCAGTGTTAACAACTGCCATTACTGGTCCAGTGGCAACGTCTGTGATGCTTCCCAGATTCTTGTTACTTCTGATTCCATGAGCAAATCCCAGGGTCAAAATGTCGATGCCCCCATGGCGGGGAGTATTTCCCCTACGCCCGTAAACTCCTCGGCTGAAACCTGCTGTAAGACCTTTGTTGCCAAGGGTTCGGACCAGAAGAGCGCCGATGGAGTTACCCGCCAGTAACCAGGTCACCATGGCGTCATGAATATATTCCCCGGCGGCAGGCAAGGCCTGCCGCTTTTCTTTTGTCCGGGGTGCAGCATATATATTTACCTGAGAGCCCCCGGCTAACCGCCAGGGAGCGACCCCGGGCCATTTAAACGGCGCCTTAAGCCGCCCGCAATTGCCGGCCGTATTTGTTGCAGGAAGGGACTCGGCCGAGCAGCGTAACGGTCCAGGAAGGCCGGGGAGCGAAGGCGAGGCCATCGGTGATAGAGATAAGCATCGAAAAAGACCCGGACGGAGGGAGTTATGGAAAAATTAAAGCTGGTCCTCAAACCGCCGGCCCTCAAAAAAGGCGCTACCATCGGCATCATAGCCCCGGCCAGTCCCCTGGCGCAGCCGGAATACCTGAAAAGGGGCGTGGAGTTCTGGCACAGCCGGGGCTACCGGGTCCGTACCGGTAGGCATATAAGTAAAACCGCCGGCTACCTGGCCGGGAGCGATGCCGAGCGCCTGGCCGACCTGCACTGGATGTTCCGGGACCCGGAAATAGCAGCCATATTTTGCCTGCGGGGCGGTTACGGCAGTATCAGGCTCCTGGCCGGCCTCGACTATGACCTTGTCTTCTCCCATCCGAAGATCCTGGTAGGCTACAGCGACATTACCGCCTTACATTTGGCCTTCAATAAAATTACCGGGTTGGTTACTTTTCACGGGCCCATGATCTACCCCGAGCTGGGCGGCCCGGTCCCGGACCCTTATACCGAAAAAGCCCTCTTTCGTACCCTGGCAGCAACCGCACCCCCGGGTACCATACCCATGGCTCCGGAGTTGCCAGCACCGGTGAGCATTATTCCCGGGCAGGCCGAAGGGACGGTTACCGGCGGCAACCTCTCCCTGGTTACGGCAACCCTGGGTACGACCTTTGAAATCGATACCCGTGGCAGAATCCTTTTCCTGGAAGAAGTAGACGAAGCCCCCTATCGCCTGGACCGGATGCTCACCCAGTTGCAGCTGGCCGGCAAGCTGGAGGAGGCGGCCGGGATTGTCTTCGGTTATTGTACCCGGTGCGACGATAACCGCCAGGGATTAACTGCCCTGGAAGTCATCACCGCCCGGCTCAAGCCCCTGGGCCGACCCTGTTTCTACGGCCTCCCGGCCGGCCATGTCAAACCCCAGGCCACCCTGCCCCTTGGCATCCGTGCCCGCCTGGATGCCACGGCCTGTACCCTTACCTACCTGGAAGCAGCGACGGCGCCGATCTAAAACCGGCGCCGTCTTTCAGGGGAGGAAGTGTCCTATTACCGACAGGAAAACCATCACTCCAATTACAGCTATGGTCATGACAATGGCGGTACACCTGGTCATCTTTTCCCCTCCCGGCCAGTAACCTGTTATTCACCGCGCCTATAATTTAAGACGCCGCCGGCTGGGAAAAAGTTCCCCTTTAAGGAGCCAGGAGGGCGCCGGTCAGGGCGTAATAGTTAGCGGTAAGGTTCAGCTATAATTTTTTCAGGGAGCCCGTTTGCAGATCCCGCAGGAATTTCTCCCTCTCGGCAGCGACTCCTTCCCCCTGCTGCATAATATTGCGCACGAACTGCTGCCTCTTTTGCTCCTGTTCTTCCCCCAGGAGTTCAGCTTCCCGGCGCCGGGCATCTATTTCCCGCTCCTTATCCATTCAGAACCTCCTTCCCTCCTGGCGTTTTTTATATTGTTCCCCCCGGATGCCGGGTAATGTACACGGGGCCAAATAAAAAAGGGGTGGAGTTCCTTAGCAACTCCACCCCTCTTTTTTACCGGCTACTCTCCCTTTGAGGGAAAGGCCAGGGCCGAAGCCAGGAAGATAACGATGAAAGGAATTAGGCCCAAAATAACGCCTGTACCTGTGTGACCTACACCAAAGCCGGCCAGTTTAGCCCCGTAGAGGCCGGTGGACAAGAGCAGGCCAACAATCAGTCCCCCCAGGCCGCCGATCCACATCAGGGCCAGGCCCAGGGTGGGCGACTTGACAGTGCTGATGTCTTCGGGGTCCATAACATCCGTCCAGATCAGGTCCCATTTCTTAATCCGGGGATAAAGGAGCAAGATTAAGGGCGGCCCCAGGAAGATAGGGACAATAACATTATTCAGGGTAATAATGGTGCCCAGGACGGCGAAGGGAAACATTCCCAGGACCTCCAGGCCCCAGGCGATGATCATGGCGCAGGTAGCCCCGCTCAAAATAACGGCCAAAACATAGTGAAAAAGGTCGCCACCGGATTTAATGGTGGGCTCCTTCTTCAAGGCCTGCCAGATCTTATAAATTACATAGCCTTCAAAAAGGTTACCGAAAAAGCCGAAAAAGCTGCCGGGACCCAGGGTGCCGAAAAAGTCGCCGATCAGGTTGCCAATGGCCACGCCCCAGGCACCGGCGGGTCCGAAGAAAATAGGAAAGGTAGTAGCGATAATCTGGGCCGGACGAAATTCAGTAATGCCGGGGATAATCGGGATACCTTTAAAAGGAATTAAAAGGGCTGCAAAAATGGCTGCGGTGAGGGCGGTCATAGTGATCATCCGGGTGTTCTTCCACATGGTCCATAGCTCTTTCAATGCCTTTCTCCCCCTTCCGGAAAATTTTCCGCCGGCTTATCTCGCCAGCAACCAGCTGAGCAAACATCACCCCCCATTTATTTATGAGGCATCACCCCCCTTTTATTTTATTAAACCACTTATTGACGTGAAACCGTTTATTTTAGCCCAGGCGTTAAGGATGGTTAAAACCACGAAAAAGACCAGAAAAAGGGTGTCAAACGGCTGCCATTTTAACTGCAGGTAAAAGGTCCTCCGGGGAGAGTTGCCAAAGCCCTTGCTTTCCAGGGCCATAGCCAGGCTATCGGTATTGCGGATGGAAGAGAGGAAAATAGGCACCAGCAGGGGTACATATTTTTTAATCCTTTCCAGGAAGGAGCCGGAGTCAATATCCAGCCCCCGGGACCGCATGGCCTGGGAGACTGTGGCCCCGGCGCCCACAAAGGTGGGCACCAGCCTGAGGGCGGTGGAAAAGACAAAGGCTACGGCAAAGGGGAGGCCGAGCTTGATTAGGCCCTGGGTAATCTCTTCATTTTTGGTAGTCGACAGGAAGATCAGCCCGGCGATAATCATGGCATCGATTTTGAGGCCGGTGGCCAAACCGTACATGACCGATTCCCGGGTCACGCGCCAGAACAGGGGCGTGGTCCCTTTAGCAAAAACAAACCACATCAGGGAGGAGAAAATGAAGATTAAAACCAGGATGGTTTTGATGCGGGCGATATTCCCCAGGGACCGGGCCAGCATACCGTAGATTAGAATCAAGAGCGTCGCTCCCGCCACCCATAAGGGGTGGTCATTGAGGAGGGGTATAGCGAAGGTGCAGATTAAAATCAAGATTTTGGCCCGGGGGTCCAGCCGGTGGACAATGGTGTCCTTGTCCAGGTATAAATAGAGATTCACTCTGCTCCCCCCTCGCGGCTTTCCAGGCAGGCCATTACTTCCTCCACGCTGAGGCAGGTAGCACCCAGGCGGTTGCTGAAACGCACGATCTGGGGCGGCTTTAAGAAGGCGGCTTCCAGTTCATCTTCCCGGGCAAAGACTTCCCGCGTCGGGCCGTCCATTACCACCCGCCCATCCTTAACGACGACCACCCGGTGGGCATATTCGGCCGTGACCCACATGCTGTGGGTGACCATGATAATGGTATGACCCATGTCATTGAGCCGCCGGACTAACTCCATCATACCCCGCTGCTCTTTATAATCCAGGCCCGTCGTCGGTTCATCCAGGATAATCACCCGGGGTTTGGCCGCCAGGATCGAGGCTACGGCCACCCGCTGCCGCTGGCCTTTGGTCAAGGAAAAGGGGTCCTCCTCTTCCAAGCCAGCCAGTTCGACGGCTTGCAGGGCGTCCCTGACCCGCTCCTCAATCTCGGCCGGGGGCACGCCGTAGAGTTTAGGTCCGTAGGCCACTTCTTCCTTTACAGTCCCGGCAAAGATCTGGTGATCCGGATTCTGGAAGACATACCCCACCACGCGGCCGAATTTATCGATGCTTTCCGCCCGCGTATCCATCCCGGCTACCACCACTTCCCCGGCGGTCGGCCGGAGCAGGCCGTTAAAGTGCTTGACCAGGGTGGTCTTGCCGCTACCGTTCTGCCCCAGGATGGCCACGAACTCACCCTCGCGGATAGTGAGATCTATACCCTTCAGGGCTTCAAAATTGTTTTCATAGCTGTGGCGCAGACCCTTGACTTCAATAATGGGTTGGCCGTATTTTCCTTCCCGGGCTGACTGCTGGGCTGCAACCATGGACCGGTAACGTTCCTGGTTGAAGGTCAGCCCCGCCCGCCGCCACGCCTCCAGGCCTTCCTCTACCGTCAAAGGCAGTTCTTTGAAACCCAGCCTGCCGAAGAGTTCGGCCATATCCAGGGGTTTTACCGCGCAATTGGCCAGGAGATCGCTCTGGCTCAGTATCTCCCTTGGCGTGCCCTGGGCCAGGATAGTCCCTTCTTTCATGAGGATAATGCGGTCGGCCTCCAGGGCCTCCTCCACCTCATGCTCGACAATGATCATGGTCATGCGCTTTTCCTGCCGCAGGGCGCTGGCGATGCTGAAAACCTCATACTTGCCTACAGGATCGAGATCGGTCGTCGGCTCATCCATGCAAATAATCTCCGGTTGGATGGAAAGCACCGAGGCTATAGCCAGGCGCTGCTTCTGGCCTCCGGAAAGGTTGGCCGGCTGCCGGTTTTCAAATCCCGTCAGGCGGACCTTTTGCAGGGCCTCCCGCACCCGTTCCTTGATTTCCTCCGGAGGAACATTAAAATTCTCCGGGCCGAAGGCGACCTCCAGTTCTACGCTGGTGGAGAAGAGCTGGGTTTCAAAATCCTGGAATACCAGAACCACCGTCCGGGCAAAGTGGCTGACCTTATGTCCCGCCGTTGGTGTACCTTTAATCTTTACTTCGCCTTTAAAAGCACCCTTTTTCAAATTGGGAACCAGGCCGTTTAAAGTCAGGCACAGGGTAGACTTACCGGCCCCGCTGTGGCCCATAATGACGATAAATTCGCCGGGGTTAATATCCAGGTCGATCCCTTTAAGGGCCGGTTGGGTACCGCCTTTATAGGTAAATTCCAGGTTGCGGATTTCAATAAGGCTCATTGAGGATACCTCTTTTTTGGCGCGCCACCTACTCGTGGCGCCAGCTGGCCAGGTAACGTTCCTGTTCTTCTGTCAGGGTATCGATCTCCACCCCCAGGGAGCGCAGGCGTAAGGACGCCACCCGGCGGTCGATTTCCTCAGTCACGGGAAGAACCCTGGCGGGCAGCTTGCCGGCGTTCTTTAACAGGTAATCCAGAGAGAGGGCCTGGAGGGCGAAGGTGAGGTCCATGATCTCCGCCGGGTGCCCGTCGGCTGCGGCGATATTCACCAGGCGACCCTCGGCCAGGAGATAGATGCGCCGGCCGTCTTCCAGGACAAACTCCTCGATGTTGCGGCGGGCCACCCGGTGGCTCCTGGCCATGGCCATCAGTTCCGGTTTATTAATTTCCACGTCAAAATGACCGGCGTTGGCGAGGATTGCCCCGTCCTTCATCACGGCGTAGTGCTCGCCGCGGATGACGTCCTTGCAGCCGGTAACGGTGACAAAGAAATCCCCGTACCTGGCCGCTTCCTTCATGGGCATAACCTGGAAGCCGTCCATAAGGGCCTCGTTGGCGGCAATGGGGTTGACCTCGGTGACAATCACCCGGGCTCCCAGGCCTTTGGCCCGCATGGCCACCCCCTTGCCGCACCAGCCGTAGCCGGCCACGACCACGGTTTTGCCGCAGACCGTCAAATTTGTATTGCGCATGATCCCGTCCCAGGTGGACTGGCCGGTGCCGTAGCGATTGTCAAAGAGGTGCTTGCAGTCGCCGTTGTTAACGGCGACCATGGGGAAGGCCAGGGCGCCCTCGGCTTCCATGGCCTTCAGGCGTAGAATCCCCGTAGTCGTTTCCTCGGCGCCGCCGATAATCTCCGGCAGGAGTTCCCGCCGGCCGGTATGGAGGAGATGGACCAGGTCGCCGCCGTCATCGATAACCAGCTGGGGCCCGGTGTCCAGGACTTTATTCAGGAAGGTGTTGTACTCCTCCGCCGTACAGCCGTGGCGGGCGTAAACGGTAACCCCCTGGCTGGCCAGCCCGGCACAAACGTCGTCCTGGGTGGAAAGGGGGTTGGAACCGCAGATGGCTACTTCCGCTCCCCCGGCCTTGATGACCAGGGCCAGGTAGGCGGTCTTGGCCTCCAGGTGCAGGCAAATGGCCACCCGCTTGCCGGCAAAGGGTCGGCGCTCTTCGAAGTCGCGACGAATTTCGTTTAAGATAGGCATGTTGTTGCGGACCCAGTCGATCTTCAACCGGCCTTCAGGGGCCAGGTTGGGATCGCGAATAATTGATGCTGGCATCGGCGTTTCCTCCTTACCCTTTATACCTCAATCTTACCGGCGGCGAGGCTGCAGCGGCAGTTTCGCTGCCGGGGAATACCGGGTATAGCCTGCATAATGAGGTCGCGTAAGTTTTTACCGTTCTGGTCCATGATCTCCAGGACTTCTTCGTGGCTTAAAGGAGTGGAGGAGATGCCGGCTGCCATGTTGGTGACCATGGCGATGAGGCCGTAGCAGAGCCCTACCTCATGGGCCAGCACTACCTCGGGAACATTGGTCATGCCCACCAGATCGCCGCCCAGTTGCCGGATCATTCGGATCTCGGCCGGGGTTTCAAAACGCGGCCCTTCGGTGCAGGCGTAAACGCCGCCGGCGTGGGCCTTGATGCCCAGACGGGCGGCTGTCTCCACCAGGACCTGGCCAAGCTCAGGGCAATAGGGGGTCGTGAAATCGGTATGGACTACCCCCGTCTCGCCCCCTTCGAAAAAGGTGTAAGTACGTGTTTTGGTAAAGTCCAGGAAGTCATTGACAATAACAAAATCACCCGGCCGGAATTCCGGATTGGTGGAACCCACCGCGGCCGTGGCCAGGACCCGTTCTACTTTTAGCATCTTCAAGGCCCAGATATTGGCCCGGTAGTTAACCTTGTGGGGTGGCACGGTGTGCTTATCCCCGTGACGGGGCATGAACCCTATCTCTTCCCCATGGTAGGTGCCAACCTTGAGGACGGCGGCACCATAGGGCGTTTCCACCCTCTCTTCGTGGATGTTGGTGAGAATACCGGGGTCGTAAACCCCGGAACCGCCGATAATGGCTATCCGCACCGGTCATTCCTCCCTCTGGTCACAGACCTTCCCGACCTCTTATTTTGCAATTAAATTAAAACCCCTTTGTTTGCGGAACAGCTCTGTTCCTAAACAAGGGGCTTCTTTACCTCTTTATTTCGCATCATCGTGTATCTAAATAAACAAACTTTAAAGCCTAAATAAGGTTCACTTGCCACTACATGTCATATCGACCGCGAAACATGCCTATCAGGAACCTTCGGCCTCCGAACCCAAAAACAATTGTTTTTCCGCATAAGCAGCCGCTGTTTGAGAACTATGAGATCCGATACTTATATTTTAGTATAGATAAATATTGAAGTCAAGGCTTCGCGTTTCCAGGTGTGGTCTATCTGGGATAGTCAGGGTTGAATCCATCTGAAAAAATGTCAGTTTTTATCTTGCCTATCTACATATTATACTACCCCAAATAGGGAAAATTAGCCGGCAGGGTCGCGTTTTATAACGACTGCCGGCCAGATGTAACACCGGTTTCACTGCTTCAAGCGGTAAAGTTTCTCCAGGTTCTCGGGCTCCAGGTAATGAGGACCGCCCAGGGACTGGCTGGCCAGGATAATGCTTGCGTAGTGCTCCAGGGACTCCATGCGGTAGAGGGCTTCCCAGATGTCCCGGCCCAGAGTGAGGACACCGTGGTTACTGAGTAAAAAGGCGTCGTGGCCCTGCCAGTAAGGGGCGAACTGGTCCACCAGTTCAGTGGTCGAGGGCGTCCCATAGGGTACCAGGGCTACCTCCCCCACCAGGACCACCATTTCCGGCATGGCCGTAATGGGGAGATTCTTGCGGGCTACGGCAAAGGTGGTGGCGAAGCGGGGATGGGCGTGGACGACGGCCTGGATATCCGGCCGCGCCCGGTAGGCCGCCAGGTGCATCTTTACTTCCGACGAAGGCTTCTGTTTCCCCTCAAGAATATTGCCGTCGAGGTCCACGATTACCAGGTCGTCTGCCTGCAGGAAACCCTTGCTCACCCCTGTAGGGGTGGTCAGGATCCTGTTCCCGGGCAAGCGAATGCTAATATTGCCTTCGTTGCCGTTAACCAGCCCCCTCCGGTAGAGGCGCCGGCCCACTTCAACGATTTGCTCCTTTAAAGTTTGCAGCAATTACTCTCACCTGCTTTCGCCGGCTAATACTCTGGCGATATTTTGTTTGTATGGCGGCCGGATGACTCCTTTTTCTGTAATAATGGCTGTGACATAGCGGTAGGGGGTCACATCGAAGGCCGGGTTGAAAATGCCGATACCCTCGGGGGCCGTGGGCCGCAAGCCGAAATGGCTGACCTCAGCCGGGTCCCTTTCTTCGATAGGTATCTGCTCCCCGCCTGAGAGGCTTAAGTCAAAGGTGCTGGCCGGTGCGGCTACATAGAAAGGAATGCCGTGCTCCCGGGCCAAAATAGCCACGCCGTAGGTACCGATTTTATTGGCCACGTCCCCGTTGGCGGTTATGCGGTCGGCACCGACGATGACTGCCTGGACCCAGCCCCGGGCCATGACGGTAGCGGCCATGTTGTCAGTGATCAGGGTCACCGGGATGCCGGCCTGGTGCAATTCCCAGGTAGTCAGGCGGGCTCCCTGGAGGAGGGGCCTGGTCTCGTCGGCAAAGACCTTCAACACCTTGCCCCGGGCGGCCAGGGTATAGATGGGAGCCAGGGCCGTGCCGTAACGGGCGGTGGCCAGGGTGCCGGCGTTGCAGTGGGTAAGGACCGCTTCGGCGTCGGCCAGAAGGGAGGCGCCGTGCTCACCGATAGCCCGGCACATGGCCTCGTCCTCATCCCGGATAGCCAGGGCTTCCTTCAAGACCAGTTCCTTTAAGGCGGCAACGTCGTCCGTGGCTGCGGCGGCTACCGCCTGCTGCACCCGCTTCAAGGCCCAGAAGAGGTTTACCGCCGTAGGCCGGGAGGAAGCCAGGTAAGCGGCGGCCTTTTGCAATTCGGCCTCGAAACCGGCCTTATCCATGGCTCCCGAGTCCTTCACAGCCAGATACAGGCCCAGGGCTGCCGCAATGCCGATGGCCGGCGCCCCCCGGACCTTGAGCTTCTTGATGGCGTCCCACATCTCTTCTACCGTCCGGGGCCGGATGATAACCAGCTCCCCTGGTAAGAGGGTCTGGTCGATCATCTCCACCTGGCCATCACGCCAGCTGATAGGGGCAATGGGCTCGTACATTTAGAACACCTCCGGCCGCGGTTTGCGAATACTATACGCATAGCATCTGTGCATAAACGAAAAACAAATCCCAAGCAAAACCGGCTCAAAATTTCCTTCTTTGAGCCGGATTTTAACGGGTTTACTCTACTCCAATTCCGCCACCCTGGTGGCCAGGGAGGTTACCTTGCTGACGATTTCACCGGGGTTCCGGCCCAGGACCAGGATGAGCCGCTCCAGGTTGATGCGATCGGGTATTTCAATTACGTCAGGAAGTTCCCGGCAGGACGCCAGAGTCCGGCGCAGGTCGGTATAGAAATCATCGTCCGTCTGGCGGTAGTCCGGGGGCACGGGCATGCTGACAACCTTATAACCCAGATCGGCGCAGGCCTGACGCACCCGGGGGTTGTTGCGAAGGTTGATGACGCAGCGTGCCTGCGGGAAGAACTCCCGCACCACCAGGATGGTGCCGCCCATGTGGCGGGAACAGCCCATCTCCGGCTCGCCCAGGGTTGCCACCCGACCCTTAAAACGCAGCAGGCGGCCGGGTATAGCGGCGATGTCCCGGAGTTCTTTTGCCTCCGGCAAGCAATAGGCCAGGTTGGCGCCGATCTCGGGGATGAGGGCGGCAACGTTGGCTTCCTCGAGCTCCCTGACGGCCTGTCCCAGTTCCTGGCACAGGGCCACCTCCGTCGGAGTACGGGTATCGTTTTTCAGGGCCAGGGCGTTGAAAAAGACCTCCCAGAAGCGGTCCACCGCCGGCGGCAGGAGCTGCTCTTCCCGGCCGCCGGCCTCCACCCAGGCGCGACCTGCGCCCGCCGGCACCACCCGGCCGATAACCGCCGCCTCGATGCCGGCTCCTTTAAAGGCCGCCAGCATGGCGTCAGCCTTTTCCGGCGCGCAGGTGAGCACCAGGGTGCCCTCGCTGATTACTTCGTAAGGGTTAAGGCCAATATAGTCACAAACCGCCCGGATATCGGCGGGTACCGGCACCCGGGCGCGTTCGATCCTTAAACCTACACCGGAAGCCTCGGCCACCTCCCAGAGGCCCCGGGCCAGGCCCCCTTCCGTGGCGTCGTGCATGGCGTGGACGCCGCCGACCTTTACGGCAATACCGGCTTCGGCCACCACCGACATATCCCGCAACCGCTTTTTAGCCCTTGCCACCAGGTCCGGAGCAATCCCGGCAGCCAGGAGCTTCTCACCCAGCTCGCAGGCCACCAGGGCCGCCGCTTCAATGGCCGCCCCTTTGGTAATAATTACGGCGTCGCCGACCCGGGCCCCCGCCGGGGTGACCACTTCCCTGCCACGGCCCCAGACGGTAATTCCTCCGATAGTAGGAATGGTTACGGCGCCATAGAAACCGGTATGGCCGCCGACAATGGTAATGCCCAGTTCCCGGGCATAGATGCTGATGCTGCGGACCAGCCCCGCAATGTAGTCCTCCGGGGTTCCCGGCGGCAGCAAGAGGGAATAGGTCATAAAACGGGGCTTGATGCCCATAACGGCGACGTCGCTGGCGCCGATATGGACGGTGATCCAGCCGAAGTCATCGGGGGAAGTCGTCGGTCCCGGGAAAATGGGATCCTCGGCGACGGCCAGGTACTCCTCCCCGATTTTGAGCACTGCGGCGTCCACTCCCATGCGCGGCCCAACTATCACCTCAGGATCCCCTGCCCCCGTATGGGGCAGGATGGCCTGCCGGAAGAAATCGTCATTTACTTTGCCGATCATCAGCCATGCCTCCTCAGAAATTATAAACAAACACGCGTCAGCCTTCAGCCCTGATAGTAACTTTGAGACCGACTGGTATTGTTTAACTTACCCAGGCGCTTAAAATAAAAAGCCACCCGGCCCGGGTGGTCAGCAATCATCAAATCATCCTATCCTCCCTGCGCAGGCATTACCCTGATCAGGTTCTGCGGGTCAGGACCTCACCGGTCCTTTCTCAGCCCCACCCGGAGCTCCCCGTTAGCCTGATTATAACACACTTTCGTATTCCGGGATACCATTTTAATCCTACTCTCCCGCCGCCGGCTGCAGGAGGGCAAACCAGAGACTGCAGACCAGGGAGACCATCTCCCGGGCGAGGAGCACAGCCCCGGAGGCAATAAGGGCGCCGCCGGCGGATCGGGCCAGAGGGTAGGGAGTTAACTCCAGCGCGACGCTGGTGAAGTCCATTCCCAGTCCCCGCCAGAGACAGGTCTAGAGAAAACCGGATAAACCGGCTACCAGGAGGCCCGCCGGCCATGAGGACCAGGCCGGCATTAAGGAGCGTCAGGCATAGCTCGACCCGCCGGATGGGGCTACTTTTAAGCTCCAGCCGGCAGGTAAGGATAAATAACTGCTGGCCAGGACTATAAAGCCAAAGAAACCGAAGAGGTGCAGCTCCTCCTCTCCAGCTCCCCTCTTCCTGGCATTAGCCCAGTTCCCAGATCGCCATAGAAATGCTGGACCCCTGGCTGCTGAATTCCAGTTTTATAGGAACCGGCCGGTTATTGCGAAAGCGATAATCCAGCACGCCATAGTATACGGTAGCGTCGTAGCCGGGAGGGACATAGGTCACCGGTAACCCATGGCGGTGCCTTTCCACCACTTCCAGGCCGGCGGACAAAACAGCATTGTGCAGCAGGGTAGCCGTGCGACAGATACCCCCGCCGATCTCAGGCACCTTTTGATCCCCCATGAAGATAATGCCGGGTACAAAGCCCCTGGCACCAGTGCGGGGGCCGACGACGTTATTAAAGGATACCACCCCTCCCGGCGGCACTACGAGGCCATTTAAGTACTGTCCGGCCAGGCGGGCATTGTGGAGGCTGGGACTGCCGGCCTCCTTCCCGGGGAAGGTGATGGTATATCGTCCCAGGAGATGAATATACTTAATGCTCACCTGCTGGCCCGCCGGGGTATAAACATGAATGCCGTCTTCCCGCCAATCCACCCTGGCCCCCAGGGCTTCCGCCACCTGCCGCAGGGGGGCATAGGTCACCCCGTCCTTGATCTGGGGCGGGGGCTGCAGGGGGACGCCCGCCAGGGTGCCGGCTTGCACGTTCAAGTAAAGGGCCGGCCGGCCGTAAACCCTGATACTCACCGTACTAGTTTCTGCCTCCCAATCAACTTCCCCGCCAAGGACAGTACTAAAATCCCTGACGGCAATCATGGCCCGCCGGGTATCAGGGTCTTCGTAGGCCACTACCGTCCCGGCGGCCAGGGCCGGTTCCAGGACCTGCCAGGCAAAAAAGAAAGCGGCCAGAACCACCAGCCAGTAAAAAGCACGCAGCAAAGTCCCCATCTCCCTTTAGACATAACCCATTAATATGACCTAATATGACCGGAGCAGTTCCATCATATGCTCCACTGGCGGGAGTTATGATTTCTACCGTACCTGGTGGTATCTTTTTCCTATAGGTTCGCCGGGAAAGGAGAAATTCCTGCACGTTCTAAAAAAAGGGCCCTTACGAGCCCTGAGATGGTATTTTAGACGAAAGATTTATTTATCCCCTGCCCCCGGGGAAGCACCGGCCATCATATTGCGGCCGAGGGCAAGAAAGATGCCGACGGTGAGGCCGAGGATAAATTTGCTAAAACTTTATTTCACACGTATCTTTCCTTTCACCCGGTAGTTGTCAGCGCCTGAAAGTAATGGTGTTATAGATTTCACGGCTTCGACGTGCCACACGATCCGCTTCTACAATTATTCAAGGGCAGGCTTTCCAATTTTAGCAGGGAAAAGAGTTGCTGGTTACCACGCAAAAAATGCTGTTACGATATTTCCCTTTATCGGCCGGTTCCGATGCCTCAATACCGTTTTTGTGCTGTACTTCTTTTAATATCTTGCGGCCGTCGTCCATCCAGACCTAGGTGTAATTGCACCGTCAGTTTCGTATACCGGTATAATACAATTCAAATGAACCAAACTCTTTGTCTCGCAACCAGGTAAATGGGCAGAGCAGACCTATCCTCTTCTCCATCTGCCCTGCTTTATATTGTTAATAAAAATATACCCGCCCCGGACATTACGTTCAAAGATGGATATGTGAGTTTTGCCGCACACAATATTTCGTTCTTCCATAGATACGTGTACGTATATACGGTAATAAAACATAACACTGTTTATGCTGACCGCTTTTGGGCTAATTTACGGGAATGCATACACATTCCAAAAGCCCAAATTCTTTAGGCGCTCTTCAACCATTCGCGGACTTTCTCGATGCCGGCGCCCGTCATTCTCCACCTTTTTCCCTCCTGGTTAACCCAGCCTTCCTTTTTCGCCCGCTGTAAATAGGTGCTCAGGCTTATCAGGATAGAAGGTTTCTCAGATAGTTCCTCCTTTAACAAGCGGCGGATATCTTCACTGCCGGGAGGTTGGTGGAGGCAGAAATCGCTATAATATACTACCAGGGTCACCAGTTCCTTATTATTACCTAGCTTTGCTCTCGATTTCAGTTCCTTTAAACTGGGGGTTAATATCTCATGTTTTGCAAAACCTTTCTCCTTTTCCAGCCCTATCTCGCTGCCATTTTCCGCTTCTTGAGCTGCCGGAATTTTATCGTTGGCGTCGATGTTTTCTAGTTCTTCGTCACTTTCTTGAAATACTGCTTGATATTTGGCGCTTGCCAGATCTAAAACATCATAAAGTTTCTGATTTAAAACTTCTTTAATAAAATCAACTCCACCTTTTAACTCAATTTTTAGATCTCTGGTGACAATCTTTAAATAAGTTTCCACGAATAACCCTCCTCTACTGGCGATTTTTGCTTAAAACGAGTATAACATTGCTTGTTTTTCTACGTCAATGGTAATTGGCCATAGTTTTGTTCACAAAGATTAAATTTTTGGGCGAGTTATCCCAGGGGATAGTGGAGATATTCCAGAAGTAGTCAAGATATAGCGAGACCCTGTCTAGTAGGAGTACGGGCATAGCACCGACGGCCGGGTTTATGGTCATACGCGAGGCGTGAAGGGCTTGTATTGGGGTTATACCCTTCATGTCTCTCCCGAAATAAGGGCGTTGATAGTTGAAAAATAAGATCCAGTTTTGGGCTATTTTGAAAAAGGAGGTCCTGGAAGTGACATTTGCCAGGTTAATGGCATAGAATTCTTCGTCATCAGAACGGTGAGAGCGCTCGACGAAGGTGTTGAACTGCTTTTGTCCAGCCCGAGCCCAGGCATGCTGGTCAGCTATGTACTTGGTATCGATTTGCCAGAATTGTAAAGGCTTGAAGGCTGAGTCGAAACAACGTATCAAGTATTTATTTGCTGTCCAAGCCCTGTTATAGGGGCTGAATGAAAAAAACGGCGAGACATACCCCTCGCCGTTTTTGCTGATAATAACCGCGACATTACCCCAGTAACAGTACTTCAAAATATACTTTCAGCTTGAATTTGGAAGCCGGTTATAACCCGCGACTTAACAGTGCCCTCCTGTTCTATTTCCTGATCCAGGGCAAACTTCCCCTCCCGCAGGCAAAAAACCTGTACCCCTTTATTCCCGGGGTCAATTATCCAGTATTCCCTGACGCCTTCCTTTTCGTATACCTTATACTTGCTGCGCAGGTCGTAGTAAGCAGTATTGGGTGAAAGAATCTCCACCACCAGGTCCGGCGCGCCTTTGATGTATTTTTCTTTTATAATGGCCAACCTTTCCCTGGATATAAAAATTATGTCCGGCTGGTAAGTTTCTGTTTCTCCCAGATAGACATCTACGGGAGCGTCTAAAACAATGCCCAGCCCTTTCTCCAGGACATAGCCCGCCATTTTTAACTCCAGCTTCATGGATACCATCTGGTGATAAGGTGTATGCGAAGGCGTCATTACCAGTTCTCCTCCAATAAGCTGATAAGGCGACCCTTCCGGTAGACGGCAGTAGTCGGCGTAGGTGTACCGTTCCCGGCCTGCCGCCAGCTCAGCCAGGCTAGCGCTCACTTTTCCGCACCCCCTGTTCTGAAGGTATTTTACTTACGCTTCCCTGCCCAACTGCTTAAACTGTTGCCTGACATGGTCCCCTTCATCTTCCTCTAAATAATGCGCTCCAGGTAGTCATAAGCGGAATAGTCGAGAAATACTGAAGCTAACGCGCGTAGAGTAAACCCGTCCGCCTGTTTCAGGTTTATCGGTTGCCGCGGTAGCGCCCAGAACTCCCTTGCCTGCAAGGTTTGCTTCAAACGTTCAAGGTTTTCTTTTTTTCCACAGCCTGTCTTCCAGGACCGATATATCGCGCAATTTCACATCAGTCTTATCCCCTAGCTTTAACTTTTTACATCAAAGAACCCGGTACTTCTTCCTCGCAGGGCAGGTTCAGTACGAAGGGACCGGCTATGTTTTGTATTTGGTCCTGGTAAGCCTTTCCTCAAACGGTTTTCATCACCCCCTGAGATACCTTACACTTACACTATTATAGACGAAAAGAATAAAAAAAAGCTCCCATAAACCTTCATGGGAATAATGCCGTCAATATCAAGTACTGTGTACAGGTCCGAATATGGAGGGAGCCCATACTGGGATCCTACCTCGCGACGGCTTTTGCTATATGACCATTGCTCGTGCCAAGTGAAAATGCTCGTTCGCATGATAACCATCGGTTCGTCTCCGGAAGTAGCGTTCTTCGATATCGGATGGGCTTAAGTTCTCCAGGAGACGCAAGCCGAGAATCTCCAATTCTGGGCCAATCGTGGCAGGATCAAAGCCGGCTTTTAACGGCTCACTAAGTTGCTGACCAATCATCTGCATCACTTGTATATTCTTCGCCATTTTCCCGGGTATAAATGCTTCGGAATCCAGGTAATCGAAAATGATTATACTACCTGAAGAAGAAAAATTGACGATGTCTCTCAGCGTGGCAAACACCACCTCACGAGTTAAATAGTAGGTGACTCCAAGCCAGCTAAAGAAGCTTGGTATATGCCGATTATAGGATGAACGATCGAGTGCCTCTACCAGGCTATCTTTTTTAAAATCTAGCGGGATGAAATGTAGTTGTGCAGGCATTTGCCACCCCAGCTCCATCAGTCGATTGCGTTTGAAACCCTGGGTAACAGGATGGTCGATCTCGAACACTTGCAGCTGCTGTATTAACTCCGGTTGCCGAAATGCAAAGGTATCCATCCCCGCTCCGAGAATAACATACTGCTTAACCCCGTGTTTGACAGCTGTTTCGAGGCTATCTTCCGTATACCGGGCACGAACAAGTAAAGTAGAGGCGTTTAAGAAGTCTCGAATCACCCAGGCTAAGGCAGTAGCTTGATCAGGGCAGGAGGCAGCACGTTCAGGATCAAAAACCTTGAGAAGCTCTGGTAGATTTTGTTCCATCTTTGTACGTTCTTCCTGAGTTAACAAATCATAGGCAAGAAAGTCATTAAACATTTTCGGTGTACCGTTCATCACATGGTAAGCACGCACGAAAGCAGAGGTGAGTGCAGTCATACTGACTTCTTTATCCTCCATTTGGTCCTCCCTCTTAGGTAACCAATAAAGTTTGTTGAAGCTCTCTCTATATTTAATACCACATTATTAACTCCCTAGTCAAATATGTAAATAGTTTTAATAACACATAACAAATTATTTGTCAAGCCACTTCGCGTTTTATGTTACCGGACTGTGATATTGTCACCCTGTAAGCGGATTGAGAAAATGTCACTATGAGGGAAGAAATTGGCCAGGCGATTAACTATTGCCTGGGCCAGTGGGATAAACTAATAGCCTTCTTGCAAGACGGGCGTCTGGAACTCGATAACAACCGCAGCGAACGCTCCATCAAGCCCTTTGTCATTGGCCGCAAAAACTGGTTATTTGCCAATACCCCGCGGGGTGCTAAAGCCAGCGCCATTACTTACAGCATCGTAGAGACGGCGAAGGAAAACGGGTTGAACCCCTTCCAGTACCTCATTTGCTTCTTCGAAAAACTTCCCAACTTGGATCCCCAGGATAAAAATGATCTGGATCAGCTGCTGCCGTGGTCTGTTTCTTTACCTTCATTTTGCCGGGTGTATAATTAGGATGCTCAAGCCCCCACCTTAGGTGCAAGTTGGGGGTTATTTTACGCTTACCTGGTTTGCAACTTGTTGGTAGAAGCGGCAAGGCACCCAACCCTGCCGCTTCCAAAACTCAATCATTTAGGATTGCTGCTGGCCCGGGGGCAGGAAGGGCGTGGGCGGTGCCTGGCCATTATGGCTGGACAGGTACTTGATATACTGGGACAGGTAGTAATTCATCCCCGTCAGCGGCCGGCCGCGCACAGCCGCGTTCCACATGGCCCTGGTCTCAGGGCTTTCCCCCTGCCAGCCCGTCACCGCCCGGGTGAAGTAGCCGCGAACCCTTGCCTGGTTCTCAGTATTGGGGTTCATAGGCACAAAATAGCGCCGGGCATAATTGATCCCCTTCCATTTGGCAAAGACCAGGGCCTTACCCAGGGCGCCGCTGGCATCCAGGGACATCAGGGGCGCTGTCACTTTGGCCATGTGCTCACCTCCTTTCGCCCCCATTCTAGCAGGGGCTAAAGGAAGTGGCTATTTTCGTAACCGGCCGGGAACCTGACTGCCGATCAACGTTACCGCCAGGATGCAAAGGATTTCCTGCCAGTTTAAGTTCCCTGCCCGAAATAAGTTTCCCATATCGCGAGAAAGTATTAAAGTTGTTACAACGGTATGGCTGTGGCATGTACGGCCGGCTGGTGGTATAACAGTACTTATCCCGGGTGTTAAATTGCACTTAACCGGCCAGGACGAACATCACCGTACCCACTCCGTTTAATGAACGTAATGATCATAAAGCTATATTTAAATACTTCCCCTCTTTTTCCCCTCTTCCTTGCCCGTCAGCCAGACCCTTCCGCATCTACTTACCCATGTTCCGGCTATATCAGCGCATCGCCAGGACGCTATTCCTCTTTCGCTCCCACTGCCAGGCGGAATAAATAATGCGCTCCAGGTCATCGTAAGCCGGGAACCAGCCCAGGCGCTCGCGGATTTTCCGGGCGTCGGCCACCAGGACCGGCGGGTCGCCCGGCCGCCGGCCTTCGCAGCGTACCGGAAAGTCTACGCCGGTCACCTTTTTGGCCGCTGCAATCACTTCCAGGACGGAGTAGCCCCGGCCGTAGCCACAGTTGAATACTTCGCTCCGGCCCCCGGCCAGCAGGTGCTCCAGGGCCAGCACGTGGGCTTCCGCCAGGTCCTCGACGTGGATGTAGTCCCGTATGCAGGTGCCGTCCGGGGTGGGATAGTCCGTGCCGAAGACGCTTAAATAAGGTCTCTTGCCCGTTGCCGTCCGGGTAGCCAGGGTGATGAGGTGGGTGGCGTCTTCCTTCCCCTCGCCGATTCTACCGTCCCGGTCGGCCCCGGCAACATTAAAATACCGGAGGGATACGTAGGTTATCCCACCGGCGGCGGACAGGTCCTGCAGTATCCTCTCCACCATGGCCTTGCTGTGGCCATATGGGTTGATGGGTTGCAGGGGGGCTTCTTCCGGCACCGGGATACGCTCCGGGATGCCGTAGACGGCGGCGCTGGAAGAGAATATGAGCTTATCGACCCCGCACTTCTGCATACAGTCCAGGAGATTCAGGGTGCCCTGCACATTGTTTATGTAATACTTCAGGGGTTGGGCCACGGACTCGGGGACGACGATGTGGGCGGCAAAGTGCATGACGGCATCGGGCCGGAAGTCCCGGACAACTTCCTCCAGCTTACCGGCGTCCAGGAGGTCGCCCACCACCAGGTCGCCATATAAGACCGCCCAGGGGTGACCCGTTACCAGGCTGTCGTAGGTCAGCACCCGGTAACCCCTCTCCCCCAGGGCCTTCACCACGTGACTACCGATATATCCCGCCCCGCCGGTGACCAGTACCTTAGCCATGAAATGTACCTCCTATGAAGCCTTGTCCCGCATAAGCATGACTTTCAGGGTATGTAAAAGAATCTGGGCGTCGCTCAATGGTGAAATGGTTTTAGCATAGAGCAGGTCGTAACGCAGTTTGTCGGCCGGGGTGGTGCTGTAGCGCCCCTGGACCTGGGCCAGGCCGGTGATGCCTACCTTCAACTGGTGACGCCAATCATAGCCCGGCACTTCTCTCCTGAACTGTTCCACAAAGACCGGCCGCTCCGGCCGGGGGCCGATGAAGCTCATCTCCCCTTTGAGGACATTCCAGAGCTGGGGCAGCTCGTCAATACGAGTGGCCCTTAGAATCCGGCCCACCCTGGTCAAGCGCGGGTCACCGGCTTCAGCCAGCACAGGGCCGGTAAACTTTTCCGCATCGGGTACCATGGTTCGTAGTTTGATCAACTGGAACACCCGACCACCCTGCCCCACCCGCTGCTGGCGGTAAAATACCGGTCCGCCGGGAGATTCTATCTTTATCGCCAGGGCCGCCAGCAAAATCAAGGGTATGGCCACTATGGATATACATAAGGACAGGGCCACATCAACGGCCCGCTTCCAGGCGCGCGAAGGCACAGCTATAAAGCCATCCACTCGGAAAACAGGAATACCGTCGAGCTGTCCCAGGCGGGCCTGGGCTAAAAAGATTTCGTAAATATCAGGGACTATAAAAGCGGGCAGATTACGAGCCATAATTTCTTTGAGCATCATTTCGCGATATTCCAAGGGAATCCCATCGCAAAATAGTACCGCCCCGGGCCGGCTGGCATCAAGGGCTTGAGGAAGTTCATGATAAGTTCCCAGCACTGGAAACTCTACCTCAGCCGTTGTCGAACCGCCCTCGACTACCAGACCCGCCACCTGGTAGAGGCGATTGTCTTCCCGGGTAACCTCCCGTGCCCGCTGACAGGCTGTCTCTGTAGGACCAATGACAACCAGCGTGAGGGTACCCTGTAACCAGATAGAAAAGCGCCAGACAGCATACCGCCAGATGCTCAAAAGCGTAAGCTGTATGGGTGCCGCCAGAAGAAACACCGAGCGGGGGAAGGCATACTTTTGCAGCATGTATGAAATGCCCAGGCCGCTGAGGATAGTCAAAGCCACCACCCAGACCAGGGCGGCAAAGATCTCTATCCAGCGGTAACGGCCGCCGACGTAGAGCCCGTAGCTGTAAAAAAGGACAAAGGCCGCCAGGGTAATCCAGATGGAGATCGTCCGGTAGGCGTGCCAGTTGACAGCAGGAATATCGCCGCCGAAGCGGAGCCAGAAAGCCAACCAAAAGCTGAAGTTAACTAAAAAAAGATCCCCGGCTATTTTTACCACCTTTGTCCAGCGCAAAGCTCCATCCCTCCCCCAAGGCGAGCAATAATCTCCCTTACCTTAGCGCTTCGGAACATTATGCAACTGCTTTATAATACTCGCCGGCCATCTTTACGTTTGCGATTTGTCATGACTCAACAAAAGAAGTTACGCGTTCTTAGCTTGGTAAATAGCGTCTGTAAACAGCAGCCATCTCGGCGAGCACTTTGTCAAGGGAATAATCGCCAATCTTCTCCCGGGCCGCTCTTCCCAAGGCCAGGCGCAGGTTCTTATCACGGGCCAGCAGTTCCAAGTACCCTGCCAGCCCCTCTACATCACCCAGCCCCACCAGGAAACCCGTCCGGCCGTGGTCTACCAGATCCCGGTTGCCGCGCACATCGCTCGCCACAACCGGCTTGCCCGCAGCCATGGCTTCCATGAGGGATCTGGGGAGGCCTTCCCGACGGGAGACCAGGACGAAGATATCCGTCTCCTGCAAGACCTGCGGTATATCGCGGCAAAACTTTAGGAAATGAACCCTGCCAATCCTTTTTTTATGCACCATCCGTTCAAAATAAGGCCGTAAATACCCGTCACCAGCCAGCCAGAGAGAGGTATTTATTTTTCTAGCAATAAATTTAGACCATGCCTCTAGCAAAAAAGCATGATTCTTTACAGGTGAGAATTCCGCCACACAAGTTACCACTATATCGTTTTTACCCAACCCCAGCTTTTCCTGTATATTGATGCTACCAGTACCCCCGGCAAACTTCTTCAGGTCCACCCCTACGCCGTGCACATAAAAGAGGTTTTCCCCCGGCCTGAAGCCCATTTTAACGGCACTATCATAATCTTCCCTGTTCATCACTATCAGCCCGTTTGTCCACCGGGCCGCGAGCCGCTCGGCAGGGTAGTAAAGGAGCCAGTTCCGTAAAGGTGCGCCATGGTAAAAGTGGAAGCCGTGGGCGGTATAGAGCACAGGCCCCTGCCCAGTAACCCTGGCCAGATATCTCCCCAAAAAACTGGCTACCGGGGTGTGGACATGGATGAGATCAAACCGGTACGCTTCCAACAGCCGACCTAATTCCCTTAAAGCGCGCCAATTTTTAAGGCTATAGGGCGAGCGGGAAAAAGGTATTTCCCAGCATCTCACACCTATAGCCTCCACCTCTTCCTTCCTCCCCTGATCCGGGGAGGCCGCCGCATGCACCTCATATCCTTTACCCTGCAAAAGCTGCATAAAAGGCAGGTGAAAAGCGGCCAGGTGGGTGTAAACGGTAGCGACAAACAAAACCCTAAGGTGGACCCCATTGTCAAGACACGAGATGAGAAATTTTTAAGCGTGGAATAATTAAGTTTATATGGCGATATAAGGAAATGGCTGAGGTTTTACATCTTTTGGCATTACCATATTTACTATAA
>NZ_MDDC01000018.1 GCF_001875325.1 Neomoorella thermoacetica
GTGAATATTGGCTTCCACTACCGTGGTATCTACCTGCAGCTTGCGTCCCCGGATAATCTTTTTCTCCCGGGCTTCCTGAACCAGGGCTTTATTGAGTTCTTCTACAACCCCCGGGCCACAGCGTTTAGTGAGTTTAATCAAAGTAGTAGCATGGGGTACCTTTTGGGTTAAGGGGATACGGCAGAAACGCCGCCACTTAATACTGTCATTTACCTCCTGGACTAAAACTTCATAACCCAGGCCATAACGGTACTTCAAGTACATCAGGCGCAGGTAGGTTTCCATAGGGATAGTTGGCCTACCCAGGCGCGCCTCAAACCGGCTGATGAATGGAGTCATAAACTTATCATCTTCCAGGAGTTCATCCACCCTGGCCAGTTCTGGATTGAGCTGGACCAGGTCAGATGGCAACAGGGCATCCCACAGGGTGAGCTGCGGATCTTTTAGCCTTAACATAAGATCACCCGGCAGGAAAAGGAGGTGGTGTGGCGAATGTTATTCATAGGGAGTTCCTCCTTCTGGGTTTTCTTGTTTTCTCGTACTTACAAGATTCGATCCAGAGGATGGTAACTCCTTCTGTTTTGCTAAAAATCTAGTCGGTTTTCTGAGATGCTAAATCTTTTAGCCCTGAGTTTTTCAGGGGGAACTATCTAATCCAGCGGAAATTCGCTCTATAAAGGTTACGACAGCTGAAAAGGGAGAACTGTCACCAGGTAATGTCAGCGCTGATGTTCTAATATTTATATACAGCCTCAATCTCCCTGAGTGGCAGCAAACCCTCAATGGTAGAATGCTAATAAATAAAGATGCCTTCTTGCCTTTAATTCAGCCTGTACAAACAACGCCGGAAAATATTGGCGGTTCGAATCCTGACCTTAAAAAGCAGGAGCCAGCGGCAGGTGATACTGGTGCTCAATGAAATTGAGGCCTTGCTGCGCTTTATTGTTGATATCGGGGCTTCGGACCTGCATCTGACGGCAGGGATACCCCCGGTGGTACGTTTACATGGGCGCCTTATAAAGCTGCCCGACTTAGCTGCCTGGATCGCGGATAACCTGGAACAGGAAACGATAAAAGTCCGGAGTTTCCTGGACGATTACCCCTGCTGGAAACAACCTTTAACACCGGAAACAATCAGCACACTAGGTGAATCTTTGCTGGAGGAAGAGAGGCACCGCCAGCGTTTCCTCGAGAAGGGCTCGGTCGATCTTGCCTATTCATTAAAGGGCATCTCCCGTTTTCGCCTTAATATTTACCGTCAGAGGGGTACGGTGGCGCTGGCAGCCAGGGCCCTTGCCAGGGATATTCCATCCCTGGATGGACTTTTTAAATTTTACCATGATTTGCCGCAAACGTTAAAACGGTTGGCCTTGCTCCCCCGCGGCCTGATTCTGGTAACAGGACCTACAGGTTCCGGCAAATCCACCACCCTGGCCGCCATGGTGGACTGGATCAACAAACAGGCCGAACGACATATTATTACCCTGGAAGATCCTATCGAATATTTGCACCGGCACGGTAAATCCATCGTCAACCAGCGAGAGGTAGGAGAAGATGTAGAAAGCTTCGCTGAAGGACTGCGGGCAGCCCTTCGGGAGGACCCGGATGTAATTCTGGTTGGTGAGATGCGTGATGGGGAAACCATGGCCACGGCCATCAGTGCCGCTGAAACGGGGCACCTGGTTCTCTCAACGCTCCATACCCGTACGGCCGCTGATGCAGTGGAACGAATAATTGACGCTTTTCCTCACCATCAACAGCAACAAATCAGGATCCAGATGGCTGGTGTTCTCGAGGGTGTGATTTCCCAGCAGCTTTTGCCACGGCGGGATAATAGCGGGCGCGTGGCGGCGGTGGAGGTTCTGGTGGCTAACCCGGCAGTAAGGGCACTGATACGCGAAGGGAAACCCCATCAGTTACCTTCAGCCATCCAGACTGGAGCCAGAGAGGGCATGCTACCTATGGATAAAGCCCTGGCGCAGCTCTACCTGGCGGGGATCATTGAACGGGAAGTCGCTGTAGAGCGGGCTGTCGACAGTGAAATATTAAAGCGATTTATATCGAGGACAGGTTAAAAGGTATGCAGGCTAATGTCATGGTAATGATTTTTTTTATCATGGGATTGCTGGGGGGAAGCTTCCTCAACGTCGTCATTTACCGCCTGCCGCGGGGGGAAACAGTGATCCTGGGACGCTCGCACTGTCCAACATGCGGAATAACCCTTAACTGGTACGATTTGGTGCCAGTTTTAAGTTTCTTTATCTTAAAAGGGCGGTGCCGCAACTGCAGGGCAGCCATTTCGCGACGCTATCCCCTGGTGGAAATCCTGTCCGCTTTATTATTTGTGATCATTTTTTCCCATTATGGCATGACCGCTGCCTCAATCAAATATATCTTTTTATTTGCTTTACTGCTTGCTGCCGCGTTTATAGACCTGGATTATTATGTTATCCCTGACGAACTGGTCCTGACCGGACTTACTGGCGGCGTAATACTTGACCTAGCGGCAAGGGATATATCCATTAGTTCCGCCATGATAGGAGCAGGGGCGGCGGGCGCTTTTTTTCTGATCCTTTCCATGGCCAGCAGGGGGGGTGTCGGCGGCGGTGATATCAAGCTGGCAGCGGTAATTGGCCTGTTCTTGGGGTGGCCCCTAACTCCCCTGGCTATACTTTTTGCTTCGTTAATCGGCGGCGTTACCGGCCTGGTACTTCTTCTGAGCCGTAAAAAAAGACCCCGGGATGTCCTCCCCTTCGCTCCTTTTCTGGGAGCCGGTACCTTTGTGGCCCTGCTGGCCGGTAGGGCGGTGATGGAATGGTATATTTCAACTTTTATAATATAAAGAGAGGCCACCCTGCTGGAGGCTTTACTATAATTGAACTGGTCATAGTTATGGCTATCATGGTTGTTGCCACAGCGATTGCAATTCCAAATATGCGTTCTGTTTACTCGCGTTATGTCCTCTATACCGCTGCCCGGGAGATGGCCGAAAATATCCGTTTTTGCCAGCAAAAAGCAGTCAGTGTGGGCGAGGAAGGAACAACCCCATATGATATTTATTTTAATATTACATATGACAGGTATGAAATCAGGTATAACAAAAGTACCTTAAAAACCGTGGAACTGCCGCCGGTGGTTGACCTGGCAGGAACAAATTTCCCGCAAAACGGTGGTTACTACGGGCGCAACGTAGTCGTACCCTTTAACCAAACGGGTAAACCCGTAGGCGGCGGGGGAACAATCTTCTTAAAGGACCGGGTGAGCCAGAAGTATTTTTACATTATCATTAACCCTATCACCGGCCTGGTACGGGTGTCAGATACTTTTTCTTGAGCAAAGTTCATTTACGGAGTGACGGGCCATGGGCAGGTCGGAAAGCGGTTTTATGCTGTTAGAGGTAATGGTTGCCGTACTAATTTTAGGGATCGTTATTGCAGGCGTGATAGACATTTTTATCCGCAGTAATTATCAGGTTACCAGTTCCTACCTCACCCTTCAGGCAATACACCTTGCCCAGGCCAGGCTGGAGGAATTAAAAGCGACAACTTATGAGAATGTAAGTAATGTCGATAAAACCCCTTACCCCGGGAAGCCGGGCTTCTCTTATAGTGTTCAGGTGTCTCCCAGCGTTCTGGGCTATAACCTGAAAACGGTTACGGTGACTATATACTATATAGAACGGGGCAACGAAAAAAGCCTTTCTCTGACTATGGAAAAGGGCAAGAGGTGAGGGCTTTGCGCCTTGCCAGGGAACAGAGGGGATTTACCCTGGTAGAAGTGGTAGTCGCCATGGCCTTATTCGCACTTCTGGCCAGTGCCGTTTTGACCATTTACTTGCAGACTATATTCTCCTGGCGCCAGCAGGAACAGGCGGTGGATGTCCAGGACAACCTGCGTGTAGCCATGGATCGCATGGGCAGGGAAGTCAGGCAGGCGAAAAGCATTAAGGTTTATACCCATCGTATTTATACATACGAAAACCCACCCATACTGGTACTAAACGAAGGTATTCAAAACGAAGAAATACGTTACTACCACGCCGGCAGCAATCTTTACCGTGTATGGCAGGGAGTTTCCAATCCCCTGGCTTGCAGAATCAATAACCTTGTCTTTAATTATGACACTGCTAGCAGAATCTTAAAGATTGAGCTGGAGGGTATAAGCGAAAGTGGCCGCACTATTACCCTTTATACCACAATCAGTCAGAGGTACAACCCGTAGATGGCGGGGTGTAGTAAATGGTTAACTGTAAACAGAGGTGCAAAGAGAGCGGGCAGATAATCCTGCTGGTAGTTATGGTAACTGCTATAATTTTTCTCCTGGGTATGGCCTCAGTCACCGTTGTAACTAGCGGCCTTCGTAACACCATGGAAGAACGGGACCAGATGCAGAGCTATTATGTTGCCGAGGCCGGGGCGGAGCTGGCCCTGGCCAGGATTCAGGACAATCCAGCCTGGCTCGAGGGGCTGCAGGCGGGGAATGAAGTGGAGGTCCTGGCTTCTCAACCCTATGCCGGTGGTAGCATAGTGCGGGTTACTTTAACAAAGGACCAGGTAGGCAGGGTTACAATTATTTCTAAGGGAAAGTTTGGCGCTGCCAATAAGACAGTAAGAGTGAGCTTGACAGTTACCAGCGAATTGCTGCGCGGTTTCAGCGTTTTGCCCGGTTCGCCGGTTAATAAAAAAATAACCGGGAACTTTAACGTTGTTGGGAATGGTGCACCGGTAATCTTAAACGGTAGCTATGATTTCAAAAGTGGTGCCATAGACATAAAGGCACCGGTTTATGCTTCCGGTACAGTCGCATATAAAAACGCCGATATACAGGAGGTTCATGAAAAATATCCCGTCCCATCTTTCCCGGAAATAAACCTGGACTGGTATAAAAAAGAGGCTCAAAAAGCGGGTCATTATTACACTGGCAGCCAGACGTTTGGAAGTGGTACATACAATGGCATTTATTTTGTTGATGGGAATATTACCATTTCCGGGACCTATACAGGCCGGGCTGTTATTGTTGCTAGCGGGAATATCAATTTACCAAATGGCAACAAAAATTTAAAGGCTGCTTCGCCACCCGACGATTTATTGGTTCTCATGGCCCCGGGGTTAAATAGTACTATTGATATTAACAATGGTGACGTCGACACTTTAATTATAGCTAACTATTTTACTGCTAAGGGCAACGGGCAGGTGAACGGGAACTTGCTGGTCAGGGATTTTGATGCTAATGGAAATATAGATATATATTGTCATCCAGATTGGATAGCTGCTGCATCAACCTTTTTAAAAGACATTAAATCTACGGAAATTACATCTTGGGGTGAGGGGGCTTCCATTCTCTAATTATATTTTTGACCATGGTATACATTTTGGTAGCCCTAATAAAAATTAACCCGTCTTTTTATTGTCGGCTGTTGCAGGAATATTTTCCCGCCCCTTGAATTATACTAAGAAGAAGTCAAAAGAAGGGGTGGGTCGATGCTTTTACCAGAAGCAGATCTCAAAGCCGTCCTGCAGGCAGCCCTGCAGCAGGGAGGCGATTTTGCCGAAATTTTCCTGGAACGCCGCCGGACTACCAGTATCAGCTGTGAAGAAAATAAAATCGAGCGGGTGACCTCCGGCCTTGACCAGGGAGCGGGTATCCGGGTCATCGCCGGGGAGAGTACCGCCTACGGCTACAGTAACGACTTGAGCCGGGAGAGTCTCATCGAAACTGCCATCCTGGTGGGTAAAGCTGTGCAGAGCCAGCCAGGGCCCCGGGAGATTAACTTCACCCGGCCCCGGTCCCGGGTAGAGTTCACCATAAAAAAGCGGCCCGACCGGGTGCCGGTAGAAGAAAAGGTGGAACTGGTACGCAGGGTCAATGACGCCGCCCGGGCCGTCGACAGGCGCATCACCCAGGTAAGTGTCGGTTATGGCGATATCATCCAGGAAGTAACCATTGCCAACAGCGACGGGATCCTGGTGGATGATGAGCGGGTCCGCTGCCGCCTGGTCGTCAACGCTGTGGCCACCGACGGTAAACATATCCAGACGGGCTACGAATCAGCCGGGGGCCACCAGGGTTGGGAGCTTTTTGAGAACGTGAATCCTGAAGAAATGGCCCGGCTGGCGGCCCGGCGGGCGGTGATGATGCTGGAGGCCCGGCCGGCCCCGGCCGGCAAGATGCCGGTAGTCATGGCCGGCGAGGCCGGCGGTACCATGATTCACGAGGCCTGCGGCCACGGCTTGGAGGCCGACCTGGTGCAAAAGCAGCTTTCCGTCTACGCCGGCAAAAAGGGGCAAAAGGTGGCCGCCGATATCGTCACGGTCATCGACGACGCTACTATTCCGGGTAAATACGGCTCCTACTCCTTTGACGATGAGGGCACCCCCGGTCAAAAGACGGTCCTGATTGAAAACGGCGTCCTCAAAGAGTACATGTACGATTATCTCACCGCCCGTAAAGAGGGGCGGCGCTCCACCGGCAACGGCCGCCGGGAGTCCTACCAGGACCGGCCCATTCCCAGGATGACCAATACTTATATTGCCCCTGGTAAGGATGATGCCGCGGCAATCCTCAGGGACACTAAATACGGCCTGCTGGTCAAACGTATGGGCGGCGGTCAGGTCAATACTACCAACGGTGATTTTGTTTTTGACGTTGCTGAGGGTTACCTGATCCAGGATGGCCAGATCGGCCCGGCCGTCCGGGGCGCCACCCTGACCGGCAACGGACCCGAGGTTTTACGGATAATCGACCGGGTGGCCGGTGACCTGGGCTTCGGCCTGGGCATCTGCGGCAAAGACGGCCAGGGTGTTCCGGTCGGGGACGCGCAGCCAACCATCAGGATCCCTGAGCTGGTAGTTGGCGGTATCCTGGATGAGGGGGCTAAAGAGTAATGGATTACCAGGAAATGGAGAAAAAATACCTGGACCTGGCCGGCCAGGTGGTCGAGAAAGCGGCCAAACGAGGAGCCCTGGCTGAAGCCTACATCACTGCCGGGGAAGAACTGAGCATCGAGGTCCGGGACCAGCAGGTCGAGGTCCTGACCACGGCCCGGGATCAGGGCCTGGGCTTAAGGGTCATCTGCGACCACCGGGTAGGCTTCGCCTTTACCACCGACTTCAGCCCGGCGGCCCTTGACGCCTGCATCGAACAGGCCCTGGCCAACGCCCGCCAGGCTACCGCCGATGAGCACAACTGCCTGCCGGCCCGCTATCCCGGTTATCCGTCCCTGGACCTCTGGGACCCCGAGATTACCGCTACGCCCCTGGAGAAAAAGATTGAGTTAGCCAAAGAGATTGAGCGCCAGGCCAGGGCCTATGACCCGCGGGTCAAGATAACGGAAAGTTGTTCCTATAATGACTCCCGCTACCTGGTGGCCCTGGCCAACTCCCGGGGAATAACGGCAGCCTATCACGCCGCCAACTGTGGCGCCAGCACCTTTGTGGTGGCAGTAGAAAATGGAGAAAGCCAGACCGGCTTCGGCCTGGCCTACGGGTTGAAGTTCAAAAACATCGACCCTGCCAGGGTGGGCCGGGAAGGGGCCAGCAAGGCCGTACGCATGCTGGGGGCCAAAAGGGTTAACACCCAGCGGGCAGCGGTGGTGTTTGATCCCTATGTGGCCACCAACTTCCTGGGCGTCATCGCCCCGGCCCTGACCGCCGATGCCGTCCAGAAGGGCAAATCCCTCTTCCGCGGACGGGTCGGCCAGCAGGTAGCCGCGCCGGTTATCAACCTCATCGACGACGGCCGCCGGCCGGACGGCATTGCCTCCAGCCCCTTTGACGGGGAAGGGGTACCTACGGGACATACCGTCCTGATTGAAAAGGGCGTTTTGCAGTGCTTCCTCCATAATACCTACACCGCCGCCCGGGACGGAGTGAGTTCCACCGGTAACGGTGCCCGGGGTTCCTTCAAGACCACGCCTGAAGTCGGCACCACCAATTTCTATATTGAGGCCGGATCCCGCTCCCCGGAAGAAATCATCAAGGAGATTCCCAGGGGCCTCTACGTCACGGAGGTTATGGGCATGCATACGGCCAACCCCATTTCCGGGGATTTCTCCGTCGGCGCCACCGGTATCTGGATCGAAAAGGGCGAGTTGACCACGCCGGTGCGGGGGGTGGCCATTGCCGGAAACATCATCGGCCTCCTGGAGGCCATTGACGCCGTGGCCAACGACCTGACCTTTTTCGGTGCCATCGGCGCCCCCACCATCCGGATCGCCAGCATGACCATCAGCGGCTGATGGAGGGAGGCAGGAAGCGGCAGGTATTTATAGAGCAGGCACTACCTAAACGAGCAATATTATGGTAAAATAGCAGCCATGAAGATTCTAGTTATAAACGGGCCCAACCTGAACCTCTTAGGCAGCCGGGAACCGGAGACCTACGGCCGGACCACCCTGGCGGCCATCGAAGCGGACCTGAGGCGGCAGGCCAGCCAGGCCGGGGTAGAAATCGAGTTCTTCCAGTCCAACCATGAGGGTGCCCTCATCGACTGCCTGCACGCCGCCCGGGGCCAGGTGGATGCCGCGGTCATAAACCCCGGGGCCCTGGGCCATTACAGTATCGCCCTGCGGGACGCCCTGGCAGCGGTAGACTACCCGGCGGTGGAGGTTCACCTGTCCAATATCTACCGCCGGGAAGAGTTCCGCCACCACACCGTGACGTCAGCAGTAGTGGCCGGCCAGATTAGCGGTTTCGGCCCCTTAAGCTACCGCCTGGGACTGGAAGCAGCCATCGAACTGGCCCGCCGGCGCCAGGAATTCCCACCTGGCGGCTGGTCTGAGCGGCAGGGTGAAAATTCCTGAAGGGCATTTGCCTGGAGAGAGAGCCCCGGTCCGGGCGCGAAGCGGCGGGAGGCTGTGCCGGGGGATGATAAAAGCGGCTGGAGCAGTGTTATTATAAGGGCGGGCAAGGGTGCCCCCGAGGGAACCTGAATCACCCGGTAAAGTAATGGTATGGTTCGGAGGAGGAGTTTATTGTCCAGCAGATTAACCCGGCTGCGGGAACTCATGGCACGGGAAGGGATCAACGCCCTGTGGGTGCACCAGGACGAAAACCGCCGCTACCTGAGCGGTTTTACCGGCGACAGCGGCACCCTGCTCATTACCCCCACGGCCCAGTATCTGTTAACCGACGGCCGCTTTACAGAGCAGGCCCGGGAAGAAGCACCGGACTTTCAAATCATCGATCTGGGCCCGAACCCGTGGGAACAACTGGGTCACACCATGGCCGCCGCCGGCGTAGAGAAACTCTTTTTTGAAGCCGAGCACTTGACCTATGCCGTCTACGAAGAATTCCTGGAGAAAGCCAGGGACTGGCCGCGTCCCGTTAGCCTGGCGCCGGTAAAAGGCCTGGTAGCCAGGCTGCGCCAGGTGAAAGATAAAGAGGAAATCGTCACCCTGGAAAAGGCCATTGCCATTGCCGACGCCGGCTATAATCACCTTTTAAGTATCCTGCGTCCCGGCATCACCGAGCGGGATATAGCCCTGGAACTGGAGTATTTTATGGGCAAGCAGGGTTCCAGCGGGCCGTCCTTTACCACCATTATCGCCAGCGGCCCGCGGTCGGCCCTGCCCCACGGGGTAGCCTCGGACCGGGTCCTGCAACCCGGGGACCTGATAGTTATGGATTTCGGCGCCGTTTACAGGGGTTACCATTCCGACCTTACGCGGACGGTGGCCCTGGGCCCGGTGGCAGCCGAATGGCGGCGCCTTTATGATGTTGTCCTGGCGGCCCAGCAACAGGCCATAGCCGCCCTGCGCCCCGGGATTCCAGGCAGGGAAGCCGATGCCGTGGCGCGGGAGTCTATTGCCGCTGCCGGGTATGGTGAGTATTTCAGCCACGGCCTGGGACATGGAGTCGGCCTGGCCGTCCATGAAGACCCCACCCTCTCTCGCCGGAGCGAGGTTATACTGGCCCCGGGGATGATAGTCACAGTGGAGCCGGGTGTTTACCTCCCGGGACGGGGGGGCATCCGCATCGAGGATGTTGTCCTCATCCAGGAGGGAGGCGCCCGGGTCCTCTCCCGCGCCCCCAAAGAGTTTACCGAGCTGTGAGGGCCGGTAGCCTGCATGGCCGCGGTTCGCGAACAGCGAAAAAGGAAAAGCGGGGGCAAGGGGATATTTTTTTGTAGGAGGTATTTTGTTTGATTTCCACCAACGATTTCCGCACTGGTCTTACCATTGAAGTTGACGGCGACGTCTACACGGTGGTAGAGTTTATGCACGTTAAGCCCGGCAAGGGTTCGGCCTTCGTCCGCACCAAGTTGAAAAACCGTCGCACCGGAGCGGTCATTGAACGTACTTTCCGTGCCGGGGAGAAGGTCAACCGGGCCCACGTCGAACGGCGGGAGATGCAGTACCTCTATAACGACGGCGATAACTACTACTTTATGGATACAGAGACTTTTGAGCAGCTATCCCTGCGGAAAGAGCAACTGGAAGACGCTATTAAGTACCTGAAGGATAACATGAACATTTTCGTCCTTACTTACAACGGGGAGACCATCGGCATTGAACTGCCGAACTCTGTGGAGCTGAAGGTCGTAGAAACAGAGCCTGGCATCAAGGGCGATACGGCTACCGGCGGTACCAAAAACGCCGTCCTGGAAACCGGGGCCGTCATCCAGGTACCCCTCTTTATCGAAACGGGAGATGTCGTGCGTATCGACACCCGTACCGGCGAGTATATCGAGCGGGCTTAGTTTAAGTCCGGCCAGGGCTGGCAATAATAAAAGGGTGGAAGGAAAGGAGTGGCCAGGATGAAAGACCTGCGGAAACAGGTAGCTTACCTCCAGGGCTTGATGGCGGGCATGGATCTCGATCCCCAGAGCAAGGAAACCCGCCTCCTGCGCGAGGTAGTGGAGATCTTGGAAAAAATGGCCGAAGCCATCCATGACCTGCACGAAGACTACGAGGAACTGGAAGAGTACCTGGAGAGCATTGACGAGGACCTCTACGACCTTGAAGACGAGATCTACGATAAAGACGAAGATGAAGACGAAGACGAGGACGAAGACGAAGAAGATGATGACGATGACTTCGACGATGATGACGATGAAGGGGACTACATTGAAGTAGAGTGCCCCAAGTGCCATGAAATTGTATGTTTTGACGCCGACATCCTGGATGACGAAGATGTGGTCGAGGTTACCTGTCCCAATTGCGAAACAGTGGTCTTCGTCAACGAGGCCGGGGAAGAAGATTCCCCGGCAGGCGATGGCAAGGAAAAGAAAGTTCCTGCCGTGGAAGATTCCAGTAAGGATACCGACGATATCTAATTCCGGACGGCAGCATGGAGCCCCTGCGGGGGCTCTTTTTTTTTGCATAAAATTGGCAGGTCCTTAATAAGGATAATGTCAGGAGGGATGGGGATGGCTACCGTTCGCCTGGTGAAGGGCCCGTACCCCGGACAGGCACCCCGCCGGGTGGGAGACCCCCTGGCAGGGGTGGAGGAGTTGCTGCCGCCGAGTATCAAGGCTGCCCTGGACAGTCTTCCTGCCGGGATCAGGGATAATTTGGAAGAGATTCGCCTGCGCCGGGGGCGCCCCCTCCAGGTTCGCTGGGGCGGCGGTGAGGGCTGGGTCACTGCCGGCGGCGCCCTGGCCGCCGGCCCGGATGGCGCTTATAAGGTAACTGATGGCGATCTGGGGCGGACTATCGAGGCCCTGACCAGTAGTTCCCTTTATGCCCTGGAAGAGGAGCTGCGTTCCGGTTATATCACCATCAGCGGCGGTCACCGGGTGGGCCTGGTAGGGGAGGCGGTTGTACTCCAGGGGGAAATCCGCACCCTGAAAAACTTTGCCGGCCTCAACCTGCGCCTGGCCAGGGACGTCCCCGGTTGCGCCAGGGGCCTGGTTCCTTACCTCCTCGAGGGAGGGCGCCCCCTGCATACCCTGATCCTCTCGCCGCCGCGATGCGGCAAGACAACCCTCCTGCGGGATCTAATCCGCCTCTTCAGTACCGGCGTACCAGAACTTAAGTTTTCCGGCGTCAACGTCGGCGTCGTGGACGAGCGGTCGGAAATTGCCGGCTGCTGGCTGGGGGTACCGCAGCTCGAGGTCGGCCCGCGGACAGATGTCCTGGACCGCTGCCCCAAGGCGGCGGGGATGCTCATGCTCCTGCGGTCCATGGGACCGGAAGTCATTGCCACCGACGAGATCGGCCGGCCGGAGGAACTGGCAGCCCTGCAGGACATTCTCCACGCCGGTGTCACCATGCTGGCCAGCGCACACGCCGGCAGCCTGGAAGAGCTGCAACACCGCCCGGGCTGGGGCCCCCTGCTGGAGCAGGGCTTCTGGCAGCGCCTGGTGCTCCTCGGGCGCACCCTGGGCCCGGGAACTATAGAAGGCGTTTTTTCCGGGGATCACCATGTCCTGAGGATGGGTCCCTGGCGGGAGGAGGCCCGGCTGTGATCAAGCTCCTGGGTGGGGTATTGATAATTACGACCAGCGGCTACCTGGGGTTAATGGTCGCCCGGGGGTACAGGGCGCGCATTGAGCAGCTGCGCCACCTGAATACCGGCCTGAAGATGCTGGAGACGGAGATCAAGTATACCGCGACCCCCCTGCCCCTGGCCCTGATCCGGGTCGGCAACCAGCTGCCCGGAGTAATAGCCCATTTTTTTCACACTGTCGCCGGGGTTTTAAAGGCCGATGCCGCCGCGGGGGCCCTGGCAGCCTGGGAGAGGGGCCTGGAAGAGTTGCGGGCCAGGGGCGCCCTGGAAGCCGAAGACCTGGAGATCCTCAGGGCCCTGGGACCCATGCTCGGCAGGTCCGGGGTTAGCGATCAGGTAAAAAACCTGGAAATGACCCGCCAGCTCCTGGGGCAACAGCAACTGGCAGCCCTGGAGATCAATAACCGCCAGGGCCGGATGTGGCAGACCCTGGGGTTTCTCCTGGGCGTTACCCTGGTTCTCTTGCTGTACTAAATAAAGAAGGGGAAGGTGGGGTCAAGATGCTGAGCCTGGACGTTACCCTGATCTTTAAGCTAGCGGCCCTGGCCATCATCATTACCATTTTTTATACCTTTCTGAAACAGGCCGGCAGGGACGAGTACGCCTATATGACGGTATTGGCCGGCCTGGCCATAGCCCTTCTCTGGGTTATACCCCTGATTCTTGAGCTTTTCGAGGCCGTGCGGGCTGTCTTCCAGCTGTATTAAAGGGGTGCCGGGGTATGGAAATCTTCCAGATCGCCGGCCTGGCCCTGACGGCGACCATGATTATCGTCCTGGTGCGCCAGTCCCGGGGCAATGAAGCGGCCCTCCTGATCAGCCTGGTGGTCGGGGCCACCATCTTTCTCCTTCTCCTGGACCGGATTGGTACCGTTATCCAGGTACTGGCCGACCTCTCCCAGCGGGCGGGTATTAACCAGTTTTATCTGAATACCATCTTAAAGATTATTGGCATTGCCTATGTAGCCGAGTTTGGCAGCCAGGTCTGCCGGGACGCCGGGGAGAACGCCATTGCCAGCAAGGTGGAACTGGCCGCCAAGGTTTTAATCATGGTCCTGGCCATTCCCATTATCGTCGCCATCCTGGAGAGCATTATTCGCCTCCTGCCATAAAGCATAGAGATTGCAGCTGTGAGGTGGTGATTGCATGGTGGGGTAACTGCCGGGCCCAAGTTGCGGTTGATTATAATAATCTTTTTCTTCTGCGGCGTTTACACCCTGGCAGCGCCGGCGGCCCTGGCCTATTACCCGCCCCCGGCTTCCGGGACGGAGGCTGCTGCCGCCATGACCCTGGACGAGCACCTGGAACGCCAGCTGGCCAAATTGAACCTGGGGGGGATTGATACCTACCTGAACCAGCTGGACCGGGAAGTGGGCCAGTACCTGCCCCGGTTCAGCCTGCAGGAGATCCTGGCCAACCTGCGCCAGGGTAAAATGCCCCTGGACCCGGGGGCGGCCGCCCGGGGATTGTTACAGTACCTTTTCCATGAAATCCTGGCCAGCGGCGCCCTCCTGGGGCAACTTATCATCCTGGCTGTAGCCTGCGCCGTGTTGCAGAACTTGCAATCAGCCTTTAGCGAGGGCAGCACCGGCACCCTGGCCCGGGGAGTGGCCTTCCTGGCCTTGATCACCCTGGCCCTGGCCTCCTTTACCATAGCCGTTCGTACCGGGGGCGAAGCCATTGACAATATGGTTTCCTTTTTCCAGTCCCTCCTGCCGGCCCTGATCACCCTGCTGGCAGCTACCGGGGGCATTACCACCTCCACCCTGTTACAACCGGTTTTAATCTACGCCGTGACTATCATCGGCACCCTGATGCATAATGTCCTCTTTCCCCTTTTATACCTGACGGCGGTGCTGATTGTGGTCAGCCAGGTTGCCGACCGCTTCCAGGTGTCCAAACTGGCGGGACTCCTCAAACAGGTGACCATGCTGGGGCTGGGGACCATGATGACCGTCTTCACGGGTGTCCTCTCTATTTACGGCGTGGCCGGTTCGGTAGCCGACGGGGTGGGGTTGCGGACCATCCAGTTTGCCACCGATGCCCTGTTACCCGTCGTAGGGGGGATGCTCTCCGATGCCGTGGAAACCATCGCCGGGACGACCCTGCTCTTAAAGAGCGCCGTCAGCCTGGTGGGCGTAGCCATAATCTTTTTCCTGGCTGCCTTCCCCATGCTCAAGATCCTTTCCCTGCTGGTGGTTTATAAAGTGGCGGCGGCCGTTGTCCAGCCCTTCGGCGAGGAAAAACTGGCCGAAGCCCTGGACGGCATCGGCGGTGCCCTGACCCTGGTCTTCGCCTGCGTAGCCGTAACGGGCTTAATCTTCTTTATGGCCATTGCCGTTATTGTTGTCCTGGGCAACCTGACGACGGCCTTAAGGGGGTAGGCGGTTGCTAGCTAAAATTGGCGTCATTGTCCGCCAGGTGGCTCTTATCGCTCTTCTGGCCGCCTTCCTGGAAATGCTGCTGCCGGAGAAAAAGATGACTCGCTATGTGCGCCTGGTCCTGGGGCTCTTCGTAGTGGTGGCTATTTTGAGCCCCCTGGTGGAAGGGGTGCGCCTCGGCCCGGACCTGGACGTGGCGGCCTGGGACCTGCGCCTGGATCCGGTGACGGCGGCGCCGGTGGAGCAAGGCCGGGAACTGGCGGCCGCCAACGAGGAGGCGGCCCTGGAGGTCTACCGGGAACGCCTGGCCGGCCAGATCCGCGCCCTGGTTGCCCTGATACCGGGCATCAGCACGGCCGATGTGCTGGTGCGGGTGGCCGGGGAACAGGGCTACCGGGGGGCCATCCGGCAGGTAGTCGTTACCGTCACCCTGGCGGCGGCAACGGGGAATACAGGGACGGGAAAGGAGGAAGGTACCAGGCCGCCGGTCCGGATTGACCGTATAGAAGTAAAGCCGGGAGCACCGGGCGGAAATACGTCCCCGCCGGCGACGGGCCAGGCCGCAACGGGCTCCGGGAACTCGTCCCGGGAGCAGCCGGATGAGGAGGCAGGTGCAGGCGCCCTCCCTGTTAAACCGGAAGCTTTGGATCCGGCAGGGACCGGCGCCCAGCCACCACCAGCCGGTGGGCCGGGCCAGGCAAACCGGGAGACCACGAAGGCAGGTAGCCCTCCCGGGGCGAGCGATGATACCAGTACCGTGGTCCAGCAAGTGAAAGCCCGCATCAGGGATATGGTCTGCCATTTCTACGGCCTGGAACCCGGCCAGGTGGAAGTGACAGTGCTACCCTCCGCCGGGAGCTAGCAGCCCTGTATTTTCGGAGGAGCCCCTCATGGGGGCTAGGGGTAATGCCCCTTCCAGAAGCACGAAAATGCAGGCTTGAGCACAGGGCTGGAGGGTACAGGCGGAGGGGGACCTGGTCCGAGGCGTTAGATACTCCCGCGAAGCCGGAAGATTTGCAGCGTTTAAACGGGTTGATAGCCTGCCAGCGCCTGGAGGGACCCGCCCGGCGGGGTAAGGGATATTATGATAAGCAATTTCCGGGAGAAGGAGGTGATGGGGATGGACCGGGACAAATGGCGCTTCCTGCCCCAGAAACCACCCTGGTACCTGTGGTTGGCTGCCGGCGCCATCATCCTTGGCAGTATCCTCATGAGCGCGGGTAAAATCAACGGGACCGGCCAGCACCAGGCTGGCCAGCAAGCGGCCTCGCAGGCCCGGCCGGTTGATCAGGACCGGGCGGCAACCGAGCTCATGGCCACCGCCAGGGAAATGGCAGACCAGCTCCAGGAGACCCTGACAAAAATAGCCGGAGCCGGCCGGGTTTCAGTCACCGTTTCCCTGCAATCCAGCCCTTTAAAGGAGTTCGCCACCAATACTAAAACAACCAAACACAGTGTGGAAGAGAAGGACCAGGGCGGTGGTACCAGGGTGACCACCGACAGCAATGAAGACGCCACCCTGGTCATGGCCCGCAACGGCCAGGGTAGTGGCGGCGAAGCCCCGGTGGTCAGCAGGGAATCCAAACCGGAGGTCCAGGGGGTGGTGGTAGTGGCCGAAGGAGCCGGTGACGCCCTGGTAAGGCTGCGGTTGAGCCAGGCGGTAGAGACCCTGTGGGGCCTGGCGCCCCACCAGGTCCAGGTATTGCCCATGGACCCAGGCGGTAACCCCAAATAAAATTATCATAATTAACCTGTGAATGGGAGGGAGAAGAGTGATCAACATAGATAATAAAGGGCGGGTAATAATTGCCCTGCTCTTAACCTTTGGCGTCCTGGCTTATCTCGTGCAGGGGGACCGGATGGGGAGCCAGCAGGCCGGCAGCGAGCCTCCCCCGGAATGGCCGGTCCAGCAGGTCAATCAACAGGCCGGCCAGCCGGCGGGCCAGTCAGGTGCCAGTAATGCCACTACCAGCGAGGCCACTAAAGTTACGGCACCTGCCGGGGACCAGGCAGTTTCCGGCCCCAAAGCCGAAGACATTCTCCAGGGGGCCAGCGCTAAAGCCGGCGGTGGAGCGGCCTTCTTTATTGAATACCGCCTGGAGAGGGACCGCCAGCGCAGCCAGCAGATAGCCCTCCTCAAACAAATCATCGACAACCCCAATTCCGGGGGCGAGGGTAAGCAGGAAGCCCAGAAGCGCCTGGTGGAACTGACCCAGCAGATGGACCTGGAGATGCAACTGGAGAAATTGATCGTTGCCAAGGGGTATAAAGATGCAGCCGTCTTTATCCAGCCCAACGCCGTTAATGTTATTGTCATGGCCGATAAGTTCGGCGACGAGGACGCCAATAAAATCGGCGACCTGGTTTCCCGCTCTACAGGCCGCCCCCGGGAGCAGATAACCATGATTAATAAAAAGTAGGGGCAGGGAAAAACTAGACCTGGGGCCTGAGCCTTCAGGTCCTTTTACTTTCCCGCATTTTTAGAACTGGGTAAAGGGGGGTCGCAAATGCCGGGCCTACGGCGATCGCCAGGGAGATTATATCTTTTGCTCTTAGCGCTCTTGATCGCAGCCGGCGCGGGGAAATATTTCTTCAGCAGGCAGGCCGGCAGGTTACCACCCCGCTTGCTGGAACCGGCGGGGGAAGTGCCACCGCCGGTAAAGGCCTACTTTGTCAGGGTAGCGGTTGCTGATGTCCGGGCCAATCCCGACCAGGGGTCGGAACTGGTGACCCAGGCACTGCTGGGGGATGAAATAAAGATTCTGCAGCAGCAGGGGGAGTGGTTGCGGGGCCAGGTGCCTGACGGTTATACAGGCTGGTTGAGGGCCGGAGATGTGGTTCAGGATACGCCACCCCGGGCCCGGGACCTGGTGGCCGTGATTGTTCCCCGCACCAGCGTTTACCTCGAACCGGGACAGGGGACGGCTGCCGGTGAAGCCCTGATGGGTACGGATTTGCCCCTGCTGGCTCAGGGTAAAGGGTGGGTGCAGGTATGGTTGCCGGGTAGGGGGCAGGCCTGGCTGCCGGGAAATGATGTTGAAATCTGGCCGGGAGGTAAACTAACCGGGAAACGCAGGGGGGAGGATGTGCTGGCCACTGTCGAGCGCCTGCTGGGGGTGTCATACCTCTGGGGCGGGGTGAGCCTTTACGGTATTGACTGTTCCGGCCTTACTTATATAGCCTATTTTTTAAATGGTGTCCGCCTCCCCCGGGACGCCGACCAGCAGTTCGCGGTGGGCAGAGAAGTGGCCAGGGAAAACCTTAAGCCCGGCGACCTGGTCTTTTTTAATACCAGCGGGACTGGAAGGACGCCCACCCATGTCGGAATCTATGCCGGTAAGGGAGAATTTTTGAATGCCCGCTCCCGGCAGGGAGTTGTCCTGAGCCGCCTGGATGACCCCCCCTTTAGCCAGGGTTATCTTGGCGCCCGGCGCTATTTGCCGTAGCCCTGCCTGCAGTAAATGATCCCCATTCCTCCGGGGCATACTATGTTATAAAAATTCTGCTCCTGGGGGAATTTATTTGACCGGCGGTCAAGGCGGACAACGCCCGAAAAATCTGAGCGCCTTTAGCTTGATCTTCCTGGGCCTCGGTTCCACAATAGGCAGCAGTTTTTTCCTGGCTTCCGGGATGGCTATCCGGGCCGCCGGGCCGGCAGTCATCCTGGGTTATGTTTTTAGCGGGGTCGTATTTTACCTGGTGCTGGTATCCCTGGGTCACCTGGCCCTGAAGTATAGGCAGAGGGAATCCGTACGCGGTTATGTGGAGGAAGCCCTCGGGCCCACGGGAGCCTTTATAACCGGCTGGAATTTATGGCTCACCAGCCTGGTGGGCATGGTGAGCGAGGCCGTGGCTATGGCCATTTACACCCGTTTCTGGTTTCCCTGGCTGCCCCTCTGGATCCTGGTCCTGGCTTATGGTTTTCTGGTAACGGTGATCAACTATTATGGCGTTGACATTGTAGATAAATTTGAAGGCGGGCTGACAATTATCAAGGCGGGGAGCGTCCTGGCCTTCACCGGAGCCATGCTGTATGTAATCTTAACCAGGAGGCCTGCTGTGGCGGTAACCGGTTTGCTGCCCTTCTTTCCCAACGGTTTGAGGGGTTTGAACCAGGCCATTGTCATCACTACCTTCGCCTATGGCGCAGGGGCCCTGGCCGCAGCCGTGGGTGATACCCGAAACCCGCGCCAGGCCGTACCCCTGGCGACCGCCGGCATGGCCCTGGCCCAGGCCCTGTTTTTCCTGCTGCCGGTTACCGCCCTGGTGGCCGTTACACCCTGGTCCCTGATCAGCAGCCAGTCCAGCCCCTTTGTAACCGGCCTGGAACATGCCGGCATCCGCTTGGGCGGTTCAGTGCTGAACGCCATTGTCCTGGTGGCCTCCTTTTCGGTTTTGCTTGGGTCGATGTTTACGGCCGTAGCCATGCTGGCTTCCCTGGCCCGGGATCGGGAAGCCCCGGCTTTCTTGATTGCCGGGGCAGGAGAGAGGCCGGTTAAGGCCCTCGTAGTGACGTCGGGGGCGATGCTCCTGGTATCCTTGCTGGCTATCTTTTTACCCCGCCATATCTACCGGTATGCCGTAACAGCTACCGGTTACTTCAGCTTTGTTAACTGGGGAGCCATCCTGGCGGCCCGCCTGTACCTCTCCCTGCCGGCCAAGTATGGAGGTCGTCTGGATACGAAAGGGTTACTCGTAGCCGGGGCAGGACTGGCCGGCCTGGCAGCCATATCCCTGATGGGATTGACCATGCCGGAACAGAGGTTCTCCCTGCTGGTAATGGTCGCCAGCACCCTGGTCCTGCTGGTGGCGGGTATGCTGGTGAAGAGGGGGAAGCTGGCCCCGGAGGCCGGAAACAGGGAGGGAGCAGCCGGCTGGCTGGAGCGACTCCTGGGTGGTCCCGGGCGCAATCCGGTTTAGCAAGGGCTCTCCCCGGTTAATATGGCTGACGCGGTAACTAAGACAACCCGGCCTTCTGCTTCGCCGCCTGCACGAGGTTGGCAATGAGCATGATGATCCTCATGGGGCCCACGCCACCGGGAACCGGGGTGATGTACCCGGCAACTCCTGCGGCGCTCTCGTAATCGACATCACCTACCGACTTCCCGTCCACCCAGTTGGCCCCCGTGTCGATGACTATCGCCCCGGGCTTGAGCATCTCCCCGGTGATCGCCCGCGGCCGCCCGACCTCGGCGATGACGATGTCGGCCTGCTTGGTGAAAGGGGTAAAACCAGCCTCGGGGTGGACCATGGTCACGGCGCACCCTTTCTCGAAAAGCATCTGCGTCACCGGCTTCCCGATCTCGATGGACCACCCCACCACAACGGCGTGCTTGTCCTTCAGCTCCACGCCGAGTTTCTCCAAGATCTTCACGCAGGCATGCGCGGTCACGCCCCGGAAGCACCTGTCCCCGATGAGGAGATTCCCAATATTAACGGGATGGAAGGCATCGATATCCTTCTCCGGGAGGATGGCGCTCATCACCTTTTTCTCGTGTTCGTGCAGGTGTGGGGGCAAGGGAAGCTGGACGAGGATCCCATGAATCTTATCGTCCAGGTTGAGCTTTTCGATAAGACCGAGGAGCTCCTCAAGGGTCGTCTCCCCGGAAAGGTGGTGGATCTCCGCGTACGCCCCCACCCCCTCGCCGGCCTTGGCCTTGTTGCGCACGTAGAGGGCGGAATCCTGGGCGTCGCCGGCGAGGATCAAGGCCATGGCCGGAGTAATCCCTTTCTTCTTGATCTCATCCACTTCGCGGGCAAGTTCTTGCCTGATCTCCTCGGCCATCGCCTTTCCGTCGATCTTTACCGCTGGCATAAAACTTCTCCCCCTCATTGATGAATAAAAAGACGGGCACGGAGAACTGGACCACAAAGGGCCCAGCTCCCCGGGAGCAAGTTCTTACTGTCTCTTCTCGAGCTGCCACTTGGCAGCTTCTACCGTGTTCTTCATCAAGATGGCCGTCGTGGCCGTACCGGCGCCGCCGGGCACAGGAGTAATCCAGGAAGCCTTCTCCTTCGCCACTTCAAACTCCACGTCGCCCACGATCTTGCCGTCCTGGGTGGTGTTGATCCCGATGTCTACCACAATGGCCCCTTCCCGGATCCAGTCGCCCTTAATCAGGTGCGGTACCCCTACTGCGACTACAAGGATTTCGGCCCGGCGCACGTGCATCTCCGTGTGACCGCGCTGCCCGGTGGCGATATGGCAGATCGTCGTCGTCCCGAAGCTGTTCAGCAAGAGGAGCGCCGCCGGCTTCCCTACGATGTCGCTGTGCCCGACAACAACTACTTCCTTCCCGTATATGTCCACACCAGTCGACTTGATGAGCTCGTAGGCTCCCAGCGCGGTGCACGGAACTAGGCGGGGCTTCCCGAAGGAGACCAGGCCCATATTCGTGGGGGTGACACCCTCGACATCCTTCTCGTAGGCAATACTCCACTGGCACACCCTGGCATCGATGTGCGGGGGAAGGGGCATCTGGAGGATGATCCCAGTCACCTTAGGATCGGCGTTGAGAGAAGCAATATGCTTGAGCAGTTGCTCCTGGGTGGTGTCGGCGGGCAGTTCCTGAAGCTCGTACTTGATACCGCAGGTCCCGGCGTTTTTTCTCTGGGCGTTAGTGTATACCCGTGAGGCCTCGTTTTCACCCACCTGCACCGCGACCAAGAAAGGTTCGACCCCCCTGGCCTTAAGATCCTCGACTTCTTTGATAACCCCCGCCCGGATCTTCTCCGCGAGGGGCTTTCCCAACAAAAGCTGAGCCGCCAAATCTTATCCCTCCTCTTCTTTTTTCGGCTCCTTCAAAAAAGCTTAAAGAGTGCAAAGTTCCGGGATCAGACCACCCCCTCTCGCACCTCGAATTCCCGGCTGTGCTATTAATTCGTGAAAAATGCACCAAATTCCTGCCGCCTGGCTGGCGACAGGGGTGAGTTAGGTGTCATTTTTTATAATATAGTCTCACCGCGCAGGAAAAGGAGCTATGGCGTCATAACCAGTCGCCCGGGTGAACCCTAAATTTGCCAGGGGATACCTGGGAGCGCGGCGTTACCTGCCGTGTATACCCGGCGGCCAGGACCGGTACCTCTACGGAGCCAGGGGACCTCCCGGGCCAGGTGCACGGTATTGCATTAATGCACAAATATATTGTATACTTGCCGCTGGGGTGTTGAATGACAGAGTAGCTATTTATATAATAGGGCATGGCAGTTGCAAAGCCAGCCATGGGGAATACCGCCCTGGCTTTAGCCAGGGTTTTTCTTTACGGGGGAGGAGCAGTTTTGAGCCAGCTGAAGATCACGGACACCACGTTGCGCGACGGCCACCAGAGCCTCTGGGCCACCAGGATGACCACGGCCGATATGCTGCCCATTATCGAAAAGATCGATAGTGTCGGTTACCACTCCCTGGAGGTCTGGGGCGGGGCCACCTTCGATGTCTGCATGCGCTTCCTGGATGAGGATCCCTGGGAACGCCTGCGTATACTGAAAAAATATGCCCGGCGGACGCCCCTGCAGATGCTTCTCCGGGCCCAGTCCCTGGTGGGCTACCAGCTCTACCCGGACGACGTAGTACGGGCTTTTATCGCCAGGGCCGCGGCCAACGGCATTGATATTATCCGCGTTTTCGACGCCCTGAACGACCTGCGCAATATGGAAGTCCCGGTGGAAGCCGCCAAAAAGGAAGGCGTCCACGTCCAGGGGACGGTGGTCTATACCATCAGCCCGGTGCATACCACCGAGCATTACCTGAAAACAGCCCTGGAACTGGAGAGTATGGGGGTCAATTCCATCTGCATTAAAGATATGGCCGGTCTCCTGGCCCCCTTTGAAGCATATAAATTGGTCAAGCTCTTTAAAGAAAAACTCCACGTACCCGTCCAGCTCCATAGCCATTACATCGGCGGCCTGGCGGTCGGGGCCTACCTGGAAGCGGCCCGGGCCGGGGTGGATGTCGTCGACACAGCCTCTGTTCCCCTGGCCTTCGGCGCCTCCCAGCCGCCGGTGGAGACGGTGGTCCGGGCCCTGGAAGGAACACCCTATGACACCGGCCTGGATCTCAACCTCCTCTTTGAAATCGCCCGCTATTTCGACGACCTGCGCCGGGAACTGGGTTACGAGCGCGGCGTCACCCGGATTACCGACATGTGGGTTTTCCAGCACCAGGTCCCCGGGGGCATGATCTCCAACCTGGTCAGCCAGTTAAAGGAACAAAAGGCCGCCGACCGGATCAACGAGGTCCTGGCCGAGATACCCCGGGTGCGGGCTGACCTGGGCTACCCGCCCCTGGTCACGCCCACCAGCCAGATTGTCGGCACCCAGGCGGTCCTTAACGTCCTCCTGGGTGAGCGTTACAAGATAGTGCCCGGCGAGGTGAAGAATTACGTTCGGGGCCTGTACGGCCGGCCGCCGGCTCCCATTTCCGAGGAGATCCGGCGCTTGATAATCGGCGATGAAGAGCCCATCCAGGGGCGGCCGGCCGACACCCTGGAGCCCCGCATGGAGGAGGCGCGGCGGGAGATCGGCGACCTGGCCCGGAATGAAGACGATGTGGTGGCCTATGCCATGTTTCCCCAGATTGCCCGGAAGTTCTTTGAGAAACGCCAGCAGGGCCAGCTCAGGCCGGGCCGGCAGTCTTTACCATCCAGGGGCCAGGATAAGGCAGAGGCAGGAGGTACAGCAAAGATGGATTTGAAGGATATCACCCAGCTCATCAAAGCCCTGGAAGAGACGGGAATTACCGAACTGAACCTGGAGAGTGAAGGGGTAAAGGTCATGATCCGGCGCGGTGGCGGCCGGGGGGCGGCGGAGAGCCCGGTACCGGAGGAAAAAGCTGCCGCAGAGGTACTGGCCACAGGTGGCGGAGCCCGGGAAACACCTGTCCCGGCCGAAGATATCATTGAAGTCCGGGCGCCCATGGTGGGTACCTTTTATCGGGCCCCTTCTCCCGACGCCCCCCCCTTTGTCGAGGTGGGAACCAGGGTTAAGGCAGGACAAACCCTGTGCATAATAGAAGCGATGAAGCTGATGAACGAGCTCACGGCTGAAACCGGCGGCCAGGTGGTGGCTATCCTGGCCGAAAACGGCCAGCCGGTGGAATACGGCCAGGTATTGTTCCAGCTCAAGAAGGATTAAGTCTGCAACTCTGGAGGCCAGCCATGTTTAGAAGGGTTTTAGTTGCCAACCGCGGCGAGATTGCCGTGCGGATTATCCGGGCCTGCCGGGAAATGGAAATTGAAACGGTGGCCGTTTATTCAGAGGCCGACCGGGATTCCCTGCATGTCCGCCTGGCTGATAAGGCCGTCTGTATCGGGCCGGCCCCGGCCAACCGCAGCTACCTGCATATCCCCAGCATCATTACCGCCGCCAGGATGAGCGGGGCCGACGCCATTCACCCCGGTTACGGTTTCCTGGCGGAGAATCCCTACTTCGCTGAAATGTGCGAAACGTCGGGGATCACCTTCATCGGCCCTTCACCCCGTTCCATGCAGCTCATGGGGGATAAAGCCGCGGCCCGGGCGACCATGATTGCCGCCGGGGTCCCGGTAGTCCCCGGGTCCGAAGGGGTAATCAAAGATCTGGACGCCGCCCTGGCTATAGCTAAAGAGATAGGTTACCCGGTGCTTATTAAAGCAGCGGCCGGCGGCGGCGGCCGGGGGATGCGGGTCGCCCAGGGACCCCGGGAGTTGCGCCAGGCCATCCTCACCGCCCAGCGGGAAGCCGAGGCCGCCTTTGGTAACTCCCAGGTTTACCTGGAGAAATACATTGAAGAACCGCGCCATATTGAGTTTCAGATAATCGGCGACGGGGAAGGAAATATCATCCACCTGGGCGAGCGTGACTGCTCCCTGCAGCGGCGCAACCAGAAAATCCTTGAGGAGGCTCCTTCAGGGGCCCTGACCCCCGAACTGCGCCAGGAAATGGGCGCCCTGGCCCTGAAGGCCGCCAGGGCCGCCAATTACTACAGCACCGGCACGGTAGAGTTTTTACTGGATAAATACGGCCATTACTATTTTATAGAAATGAATACCCGCATCCAGGTAGAGCACCCGGTGACCGAGGCCGTCACCGGCATCGATCTGGTCCAGGAACAGATTAAAATTGCCGCCGGCGAGCCGCTGCGCCTGGCCCAGGAGGACGTCCAGATCCGGGGCCATGCCCTGGAGTGCCGGGTCAATGCCGAGGACCCGGCCCATAACTTCCGGCCGGCCCCGGGCCGGATAGAACGCTACCACGCGCCGGGGGGATTCGGCATCCGGGTGGAGAGCGCCGTTTACAGCGGTTATACCATCCCGCCCTTTTATGACTCCTTGATTGCCAAGGTTATTGCCTGGGCCCCGGACAGGGAAGCGGCCATCAACCGCATGAGCGGGGCCTTGAAAGAAATGGTTATTGAAGGGGTACCCACTACCATTCCCTTTCACCAGCAGATTATGGCCAACGCCTTTTTCCGGCGCGGGGAGATCTACACCAACTTCATCCAGCACCACTTAATGGCCGGGTAAGATTTCCGGGCTGGCAGTTGAGGTCGCTGCCAGCCTTTGGTATAATAAAGAGACGAAAAAATGGAGGTGGGCAGGGTGGATCAAATCCTGGAACAAGAGGCCAGAACAGACCTGGGTACCATAAAGATCGCCAATGAGGTGGTGGCGATAATCGCCGGCCTGGCAGCCACGGAGATAGAAGGTGTCGCCGGCATGAGCGGCGGTATTGCCGGGGGTATTACCGAACTCCTGGGCCGGAAGAACCTGGCCAAGGGAGTCAAAGTAGAGGTTGGCGAAAAGGAAGCCGCCGTTGACCTGTACATAGTAGTCAATTTCGGCGTCCGCATTCCCGATGTGGCCATCAAGGTCCAGGAGAATGTGAAAAAGGCCATCGAAGGCATGACCGGTCTCCAGGTCGTCGAGGTCAACGTCCACGTCCAGGGCGTTGTCTTCCCCCAGGAGGTCAGGGATGAGGAAACCAGCCGGGTACGCTAGGGGGCAGGAACATTGTCGGTACTTGACCGGGCCCTGCTGGCCCTTTTTGCTTTTATAACCGCCACCCTGGCCGGAATCTTCCTGGCGGTGATTGCCGGCTGGAGTGTTCCCCTGGATCTCTTTGAGCTTAGTCTCTTAAACAACGATTACCGCCTGCTGGCAGGGGTCATCGCCCTTATCCTTCTCCTGCTGGCCCTGCGTTTTCTCCTGGGCAGCCTGCACCTGGCCCCGGCTGGCGAAGGGAGGGCGGTCATTAAAGCCGCTGATCTGGGGCTGGTGAGTATTTCCCTGCCGGCCCTGGAACACCTGGTTACCAGGGCGGCCCGCCAGGTAAAGGGTGTACGGGAGATTCGTCCCCTGCTGAACTACGGGCCTGAAGGGCTGGCCGTCAAGTTAAACCTCACCGTTAACCCCGACCGCAACCTGCCGGAAATGGCCGCGGAGCTCCAGGAGAAGGTCCGGGAGTATGTAGTGGCCACCGCCGGCCTGGAAGTACTGGAGGTCCAGGTACGCATTAATGGTATCTTCCAGGAAGGCCAGCGCCGGGTGGAATAGGGGAGAGTGGCATGGAAGAATTCGTCGCCTGGTTGGGCTACCTGTGGCGGGAACACCGGGGGAAGGTATTGGGAGTTGTACTGGGCCTTCTCTTTGGTCTTTTAACAGCCATCTGGGGCTTCGGCAAGGCCCTTTTTATCGGCATTTGTGCGACCCTGGGTTACTTGGTGGGACGCCGCCTTGATGAGGGCCAGGGGTGGCGGGAACTATGGAAACGCTTTTTTGGCGATCGCTGGTAAGGAGGATGGCATTTGCTTAGACGGTCGGCAAGGGCCAGGGCCCTGCAGGCTCTCTTCGCCATTGACGTGGGGGGTACCGGCCCGGATATGGCCCTAGAACAGGTACTGGAGGAAGGGGAACTGCCCCCCGGGGCTAAGGCCTTCACCAGGCAACTGGTAGAGGGGACAATAGCCAGGCGGGATGAACTCGATGCGATTATTCGTAAATACGCCGTGGGCTGGCGACTGGAACGCCTGGCGGCGGTAGATCGCAATATTCTGCGGATGGCATTGTACGAGATGCAGTACCACCGGGAGACACCGGTGCGGGTGGTTATCAATGAGGCCATCGAACTGGCCAAACACTTTAATAATGAAGAAGCGGGCCGCTTCGTTAACGGTCTCCTGGATAATGCCCGCAAGGATCTGGGGCTGAGCGTGGAAGCAGAAGATGGCAATTCTAGGGATTGACACCAGCGCCTATACCTGTTCGGCGGCCGTCGTCAGCCAGGAGGGCGAACTACTGGCCGCCCACCGTCGCCTTTTGCCGGTACCTCCGGGCGAAAGAGGCCTGCAGCAGGCTACGGCGGTCTTTCATCACGTCCAGCTCCTGCCGGAGATCCTGTCAGAAGTTTTTGCCGCCGTGCCGGCGGCCAGGATCAGGGGGATAGTTGCCGCCGTCAAACCGCGGCCGGTAGAAGGTTCTTATATGCCCGTCTTTACCGTGGCTGCCGGGCAGGGTCGCACCCTGGCGGCCGCTTTAGGCGTGCCCTTCCGGGCCACCACCCACCAGGAAGGCCATATCCAGGCCGGCCTGTGGTCGTCGGGCTGGCAGCCGCCGGGTTCTTTCCTGGCAGTCCACGTCTCGGGCGGTACCTCGGAAGTCCTCCTGGTGGGCCGGAAACCCGGGGGCTTTACCATTGAGAAGCTGGGGGGTACCCTTGACCTCCATGCCGGCCAGCTGGTGGATCGCGCCGGGGTCCTGATGGGGCTCCAGTTTCCGGCCGGCCCCGCCCTGGAACGCCTGGCCCGGGAGGCGGGCCCGGAAATGGAAAAGGTCCACCTGACCTCAGCCGTGAGGGGCTATAACTTCAGCTTTTCCGGCCCGGCCAGCCAGGCGGAGCGGCTCCTCGCAGCCGGGGCACCCCCGGCCGCCGTGGCCCGGGCGGTGGAACAGTGCATCGCCAATACCCTGGAGCGGGTGCTGCGGCCGGCAATAGAGGCTACCGGCCTGCGGGACATCTTAATTGTCGGCGGGGTGGCGGCCAACAACTACCTGCGGCAGCGCCTGCGCCACCGCCTGGAACACCCGGCGGTGGGGGCGCGCCTGCACTTCGCCGCCCCGGAACACAGCTCCGACAACGCTATCGGCGTAGCCCTCCTGGGCCTGGATATAGACCCCCGGGGAAAAGGATAGGCTGCGGTGGGAAATACCTGGCTTTAAGCCCGGTTATTTTTTTCTACCGGCACGGGTTCAATTGTAATTTGTTGGGCAGCCGGTCGCCGGCGCAGGTCGGGGAGAAAGAAAGCCAGGATTGCGCCGATGGCCGGGATGACGGCCATGATCTGGATGGTAAAGGGTACCCCGTGGGCGTCGGCAATGCTCCCCAGGAGGAAGGTCCCCAGGCCGCCGGTACCAATGGCAAATCCCATCATCAGGCCCGACGCCACGCCGACGTGTTCGGGGAGAATATTCTGGGCCAGGACAATGGCCGGGGCAAAGGTGGAAACCAGGGCAAAACCGCTCAGGGCGAGCAGGATGGCCACCCAGGCTCCCTGGATATAGGGGAAAGCCACCACCATGGGTATGAGTACCAGCATCGAGCCGATTATCATCTTCTTTGTGCCCCAGTAGTCGGCCAGCCGCCCGCCCACCAGGGTGCCCACCGCCCCGGCCATGAGGAAAATGGATAGCATGCTGCTGGCGAAGTGTTCATTCCCGTGGAGGTAATTCAGATAGTAAAAGGGTATATAGTAGGTAAGGCCGCTCTGGAGCCAGGAACGCATGATGACCACCAGAACCAGCAAGATAATGGCTACCAGGGGGGCCTGGCCTGTTTTTGCCCGGGGGTTACCAGCGGGGGGTACCTGATGGCCGCCGGCCATGGCCCGGCCCAGGACAGGCAGGGCATGGCTGAGCAGCACTACGATAATTGCTGTAGGGATAAGGAGCATCCAGGAGGCCCGGAGACCGCCATGGCTGAGGATAAAGGTGGCAATGAGGGGTCCCAGGCCAAAGCCCAGATTGCCGCCGACGGAGAAAATAGACATGGAACTGGCCTGCCTGGGACCACTGATGTAGTGGGCCGATTTAGAGGCCTCCGGGTGGTAGGCGGCTACTCCCAGGCCGCTGATAAAGACGGCAGCCACCAGGAGGTAGTAATTGGCGGCATAGCCGGCGGCCACCATCCCCAGGCCGGCCACCAGGCAACCGGCGGGGAGCAGCCAGCGCATCTGGTGCCGGTCCGACCAGTAGCCGAAGAGGGGCTGGATCACCGAAGAACTGATATTAGAGAGAAAGACAACCAGGCCTGCAGCTGCGTAGCTCAGGCCGTATTCATTTTTATAAACAGAAAGAAAAATAGGCAGGAGGCCCTGGTAGATATCGATAACCATATGCCCCAGGCCTAAAAGATAGAGAATGCGTTTCCTCAAAGCTACACCCTCCAATCTCATCATATATTAATCCCGGTAGGGGTAGCGGTCAAGGACTATTTTGCAGGAGAGAGGGGCAAGGGGAGTATTGTGAATTCGTGCCTATGATTGAAACAGTTAGCAGGTTTATCGGTTTTTGCGTCGAACTCTTAATTCAATAAAAGGTTTTTTTATGATAGAATAACCGGGGATATGTTCAAAGAGGGGGCGGTAGTCATCGACGCAGGTATCAACCTGGTCGGCGAGAAGAAGCTGGTAGGCGGCGTCCACTACGAGAGCGCGGTCCAGAAGGCCGGCTGGATCACTCCCTCACAGGGCGAAGCAGGTCCAATGACCATTGCCATGCTCCCGAAGATTACAGTCGAGGCGGCCCGTCGCTAGTGCCGGAGGTCAAAGTCCTGGCGGTGAGGGAACTCACCGCCTATTTGCAGCGCCTCATGTCCAACGACGGCCGCCTGGCCAATGTCTGGGTAAAGGGCGAGATTTCCAACCTGCGCTCCCCGGCCTCGGGTCACCTCTATTTTAGCCTCAAGGACCCGGCGGCGACCCTGCGCTGCGTGATGTTTCAGGGGCGCAGCCGGGGCCTGGCCATGGGCCTGCGCGACGGCCTGGAGGTAATCGCCAGGGGTCAGGTGGCCATTTACCCCCGGGACGGCGTCTACCAGCTCTATGTAGCCGAAATCTTCCCGGCAGGGACCGGCCTGGCCAGCCTGGCCCTCCAGGAGTTGACCGCCCGCCTGGAACGGGAAGGTCTCTTCGCCACCGACCGCAAGCGGCCCCTGCCCCTGTTGCCCCGCCGGGTGGGCCTGGTGACCTCTCCAACCGGGGCCGCCCTGCGGGATATGATAACCATCAGCCGGCGCCGCTTCCCCGGGATCGAACTGGTCCTGGCGCCGGCCAGGGTCCAGGGGGAGGCGGCCCCCCGCCAGCTGGCCCTGGCTCTGGAACTCCTGGCAAAGAGGGGGGGCGTTGATGTCATCATTATCGGCCGCGGGGGCGGCTCAGCCGAAGATTTGAGCGCCTTCAACACCGAAATGGTGGCCAGGGCCATCTATGCCTGTCCGGTACCCGTCATTGCTGCCGTAGGCCATGAGACGGATCTCACCCTGGCCGACCGGGTAGCCGACCGGCGGGCGCCTACTCCCTCGGCGGCGGCGGAAATGGCCGTGCCGGTGCGGGCAGAACTGGAACAGCGCCTGGAGAGCCTGGCGAAACGGGCCCGTCGCGGTCTGGAACACCGCCTGGAGCTAGCCCGGGCCCGGCTGGAACGCCTGACCAAAAGCAGCGGCCTGGACCGGCCCCGCCAGGAGCTATATTACCGCCAGCAGTACCTGGATAGCCTGGAACAGCGCCTGCTGGCCTCCTGGGAGCGTCGTTCCCGCGAGCGGGAGCAGGGGCTCAAGCTCCTGGCTGCCCGCCTGGAAGCCGCCAGCCCCCTGGCCATACTGGCGCGGGGCTACGCTGTTTGCCGCCGTCCCGGCGGCGGCCCGCCCCTGAAATCCAGCCGGCAAGTGCTCCCCGGGGAGAAGGTGGAGGTCATCCTGAGGGAAGGCCTCCTCCAGTGCCAGGTGGAAGAAGCCCGCGAATAGGGTACAGCTTGTAAGTATATAACCAGTAATTACCCTTTATGTTAGAACCCTGTATTTCCGGAGGAACGATATGCCCGGAGAGGAACAATTGACCTTCGAAGCGGCCCTGCAAAAGCTGGAAGAAGTAGTCAAGGCCCTGGAGGGGGAAGGCCTGACCCTGGAGGATTCCCTGGCCTATTACCAGGAAGGCATTCGCCTGGTACGCCTGTGCCGGCAGCGCCTGAGCGAGGTTGAGGGCAAGCTCCAGGTGCTCCTCCTCCAGGATGGGGAAGTAGTTACCAGGGAACTCTCCCTTCCCGGGGGTGAAAACCACGGAACTTGAAAGCTACCTGGTTGAACGGCGACAACTGGTTCAGGAGGCCCTGGCCCGCAGCCTGCCACCTCCGGACACCTACCCGCCGGCGGTCCACCAGGCCATGCACTACAGCCTTTTTGCCGGGGGTAAAAGGCTAAGGCCTATCCTTGTCCTGGCTGCCGGCGAAGCCGTGGGCAGCCCGCCGGAGCCCTTATTACCGGCAGCCTGCGCCGTAGAATTCATCCACACCTATTCCCTTATCCACGACGACCTGCCGGCAATGGATAATGACGATTACCGCCGCGGCCGGCCGACCTGCCATAAAGTATACGGTGAAGCTATCGCCCTGCTGGCCGGTGATGCCCTCCTGACCCAGGCCTTTGAAGTCTTGAGCAGGATACCGGCGACCATCCCGCCGGAGAGAATCCTGCGGGCAACCGGCGAGCTGGCTGCCGCCGCCGGGAGCCGGGGGCTTATAGGCGGCCAGGTGGTGGATATGGAGGCCGAAGGGCAGCCGGTTACTTTAGAAAAGGTAAACTACATTCATAACCACAAAACGGGCAGCCTGATCCGGGCCTGCCTGCGCCTGGGGGGCATCCTGGGGGGCGCGGGAGAGGAACAACTTACCCTGCTGACCTGTTACGGGGAAGCCCTGGGCCTGGCTTTCCAGATAACCGACGACCTCCTGGATATTACCGGCGATTTCAGCCAGACGGGCAAGCAGGGCGGGGTGGACGCCGCCCGGGGCAAGGCGACCTACCCGGCCTGCCTGGGGGTGGAGGCCTCCCGGCAGAAGGCCGGGGAATTATGTGCCGAGGCAGGAGCCTGCGCCAGGGCCCTGGGAGCGGCGGCCGAGCCCCTGGAACTCCTGGCTGGCTATGTCCTAACGCGGCAAGGCTGAGCATAAGGGTGTCCCGGGGAGGGCTAAAGGTTACGCTGCCGGCCAGCAACTGAGGCCGTCTGTGGCCAACCGGGGACTTCAGCCGTGGTGCTTGCCGATTACGGCCGGATATTTTATAATACATCATGTCAGCGAAAAATCAGTTATAGTCGGCTGGCTGGGTTAAAATTTAAAATCATGTTTTGGTGGGTGGCGCAGTATTCTAGTCAAGACCACCATCTTTGAAGGCGGGCCTAAAAATCCGTCAAGGGCACACCGATGAAGTTCCTGGTGCTGGCTGCCGACGCCCAGTCGGGGGTTGGTACTGGGAGTTAAGGAGGGGGGGCGATCTACAATGGCATGTAGGCGTGGACCCTCCCTCCGTGGAGACCCAAGTTCGTGGGAAAGTTCCGCGGCAGGAGCAAATACTATGGCTTGGGGTAGAAACCTGCAGTTGGTACTGAGGGTGCTGGCTGCAGCGTAGCCTGCCTTGAGCGGCAGGGGTGAATGCAGGCCGGAGGCCTAGCACGGTTTTCGCCGAAAATCGTGCATAGAGCGGAAACCCCTGTTGCAAAAGAGGCTAGAAGATGGATGGGATTGCCGGGGAAAACCCCTAGACTGTTTACCACCTGTAAGGCTGGCCGGGGATTAAAGTATGTGCTAAGTGGTAATCCAGTCCTGCTACCGGTGACGGCGCAGGGCAGCCTTTAAAGGGAAACCGCCATGACGGCGACGCATGGTAGGCTACCGGGAAAACCTACTGGACCTAAGCCATAACATTTATCCGGCCAGTCGCCACCCACCCGAAATTCTCATCTTTGCTTTTAACCCTACATAACCTTGCCGGTGGCGGAGGCATCAATAATACTTGGCCAAGACACAAGGTCGTTCCTCCTGGAAGAATGCCCTGACCATGGGCGGGGGGACTTTTTTTATAGCTCTGGCAGCAGGTTATGGTTCCCAGTTTTTTTTGGGCAAAATAACGTCGCTAATTCTCTCCCTCGTCCTGTTGCTCATCATTATCCTGGCAGGCATCATCTTTGATATTATTGGCGTGGCCACGGCGGCCGCCAGCGAAGCCCCCCTGCACGCCAGGGCCGCCAAAAGGATTCCCGGAGCCCGCCAGGCCCTGGGCCTGTTGCGTAAAGCCGACCGCGTAACCACTTTTTGTAACGACGTTGTAGGTGACGCCAGCGGCACCCTGAGCGGGGCAGCAGGGGCGGTAATCATCCTGCGGCTGGCCGGCCAGCACGGGGCGGAAGATATCCTGATAAGCACCCTCATGACGGCAGCGATCGCGGCGGTGACGGTGGGCGGCAAGGCTATAGGCAAGAGTTTCGCCCTGCGTGAGGCCAACGAAGTTGTCTTTTTCGTGGGCCGGGTCCTGTACGCCATCGAAAGGCTAACCGGGTGGCAACCCATACCAAATGGGCCCAGGAAAGGAAGGCGGCCATGAGCCTGTTGGAAAAAATCGACGAACCGTCAGCGATAAAAAAATTAACCCTTGCCGAGCTTGATTTACTCGCCAGGGAAATCCGCCAGGAACTGGTCCAGACGGTCGCCCGCACGGGCGGTCACCTGGCCCCCAACCTCGGGGTTGTGGAGCTGACCCTGGCCCTGCACAGCGTCTTTGATCTACCCCGGGATAAAATCATCTGGGACGTCGGCCACCAGTGCTACGTTCATAAAATCCTTACCGGCAGGCGGCGGGAAATGGCCAGCCTGCGCCAGTTCGGGGGATTGAGTGGTTTTCCCAAGCGGGCCGAAAGCCCCTACGACGCCTTTGATACCGGCCATAGCAGCACCTCGATCTCGGCCGCCCTGGGGATGGCCCTGGCCCGGGACTTAAAGGGGGAAGATTACCAGGTGGTGGCTGTTATCGGCGATGGCGCCCTGACGGGCGGGATGGCTTTCGAAGCCATGAACCACGCCGGCCACCTGCAGGCCAACCTGATTGTTGTCTTAAATGATAATGAGATGTCCATTGCGCCCCCGGTCGGCGGCCTGGCGGCCTATCTTTCCCGCCTGCGGACGGACCCTATGTATTCCCGGGGCAAAGAAGAGCTGGAGAATCTCCTCAACCGGTTGCCCCATTTAGGTCCCCGGGTGCTCAAGGTAATTGATCGCCTCAAGGACAGCTTTAAATACCTGGTCGTTCCAGGCATGTTTTTCGAAGAGATTGGTTTTACCTACCTGGGACCCATTGAAGGTCACAACATTGCCCGGTTAAAAGAGGTCCTCCAGCACGCCCGGAATACCAAGGGCCCGGTCCTGGTACATGTAATAACCACCAAAGGTAAGGGTTACCAGCCGGCCGAGGATCATCCCGACCGCTTCCACGGCATAGGCCCCTTTGACCCGGCAACCGGGGAACCCCTGGCCGGGGGTGGGCCGCCGACCTATACTTCTGTCTTTGGTGCCGAACTGGTGCGCCAGGGGGAGAAGAACGACCGCCTGGTGGCCATAACGGCCGCCATGCCCGATGGCACCGGCCTGACGCCCTTTGCACGGCGCTTCCCCAAACGCTTTTTTGATGTCGGCATCGCCGAGCAGCACGCCCTGACCCTGGCCGCCGGCCTGGCCGCCGCCGGGATGCGCCCGGTAGTAGCCATCTATTCGACTTTTTTACAGCGGGCCATTGACCAGTTGATCCACGATATCGCCTTAATGGAACTGCCGGTGGTCCTGGCCATCGACCGGGCCGGCCTGGTAGGTGAAGACGGCGAAACCCACCAGGGCCTCTTTGATGTGGCCCTGTTGCGCTGCGTTCCCGGCCTGGTCTTCATGGCACCCAGGGATGAACAGGAACTGCGCCACATGCTGGTAACCGCCCTCCAGTACCAGGGACCGGCAGCCCTGCGCTACCCCCGGGGCGCCGGCATGGGGGTCCCCCTGACGGGGACGGCCCAGCCGGTCCCCATTGGCAAGGGTGAAGTCCTGCGCCGTGGCCGGGATGTCACCATCCTGGCCCTCGGACCCCTGGTATATGACGCCCTGGAAGCGGCCGGGGACCTGGCAGTCCTGGGTATCGAAGCCACTGTTATTAACCCCAGGTTTATCAAGCCCCTGGACGAAGACCTGATCCTCACCTGGGCGGATCGCACCGGCCATCTGGTGACCGTGGAAGAACACGTCCTGGCCGGGGGCTTTGGCAGTGCCGTGCTGGAGCTCCTGGCACGGAACGGGCGCCAGGGTATCCGGGTGCGGTGCCTGGGAGTGAAGGATGAGTTCGTCCACCAGGGTAAACCGGCCGTTTTACGGGAACACTTAGGTTTGACTCCGGCCGGGATCAGGGCGGCCGTCCAGGCGCTGCTGGCGGAGACCCCGGCCCTGCACCGGCGGCGCAACCAGACAAAGGGGATTTCCGGTGGTTAAGGAACGATTGGACCACCTGCTGGTGAGACGGGGCCTCTACCCCAGCAGGGAACAGGCCCGGACGGCCATCATGGCCGGCGAGGTCCTGGTTAACGATGTCCCGGTCGATAAGCCAGGCGCTGCCGTGCCCGATACAGCGACCATCCGTCTCCTCGGCCAGCACCTGCCCTACGTCAGCCGGGGAGGCTTAAAGCTCGCCCGGGCCCTGGAGGTATTTCGTATTGATCTCCATGGTAAAATAATCATAGACGTCGGCGCTTCTACCGGCGGCTTTACCGACTGCGCCCTCAAGCACGGTGCTGCCCGCGTTTATGCCGTCGATGTGGGTTACGGGCAACTGGCCTGGTCCCTGCGCCAGGATCCAAGGGTAGTAGTGATGGAAAGGGTCAACGCCCGTTACCTGGAGCCTTCCTGTTTTAACGAACCGGCAGACGTGGCAACTATTGATGTTTCCTTCATATCCTTGCTCAAGGTCCTGCCCGCTGTGTCCAGTTGCCTGAAACCGGAGGGTGAAATAATCGCCCTGGTGAAACCCCAGTTTGAAGCCGGCCCCGGCCGGGTCGGCAAAAAAGGTGTGGTGCGGGAGGCAGCCGTCCACCGGGCGGTATTACAGAAAGTACTGGCTGATGCGGTCGAACTGGGCTTGAAAGTCAGGGGCCTTACCTACTCGCCCATCAAGGGGCCGGAAGGTAACCTGGAATTCCTCCTCTGGCTCGGCTTAACCGGCCGGGGCCTGGAGAAGGAGGCCCGGGAGAGCCTCATCAACCGGGTAGTTGCTGCGGCCCACGAGGGACTGCTGAAGCCGTAGTTTCATAGCGGGGGTGACGCCCCGCCGGGGAAATGAGGGAGTTCTTTGCAGCGGATAGGCATGGTGGCCAACCTGGAAAAACCCCGGGTACGGGAAACGGCCCTGGACATCATCAACTACCTGGAGAGCAAGAACGTCCGGGTACTGATCTCCACCAGAAAGGCTGCTGCCCTGGGTTGCCCCGAAAAGGGTGTGGCGGAAGAAGAAGTAATTGCCGCCCAGGGCCTTTTAGCCCTGGGGGGCGACGGCACCCTCCTGCGGGCGGCCCGGCTGGTGGCCCCGGCCGGTACCCCTATCCTGGGAATCAACCTGGGGCATCTGGGTTTCCTGACGGAGATAGAGCTGGCGGAGCTCTACCCGGCCCTTGACAAACTCCTGGCCGGTGCCTACCGCATCGAAGAGCGTATGATGCTCCAGGGAACGGTCCAGAGGCCGGAGAGGGACTTAACCTGCACAGCTTTAAACGACATTGTCGTGACCAAAGGCGCTTTTTCCCGGATGCTCCGCCTGGAAGTTTATATAGATACAGCCTACCTGGATACATACCCGGCCGACGGCTTGATTGTCTCCTCCCCCACCGGCTCGACGGCTTACTCTCTGTCTGCGGGCGGTCCCCTGGTTTCACCCCAGCTCCAGGTAATGATCCTGACCCCCATCTGTCCCCATACCCTTTATGCCCGGCCCCTGGTGGTACCGGGGGAACAGGAGATCAGGGTCTGCGTCCATGCGCCCGGTGCCGAAGTTATGCTGACCGTCGACGGCCAGCAGGGTTTGCACCTCCGGGATGGGGATGTCATCAGGGTAACCAGGGCCGGGACCCCGGCCCGTTTAATCAGGCTGCAAAACAACACCTTTTATAGCCTGGTACGGGAGAAACTGAAGGAAGGGGGGAGCCGGCAGGATGATGAAAACCCAGCGGCAACAGTTAATCTTGAAACTGATAGCCAGTATCCCCATAACCACCCAGGATCAACTGGCTAGAGAGTTGCGACGGCGCGGTCTCAGGGTTACCCAGGCTACTGTCTCCCGGGATATCAAAGAACTGGGCCTGATCAAGGTGCCGGCGGGAGAAAACCTCTACCGCTATGCCGCGCCCCCCGGGCAACGCCTTATCAACCCCTATGGCCGGCTGCAGCGCCTCTTTGCCGATTCCGTCACCAGGATCGATGATAGCGAAAATTTAATTTTAATCCGGACCCTGCCGGGAACGGCCCACGCCGTGGCTTCCTGCCTGGATTCCCTTGACTGGCCGGAGGTTATCGGCACTGTTGCCGGCGACGATACTATCCTGGTAATTGTCAAACCCAAGGAAGCGGTAACTACGGTTCTCCAGCGCTTCCGGGAACTCGGGGAAGGGTGAGGCAGAGTGCTCCAGGAACTGCAAATCGAAAACCTGGCGTTAATCGAATCCCTGCAGCTTAACCTGGAGCCGGGGCTAACGGTTCTTACCGGTGAAACAGGTGCCGGCAAGTCCATTATCGTCGACGCCGTGGGACTGCTGGTAGGGGCCCGGGCCTCGAGCGAGTATATCCGCGCCGGGGCGGAAAAGGCGGTGGTCAGGGGCCTCTTCCAGGCAGCCGGCCTGCCGGGCCTGGAGGAAACCCTGGCGGCGACGGGTGTGGTTGCGGAGGACGACGGGACCCTGCTCCTTTGCCGGGAGATCAGCCGCAGCGGTCGCCACAGCTGCCGGGTAAACGGGCGCAGCCTGACCCTGGGTATGTACCAGAGAATTGGCCAGATGCTGGTAGATATCCACGGCCAGCACGCCTACCAGTCCCTCCTGCGGCCGGCTTATCAGATGGACATGCTGGATAGCCTGGCCGGCCTGATGGAGCTGCGGCAGGAGGTAGGAGAGTTATATACCAGGTGGCAGGATTTAAAAAAGGAACTGGAGGAACTCTGCGGCGACAGGGGGGAGCGGGAACGGCAACGTGATTTCTGGCAATACCAGCTCCAGGAAATAGGCGCCGCCAACCTCACCCCCGGGGAAGAGGAAGAGTTGAGCCGCCAGCGGGATATCCTCAATAATGGGGAGAGGCTGGCCAGGGGTGCGGCGGTCATTTACACCGCCCTCTTTGAGGAAGAAGGGAGATCGGCCTACGACCAGCTCAGCCGGGCGGTGGCGGAACTGGAGGCCCTGGCAGCCATTGATCCCGGCTTGCAGGCCTGGCAGGGCACCCTGGAGGGGATAACGGCCCAGGTGGAAGAGATAGCCAGGAGCGTCCGCCGCTACGGGGAAGGGCTGGAGTATGATCCTGCCCGCCTGCAGGAGATTGAAAACCGCCTGGAACTGATAAAAAATTTAAAACGCAAGTACGGCGGCAGCATCGAGGCCATTTTACAGTACCAGGCGGAAACGGCGGCCGCCCTGGAAAGGCTGGAACAAATAGCGGGACAGGCGGCCGCCCTGGAAAAGGAGATCAAACTGGCCGCGGAAAAATACCGGGAGAAGGCCTTGCTTTTACGCCGCCGGCGCATGGAAGCAGCACAAAAAATCGAAAAAGAGCTGAAGAAAGTCCTTAAGGACCTGGCCATGCCGGCAGCCAGGATCGGGGTGGACTGCAGCGAAGCGCCCCAGCCCGGCCCGGCTGGCATGGACTACATTACTTTTCTTTTTCAACCCAATCCCGGCGAAGGCAGCCGTCCCCTGGCCCAGATAGCTTCCGGTGGGGAGATGGCCCGGGTAATGCTGGCCTTAAAGAGTATCCTGGCCGATGTCGACGCCGTGCCGACATTGATATTTGATGAGATTGACGCCGGTGTTGGTGGTGCTGCGGCCCGGGCGGTGGCCAGGACCCTGGCGGCCATTGGACGCCGGCGCCAGGTCCTCTGTATTACCCACTCGGCCCAGCTGGCCAGCTTCGCCGGGCAGCACTTCCGGGTCAGCAAAGAGGTGAGGGAGGGCCGCACCTATACCCGTGTCGATGTTCTCCGGGGTGAAGAGCGGGTTGATGAGCTGGCCCGGTTATTATCCGGTTCCGCCAGCAGTGTGGCGCGGGAACATGCCGCTGCCCTTTTACAACAATCAGGGTCCATAATTTGAAATATATCCTAATAAAAATTAAACAAAGTTAAATATATCCCCTTTACTCCCTGAATCAGGCTATATCTCCACCTCAGGTCGCTTTTGACAGCATAAAAGCTACGGCCTGAGGTTATTTTATGTCTAGAACAAAAAACAAAAACACGTTAAAAAGTGACAGACAAGGGAGGAAGGTGATGCCCTTGAAACGCCTGGGGCACCGGGTTTTAGGCCTGGTGCTGGCGGCAATGTTACTCTATGGTGGCCTGGCCCCGCCGGTACGCAACTTTTTTGCCCTCCCCTGGCAGCAGCGCCTGCCGGCAGCAGCGCCCATTTCCCTGTCCTGGGACCTGCCGCCGGGTCTGGCCCGCCAGGTCGAAGTAAAGGTTAATAGCGAAGGCTGGAGCAGGGCCACCACCGGCGGTTTCCCCCGGTGGTTACAGCTACAATTAAAATTGTTCGGCTTCATTCCTTTAAAGAATATTACTATTCAACTGGTGCAGCCGGTAGATGTCTCTCCCGGCGGCCAGGCTATAGGGGTCTTTCTGAAGACCGAAGGTGTCCAGGTAGTAGGCCAGGCGGCGATTGTGGACGAGAGAGGCAACAAGGTTTATCTTGCCCGCCAGGCAGGACTGGAAACAGGCGACGCCATCATCGCCATTGACGGCCAGAAGGTAACCAGCGACCAGGAAGTGGCCAGGCTGATCGATGCTGCAGGGCAGGCCAATCGCCAGGCCCGGATCACCGTTAAAAGAGAAGGCCGCCTGTTGACCCTGAACATCCAGCCCCGGTACTGCCAGGAAACAGGGCGTTACCGGATTGGGGTTTATGTCCGGGACAGTACGGCCGGCGTCGGCACCCTTACCTTTTATGATCAAAACAGAGGCGTTTTCGGGGCCCTGGGCCACGTGGTAACCGGCAGTGACGGCCAGACGGCCATGGATATCAGCGGCGGGAAGATAGTAGCGGCGGCCATCCAGGGTATTCACCAGGGATACAGGGGGCAACCGGGAGAAAAACTGGGAGTTTTTCTGGAAAATGGCCAGTTTAGCGGTACAATACAGAAGAACACGACTGTTGGTATATTTGGAACAATAACCGGCAAGCTTCCCGGCTACAAAGAAATACCTGTCGCCCTGGCCGATAGCGTCCACCCCGGACCGGCGGAAATGCTGACGGTTATCGAGGGAGAAAAGGTCGAAAGTTTCCAGGTGGAAATCGAACGGGTCATGCCCCACCAGCGGGCCAGTGGCAAGGGCCTGGTCCTGCGGATTACCGACCCCAGGTTGCTGGCCGTAACCGGAGGCATTGTCCAGGGAATGAGTGGGAGTCCCATTATCCAGGACGGTCAACTGGCCGGTGCCGTAACCCACGTCTTTATTAACGATCCGACCCGGGGTTACGGGGTGCTGGCGGAATGGATGCTCCAGGAGACAGATCTCGTTCCTGCAGCTTCAGCCAGGGGTGCTGCTGTCGAAACCCCTGGTTATTTCCTTTTTATGGTATTTTATGTAGGATAACCAAAACTTTTGCCTCTTTATGCGATTGGAAGGATTATCCCCCGGTTACGTCGAAACATTATCCGGCAAATTAATGACAGGGTTTTTGCAGGAGGCGGGATGAAATAAGATGGAGGCCATCAAGGTGCTTATTGCCGATGATAATCGGGAATTTTGCGAGGTACTGGAGGAATACTTCAACGAACAACAGGACTTCGTCCTGTCTGGAGTAGCCCATAACGGCCAGGAAACTCTGCAACTTATCCAGGAACAAGAGCCAGATATTGTTATCCTGGATATTATCATGCCCCACCTGGACGGAATCGGGGTGTTGGAAAAATTGCAGGTTCTAAATTTCGAGCCGCGTCCAAAGATTGTTATCCTCACCGCACTGGGTCAGGAGAGTATGACCATGCGTTCGGTCGAACTGGGGGCTGATTACTACATATTAAAACCCTTCGATCTGGAAGTGCTGGGAAACAGATTACGGCAACTGGCCAATGGCCATCCCCTGCCGGCGGCGCCGTACCAGGTCAGCCGGGCCGGTCGTAACATGGATGTCGAGGTTACCAAGATTATTCATCAAATGGGAGTCCCTGCCCACATCAAAGGTTACCAGTACCTGCGGGAGGCTATCTTAATGGTTATCGACGATGTCAGCCTCCTGGGAGCGGTAACGAAAGAACTCTATCCCCTTATCGCCCGCAAGTATATGACCACTCCCAGTCGCGTCGAACGCGCCATCCGCCATGCCATTGAACTCGCCTGGGACCGGGGTAATGTCGAGATGATGAATAAATTCTTCGGTTATACTATTAACGTTGAACGGGGTAAACCTACCAACTCGGAATTTATCGCCATGGTAGCCGATAAACTGCGCATCGGGGCTAAGATAAACTAAAAAACAGGAGGCTAGAGGGAACTGGCGGGAAGTGCCAGTTTCTTCATGTGATACCAGGAAGACGGAGGAGACTTAATGGACCTGACTGAAACGCGGATTGCCTCGGAACGCATTTACGAAGGCCGGATACTAAACCTGCGCCGGGACCGGGTGCGCCTGCCCGACGGCCATGAGGCCAGCCGCGAGGTGGTAGAACATCCCGGCGCCGTTGCCATTATCGCCCTGGACGAAGCCAAAAACATCTACCTGGTACGCCAGTATCGTTACCCCATTGAGCGGGTAACCCTGGAGATACCGGCCGGGAAACTGGATTCCGGCGAAGAACCCCTCACCTGTGCTCAGAGGGAGCTGGCCGAAGAGGTGGGCCTGGCGGCCGCGGAATGGAAACCCCTTTTAACCTTTTATTCTACTCCGGGTTTTTCCAATGAGATTATGCATCTCTTCCTGGCTACCGGCCTGCGGGCCCACCGGGAAAAGGCCGATGACGACGAGTTTCTGGAGATTGTCCGGGTACCCCTGGCTGAAGCAGCAGCCATGGCTTTACGGGGAGCAATTCAGGACGCCAAGAGTATCGCCGGAATAATGGCAGCAGCCCGCATCTTGCAGGCATAATTATCCTCACCCGGAATAAGTATCTAGGGGAGAGAAATTCTCCTGGCAGCGCCGGGGGAGGGAGTGAGGTGGAGCGAGCCCTTACCAGGCATATAAAAGATAATCTCGGCTTATACCTGCTGGTCGGCTTCTTTTTTCTGGCCGGGATCATTACCGGGACCATAGCGGTTAACTTTTTAGAGCCGCAGCAGGTAAGCCAGCTGGGAGCCTATTTGGATAAAGTATTAAGCCAGTTCAAGGGAGAAGGCCCGGGTTTTAACCAGGCGGCCTACCAGGCCCTCATGGGTGCCCTCAGGGAAATGGGCCTGATTTGGTTTCTGGGCCTGACGGTGATCGGTATCCCCTTGATTATTGGTCTCATCTTTTTAAAGGGCCTGATCCTGGGTTTTACCGTCGGTTTTCTGGTCCAGCAGAAAGCGCTGCAGGGGGTGGCTTTCTCCTTCCTGGCCCTTTTGCCGCCCAATATAATCCAGATACCTGCCTTATTTATAGCAGCTATTCTGGGGATTTCTTTTTCTATCGGCTTAATGCGCGGCCGCAGCCAGGCTGAGGCCACCATTTTGCCACGCTTTCTAACCTATTCCTTTCTAATGTTGCTGGTAACCCTGGTACTGGTAGGGGGAGGCCTGGTGGAAGGATACCTGTCCCCCCTTTTTGCCCGAATCGTACTGGCCTATTTCTAAAGGATTGGAGGGGTGCTGGATGGTTGTGGTGACAATAAGCAACTGGCGCAGGAAGATAGTCTGGCTGCTGGCCGCAGTGCTGGTGGCAGTGGTCTTGCTGGGACAACTGGCCGCAGGAGACCATAGTAACCTGGCCCGTGAGGATAATGCCCCGGCCAGTATCCAGAGGCAGGAACAACCGGCCTCAGCGCCGGCAGTCGAGGATTCCGGCCGCCTGGATGGCTTGCTGGAGAAATTGAGGAGCTTTTACCGGGGTGAATGAGGGTCCGCCCGCAGGGCGGATATTTTTTGTGGTTTTTTCTGGCGTTGTTGGAGGACTTTTACCTTTACATGTGGAAATAATCTGGTAAACTTATGGGGAACGGTGGTGCATCGTGCGCGAGCTGGTGGATCAGTTTCTCTATTATCTGGTGGTGGAACGGGGCCTGGCCGAAAATACCCTGGCTTCCTACAATAGTGATTTGCAACAGTTTCTTCTCTACCTGGAGGGAGCAGGTGTCAAATCGCCCCGGGATGTGACCCGCGGTTTACTGGTGGCTTACCTGGTGAAAATGCAGCAGGACGGCCGCTCGCCGGCTACCATTTCCCAGCACCTGGCGGCGCTGAAATCTTTTTACCATTTCTTGCTGCGAGAGCGCCTGGTGGAAAGCGATCCTACCGCCAACCTGGAATCACCCCGGCAGTCCAAGAAGTTACCCCAGGTGCTGACGGTGGCTGAAGTCGAAAAGCTTCTTAACCAGCCGCGCACGGATACCCCGGCGGGTCTGAGGGATAAAGCCATGCTGGAACTCCTCTATGCCACCGGCCTGCGGGTATCCGAACTGGTGTCCCTCAACGTGGATCAGGTCAACCTGGAGGGTGAGTTTGTCCGCTGCCTGGGTAAGGGTTCCAGGGAAAGGGTGGTTCCCATGGGCCAGGTAGCCTGCTTCTATGTCCGGACATACATAGAAAACGGCCGGGGGAAACTAATTAAAAGGGCAACGGAACCGGCCCTGTTTGTCAATCACCACGGCCGTCGCCTCTCCCGCCAGGGCTGCTGGAAGATCCTCAAGGGTTATGTGCGGGCGGCCAACCTGAAAAAGGACATAACGCCCCATACCCTGCGCCATTCTTTTGCCACCCACCTGCTGGAAAATGGCGCCGACCTGCGTTCGGTGCAGGAACTCCTGGGGCACGCTGATATAGGTACGACCCAGATCTATACCCACCTGACCCGGAAGAAAATCCGGGAGGTTTATGATCACACCCACCCGCGGGCGTAATGGAGGAAAGGATTGCCATGAAGTTAGACCGGGTCATCCTCATCGTCCTGGATAGCGTCGGCGTCGGGGCGCTGCCTGACGCTGCCCAGTACGGCGACGAAGGCAGTAATACCCTGGCTCATATTGCCGCTACTGTCGACCTCAGGCTACCCAATCTAACCCGCCTGGGGGTGGGTAACATCACCCCCCTGCGGGGTATCCCCCCGGTAGGCACACCGGCTGCCGCCTGGGGTAAGATGGCTTCCCAAACGGCCGGCAAGGACACCACCAGCGGGCACTGGGAACTGACCGGGTTGATTTTAGAACGACCCTTTCCCCTCTACCCCCATGGCTTCCCGCCGGAGATAATTGAGCCTTTTGAAAAGGCCATCGGCCGCCGGGTCCTGGGGAATAAGCCGGCTTCGGGTACGGCAATAATCGAGGAGCTGGGAGCCGAGCATATGCGCACCGGCTATCCCATTGTCTACACCTCGGCCGACAGCGTCTTCCAGATTGCCGCCCATGAAGAAGTCATCCCGGTGGAAGAGCTCTACCGCTACTGTAAGATTGCCCGGCGGCTGTTGACCGGGGAACACGCCGTCGGCCGGGTAATCGCCCGGCCCTTTGTCGGGGAGCCGGGGCACTTTATCCGTACCGACCGGCGCCAGGACTTTTCCCTGGAGCCGCCCCGGCCCACCCTGCTGGACGCCGTCATCGCCGCCGGCCTGGAGGTAATGGCCGTAGGTAAAATAAAAGATATTTTTGCCGGCCGGGGTATCAGCCGCTGGATTCACACCCACGACAACATGGACGGCGTCGACCAGACCCGCAACTTTATGCGCGAGGGCGAGCGGGGCCTCATTTTTACCAATCTGGTGGACTTCGATATGCGTTACGGCCACCGCAACGACGTGGCCGGTTATGCCGCTGCCCTGGAGGCCTTTGACCGGCGCCTGCCGGAGCTGCTGGACGCCCTGGAAACCAACGACGCCCTGATCCTGACCGCCGATCATGGCTGTGACCCGACCACCCCGAGTACCGATCACTCCCGGGAATATGTACCCCTCTTAATTTACGGGAAACGCATCCGGCCCCTGAATATCGGCGTTCGCCCGACCTTCGCCGACCTGGGCGCCACGGTGGCTGCCCTTTTGGGCGTGCCCTATGACCTGCCCGGGAAAAGCTTTGCATCCATGTTGCTGGAGTAAAATGGCATGTGTTGCGGGGCCTGTCCTGAAGAAGGATGGGTCTTTTTATTTTATGCAGGCTATCATCAGCTGCCGGGATTCACCCTTCATATTTTTGCCCCCCGGGTAATATATGTTTAAAGAGAATAAGCCAGGCAGGGGGGCGGTGGGGTGCAGAAACTTACAGCGATACTGCTGGCCCTACTCCTGGCCCTGGGATGGGGGCCGGGATTATTGATGGCAGCTGAACCGGCGGATGGGGCCGGAAACGAAGCCGCGCCGGTCACCGGGCAGCCAGGTGAAGTCCCGGCGACGGCAGGCGCGGCAGCGGGGCCGGGAGATATCAATGCCAAGGGCGCCATCCTCATGGACCCCCAGACAGGGGAAATCCTCTGGGAGAAGAACTCCCATGCCCATTATTATCCGGCCAGCATGACCAAACTCATGACCATGGTCGTAGCGATGGATATGGTGGCCAACGGCCAGGCCACCCTGGATGAACCGGTCCAGGTGAGCGAGCGGGCCGAAAGCTTTGGCGGGTCGGAGGTCTTCCTGGCCGTAGGCGAGACCTTTCCCCTGGAGCAGATGCTCATCGCCATTGCCGTGGCCTCGGCCAACGACGCGGCAGTAGCGGTGGCCGAGCATCTGGCGGGTTCAGAGGAAGCCTTCGTGGCCATGATGAACGCCAAGGCCAGGGAACTGGGCCTCAAGGACACCCATTTCGCCAACTGCCACGGCCTCCATGACGAACAGAATTATACCTCAGCCTATGATATGGCCGTAATTGCCCGTTACGCCCTGAAGTACCCCAAAATCCGCGAGTGGACCTCCATCAAGCGCTATACCCTGCGTAAAGATCCCCTGACCATCCTGGATACCACCAACAAGATGCTCTACTGGTACCCGGGAACGGACGGGTTTAAGACCGGCTTCACCGACGCTGCCGGGTTGAACCTGGTCTCAACGGTGGAGAGGGACGGTCTGCGCCTGGTCGCCGTGGTCATGGGCGTCGAGACGCCCCAGGGGCATTTTACCGAATCTATGAAGCTGTACAACTGGGCCTTTAAACAGTGGGCCTTCAAGGAGTTATACGGCCCGGGCCAGGTAGTGGCCAGCATCCCGGTGGGCAAGGGCCAGGTGGAGCAGGTAAAGATTGTTACGACCGGGAAGGCCGGTGCCCGGATAAGTCGCCTCCGGGGTAAGGCTGAGGGCGTGACCACCAAAGTCGAACTGCCGGGTATTATCAACGCCCCGGTGAAGGAGGGGCAGGTTGTCGGCCAGCTGCAGGTCCTTAGGGATGGGCAGGTGATCGATAAAGTACAGCTGGTGACGCAACAAAAGGTGGCTAAAGCCTCCCTGGGCCAGGAGATTGTCCGGGTTATCCGGGCCGTATTCACCATTCGACAATAATTTTGCCATTATTTAGCAGGAAGAAGGCGAGGCCGTAGCGAATTAACCCCTTCGGAAACCTTGACGAGGGGGTTTTTAGTTTGCAGGTATTCTTTAGCATGGAGGGCAAAGAACTCCAGGCCCGCATCAAGGGTGAAGTAGACCTGGAGACCGCCGACCAGCTGCGTCAGGAGTTAGAGGCCAGCCTGGAACATGCCCGGCCCGAGGTCCTGCTCCTGGACCTGGCAGGCGTGACCTTTATGGACAGTTCGGGCCTGGGAGTCATCCTGGGCCGTTACCGGCATTTACAGAAACAGGGGGGCAGGATTATCCTCTACCGGCCCCAGCCCCAGGTGCGCCGCCTCCTGGAACTCTCCGGCCTGGGGAAAATTATGACTATAGAAACCGGGGAAGGGTTGAGCGAGCAGGGGGAGATTGACTGATGGCCGGCCAGGAACAGGTGGAAAACAGCATGGCCCTGGAGTTTTTGAGCCTGCCGGAGAACGTTGGCCTGGCCCGGGTGGCGGTGGCCACCTTTGCCGCCCAGGTGGATATGACCCTGAATGAACTGGAAGAGATCAAGGTGGCCGTTTCCGAGGCCGTTTCCAATGCCATTATTCACGGCTACGAGGGCAAGCCCCGAGGAACGGTGCGGGTCACGGCCGAACACACCGCCGCCGGCCTGGTGATTACTGTCACCGACCAGGGTCGGGGCATCCAGGATGTAGCCCTGGCCATGCAGCCGGCCTACTCCACCGACCCGGAACGGATGGGCCTGGGTTTTGCCTTTATGCAGTCCTTTATGGACGAGGTAGAAGTGACCTCGGAGGTCAACCGGGGAACCACGGTCAGGATGTTGAAGGTCCTCAAGAAAGGGGGAGCAGAGTGATGGAGGGCTGCCCGGTAACCGGGCGGTTGAGGTGGCGGTGAAGAAATGCGCCTGTCGGAAATGAATCTCCCCCGCTTTCCCCTCCTGTCCGAAGCCGAGACGGATGAGTTGTTGCGCCGGGCCAAGGCAGGGGATAAGGAGGCCCGGGAGCGGCTGATTAACTGTAACCTGAAGCTCGTTTTTAATCTGGTGCAACGCTTCGAGAAACGTAATTATGACCTGGAAGATCTCTTCCAGATCGGAACCATCGGGCTCATCAAGGCCATTGATAAGTTTGACTTAAGCTATAAGGTGCGGTTTTCCACTTATGCCGTACCCATGATCCTGGGGGAAATCCGGCGCTTTTTGCGGGATGACAGCGCCGTCAAGGTCAGTCGTTCCTTAAAGGAAACGGCCTTTAAAGTCAACCGCACCCGGGAGGAACTGGCCAAGAAATTCGGCCGGGAACCGGCCATCGGCGAGATAGCCGAGGCCCTGGACCTCTCCCGGGAGGAGATTATAGCCGCCCTGGAAGCCGTGCAGATGCCTAGTTCCATCCACGACACCGTCTACCAGGACGACGGCGACCCCATCTACGTTCTCGACCAGCTGGCCTCCGAAGACGGGGAGGAACCGGAGTGGCTGGATAAGATTGCCCTGAAGGAGGTCCTGCGCCAGTTGCCGGAAAAACACCGGCGGGTGCTGGTCCTGCGTTTCTTCCAGGATAAAACCCAGGCGGAAGTGGCGGCCAGGATGGGGCTCTCCCAGGTACAGATCTCCCGCATTGAGCGCCAGGCCCTGCAAAGAATTAGGGAACTGCTCCAGGCGGAAGGGGAGGGGGATAGCATTCCCCGCGGATATTAGTGGCCGGAGTTGAAAAGAGAAAATAACGACCCGGGTCGACGTCGATGTGCTCACTTATGGTCGCCACGGTGGCAAGATGATTAAGGCTTAACATGGGAGTAACCAGCAGGGAAAAATACTGGTACGCCGAATAATCAACATCAAAGCCTGTGAATAAAAAAGAGGTTTGGAAGGGAGTGATACTAAATGACAGGCAAAATAGTAGTTGCAACCAATCAGGCGCCGGCAGCCATCGGGCCCTACTCCCAGGCCATTAGAATAGGCAACTTGATTTTTACCTCCGGCCAAATACCCCTTGACCCGGCGAGCGGCCAGATCGTCGACGGTGGGGCGGCCGAGCAGACAGCCAGGGTAATGGCCAATTTGCAGGCCGTCCTGGCCGCCGCCGGGGCCGGCCTGGAGGATGTTGTCAAAACTACCGTATATATAAAAGATATGAATGACTTTAACACTATCAACGAGGTTTACGGGCGCTACTTTAATCAGGAACCCCCGGCCCGTTCCTGCGTAGAGGTGGCCCGCTTGCCTAAAAATGTACTGGTAGAGATCGAGGCGGTGGCGGTTGCCGGGAATAATGGAGGCCGGTAAAATGCTTTTTACCTTCGAGCTTCAGACCCAGGCTCAAGAGGCGATGATTGATATTACCCATCTGGCTGCAAAAGCGATAAAGGAAGCGGGCATCAAAGAGGGCTCCTGCCTGGTCTATGTACCCCATACCACGGCCGGGGTAACTATTAATGAAAACGCCGACCCGGATGTGGTAACCGATATCCTCGCGGCCCTGGCGAAAATCGTCCCGGCTGGCGGTCACCGTCACGGGGAAGGCAATTCCCCGGCCCATATCAAGGCTTCCCTCATGGGCAGTAACCAGACGGTAGTCATCCATGAGGGCCGCCTGGTTCTGGGTACCTGGCAGGGTATTTATTTTTGCGAATTTGATGGCCCCCGCCGGCGCAAGGTCCATATCAAGGTGCGGGAAGGATGATTTGCCCGGCCCTATTATTTAGCGCGGAACATAATCAAATAACCGGGTCGGTATTTTTAAAATCTGTAAAGCCCCGGCGACGTCCGGGGCTTTAGCATTAAAGATCTGCGCTGTGGTCGGCGTAGGCGATCTTTACATTGGCCTTGAACTCGGACAGCTTGCCGTCCTTGACGTTGGCTGTCAGGTTGTAGACCTCTACGCCGGAGATGTTACCGATGTCGCGGCTGGCTTCGGCCACGGCCTTTTGAACGGCGTCCTTCCAGTTGTTAGGAGATTCGCCCACCAGTTCTACTACTTTGACGTGCAAAAGAAGCCCTCCCTTCCTCGGATTAGATTCTTATTTGCAACTTTATTATTCCACCGCCAGTCATAATAATCCCATTCCTGAGGGCATAGTGGGCGGGAACTATCTTTATTTTAGAATTATATAATTTTTAAATAAATAACATATACCGGGAGATGCCTCCAGGTCAATTTTCCTTGCGCCAGCCCCGTCCGGCCCTCGAGGGTTTTTGCGGTGGCTGAAAAACTGCAAATATAGTACAATGATTTTATGGCTTCAACAGGAAAGGGGAAGGGCTCCAAATGGAAAGAAGTGAGAAGATAGTACGTTTTATCGCTGGGGGTGAGGTCTTTTACGGACGCCTGGAAGGGGAGAAAATCCTGGCCCTGGAGGGCGAAATCTTTGGCCCCTGCCGGGAAAGCGGTCGCCAATTTAGCCTGGATGAAGTCCGCCTCCTGGCCCCCTGCCGGCCGGGCAAGGCCGTGTGTGTGGGTTTGAATTACCGCAACCATATTACCGAGATGGGGGAGAAGTTCCCGGAGGAACCGGTGCTCTTTATCAAACCGTCCACCAGCGTCATCGGCCCCGGGGAGGCGATTATTTACTGGCCCATGGTGGGCCGGCTGGATTATGAAGCCGAACTGGCGGTGGTTATCGGCCGCGAGGCCCACAACGTCGAGGAAGGAGAGGCGGCAGACTATATTTTTGGCTACACCGTAGCCAATGATGTTACGGCCCGCGACCTGCAGCAGAAGGATGGCCAGTGGACCAGGGCCAAAGGTTTCGACACCTTCCTTCCCTGCGGTCCCTGGATCGCCCGGGGTATAGACGCCGGCGACTTGCGGGTCCAGGCCTTCCTGAACGGGGAGTTGAAGCAGGACGGGCGTACCTCCCAGCTGATCTTCCCGGTACCCAGGCTGGTCAGTTTTATCTCCCGGGTGATGACCCTCCAGCCGGGGGACCTGATCCTCACCGGCACCCCAGCAGGTGTGGGCCCCATGCAGGTGGGCGATACTATAGAAATCAGGGTGGAAAACATCGGCAGCCTGGTCAATAGGGTCGCCGCACCGGTGGTATAATTCGACTATAGTACGTGGTGGTCCGGGGAGAGGCACCATGGTTTTTTGGAGGACGGCAGTTCCCTGAAAGGCCGTTCGGGCCGGTGGGAGCGCGACGGCGGCGGCCGCCGGCACCGGGGAAAAGCCGGCAGCCGGGGGCGAGGAGCTTTCGCCGGTGCTCCCCCGGGACCCGGGCACATTCTGGCGGGCGGGCCCGGAGCTGCCCCTTTTCCAGGTCAAATCGCACCGCCAGCCATACCCCGGCCGTTTTAAAACGCCTGGGCCTGCCGCCCCCGGAGCCTTACGCCCGGGAATTGCAGCTACTGCTGGCCAGCTATTACCAGGAGATCTCTCCCCGGGCCTAAAAAGAGGCTTATGCCTGGGCCCGGAGACCGGTTCCTGGCTGGCGGTCGAAAAAACCTTTACAAACGCCCGGGCGGGTTGAATAATAAAAGCTAGCAATATATCTGGAGGGATTTAAAATGCAACTTGCCCAGCGGGCTGCCGGTATCAGTCCTTCACCCACCCTGGCCATTGACGCCCAGGCCAAAGCCATGAAGGCTAAAGGGGTGAAGGTAATTAACTTCAGCGCCGGTGAGCCTGATTTTGGTACACCGGAGCATATCAAACAGGCAGCCGTCGACGCCCTGGCAGCCGGCTTTACCCGTTACACGCCGGTAGCCGGGATACCTGAACTGCGCCAGGCAATATGCGCCAGCCTGGCTGCCCGGGGGGTGACCTATGAACCGGCAGATATCGTCGTCTCCTGCGGCGCCAAGCATTCCCTGTATAACGCCATGCAGGTTTTACTTAACGATGGGGATGAGGTGATCCTCAGCGCCCCCTTCTGGGTAAGCTACTACGAGCAGGTTAAACTCGCCGGTGGTGTCCCGGTGGTAGTGACCACCGGTCCCGACACCGGCTTTAAGTTGACGCCCGGGCTCCTGGAAGCAGCCATTACCCCGCGGACCAGGCTCTTAATCCTCAACTCGCCCTGTAACCCAACCGGGGCCGTCTACAGCCGGGAGGAACTGGCCGCCCTGGCTGAAGTGATCGTTGCCCGGGACCTGGTGGTCATTTCCGATGAAATTTACGCCGCCCTCCTCTACGACGGCCTGACCCACACCAGCATCGCCTCCCTGGCGCCGGAGGTGAAAGAACGGACCATCATCATTGACGGGGTGTCCAAGACCTACGCCATGACCGGCTGGCGGATCGGCTACGCAGCTGCACCGCGGCCCGTGGCCAAAGCCATGACGGATCTCCAGAGCCACTCGACTTCCAACCCCACCTCCATCGCCCAGAAGGCGGCCGTGGCTGCCCTGACCGGCAGCCAGGAAGCAGTGGAAATGATGCGCCGCGAGTTTGAACAACGCCGCAACCGCATCCTGGCGGGCCTGCGAGATTTACCGGGTATTGAATGCAACCAGCCGGGCGGCGCCTTCTACGTCTTCCCCTATATCGGCAAGCTGTTCGGCCGCAAATTCCGGGGCCTGGTCCTGGGTAACTCCACCGATGTCGCTACAGCCCTGCTGAATGAATTCCAGGTGGCGGTGGTGCCGGGTGTCGCCTTTGGCGCCGAACCCTACCTGCGCCTCTCCTATGCCACCTCCATGGACCAGATCGAAGCCGGCCTGGAGAGACTCCGGGCCTTTGTAACCGAACTGGAATAGTCCTGCCGGTACTGATCAGCCCGGGGCGCCCGGGCTTTTCTTTTTGCCGTATTGCCACCCGGCCGGATGGAGATACTAGGGAAAAGCCTGAGGTGAGAGCCATGCGTCCCCTGTGGAAAGGCGCCATCAGCTTCGGCCTGGTCAATGTGCCGGTGAAGCTCTACCCGGCCACCGAGAGTAACGACCTCAAGTTCAATTACCTGCATTCCCGTTGTAAAACGCCCATCCAGTATCGGAAGTACTGCCCCTACTGCCAGGTGGAGGTACCGCCGGAGGAGATAGCACGCGGCTATGAATACGAAAAGGGCAAGTATGTAATCCTGCGGGAAGAAGACCTGGAGGCTATCCCCGCTGAAAATACCCGGAGCATTAATATCATGGACTTCGTGGACCTGGAGGAGATCGACCCTATCTACTTCTCCCGCTCTTACTACCTGGCCCCGGCCGAGATGGGCCAGAAGCCTTATCTCCTCTTGAAGAGGGCCATGGAGGAGACGGGCAAGGTGGCCGTCGCCCGGGTAACTATCCGGAGCCGGGAATCCCTGGCGGCAGTCAGGGTCTATGGCCCGGCCCTGGTAATGAGCATCATGTTTTATCCCCAGGAGGTAAGGCCCGTAACCGGGATGCCGGAAATGGACTTCCAGGTGAATCTCCACGAGAACGAGGTGAAGATGGCCGTCACCCTGATTAAGAGCATGGCAACCAGTTTCCAGCCGGAGAAATATACGGACACCCGCCGCCAGGCCTTGCTCCAGGTCATTGAAGCCAAAATCGCCGGGGAAGAAGTAGAGGCTCCGGCCCGGCCGGAGAACGGGAAGGTAGTCGATCTCATGGAGGCCCTGAAAGCCAGCATCGAACTGGCCAGGCAGGAGAAGGAGAAAGTGGCTGCCGGCGTCGAAGAACGCAAGCCCCGTCGCCGGCGCAAAACTTCATGAACACCACCGGAGCCGGCCTGCCCCTGTTCCAGATCAAGCCTATGCTCGCCGTAACCAGCAGGCCCTTCGATTCCCCTGATTTCCTGTATGAAATAAAATGGGACGGCTATCGCTGCCTGGCCTACCTGGAGGGGCAAACCATCCTCCAGTCCCGCAACCTCCTGAACATTACCCCCACCTTTCCCGAACTGGCCAGCCTCCACCAGAGGGTAAAAGGGCAACCGGCAGTACTGGACGGGGAGATAATCGTCCCCGGGAAGGACGGCAAGCCTTCCTTCAACCTCCTCCAGGAGAGGGGCCGCCTCGGAGACCCCCTCAGAGTAAGGCAGGCAGCCCGGCGCACGCCGGCTATCTTTGTCGCCTTTGACCTCCTTTACTACCAGGGCGAAAACATTATGCCGGAGCCCCTCCGCCGGCGCAAAGAAAGGCTCCAGGAAGCAGTAGCGCCGGGGGAGAACCTGGTTGTCTCCAGCTTTATTGAAAACTGCGGTATAAAGTTCTATGAGGCCTGCGTTGGCCGGGGGCTGGAAGGAGTAATGGCCAAGGAACTGGACAGCCCTTACCTCCCCGGTAAACGCTCACCCCGATGGCGCAAATTCAGGCACACCAGGGCGGGGGAGTTTATCATTGCCGGCTATGAACCGGGAGCCGGCGGGCGTCTCCTGGGGTCCCTCATCCTGGCGGAATGCCGGGAGGAGCAGCTGGTTTACCGCGGCAAGGTGGGTACAGGCTTTAACCGGCAGGAGGAAAAGAAGTTGCTGGCAGAGTTGCAGCAGCTACAGCCCGGGCCGAGGCCCTTCAAGGAAAACATCCCGGAGCTAAGGGAGCCCCGGTGGGTGCAACCCCGGCTGGTTTGTACGGTGGAGTACCTGGAGCTGACCCCGGACGGCCGCCTCCGTCACCCCAGTTACCGCGGCCTGCGCTGGGATAAGGATCGACGGGAATGCACCTCGTCCTGAAGAAGAATTATTAAAAGCAAAACCGCGGTATTTTTGAATCTTTAAGAACCAAATTAATTATGGAACGTTATTTTAGAATCATTGCAAATCCTCGAATAACATGTTATAATATCTATCGTTTGGGTCCATAATTTGTCGCTATGTGCAAACTTAACCATCAATAAAAGGGCAAACCTGTCGAAAGGCAGGGGCGCAAAGCCATGGGCCTAAAGCCCGGAAAGGGCTATGGTTGCCAGGTTGCCGGTAGCCGGAGTGCTTCTTTTTGCTACCGTAACGGAAAGGAGGGAGCTTCCGGTGCGGAGGCTTTTATTATTTGGTTTTGCTACACGACCTGCTGACAAACCTTCCGGGGCAATGCCAGATCGTAATCATAATTAATTCGATTCTAATTTAAATGAAGATCGTGCTGATTTTTGATTGCTATATAAACTTGGACAAGGGCCAGGACACCATTAAACTTCAGCTGGTATCATCAAAGAACGAAAAAGCGGGCTGGTATATTTTTGATCAGGGGACACCAGGCAGGAAATAGCAATGCCAGCCCCGACCAGGGCTACCGGGAAACCTCCCATCAGCGGAAGAACAGTGCATGGCCAGTTAGCCAAATTATATTCGCGAAGAAGGGAAGACGATTATGAAGCTAAGAATCGCCGATAGTATTAGCAGCCGGTTACTAGCGCTGTTCCTTATTTTATCCTTGATACCAGCCATTACTATCAGCCTGGTTAACTTTTATTTCAGTAAGGCACAATTTACAGCTAACACCTATTTGACCCTGAGGCAAATTACCACCACTATGGCTGAAAATGTCAACGACTGGATTAACATCCGTTTAACGCAAATGGATAAGGATGCAACGGCAAGTGTCCTGCAATCAAACGATAAAGAGCAAATTAGAGCCTTTGTAAAGATGGTAGCCGAGCAGACGATAGATGCCAACTTAGTATTTTTCGCCGGGACTGACGGTACGGTAGTCCCTTCCAGCGGTCAAGAAGTCAATATTAGCGATCGGGATTATTTCCAGCAGGCTATCAAAGGCAGGGCCGCTATTTCCAATCTGGTTATCAACAGAAGCACCGGCAAAGAGGGCATAACCATAGCTGTACCGGTTAAAGGGCCGGCGGGGATTATCGGTATACTGGGTACCCATTATGACAGCCAGACACTATTACACCAGATAAGCAACAGCAAGTACGGCCGGACGGGTTACGCCTACATGCTCGATAACACGGGTGTGGTCATGGCCCACCCGGATGCTAAAAAGATTTTGAACGAAAACCTGACTAAAACTGAATCCGAGAGTTTAAACAATGTCGCCCGGAAAATGCTGCAGAATAAAGAAGGAGAAGATGAGTATATCCGCAATGGGGTTCGGAACCTGGTCGCCTATGCCCCGGTTAAAACAACCGGCTGGATAGTAGCCATGACGGCACCCACCAGTGAAGTATACGCCGGGGTCACTGCCATGCAACGTTTTAACCTTATCCTTATTATCCTCGCTACTCTCCTCATAGCCCTGCTGGCCTTTTATTTCAGCCGGAAGATAGCCAGGCCCATTATCACCCTGGCAGGGCAGGCCGATGTTTTAGCTACAGGCAACCTGCAGGTCGACATTAACACCAACTTCTACGGTGAGCTGGGGACTTTAGGCCGATCGTTAAAGGCCATGGTTGCCAACCTGCGCTCTATAGTCCAAAAAGTTCAGGACAGCGCCAACCATATAGCCTCTTCAGCCCAGGAGTTCAGCGCCTCTACGGAGGAAGCTTCCCGGTCGGTGGAACAGGTAGCCACTGCCATCCAGGATATGGCCCGGGGCGCCAACGACCAGGCTACCCAGTCCCAGAACATAGCGGAAAGGATCAATAACATCACCGGCGCCATTGGCTCGACCAGGGACAGGGTTGAAGCCCTGGCCAGGTATTCGGAACAAACCGGGAAACTGGTGGACGAGGGCCTGGCCTCGATGGAAAACCAGAACGACAAGATGGCGGAAAACCTGCAGGCAACGCAAGCTGTCAGCGAAGCTATCAATAAGCTGGCCCGGGGGCACAGGAGGTGGGGCAAATCCTGGAGACAATCACCAGTATTGCCGACCAGACCAACCTGCTGGCTTTAAATGCGGCCATCGAGGCAGCCCGGGCCGGAGAACACGGGCGGGGTTTTGCCGTAGTCGCTGAGGAAGTGCGCAAGCTGGCCGAAGGTTCGGCCCGGGCAGCCAGTGAGATCGGCCAGATCGTCCAGAAGATTCAGGACGAGGCCCAGGGAGCGGTGGCCGAAATGGATAAGTCAAAAGTCGTTGTCGACGCCCAGCAGGATGCCGTCAATCATGCCAACGAGGTTTTCCAGAACATCTCCCAGAAGGTAAAGGCTATGGTCAAGGGCATCGAGGAAATAGCCGTCGCAACGGAGCAGATAAACAATGAGGCCCGGAAAATTTCGGAAGCCATCCAGGGAGTGTCGGCAGTAGCCGAGGAGAATGCGGCGGCAGCTGAAGAGATATCAGCGACTACCGAAGAACAGAACGCCACGGTGGAGGAAATCGCCGCCTCGGCCAATGCCCTGGCCGGCCTGGGGCAGGAACTGCAGCAGCTCATTGCCCGATTTAAGCTATGATGCTGGAAAGAGCTAATGCCAGCCCCTGTCCGGGCCCGGGGAAGGAGAGTGGCCGGCAGGATAAAGACACCCTGGTTAACCTCAATGCCCTCGAAAACTTGATGACGGAATACCTGGGGTTGCTGCCGGAAGGGGAAAAATGTTACCTCAGGCGCATGATCTGCGGCCAGGTAGAAATTTTAATCCATGACCTCCTCAGGCGACTTGCAGATTAAAAAGGGACCGTAATGAGCTCTATTAACGTGCGGGTATTCTAACCTGGCAGACGCCAGGTTTTTCTTTTGGCTGAGGGCGTGGCGGGTATAGTAGGGGAACCGGGAACAGGAAGGAAACCAGCCTGTCAGCGGCAGGCTGCTGGCCGTAGGATCGGTGGCCCTCCTGGGGCAACAGATTATGGCCGGTAAACCCCGGACTTTATCAATACCTGGAACGAATACTTCTGGCCCCTTTTAATGATCAATGACAAGAGCCGGAGAATATCTACAACCGCCCGGCCAATACCTTTGTGGCCAAATTTATAGGTAACCTGCCCATGAACCTCTTGCCGGGAATAGTAAAAGGGAACCAGTTGTTCCTCGGCGAAGGTCTCAAACTTATAATACCAGGAAACTGGAGCGCCTGGCTCCTGGGTAAGTCCCAAAACAAGGTGTCATGGGCCTTAGGCCCGAAGACGTTACCTTGAGGGAAGAAGGGGTAGCCGAAGGGGAAGGTCTGCCAGTACGAATTACCTGGCGAGAAAATTGTGGTAGGGAGAGATTATATTACCTGGCAGCCGGCGACAAGGAGCTAACAGCTTCTTTCAGGGAGGGCCGTACGGAACCCCGGGGAGGGGAATTATGGCTGACCATTGACTGGAATAAGGTTCATTTCTTTGCCGAAGGGGATGGCAATTCCCTGGGTTACCCCTGGAATACCCGGGAGTTGTCGCTAAAGGCTTATGCCTGAAAGGCAGAACTATGCCCGGCCTGGCCACCGTCCGGTGGCCAGTTTTCTTACGGCAGCATCAGGGCCAGACGCCGGGCTACAGGGAGAACCAGCGGCCAGAGTTGTTCGACGACCAGGCTGGCTATAATACCAACCACGGCGCCGCCGATGACATCCGAGGGATAATGGACCCCTACGTAAACCCGGGCGACCATTGTTAACAGCGACAGGACCATCATGCCGTAATACATCCCCTTAGCCCGGGCGCTCCATGTCAGAGCCCAGGCCAGGGCGGCATGGTCGCTGGGAAAGGAAGAATCTTGAGCGTGGGGGATTAAAAGCTTTACCTGGTGATGGACAAAGGGGCGGGGACGGTAGTAGCAGGTACCGATAATCAGGTTCAAGGACAGAGCCAGGGAGGCTGCCGCTGCAGCCCTGAGGACCATTAGGCGTTCCTCACCCGCTTTTTCCTCCTTCTTGGCAAACCACAGGTATACCAGGGGCAGCACTAGAAAGATTGGGCCGTAAAGAGCCAAAATGCGCATTACCAGGTCAACATCATGCCAGCGTCCGGCTAAATTATTTATACCCGTGAAAAGAAGCCAGTCCATTTTAAAGACCTCCTTGTATGATATGACCAACGGTTAAATTTCCAGTTGGTCATTTATTTTGTCATAAAAAGTGTTTGACCTTTGAGGTATCCTTTGGGACAATCACGGTAGAACCGATGGCGGGGCAGTTCAACACCT
>NZ_MDDC01000019.1 GCF_001875325.1 Neomoorella thermoacetica
TTTTTGCTGCAGTGGATACCCTCCCTGCCCAGCTGCTTTTGTATACGGGGACTGCCATACGTTTTACGGCTCTTGTTGTAGATATTCAAAATCTTTTCTTTGATAATTTCATCCTGGCTCCGGCGTTGGCTTACAGGCCTTTTTAGCCAGCGGTAATATCCTGTCCGGGACACCTTTAAAACTCGGCACATCGTCTCGACACGGAAAGTTCCCGTGTGCTCCCGGATAAACCGATACTTCATTTCGGCATTTTGGAGAAGATGGCCACAGCTTTTTTTAAGATATCCCGTTCCTCCTGGGCTATCGCCAGCTCTTTTTTCAGGCGGCGGTTTTCCTCTTCAAGATCGGTACCGCGCATCTGCTTTCCTATACCGGGAAAGGCGCGTTCTCCATACTTTACCTGCTCTCTTCGCCACCTGTTGAGCATGCTACTGTTGATCCCCAGGTCCCGGGCAATCTGGCTGGTAGTTTTGCCGCTGGTGCGGCATAGTTCGACGGCATTTCGCTTGAATTCTTCATCATATTTTCGTCTGGAATCCCCCATGGACACAACGCCTCCTTGCTCTGATGATACACTCTTAACTCTGTGTCCTACAAATCGGGGGAGGGTCAGTAGTTAATCGCCTGCCCAAAGGAGCTTTTGGGCAGCACCCGGGATTTCTGGCTTTTAAGCCACGCCAAAAAGGCGTCCAGCACTGGTTTGCTGCGCACCTGGCGGAGTTGATAGCGTTCCTCCGGTGTTTTATCTTTCAAGTCGCGTTCAATGGTAAAGAGCCGGTTACAGAACTCCAGCCCCTCCCGGGCGGCTACCGCTGCAGTGCGTTTATCTTCCGGCAGGGCCTTTAAGGCTTCGTCGAACTTGCGCCGGGCATGGGCCCAGCAGCCGACCAGGGTGACATCCGGCAGTTCGTTGTAGCCGGCGTAGCCGTCGACGTGTAGATAACCCTTAAAACCTGCCAGGAATCGGCGGGGGTGTTTGCTGGCCCTGGTGGTCTGGTAGTCGTAAAGGATGATGGGGGGGCCATCCCGCCCGGTACGGTAAAGCCAGAGGAATGACTTGGTGGCAGCTTCCCTTCCCGGTTCTCTCAGGACCTGTAAGGTTGTCTCGTCGGCATGGAGGATATCTCTTTTAAGCAGGTATTCATGGAGGCGGTCATAAATATGCGTTAACCAGGTGTTCGCCCCGCGGAGCACCCAGTTGGCCAGGGTCTGGCGGGAGAGTTCAAGTCCCAAACCTTTAAACTGCTGCTCCTGGCGGTAGAGAGGTAACCCCGCCCCGTATTTCTGGGTCATGATGTAGGCCAGGAGGGAAGGGGATACGGGGCTCCCAGGAAGTACGGGAGCCGGCATGGGAGCGGTAACAACAGGGGTAGCTATCTCCTCCCGCTCGCAATGGCGGCAGACATAGACGTAGCGCACATGTTTAACCACTTTTACCTGGGCCGGGATTATTTTTAGCTCCTGCCGCACCTCGGTGCTCATCTCATGTAAAGGGCCGCCGCAGGCAGGGCAGACCTGCTCTTCTGCCGGCAGGCGGTGTTCGACTATTTCTACCGGTAGATCTTCCAGGTTCATCTCCCGGCGGCTGCGCGTTTTACGGCGCTGGTAGGTGATGGTCTCTAAATCCGGTTCAGGCGCCTCCGGCCGGGCTGCTACTTACGCCTCATTAAAAAGCATAAGCTGCTCTGGTACTCTGGTAAAGGTTTCAGTCCGTTCGCTTGAAGCCCCAAACTGCCGCTTCTTGCTTAAACGGAGCTGCTCCATAAACCAGTTTAATTTAGCCGTCAGTTCGGCGTTTTGCTGTTCCAGCGCTCTACACTTTTCTTCCAGCTGAAGGTAACGGCTCTGGAGCTCTTCTATATTCATGGCGGCGATGGATGGCGAAGTGTTAGTGTTCATGCATTAATGATTCGACGAATCCCGCCAAATTCCTCTAGAATCAACCACAAAGAGAAAATATTTCTTGCTGGCGATTGCTATTACAGGATGGTGCGTGCTTTCACCTCGGGATGGGCCTGGGGCTGTTTCAGTGGGAGGCCATCCAGCAGCCAGCGCAACTCCCGGCGGCTAATGGTAATAGTTGAGGAAGAAGTAGCATCATCTTGAGGCCATACGAATTTGCCCTTCTCCAGCCGGCGGTAATAAAGCCAGAAGCCGTTGTGCTCCCAGTGGAGGATCTTTAGTTTATCCCTATTTCGGTTGCAGAAGACAAAAAGGCAGGGGGAGAAGGGGTCCAGTTCGAACCCTTCCTTGACCAGTACCGCCAGGCCGTCAATGGACTTACGCAGGTCGGTGGCGCCGCAGGCGAGATAAACCCGGTCGATGCCAATTTCACCTAGCATAACTCTACCAGGACCCGGACCACCTGAGAAAGCAAGGCGGGATCAAAGCCGGGCTTTACTTCGATGCTGACCGGTCCTACATTAACCAGTAAAGCGTGGCCCTGTTCTATAGAAGCCTGCTTACTTATTTCTACCGGCAGCCACCGGGTTGATTGGGGGGATAGAACGCCTTCCTGGTCTTTATACTTCCGCAGCCAGTACCATAACTGCCTGGGGCTAATGCCCTCATGGGTGGCACACCATTCTCTGACGCTCTGCCCGCTCATCTTATATTCGGCTATCCGGGTTAACCATAGTTCCTGCAGTTCGGCTTTGGTCATATAAATAATCTCCCTCCTTGGTGTTCTTGTGGGAGATTATCCTATAAATCTTGCTACGGTTCCAGGTGGGTTGTGTTTGACGCTTACGTTAAAAAGGCGACCGCACCGTCAAGGCCATTGAGGGCCGCAAGCTTTACCTTGATAAATTCGATAAAAACCTGGGCAACGTTTTTTTAGACTGGGAGCGCGCCCGCCTGTCCGCTAAGGATGGAACCGAGTACACCGGAAGCGGGTTGAAGGTAGGCTCTAAAGTCGAGATAACCTGCCTGGACTGGGATAAGGTGCTGGACATTAAAATTCTATAAAAACGGGCCGCAATATGCCCGTTCCTGCGGCCCGCCTGCATATTTAAAGTCCTGAAATCAGCCACTTCAAGAAGCACCCACCTTCAGGCACATAACTCCACTTTTTCTTTTATTAGACATTGAAAATCAGGTTTGTTTGTAATAACAATGGTTTAAACGTTACATGTTATTTTTCTGCACATAAAATATGTTAATCTAAAGCACAAACTGTGTTTTACTCATTTGTAATAGCTAAAATATCTCGGCCTGTTAAGCGATATAAATTAGCTTTCAAGGTCATGTAATTAACGGTGAAAGATTCTAAGTTTGCTACGTCCTTTGCAAATTGTGCTTCTGCTTGCTTCAGCTGATCTAACGTTCCAACTCCAACTTTATATTGTAATTCAGCAAGCCTTATTTTTTCCTCGCTAACTTTTTTATTAGTAACCATTGTAATATATTGATCTTGTAAGGTTTGAAGCTGATGGCAAATTTGCCTAACTTGTTCTTTTATACTTGCCGTTTTACTTTCTATTACTGCCTGTTGTTTATAAACATCTTTAATTTCAACATCAAATTTTTTAAAATTGCCGCCTAAGTCATAGGGAAAATCAATATCCCACTGTTCGGCTTCTAATTGCTTTTGAGCTGTAAATATATCATAGCTATTTAGCACACCTTTTTCTGCTTCAACATCCTCATTTATATTTTGCATAGGCACATAACTTATTTTTTCAATATCATAGCGCTCGTTTAGAGGCCTCCCCATTAATCTGTTTAAAACTTCATATGCATTATCTACAGCTATTTTAGCATTTTCCATACTATCTTGAGCGTTTTTTAAAGCCAATTCCGCACTTTCTTTTTCAACTTGCAGCCCCATACCCGCCATTAAACGTGCATTTGCAATACGTAAAGCACTTTCTGCGCTTTCTTTATTAATTTCGGCACTTTTTAAGTTCTCTATTTTCCCCTGGAGATCTAGAAATGCTTTCGTAACATCAAGCATAACTTGTTTTTTGGTTTCCTCTTCACCACGAGTTAAAATTTGCCACTGCATATCTGCCTTTAAGAGGCTCACCCATAAAGAATCACCTTCAGGATTGCCCCCGCCACCAGGTATAAATCTAACTTTATCAGCAATATCCCTTCTTTGTTCAAGAGCTTTTGCCACATCTTCCTCTGCTGCTATTAAATCTTTGCTATTTTTTAAAGCCACATTAATAGCGTCGTTTAATGTCAATTTTGTTTGGGAGCTATTATCTGCATAGCTTATACCCATCAAACATGTTATTCCAACCATTGTTACGGCTAAAACCATAAGAACTTTCCTAAATCGCGACATGCTTTCCCCTCCAATGAACAGACCTTTACAAAGTAAATAAAAAGGGCCGGCAAAAACCGACCCCTTATAGATACTTCCTTACAGGCTTAGGGTAACGGTTTGAGTTGCTTCATCCCACTGAACATTAGCACCAAAGGCGTATTGAGCAATCCAGCGGAAGGGAAGCATCAACCGACCCGGAGCAACGTTGAGAGCTGGTACATCCATCTTTATGGAAGCACCATTTACTGTCATAATATCGCTACCCTCTTTAACCTGGACAACAATGCCGTTCCTAATCAAAGTCGCCGTCTTAGTCTCATCGTTCCAGGCTATATTTTGGACACCCAGAGCCTCGGCAACATATCTTACTGGCAGATAGGTGCGGTTATCCTGGATAAAGGGAGCTGCATCTAAAGTTTTTTCAACGCCACTAATGGTGTACTTGTAGTCACCAATCTTGAATACAGCAGTTGCCTTTGTCTCTACAGGAGCAGGAGTAATAACCTTTGCAACTGTAGCTTTTACTACATAGTCATTACCAGGGAAGTATCCCTGATTCTCGATTAAAGCATTACCACCAATTTTTAACTGCAAAGCTCCTTCAGCAACACTACGGTCAACATTTAATTTAATGTTAGAGACATTGATTGTTGATGGGGTAGTACTCGTTGCTTTAATCCTAACGGCCGCAATACTATCATTGGCCTCTAATACGACATCGCCAATGACTACGTCGCCTTCTTTTACGCTAAATGATGGTTTCTCTGCAAAAGTTACGCCAGACGGAGTTATCAAAGCCACATAACCATCATAGTGATAGGCACCTTCAGTAACGGTGGCAGCCATATTCTCTTTTAAGGTTTCAGTAATATCCAGATCTGCTACTACTTGCCCCTGTCTGCCGATAATTACCTCAGGTGTTCCTGACGGTTTTACTTCAACAGAAGGTTTTACTTCTGCCACCTTAACTGTACCACTGACACCAGCAGTACCGCCCACTTCAATCTCTAAAGGACCCACGAAATCGGGAGCAACGGTAATTTTTCCACCTTTGAATACTATTGTAGTAGCCTCGGATCCTTTACTCTGTGTATTAACAATGGCCTTTACCTGGCGACCATCAGATCCTACGGATTGCATTGTATTATCTTTAAGCGTGAAGTTAGGTGCATCAGAATCCCCACTGGAATAGTAAGGGTTCTCAGTCCATTTGGCTTTTTCCGGTAAGGTAAAGGTTATTGTCCGGTTGGCAACTAGAGTCCCCGGCATATCTTCTTTTATAAGAATTTTTCCGAGTTCCTGATCTAGTTTCCCTGCAGTAATATCTTTGACATCATTACATTCTACTGAGGCCTTATATTCACCATAATTAGCGACAGTTAAAGTAGATGGAGATACGGAGGTTTTACCACTAAAGGTTACATCTACATTACCCGTCTTTGCAAGGGTGGTGTCAACTTTTACAGTGCCAGTGACCTGGACAATTGCGCTGCTGCTACTCTTTGTTGTAACAGGTATAACAGCAGTTCTATCAGAATCTTCAAAAGTAATAGTACCAAACACAGGACCATCGCTAGTTAAACTTGATGCACTAACTGTGGCTTTATCCCAGGTAAAACCGTTCGGTAATTTAATCTTTATGCTTGAGGAATCCTGTTCGATTGCTTCTGCCAAGCTTTCCTCAAAGCGGATTGTAACGCTACCACCTTGATCGCTAAACGTGGGAATATCAATAGCACTGGCTGTCACATTGCCACTTTTTGCCCTGGCAATAACAACACTTCCGCTAGAGAACTGGTTACTACCCTTAAAAAATACTAAGCTTACATCGCCATTGGCTGCATCTTTCCCATAAAACTTCGCCTTAATTTGTACACTTACAGGTTTGGGACCAGCTTGTGTAGGTACAGAAATTTTATAGGTTTGATAATAACCATTAGCGGTCTTTGAACCTATAGGGGTTACTGTCGCCGCGTAAACACCGTTACTTACAGTGTCGTCTTGTATTACAGTAACGGTTGGAGTGCTTGTGAATTCCAATACTTTATTGTTAGAATCATGTACTTCAATCAAGACATCAGATGGTTCTGGTACGTAGGGATCAAACTTTGCTTGAACAGTAGCGCCTTCTTGATCAGCAGCAGTATCAGAACTAGGATTAAAGGATTTTACGTTTGTTATTGCTTCATAAGTCGTTGCCGCGCTCGCCGGGGCGGCCAGGGGTACCATCAGGCCTACCAGCATGGCCAAGGTGAGAAGGATGGAAATCCATTTCTTCCTGGTTTTTAACAACACTTTTCCCTCCTTGAGTTTTTGCCCGTATGTAGGGCGGCTTGCTGTTTGCTTTTCGGCCCGGGCGGCCTCTTGACCCCGTCGTTCCCTCCTTTGCCTTTTTTTCGCGACAGTTGCTGCGAATAAGTGGTGCCGTTGGTACTGCGTCGGGTAGAGATACCCAGGAGAGGAATATTCTACGCCGCCCTCCAGTTTTCCTGCTGGGATGGACGGCCTTTCCTCACCCAACCAGTTATTTAGACACCCTCAGGTGCCGAAAAGTTCCCGAGTCAAAAATTTTTTACCGGCGATTTTGGCGGGAAGTGGCAAGCCGGGTTAAACCATGCTTAACCCCTCTTGCCGGGTTCTCCCCGCCTTCACTCCGCTTCCACTCCGTTTTATGGACGTATAGTGCATAAAGTTAAACTTAAGGGTGGCAGGACACGAAAGAAAAAATAAGGCAAATGGCGGAGGAGAAGCCGCCCATGACCGGGGCGGCCCCGGAGTGAGAGGTATGGAGTGCCGCAAGGCAAGGGAGTCCTTCTCGCCGTGAACGCCGCAAGCCCGGGGGAAAAGAAAAAACTCGCCAGGAAGGCGAGATCCTGGAGCATCCGCCCCCCGAAACGAGGCCGGCAAGAAACAGGTAATCATCTTATGGCTGGAGACAATGAGGGACCGCGAGGTCCCTTGTTTTAATGGCTGCTATATAGTTTAAAGCCAAACTGCTTAAAAAGAGCATTAACTTCTGTACTCCTGGATATATCAGCGTCCCCCATTATCCCTTCTCAGGCTTATAGCCAATCCCCCGAGCTAACTGGTAATTGATAAATTGATTAAGGCTGGTATTTTCTTCTCTGGCCCTCTCAACCAGCGCCCGGTGCAATGACCTGGTAGTCCGGATTAATATGCGGCCGCTATATTCCTCATCGGATGCTGGCTCTGGAATTGGGTCGCCATGTTCCAGGGCATCGATCAACCAGCAACGTTTTGCATCTTCAATCATTGCCAGGGCTTCTTCTTTTGTCTCTCCCTGGGAAAGGCAACCTGGTAGTTCGGGTATTTCTACCGCATAACCACCCTCTGGAGAAGGATAAAGAACTATTCTATAGGGCAACTGCAGGTAATAATTAAGATCCTTATTCATCCTCATCTGCCCCTTCTAATATTTTAATGGCCCTGACTACATAGCTTTGTAATATGTATGGCTGCCGGTAAGGTATGACTAACTTATATTTTCCCTTCCTGTAAATGTAATGGCTTGATCCTCCACCTGGCTGCGATCTTATAAAGCCAGCTTTTTACAGTACCTTATCTATCTCGTCAAAGCGGACCGTTTTGGGGTTTCTTTTAATCCTTTCCAGTAATTTTTCCAGCTTTCCCATGAAACATATCCTCCGGCCCTTAAAATTATGATAGCATATATGATAGCATATCGCAAATAAAATTTATCGCTCTTTATCTTTAAAGCCCCGTACCAGCAGGTCTATATCCGAACGGTTCGCCAGTATGCCCGCTACATCGTTCAGTACCTTGGTTGGAGCTTTTAGCGTTCGGCTAACTGGAGTTTTCGCGGCCATCTGCAGGGAATCTTAGCTCACTCAAAGCGCAGGGCCTCGATGGGGTCGGCGTTGGCGGCTTTCCGGGCGGGGTAATAACCGAAAAAGATCCCCACCAGGGCGGCAAAGCCCATCGCCAGCAGGATCGCCATTGGGTTGAGGACCGTCGGCCACTTGGCCAGCATGGCAACAACCTTGCTGCCTATAATACCCCCGGCGACACCGATCAGGCCGCCCACCAGGCTCAAGATCATGGCTTCCACCAGAAACTGGGTGAGGATGGCGCCCCTGGTGGCTCCCACGGCCATGCGAATGCCGATCTCCCTGGTGCGCTCGGTTACCGACACCAGCATGATATTCATGATGCCGATGCCGCCGACCAGGAGGGAGACGGCGGCTATACCGGCCAGCAACAGGGTCATGCTGCCGGTAGCCGCGGCCACGGTGTCCAGGACGGCGGTCATATTCTGGATGCGAAAGTCGTCGTCCTGGTTGGCCCCCAGGTGGTGGCGCTGCCGCAGGAGGGAGGTGATCTCCTCCTGGACAGCAGTCAAGCTGGTGGTGTCCTGGGCCTGAACATTAATCATCCGCACGCTATTGGGTACGACGCCCTGGCCGAGAAAACGCCGCTGGGCCGTCGTGATGGGGATATAAATTACATCGTCCTGGTCCGCACCGCCGAAGCCGCCTCCCTGGGACGGCAGGACGCCAATGACCGTGAACTGCAGGTTGTTTAAAGTAATGGAAGCGCCTATGGGGTTAAAACCTGAGGGGAAAAGATTGGCCACTACCGTCGGTCCCAGCACGGCCACCAGGGCGGCGCGGTCTACGTCGTCATTGGAAAAGAAAGCGCCGGCAGTCATCTGCCAGCCTTTGATAGCCTGCAACCCCGCCGTGGTGCCGTTAACGGTGGTAGTCCAGGTCCTGCTGCCGAAAGAAGCGGTAACCTGGCTCCTGGCTTCGGGGGCCACGTTTTGCACCAAAGGAAGCTCTCCTATAGCCCTGGCGTCGTCCAGGGTCAAGGAATTGACCTGACCGCCGGCACCCCGGACAGCCCCGAAAGAAGCTGCCGGCATGACCATGAGCAGGTTGGAGCCCATACTGGCTATCCTGCTTGTTACCTGGGCCGAGGCTCCCTGGCCGATGCTGATCATGATGATCACGGCTGCCACGCCGATGATAATCCCCAGCATGGTTAAAATTGAGCGCATCTTGTTGGCTAACAACCCCCGCCAGGCGACTGTCAGAGCGGCATAAAGGTCCAATTTCTAATCCTCCTCTACCGGTAATGCTGCCAGTTCCCGGGCGGCCAGGCGCGGCTCCGGCACGGGCCGATCTTCGATTATCTGGCCGTCACGGATACGCACCAACCGTTCGCAGTAAGCGGCAATATCGGGTTCGTGGGTGACGATGACAATGGTCAGGCCTTTCTCCTGGTGGAGCTGCTGGAGGAGGGCCATGATCTCGATACTGGTGCGGGTATCCAGGGCCCCTGTCGGCTCATCGGCCAGGATGATGGAAGGCTCATTTACCAGGGCCCGGGCGATGGCCACCCGCTGCTGCTGGCCGCCGGATAGCTGGTTGGGCAGGTGTTCCTCCCGCCCCTTAAGGCCGACCCTGGCCAGCATGGCCATGGCCTTCCGGATCATTACCGGTCGCGGGATACCGGCGTAAATCATGGGTAAACACACATTTTCCCACGCCGGCGTATGGCTTAAGAGATTGAAGCTCTGGAAGATGAAACCGATCTCCCGGTTGCGCACCCGGGCGAGTCGATCCGGCGTCATCCTGGTGACGTCCTGGTTGGCGAAGAGGTACTGGCCGCTGCTGGGACGATCCAGGCAGCCGAGAATGTGCATCAACGTCGATTTGCCTGAACCGGAAGCCCCCATGATGGCCACCATTTCTCCCCGGTTTATTTCCAGATTGATACCCCGTAGCGCCCACACCTGGTTTGACCCCGGGGAGTAAACCCGCGTGACTCCTTTAAGCTGGATAACAGGGTGGGCCATCTTTATCTCCCCCCGAGAAAGCCGCCCGGCGATGGCATGAATCTCCCGGTATTGCGGTTACTGCCGCTGCCCGACCGGCCTGTGCCGCCTGGGCTTCCCGTATTGCCGGTACTCCCTGTACTCCCGGCGCTACCTGTGCCGACCACCACCTGTTCCCCTGCCGTTAAGCCGCTGACTACTTCGATATTGCGCTCGTCGCTGGCGCCGGTCACCACCTGGCGCTGCACCGGCCGTCCGCCCTCCAGCACCAGGATTACGGCCCGGTTTTCCCCGGCGCTGGGAGTTCCGGCTGTAGAAGCGCCCGTCGCCGAACTGCCTGCCGAACCTCCCGTTCCCTGGGTACTTCTACTCCGGTTGCCCCCGCCGGAGGTCCCCCCTGACGAGGTTGCCCTGCCGCCGGCGGCCTGGGCGGCCCGGGAGAGGTAGCCTTCGGCATAGGCGATGGCCGCCCGCGGGATGGTGAGGACATTATCCTTGCGGCTGATAATTATGGATACGCTGGCCGACTCGCCGGCCTTCAAGGACCCTCCCGCGTCGCCCACGTTTACCAGGACGTCATAAAGCTGGATGTTGGATACGGTTTGGGCCTGGGGGGCAATGGCCGTCACCTTGCCTTTAAAGGTGCGGTCAGGCTGGGCGTTGACCGTAAACTCTACATCCTGCCCCACCTTGACTTTGTTGATGTCGGCTTCATTGACTTGTACCCGCAGCTGGAGTTCGGGGGAGATTAAAAAAATAAAACTATTTGAAGCGTCGGTGGCGCTGGTGTTGCTGCCCACGCGCTGGCCCACCTGGCCGTTGACGTTGGTGACAATACCGTCCCACGGCGCCCGGATCTCCGTGGCCGCCAGGTTGTTCTGGGCCAGTTGCAGCTGGGCCCGGGCCGCTTCTACCTGGGCCTGGGCGGCGGCTATATCCTCCGGACGGCTGCCGTTTTTCAGGGCCTCCAGGGCTGCCCGGGCTTTTTTCAGGTTGGCTGCCGCCGTCGCCTCCGCCTTGCGGGCATTGTTCAGGTCGACTTCCGACAGGGCGCCGGCATCATAAAGGGCCTGGTCGCGTTTTAAAGTATCCCGGGCGTTGTCATATTCCACCTGGGCCTGCTCCACACCCGCCTCGGCCTGGGCCACGTCGGTGGCCAGAGGCCCGGCCTGCAGGCTTTTTAGTTTGGCCAGGGCATTGTCCAGGTTCGCCTGGGCCTGCCTGACCTGAAGCTCCAGATCGGTTGGGTCCTGGAGGGCCAGGAGCTGGCCGGCTTTGACGCTCTGCCCTTCCTTGACGTATATCGCCTTGATGGTCCCCGGATTCTTAAAGCTGAGGCCGATGCTATGTAATGCTTCAATTTTCCCGGAGGCGCTTACAGTCTCCACAATGCTCCCTTTACTGGCAGTAACGGTCAGGAAATTAGGGGCCTTTTGATGCCCCCGGGCCCACCAGTACCACCCGGCGGCAATAATCAATGGTAGAAAGACCAACGCCAGCCACATTAATTTCTTGCCGCTGGGGAATGCTCCTTTAGCCGCTACCGTCGCTGTCGCCATAATAAACCTTCTTTCTATATGTACTGATCGCCGGCCTGTCGGTTAAGATTAGATGATTACTGCACGGCCACAACTTATTATAGCATCTACAGAGATGGAAAACCTTAAAATTTGCTGAGAATTAACCCAAAACCCTGAAACTAATCATTTAGGCCCAACCCTTTTAATATCACCGGACCGTGATATTGTCACCCTGTAAGCGGGCTGAGGAATATAACAATAGCTGGCAAAAGCTCTTCATAGCAACCCGAGCGCCTGCCGGTATTCTGCCGGGGATAATGTGAGTCGGGAAACTCGAGATAACCTTCTTCCTCCCCCCTCCAAGGCCCCAGTACCAAATAAGCAGAAAAAATTACATTATTTGCCACGTTGCGGAAAAGTCAAGGCTATTATATACTAGGAGTGCGGTTAAAGCTTCCTTTACTTACAATAAAGAACATATTCTCATCCGGATTTGCCCTGCAGGCAAATTTTTTCCCTGCCGCGCCGGCTGAGGGAACTTTTTGGCCGTTTTATTTGTCTAATAAATGTCCGGGGAATCCGGGCCTCCAGGGGTGTATCTTTTGGACCTTGGTGAAAAAAAGGCGCCGGGGAAAAAAAACGGCGTCCCTTCCTTTGAGGAATTGGTGGTTAATTATCAAGATAAAGTCTATTACCTCAGCTACCAGTTGACGGGCAATCACGCCGACGCCCAGGACCTGGCCCAGGAGGTTTTCGTCCGGGCCTACCAGGGACTGGATAAGTTCCGCAATGAAGCCGACCCGGGCACCTGGCTGCACCGCATCACCGTAAATTTATATTTAAACCTGCGGCGGAAAATAACCCGCCACCCGGTAGTCTCCCTGGACGCTCCCCTCAGCACGGCCGAGGGCGAGGTGACCCGGGAGGTGGCGGCTGCCGGCGGCGATCCGGTGGATCTGGTGGAAGAGATGGAGCTGAAGAGCTTGGTCCGCAGCGCCCTGAACCAGTTACCGCCGGAGTACCGGACGGCCCTGGTGCTGCGGGAACTCCAGGGCTACAGCTATGAGGAAATCGCGTCCATCCTGGGCTGCTCCCTGGGAACGGTGAAGTCGCGCCTGAACCGGGCGCGGCAGGCTATGAAAGAAAAAGTAAGGCAGATGGCGGAGGAGAAGCCGCCCGCGACCGGGGCGGCCCCGAGGTGAGAGGTATGGAGTGCCGCGAGGCAAGGGAGTTTTTCTCGCCTTACCTGGACGGGGAACTCACGACAGAGGAAAGGGATATAGTGCGGCGGCACCTGGCGGCCTGCCCGGCCTGCCGGGAGGAAATGGCCCGCTGGGAGGAACTCTCCCGGGCCCTGCGGGAGTTAAAGGCGCCGGTGGCGGCGCCGCCGGGTTTCGCAGCGGCGGTAATGGCACGGGTCAACCCCGGCCGCCAGGCGCGGTCCTGGTGGCGGGCGCGGCGCCTGGTGGCCGCAGCGGCGGCGGTGGTCCTGCTGATCGCCGGCTCCGTCGGCTATGCCGCCCGGGGCTTATGGCAGCAGCTGCCGGCCAGCATCGCCGCATTGCACCCGGGCCATGACGGCAACGGGCGCCAGGTTACCGTCCCACCCGGCGACAAAACAACTTCATCGGAGGCTAGCCAGCCGGGCGCAGGAGCCAACCCCGGCAACCTGCCGGGCGACGGTACGGCAACGGGCGCTAACAGCCCGGCGGGGACAACGAGTAAACAGTCCGGGAACGGCGCCACCGCCCCCGGTAACGGCCAGGGGAGCAGCCAGCCCGCCGGCAGCGGGAAAAATAGCACTACTCCCGGCAGTGCAGGCCGGCAGCCAGCGGTCGACAGCGGTAACCGGCAACCTGCCATGGTGGCAGGCAGCGAGCCTTACCCGGCCCGGACCTTCCTGAGCGCCGGGCGCCAGGTTGCCAGCACCATGCTGAAGCTCGAGGTTACCGATATGGCCGCCGCCAGGGCTAAAGCGCTGGGCCTCGGTGGCAGCGCCGGCGCGACCGCCCAGGTCATCGCCGTCCAGGACAACGGCCAGGAGAAAAGGTTCATCTGCCAGTTTACCGTGGCGGAAGACCGTGCGGCGGTTCTCCTGGCTGGTCTCAAAGGCCTGGGCCAGGTAATCTCCCAAAATACCAGCACCCAGGACCTGACCCAGCAGTTCAGCGCCACCCTGGAGCAGTACCAAGCCAAAGTGGCCCAGGTGAACGCCGCCACCGACCCGGCGGAAAAGGAGAAACTCACCCGGGAGGCCAAAGCCCTGGAGCAGCAACTGACCTCCTGGGACGATGCCAGCAAGAAGCAGGTAATCATCTTATGGCTGGAGACGCAATAAGGGACCGCGAGGTCCCTTGTTTTTTTCTAACCACCGCTATTTTGCAGATAACTGTCCCTTCTCAACCCATCCTTCTCGAATATTATACATTCCCTAAAACTGGCAAGCAAGTACGCCTACAGCACCCGCGCCATGATGGCGGCGGCCTGGGCGCGGGTGAGGGGGGAAAGGGGGGCGAAGACGCCCGGGGCCATGCCGCCCATGAGGCCGGCGGCGTAGGCGCGGGCCACGGCCTCCCGGCCCCACGCCGGGACGGAGTCCCAGTCGGTAAAGGGCGGGGGCTGGCTTGACGATAAATCGCCTGCCAACCGGCTCCCCGGGCCCGCCGTTCCCGCGGAGGTACCATTACTTGCCGCCGTTGTGCCCGGCGATGAGGTGGCCGGTCCTGAAGCCCCCGGCGCGCTGCCGGAGGGTAGCTTGCCTGCGATCTCCAGGTAGCGGGTGAAGAAAGCGGCGGCTTCGACCCGGCTGACCACCTGGCCCGGACGGAAGCTGCCGTCAGGATACCCGGTCACCAGGCCGCGCTCCCGGGCCACGGCTACCGTCGCCCGGGCCCAGTCAGGGATGGCCTGGCGGTCGGTAAAGTCCGGCTGACTGCCCGCGGGCACCCGCCAGCCGGCCAGGCGTACCAGGAAGGCGATGAGTTCCACGCGGGTGACGGGGTTGTCGGGCCGGAAGCTGCCGTCTTCATACCCGGCGACCAGGCCCCTGGCGGCCATTTTGTTAATATCATTCTCGGCCCAGTGGCCGTGGGTATCCCAGAAGCCCTCATCCTGAATGCTGGTAAGGTCGAGCTTCTGGCCGGTCACCCCGCTGGTGGTTCGATCCAGGGCGATCAGGAGGACGTTCTTTTCCCCGGTGGGCACCCGCCACTGAAAGCTGCCGCCGGTTCCTACCGGCACGACCTCCTGCGCCCCGTTATCGTGCTGCAGGTAGAGACGGTCGGCGCTGGTGGTCCCTTTCAAGATCACCTCCTCTGCCGATTGCAGGACGGAAACCTCCAGGCGTGGCGGCCGGCTGCCTGGGAAGCTGCTGGCCGCCACCCGGGCCAGGATCGGCCTTTCCGGTCCTTCCAGGAGGGTAAGGCTGACGGGCAGCCAGGCCGGCAGGTCAGCGGCCGCCACCCGGTAGCCGTTGATAGTCACCAGGGTACGGCCGGTGAGGGTATAGGTGCTGCCGTCGGCGGTGCGCAGGAGGCCCTTTTCCCCATCGACCCCGGCCAGGACTTTATCCACCTCGCCGGCAGGGGCGACGGCGTCCACCCGCCAGGCCGTCGTCTCCCCCGGCACCGCCGTCAGGCGCACCCAGTCGCCGGGGCTCAGGGTGGCGGCGCTGGCGGGCAGCCCCCAGCGAAAGACCCGGGTGCTGTCGTCCAGGCTGTAGCTCCGGAACTGGTTGGTGCAGTCCATGAGGTAGAGGCTGCGACGGTCGCCGCTTAGGTAGAGAACGCGGCCGTAGGTTACGTTGCTGTAGGCCGTCAGGGCTATAATCTGGCGGCTGCCGGGCATCAGGTTCAGGATGACCCAGTCGCCGGGCTGGAGGTCCGCCACGCCGGCCTCCCGGCCGTCCCGCCGGACCGGCGCGCCGGGGAAGAGGGTATAGCTCGTTCCCGTGGCCAGGGTGAGGGTATCGCCCTTCACCCCGGCGACCGTACTCAGGGCCAGTTCCCTTTTGACGGCGATATACTGGACCTGGCCCGTGTCCGGGTCCAGGACCAGGCGCACGGCCATGCCGGGCACCAGGGTGGCGGGGTCGGCCCGGTCGGCAGCACCGTAGGGCAGGTCGGCCGGGGCTGCCTCCACCAGGCTGTCGGCGAAAGTGACGGCCGCCTGGGGGCTAAAGGGATAGGGCCTGTCATCCCCCAGGAGCCGGAGTTCCCTTTTGGCCAGGTCGACATAGGCAAGGAAGCCGTCCTTTTCCTGGTAACCGGCCCGAACCTGCCACAGGGTGCTAGTAGAGGGGTTGATGGTGGCTGCCAGATCAAAGCCGGGCTGCAGGTCGGCCACCCCAGCCGGCCGGCCGTTGAGGGCCAGGCTGCCCGCGGTATTGTAGTAATAGCCGCCGGTACGGACCTGGCTGTTTATCTCCAGGAAGAGGGCTCCCCCGCCGGTGGCCAGGGCCTGGACGCCGGCGGCCTGCCAGCGCCGGCCCACTATGTACAGGGTACGGGGCCCCAGGTAGGCATCAGCCCCGGGGAGAATATGGGCAGCGTCGGCCGGGGCCGTGGCACCGTCGACGCAGTTTTTTATCCCCCCCGGCGGGGCGGTTATGGTCCGGCCGTCGCTCAGGGTTATGCGGCCATCGGCTGTGACCCCGGCCACCACTCCCCGCCCTAGGGGCTGGCCGTAGGCCAGGGCGAAGTCCTGGGCAGGGACGGGGTTGCCGGGAAGAGCGTTTTTCCTGACGGCCGCTGCCTTTACTTTGATGGTGTATGTGCCGGGGGTCGGGTTCTTTATGTAAACTTTTTCCAAGTTGTTACGCCGATCGGGCTGTCCTGCCCCGGCGAAGTCGTTACCGGCGTACACCCTGCCATCGGGGGCAATGACCGTCAGATCCAGGTCGTTGACCAGGGCGGTGGCGGCTCCCGGGGCCGGGGCCGGGTCGGTCCAGGCCAGGGTGGCCCGGAGGGGAGCGCCGCTGTCAGTCACCTGGAACTGGAAGGTCGCCTCCTGCCCCTCGGCCAGGCCCTGGCTGCCGTCCGCCAGGTGCATGGTCCCTTCCTCCAGGGCCAGGATGGTGCCGGCCAGGTCGAGGATACCGGGAAAGGCGGCCGTGGGACCTTCCTGCGGGGTCCAGGCAGCGTTGACCAGGGCGGCCTTCATGAGGGCCGCCGGTGGGTCGGGAAAGCCGTTACCCCTCAGGTACTGGCGCAGGACGGCGGCTGCGCCGCCGGCCACGGCCGCCGCCTGGCTGGTGCCGCCCATGACGGTGTACTGCTGGTTGGCGGGAAAATTGGAATCCACCAGGCGGGAGCGGGTAGAAACCAGGGCTGAACCCGGAGCCAGGAGGTCGGGCCGGAGGCGGCCGTCCCCGGCCGGGCCGCGGCTGGAGAAATCGGCCTGGCGGTGGGCGTCGTTGGCGTCGGGACTGAAGGCCGGCCGTACTGATTCGCTTGCCCCGATCACCAGGGCGTTTTTGCTGTTGGCCTCGGCGGTGAGGGAGCCCTGGACCGGGCCTCCGTTGCCGGCGCCAAAGATGGGGAGGAAGTCGGGGTTCTGGCGGACAAAGGCGTCGATCTGGGCGCTCACGTCCCGGTAGGCGTTGGGGCCGCCGCCCCAGCCGTCGACGTGGATGCGGACGCCGGCATCATAGGCCGCCCGGAAAAGGCCGGCCAAGTCCCCGGGAGGGGAAAGTGCCCCCCCTTTATCCAGGAGGCCCTGGAAGTAGATGCTGGCCCCGGGGGCGATGCCCCGGTACTGGCCCCCCGAGGCGGCGCCGCTGCCGGCAATGATGCCGGCCAGGTGGGTGCCGTGGCCGATGGGGTCGTCGGCCTTCTCCCGGCCGGCCCAGCTCTTCAGCATGACCACCCTGGGCATCTGGCCGGGGGTACTCTGCAGGTCGGGGTGGATATCGTCCACGCTGCCTGCGTCCAGGCCGCTGTCGGCCAGGCCGACGATCTCCCCCTTGCCGGTGAGAGCCTCCGGGACCACCAGGCCCGGCGCCGCCAGGGGCCGGGCGCCGATGATGTCCGCGGCGCGATCGTTTAAAAAGCCCCTTATCCCCAGGGCCGGCGGCCTGCCCGCCAGGATTGGAATTAAGAACAAAAGGATCAAGATGAGAATCAGGGTAGCACTTCTGGTATTATGTAAACTTTTCCCCATGATTACTCTCCTTTATGTATACCAAACCGGCCCCCGCCACGAACTATGAAAAGATAAAGTCAAGCCACCCCCGCCGCTAAAAGCAATTGAACGCCAAACTTCCTAGCCGAAAACCATTGGAGCCCGGAGCCTGTACCCTCCAACCAGGACTACATCTATCTCCGGCACCGGGCTTCATGCAGGACTGCTAACATAAACTTCGGGAGGGCCAGTGCCCTTTTTAGCCTTTTTGGTTCCTTGACCACCCGGTAGAGCCACTCAAGGTTCAACCGCTGCACCCAGGCCGGGGCGCGCCGGACCACCCCGGCCAGGACGTCGAAGCTGCCGCCCACCCCCATGGCCACCGGCACCTGGAGTTCCTCCAGGTGGGTGGCGATCCAGTACTCCTGTTTGGGGGCTCCCAGGCCCACCAGGAGGATGTGGGGCCGCGCCTTTTTAATTTCGGCCAGCAGGGTGGGCATGGCGTCCGGGTCCAGGTAGCCGTGGGTTGTCCCCGCAATGACGAGGCCCGGATACTCCCCCTGGAGCTTCGCCGCCGCGGCCGCCGCCACGCCGGGTGCGGCGCCGTAGAGGTAGAAGCGCCACCCCCGCCGGGCTCCTTCCGCTGCCAGGGCCTGGACGAGGTCGATGCCCGTTACCCGCTCCGGCAGGGGGTTGCCGAGCTTCCTGGCCGCCCAGACGACGCCGGAACCGTCGGCCGTCACCATATGGGCGCGGTTGATAACCGCCTGCAACCCGGGGTCTTTGTATGCCAGGTAGGCGATCTCGGCGTTCATGGTTACAATGTGGTGGGGCGAACCGGCGGCGATAAAACCGGCCACCCTGGCGACGGCAGCCGCCAGGGTGAGGGAGTCGACCCGGTTTCCCAGGATATAGTTACTTGACATAAAATGGAAACCTCTGGTTTAAAGTATAATCAGCAGGCCTAGCGTAAGGCCGCCTGAAAAAATACCGGTGCTGCCTTATCCTGCAGTCCCTCCCGCACCGGCGGCCGGTTATAAATTTTTGCTGCTGAAGGAAGCCGCACCGCTAGCGCAGGTTGGGAATGGACGCTAGAACGTCAGCCAGTTTCTCTTGGTCGACGATATAGTAACTCACGCCGCCCACGTACTTGCCTTCGCCGGGGATCGTATAGGTATCGACGGCGCTACCGTTTAAATCCTTCATGCTCAGGGCCAGGGAGAGCATTTCTTTGACGCTGAGGTTCGTCTTGACGTCCTTGCTGATCTCGCTGACCAGTTTAGGTATTTTGGGAATGGTGCTCAGTTTCAGGGTCTGGTCGATGAGGGCCTTCATAAACTTCTGCTGGCGGCCGACCCTGGTGATATCCCCCTCGGGGTCGTAGCGGTAGCGGACGTAGGCCAGGGCGTCATAGCCGTTCAGGTGCTGGAACCCCGGCTTTAAGTTGATGTTCTCTTCCGGGTAGTACATGCGCTTATCGACGTCGATATCGACCCCGCCCAGAATGTCGATGATCTTCTGGAAATCCTGGAAATTGACCTCCACATACTTGTCCACATGGCTGCCCAGGAAATTGTTGATAGTGTCCAGCAATAGCTGGGGGCCGCCGTAGGCGTGGGCGGCGTTAATCTTGTCGTAACCGTGACCGGGGATCTTGACCCGCGTATCCCGGAGAATGGAGAGGAGGTCGACCCCGGGTTTTTGCGGGTCCAGGACGGCCAGCATAACGGTGTCCGACCGGGAGGGTTCGTTGGGCACCCGCTGGTCGACGCCGATGAGGAGAATGGTCTCCGGTTCACCTGGAGCCGCTTCGGCGATGCCGCTCCCGTCCTGCTGGCCCTGCCCCGCAGCCAGATTTCCGGCCAGCCACAGGCCGGCCACCCGGTAGCCGGCGTAGGCAAAGACGGCGAAGGTTAAAATGGCCAGGATTAATAAGCCGGCAATCATTGGCAGGGAACTGCGCCGCTTTTGCGCCCGGGCCGTACCTCCATCCCATATACCGGTTTGATACTGGTCATGCATGGCCATCTGCTTTTCCCCCATTGTAACTGGACGCTGGTTATACTCTCCCGATGATGAATTTCTGTAAGAGACGGTAATTGCCGGTCGATCCGGGCCCGGCTTCTTTGGGCCCGGGGATACAGGCGGGAGGCTCCGGGTGCTTATGCTAGCAAACTTAGCGCTTGGTTTTTTAAGCGGCGGGGGTGGCTCCTGGCGTGGTGCTTTTCGTTCCTGAAACTACGTTATGAACTCTGTCCTGTTTACCGCCGCGAAGCTTTCGGCTTCGCAAAAAGTAGCTCACGCTTCGGATTGAATCGCCCTGCCCAGTATCCGCCAGCACCTTGACGCAGCTAAAACTCGAGCCCGCATGTAAGGCGGGAGGTAAGGGATGATAACCGGGGTCCGGAGCCGGTATAGAGACGGGCGCCCGGAGCGCCCACCCTGATCTTTCTTTAGAGTCTGATGGTAATGGTCAGGCTGGCCTGGTCCCAGGCCACCAAGGCCCCCAGGCCCTGGCTGATGACCCGCAGGGGCACCATGGTAGTGCCATTGACCAGAGTGGCCGGCATGGGTAGAGTTACCTCCCGGCCGTCAATGGTGGCCGCCGGTGCACCGATTTTTAGTATAACAGAATGGGCCGATGTTGTATAGCTGACAGTATTGGTATCGGCGTTATAATCTACTTTAGCCCCCAGGGCCTCGCCGATAAAGCGGAAGGGCACCATCGTGGTACCATCCTGGCCCGCCTGGTAGGGGGCAACGGGCAGTTCTTTTATACTGCTGCCTACCCGGGCGATCTTGCTGCCGATGGTGAGTTTAATAACCGGCCGCTGCTCAAGACCGGCTATTTCTGCTTCCAGGGCGGCAATCTGTTTATTTATATTATCGATCTGCCCCTGCAATTCCCGGGAACGGCTCTCTACATAGTTGTCGACATAAGATTTGGTTACCAGGGGGTCCTGGCTGCTCCCCGGTTCCGGGCCGCCGGCCTGGACGGTAAGACCGGCAAAGTAACCGCCTGCCGCCAGCACCAGCCCCAGGGTGACGATTACTCTCCAGTTCTGTAAAAAGGATTTTTTCACGGCAAGGACCTCCTCCGGCAATGACTCTTTTAGTCCAGCTTCAGACAAATGCCGGCCGGGAATTATATATGCTCTTTGAGGCCAGCGGGTCTCCACAAAGGGCAAAAAAACAAAGAATCATATTCTATTTCGACACCGGCAGGCTGATTCCTTTCGTTTACTTTTTTGTCACGGCAAGGTCAAATAATTGCAATTTTTTATCAAGCTACAATTCACAAAGTAAGGCTTGTTGTGGTATAATAAAAGCGGGGGATACGAGAGATACTATTTCCGAAAAAATTTAGCTTTCCTGTCCTTCCCCCGTTACTTATTAAATATACAGAAAGGAGGCAAACAAAAAATGATGAAGGACATCCAGCGCAATCTCCTCCGCGAACGCCAGGCGCTTCTGGAACAGTGGGCTTACGCCCCGGAGAAGGACCGGCCCCACCTGCTCGTCAGGCTCATGGATATCGACGAGCAGCTTGAACTGGGCAAGGTGAAGAGCAAGCCCCGGACCAGGCTTCCCAAGCGAAATGTGGTCTAGGAGGAGAAAAAGGCATGGGAGTTTATTCCCGCGCCTTTTTTGTTTGGTTGGGATCAGCCGCCCTGGTCCAGGTGATGAAGAAGCACCGGATCAAGTTAACATAATATCTGCACGCTGCGCCGTCGTACCTCCAACCTGGTTTGTATACTAACAACCGGGCTGGATTATCAGCTACGCTGTATCACAACCAGCTTCTGTCCGGTCTACGTCGAGGCGGTATAGTCAAGGCTTCCCGGGGAAACCTTTTTACCTGCCGTTCGCCAGGGCCCTGCCGGACCGGAACGGTTTACCTGACATAGCGCGATGGCCGGTCACCTGCCGCTACCCGCGATTCCCCGTAAAATGAGATCTATCGCCCTGGTTGACAAAGCCGCCAGGTCCATTTCCTGTTTATTATAGAAGAATAATTGGTGCCCCAGGGCTGCTATGAAACCGCTGACCATGATGGCTGCCAGGTCCGCCGGTACCGGGCGCATTTCCCCGCGCTCCCGGGCCGCCTGCAGGCGGTCCCGCAGGCGTTGCAGTTTTTCCTGCTGGACCGCAAAGAAGAGCCGCTGGGTGACGGCATCCACCGGCGGTTGATCGCTTAAAAGAATTCTGGCAATTTCCCGGTGCATCTGGAAGTGCTCCAGACTTTCGTCGATTAACCGCCGCAGGAAACCTTCCAGGCTTTCTTCTTCCCGGCATATCCTGCGCAGGTGTTCCAGGTAAGTGTTGAAGATGTGAACCAGCAGTTGCTGGAAGAGTTCCTTCTTGCTGGGGAAATACTCGTAGATGGTCCCCTTCCCCACCCCGGCGGCTGCGGCAATATCGGCGATCCGGGCCCGGTGGAAGCCTTTATCGGCGAAAACCGCCACGGCCGCCGCCAGGATTTGCCGGCGTTTATCCCCGGTTTCGCGGCTCATCCTCCCTCTCCCCCCTCTCTCGTGCCGGCCGGGCCGGCGCCCTTCAGGCGCCGGTTACGTCCGGGCGCCTGAAGGGCTTCTCCCGCCATGAAAATAACATTTCTCCAGGCTGGAATTGTTTTTTCGCTCCCTGATCCTCGCGAATCAGCCTGCGGCTCAGTTTTGGGCTTAAGGCGGGGTTACCGGCCTATCCGGCATCCCTGCCTCAAAGGCCGCCTCGCTCCCCGGCTTCGCCCAGGCTGCTTTACCTCTCGGGCCCAGTCGTTCGCCCTACAAACAAATGCCAGCCCGTCATATTCATTCTTCTACCGGTGTCACGCTAGCAACCCAGGTGCCTGCCCTAACCTGCCGTGGTTCCTGTACCGGCGCCGGAAACCTCCGGCTTTTGCCGGTACCCGGGCAGGCGCAGGAAGCGGCCCAGGTACCGGCCCAGGTCTTCAAAGAGGGTATAGAGGACCGGCACCAGGACCAGGGTCAGGACCGTGGACGCCGTAAGGCCGCCGATAACGGCGGTGCCCAGGCCGGCGTTCATCTCCGCCCCTTCGCCGATACCCATGGCCAGAGGCAGCATCGCCAGGATAGTTACCAGGGCGGTCATTAGAATCGGCCGCAGGCGGTTGCCGCCGGCGATCAGGATGGCCTCGCGGCGCGGCGTACCCCGGCGGCGCAGGATGTTGATATAGTCCACCAGGACAATAGCGTTGGAGAGGACAATACCCACCAGCATGATGATCCCCATGAAGACCACCACGTTAAAGGTGCGGCCGGTGATCAGGAGGGCCAGGATAACCCCGGTGATGGCCACCGGGATGGCGAACATGATGACAAAGGGATGGAGCAGGGATTCAAACTGGGCTGCCATGATCATGTATACCAGGGCAATGGCCAGGAGCAAGGCCAGTCCCAGTTGAACGAAGGTTTCCATCATCATCTGGTTCTGGCCGGTATACTCGATACTGTAGCCGGGCGGGAGGCTGATCCCGGCGACCTCCCGGCGGATGTCCTGCATAACCGCTCCCAGGGGGCGGTCGCCCAGGTTGGCGGTGATGCTGGCCACCCGGTCCTGGTTATAGCGGTTGATGGTGCTGGGGGTGGTATCCATTTTCAAGGTGGCGATTTCTTTCAGGGGCACCTGGGTTCCCCTGGGCGAGGGTACCATCAAATTGGCCAGGCTGTTCAAATCCTGGCGCCGGTCCGCCGGCAGCTGGACGCGGATATCGTATTCATCGCCGCCGACCCGGTAACGGCTGGCCACCTGGCCCCCTACGGCTGTGGAAACGGTGGCGGCTATCTGGGCCGCACCCAGGTTGTACAGGGCGGCCCGGTCGCGGTCGACCAGGATTTCTACCTGGGGCCGTCCCCGGGTGATGCTGCTGTCCACAGACACCGTGCCCGGCACCCGGGCTACAGCCTCCTGGACCTTTTCCGCCAGGTCCTGCAGGACCTTTAAATCGTCACCGTGGATATCAACTTGCACAGGTGACTCCCCCGTACCGCCCATAAAGGAGGAGGCGGGCGTTACGGTGATCCGCGCCCCGGCGATGCCGGCAACCGACTGGCGGATGGCCGCCGCCACCTCCGCGGCGCTCCGCTGTCGCTGCTTTAAGGGTACCAGGGTCAAATTGATACTGGCCATTTCCGGGGTTTCGCCCCCCAGAAAGGAACTCTGCCCGCCGCCACTGCCGATTTCCTGGTAGATGCTCTGGATTTCCGGCTGCTGCTGGATCAAATGCACTACCCGGTCGGTCATGGCCGCTGTGGTTGCCAGCTCCGTTCCCCGGGGCAACTCGATGGTCATGCTGATGCTTCCCTCGTCCGTCTGGGGCATAAATTCAAAGCCCACGGCCGGTGCCAGGGCCAGGCTGCCCACAAAGACGAGGAGAACGGCAGCCACCACCAGTTTGCGGTGGTTTAAAGCCCAGGCCAGGAAACGGCGGTAGGAATCGCTCAACCGGGTCATCCAGTACCCGGTGGCCAGGTGCTGCCGGAAGCCCCGGGCCGCCGTGGCCTCCGGCGGCAGGTTGCCCCTCAGGATCCGGGAAGCCAGGGCGGGGGTAACCGACAGGGAAACCGCCAGGGAAGCCAGGAGGGAACAGGTCACCGTCAGGGCCAGGGGTCCGAAGATCTGGGCCGCCAGGCCTTCGACAAAAGCAATAGGTAAAAAGACACCCACCGTCGTCAGGGTGGAAGCCACCACCGCCATGGTCACTTCCTGGGCGCCGCCGGCCGCCGCCGTCATGGCGTCCTGCCCTCCCTGGCGGTGGCGGTAGATGTTATCAAAAACGACGATGGCATCGTCGACCATCCGGCCTATCCCCAGGGAGAGGCCCCCCAGGGTCATCATGTTCAGGGTCATGTGGTTGAAATAAAGCAGGACAAAGGTGGTAATCACCGAGATGGGGATGGTCAAACCGATGATAATGGTGCTGCGGAAGTTGCGTAAAAAGAGAAAAATAATCAGCATGGCCAGCAGGCCGCCCAGGATCATGTCCCGATAGACGGTGTTAATGGCCGACTCGATGTACTTTGACTGGTCGTTGACCGCTTCAATGGTCACCCCTGGCGGCAGTTCCCGCTGCAGTTCTTGAAGGGCCTTTTTGACGGCATGGGCTATCTGGACAGTATTGCCGCTGGTCTGTTTCTGGATGGACAGGCCGATGGCCGGTTTACCGTCGAAGAGAGCAAACTGCTTCTGTTCGGCCGTCGTATCCTTGACCGTCGCCACGTCGCCCAGGCGCACCACTGCTCCCGCGGGGGTGGTCAGGCCCACCTGGCGGATCTGGTCCAGGTCGTTAAACTCCCCGTTAACCCGCACCAGGACTTTCTTGCCGGCGTCAGTCACCTGGCCCCCGGAGGAGGTTATATTCTCAGTCTGCAGGGCCTGGACCACCTGGCTGATGGAGAGACCGAAGGTCTGCAGGCGAGCCGGGTCCACCAGGACCTGGATTTCCCGCTCCAGGCCGCCGGTAACATTGACCGCCGCCACCCCGTCCAGGCGTTCCAGGCGGTTCTTGACGGTGTTTTCGGCTATATCTTTCAGCCGCTGCTGGTCCAGGTCGCCGTGCATGGCCAGGGTCATGACCGGGAACATATTGGGATCCATCTTCATGACCATGGGCTTGTCCACTGCATCAGGGAGCCGGCCCTCGATCTGGTCAATCTTTTCGCGCATGTTCAGGGTGGCAAAGTCCATGTCCTGACCCCAGTTAAACTCCAGGATGATGACGGAGCTCCCGGACATGCTCATGGAACGGATATTCTTAATCCCCTGGACGGTACCCAGGGCGTCCTCCAGGGGCCTGGTCACCGTCTTTTCGATTTCCTCGGGGCCGGCCCCGCTATAGGAGGTAATCACGGCTGCGTAGGGTAACTTCATGTCGGGTAAAAGGTCGACCTTCAGGCGGGACAGAGACACCACACCCATGAGGATGACCACCAGGACCACCATGGTTAAAGCTACCGGGCGTTTGATGACTGCCTGGGACCAGTTCATGCTTGCGGCCCCCCGTTCACTATTTGCACCGGCTGGCTCTCATTGACAAAGTCCTGGCCCTTGACGATAATGGTCGTTCCTTCGTTCAGGCCCTTCAAGATCTCGATGTTCCGGCCGTCGTCGATGCCGGTGGTAACCACCTGGCCCATGGCCTTGCCGTCGACGACCGTGTAGACGATGCTCTGGCCGCTGCGGTTGACCACGGCATTCTTCGGCACCAGAAGGGCGTTCTGCACCTCCCGGGTCTGGAAGACCACCGTGGCGGCCATACCCGGTTTTACTTCCGCCGGGGCGTCAGGAATAGCCACCTTAACGCTGTACAGGCGCGTGCTCTTATCGGCAGCCGGGCTGCTGCTGGCGACGCTGCCCTCCAGGGCTTTATTCCCCGCCGCCGGCACTTCTACGCTTACCTTCTTTCCTACCTGGAGGTAATTGATGTCCTCCTCGGTTACGTTGATCTCCACCTGGAGATCGCCGGTGGTGACCAGGGTGACCACCGCTCCCTGGGCCGTCTCTCCCGGTTCCAGGAGGCGTGCGGCCACTACCCCGTCAACAGGAGCCTTTATGTAACAATTATCCAGGGCCACTTGCGCCTGGCGTACGGCCGCCTCTGCCGTGGCGATTTGGGCCTGGGAGGATGCCAGGCTGGCCCGGGCGGCCTCTAGGGCGCCGCGAAGTATTTCTAGATTTTCCCTGCTGGCTGCGGCAGCCGTCCGGGCGGCGTCCAGCTGCTGCCGGGAGGCGGCTCCCTGGTCAAAAAGGATCTGGGTCCGCTGGAGATTGGCTTCATCCAGCTGAGCCTGGACTTCGGCCTGCTTCAGCCTGGCTTCGGCCTGCTTGATCCCGGCCTCGGCCTGGGCCGGGGCGGTGCGGGCCTGGTCCAGGCCGGCCCGGGCCTGGGCCAGGCGGGCTGCGGCGTCGTCATCCTCCAGCTCGGCGATGACCTGGCCCCGGCTGACCCTGTCGCCGACGTGTACCAGTACGGACTTCAGCTTGCCCGGCGTGGCGGCGGTGACGTTAACCGTTGTCCCCGCCTGGACCGTCCCCGTTACCCGGGCGGGCTGGACGATATTGCCCCGGGTAACTCTGGCCACTTCCACCGCTACCTTTGCCGCTGCCGCCTCCCGGGCGGCCGGCTTTTTACCGCAGCCGCCCACCGCCGTGGCGGCGAGGAGAAAGGCCAGGGTGAAAACGGCAAAGCTCCTCTTCCTCACGGTTACTACTCCCCCCGTATTAATCGACCGAACGGTCGGTCAACAGAAATCATCTTACCATATTTCTGGTAAAGGGTTCAATGTTTTTAATTTAAATTGACATCAGGTTTTTAAAAGTTGAAGGGTACCCTCCCCGTACAGGGGAAAGTACCCTTCTAATCGGCTTTAACGTTTCAGGAGCGGGTGCCGCCCCTCCGGGGGATTACTCTGTTTTAGCACCCCCAGCATGGTCAGGGCTTTGCCGGTACCCAGGGCGACGCAGGAAATGGGATCGTCGGCGATATGGACCGGCAGGCCCGTCTCCTCGCTCAGGAGGACGTCGATGCCGCGGATCAGACTGCCGCCCCCGGTCATGACGATCCCCTTGTTGACCAGGTCAGCGGCCAGCTCCGGGGGCGTCTGCTCCAGGACCTCCTTCACCGCCCCGACAATCTGCTGAACGGGTTCCTGGAGGGCGGTAAAGATCTCCAGGGAGGTGATATTCACCGTCTTCGGCAGGCCGGTCACCAGGTCGCGGCCGCGGATGTCCATACCCTCCCCTTCGCCGATGGACCTGTGGACCGTGCCTATTTTCATTTTTAACTCTTCGGCGCTGCGCTCGCCGATCATCAGGTTGTGCTCGCGCCGGATGTAGCGGACGATGGCTTCGTCCATTTTGTCCCCGGCGACCCGCAGGGAATTGCTGCAGACGATGCCCCCCAGGGAAAGGACGGCGATGTCGGTGGTGCCGCCGCCGATGTCCACCACCATGGAGCCGCTGGGCTCGGCGATATCCAGGCCGGCGCCCAGGGCCGCCGCCAGGGGCTCTTCGATGACAAAGGCCTGCTTGGCCCCGGCCTGCAGGGCTGCCTGGCGCACGGCCCGCTCCTCCACCCCGGTCACCCCGGAAGGTATGCAGACCATGACCCTTGGCCGGAGGAAACCCTGGCGGCCGCAGGCTTTTTCAATAAAGTAGCGCAGCATCTTTTCGGTGCTGTCGTAGTCGGCGATAACCCCGTCCCGTAAAGGGCGCAGGGCGATTATATTTCCCGGCGTCCTCCCCAGCATGCGCCGGGCTTCTTCCCCCACGGCAAATATCTGGCCGCTGTCCCGGTCCAGGGCCACCACCGAAGGTTCCCGGAGGACAATCCCTTTACCCTGCAAGTAGACCAGGACGCTGGCCGTCCCTAAATCAATGCCTATATCCTGACCGAAGCCAAACATTTGCAACTGCTCCCTTCCTCTCCCATGGCAATGCTGTTATTTATTCTCCAGGAGAGGAAAAAATTCCTGTCGGTCTCTCAGGAAACTTGCGCTTCTTTATATTTTTTCCTGGTAGCCTCCCCGCCCCGCAGGTGACGCTCGGCCTTATTGGTGTTGAGGACGGCCCGCACCTCCCGGGCCAGGGCCATATTTATCTTTGGCAGGCGTTCAGCCACGTCCTTGTGAACGGTACTCTTGCTGACATTAAAAGCAGTAGCCGCCTGCCGTACAGTACAGCGGTACTCTACGATGTAGGCGGCTATCTGCAATACCCTTTCCCGGATATAGTCCTGCATGGGGGCAGCCTCCCAATTTCAAGTCGTTATAATTTTATTGACAGGCTGCCGAAAAAAGAACTTACCGCATGGCGGGTACAGGGTCCACAGTCTTACCGTTTTTTAGCAGTTCCAGGTGCAGGTGGGGTTGGGTGCCGGCTTCGGCCGTACCCGGTTCACCCAGCTCACCGAGGACGGTGCCCGGCTGGACTTTGTCCCCTTTGGCCACCTTGATACTGGCCAGGTTGGCATAGACCGTCTGGTAGCCGTTGCCATTGTCGACAACCAGGCGGTAACGCCAGGCGTCGCTGTACTCTACCTGTTTAACCTCCCCGGCGGAGGCGGCTTTAACCTGGCTGCCGGCAGGGACTGCCAGGTCTACCCCGCTGTGGAAGCGGTAATCGCTAAAGGCCGGAGCATAGGCAAAACCATACCTGGCGGCGATCTGGCCGTTTACCGGCGCCGCCAGGGTGGGCTGGCCGGCCTCTTTCGCGGCCGGGGCCGTCTCTGGCGTCGTTGCCGGGGCTACCCTGGCCCCGGATTGCCCCTTCAGGTCAGGGGGTACCGTCGTCGCACCGGACAGGGGCTCTTTGGGCCGCGGTTCAGCCTGGGGAGTCGCCGTTCCGGACGTTTGGAAAGTGGTCCGGACACCGGTGTTGTGGAAGGCCGCCTTGTTGGTTACCAGGTAGTAGCTGCCGCTGAACAGGAGGGCCAGCAACACCAGGTACAGGCCGCGGCGGCGCAGGACCCTTTGCAGCCGGGCCAGGCCCTCGCGCCAGGGCAGGAGGCCCGGTGATAACAGTTTTTTCCATGAGGCCAAAATCTTCAGCATCTGGCTCTATCACCTCAGCTGGATTCTGCCCCATAGTTTGCCTTTTAATACATATTCTGGACATAGAATCCGTGCCTGCTTTTCCGAAAACAGGGTCCTGCTCCCCGATTAGGATATGCGCTAGGTCCTGGGCTTTCCGAAACCCTTCTTCCCCCAGCTTTCGAGAACCAGCAACTCGTTCGCCGGCGGGGGCGTCAGCCCCGCTATCTGTTCTCGATCTTCGTGCCGCGGTAATAGTAGGCAAGGATCTCGGCGAAGTTTTTGCCCTCCCGGGCCATGCCGTTGGCGCCGTACTGGCTCATGCCGACACCGTGGCCGTAGCCGATGGTATGAAAGGTTATCCGGTCCCCCTGGACCTGCCAGGTGAAATCCGTCGAGGGCAGCCCCAGGAGTTTACGCAAATCGGTGGCGGCGAAGGTCTTGCCGCCGATTTTGATGGTTTTGACCCGGCCGGTGGGGGTTTTCTCGAGGACCCTGATGGCTGTGCCCCCGGGCGCGGCTAAGGCTGCCGTCGGTACGGCCTCTAGGTTGACGCCCAGTTTGCTGTCCAGTTCCCGGAGGCTATAGGTGCGGCTGTCGTTATACCGGGGTGACGTTTTATCCCAGGGTGACGGCACGCTCTGGAGGTAGGGTACGTCCCGGCCCCAGACGGCTGCCGCGCTCTCGGTCCGGCCGCCGCCGTTCGCGTGATAGACCGGGTCAATAAGCTGCCCCTGGTAGGTAAGGACCATACCCCTCGTGGCCTGGACTGCGGCCTGGATCTTATTTTTGTAACGCCAGAAGCCTATCATACCCCAGCGCTGGCGCAGGACATCATCCCCGGCCCAGGCCTGGCAGTGGGCCGGGTCGGTACAGATGTCGGCGTTGGGATGGCTGGCGTCGGGCTTGATTTTTGCCTCTTCGATTTTTTTCAGGGTGTAGGTGCGGGCGGCAATGGCCTGGGCCTTCAGGGCCTCAGGCTCAAAGTTGGCCGGCATCTCCCCGGCGACCACCCCGGCTATATATTCCTCCAGGGGCATGATTTTGGTGATGCCTGCCTGGTGAAAGTAGACCCTTACCAGTTGCTTGCCGGTCTGGACCTGGACGGGCGGCTGGAACAGGCGGATGCCCTCGATAATGGCGACCGGCGTAATAATGACCGCGGCAAAGACCAGGATAATGAAAATCCCCATAAGCTTGCGCATCTTTCTCCACCCCCGGCTGCTGGTAGCTCTCACTACCTGTCTTTTCCATATATATGAAGGCTTGGCCAAAAAAAGACCGCCCCGGGAGAGAGGCGGTAGAATGTGAAAACGACAGGCTGACCTGTAAGAGGCTCTCTAAATTTCTGTTCTTGTTACTTCAGCCCCCAGGGCCTGGAGCTTGCCGACCAGGTTTTCGTAGCCGCGGTCAATATGGTGAACACAGGAGACGGTTGTTTCTCCCTCGGCCATGAGGCCGGCGATGACCAGAGCCGCCCCGGCCCGCAGGTCGGTAGCCTTGACGGGCGCCCCGGTGAGCTTACTTTTGCCTTTAATCACGGCGCTGTGTCCTTCAATGACTATGTCGGCCCCCATGCGCTTCAGCTCGTTGACGTGCATAAAACGGTTTTCAAAGACGGTCTCTGTGACCATGCTACTCCCCCTGGCGGTGGTCAGGAGGGCCATGAACTGGGCCTGCATGTCCGTAGGGAAGCCGGGATAGGGCATGGTCTTGATATCAACAGCCTTTAAGGGTAGATCGGCCCGCACCCGGATGCCGCCCTCTTCCTCTTCCAGCCGGGCGCCGGTTTCGGCCAGTTTGGCCATGACCGCTTTCAGGTGGGTGGGGATTACGTTTTCTATCAAGACATCCCCGCCGGTGGCGGCGGCGGCAATCATAAAGGTGCCGGCTTCAACCCGGTCCGGGATAACGGCATGGCGGCTGCCGTGGAGTTCTTTTACCCCGTCGATTTTGATAACTCTAGTCCCGGCGCCCGTGACCCTGCCGCCCATGGCGTTGATAAAGTTGGCCAGGTCAACGATCTCCGGTTCGCCGGCGGCGTTTTCGATGGTGGTGGTTCCCTCAGCCAGGGCGGCGGCCATCATGATATTCTCCGTCGCCCCGACACTGGGGAAATCCAGGTATACCTGGGCTCCCTTCAGGCGGCTGCCGGCCTCGGCCTCAACGTTTCCTTTATTAACAGTAATCCTGGCCCCCAGGGCGGCCATGCCCTTCAGATGCAGGTCAATGGGCCGGGCCCCGATGGCGCACCCTCCTGGCAGGGAAACCTTGACACGCCCGAAACGGGCCAGGAGGGGGCCCATGACCAGAAAGGAGGCTCGCATGCGGCGAACGTACTCGTAGGGGGGTTCAACTTTATCTAAACAGCCGGAACTGATGCGCAGAGCATTTATTCCCTCAGGATAAACACGGGCGCCCATTTCACCAATGACACCGCACATAGTATCAACATCAGCCAGCCGGGGGATATCTTCCAGGTAGCACTCGTCACCCGTCAGCAGGCAGGCCGCAATAATCGGCAGGACGGCATTCTTGGAGCCGCTGATGGCCACCCGGCCCTGCAACTGCGCCCGGCCCTGAATAGCTATTGCCTCCAATTTCCCTAGCCCCTTTTAGTTTTTCGTCTCTATAGTCAATGTCTATTATAACATGGTTTTTTTAGTACTCGCCACCTAAAAGGGGTGAACCGAGGTGTAAATATGTGTTCCCGTCGGTAGCATGAAAGCGTAGGGCGACATTGACGTTTATTTCGCGGCCGGCTACATTCAGGGAACGGGGCAGGCGGGGGGAGTAGGCGGTGATGCTCAGGAACTCGTCCTCCTCCACTCCTTCTACTTTTTTAGCCTCCAGGGCCGCCAGGACAGCCCCTGCCCGCTGCTCCCGCTCTGCCCTGGTAAGCTTGCCGGGAATGACACCGATGAGGCCGTAGGTCAGGTGGGGGTCAACCTGCCAGGGCCGGAAGGCCGCCCGGACCTTCTCCCGCCAGGCCACCATCTCCCCTTCCCCGTGCCGGGGTTCACCCTCAAGGTCGATTAAAAGGTAGGTCTCGCCGTCGTCACCGGCTCCGGCCAGGCTCTGGACGGAAAGGAAGAGCATTACTCCCGGCTGCAGGTCCCCTTCCCAGGAGGCGCCGTGAAATTTCTCCGTATCCTGGCGGTGAAAACCTGCCTCCGGGTCAAGGCCCAGGCTGGCCGCTGCCTGCCGGGCCAGGCCGGCGACTGTTTCCGCGTCACTAAAGCTGGTGTTTAAACGGCCCCAGGCTTCCAGGTGCATGCTTTCCAGGCGGGCGCTGCTGGCGTTGAGGGCGGCAAATAACAGGCGCGGAGTTGTATCATCACCGAAGGCGTCCGGAACCGGCAGATCCTTCTTGGCTGCCGGAACAATTGCAGCTGTCAGGGGCGCCCGGACCGCCCGCGGCAGGAAGTAGTAGCCGGCGGCCAGGCCTGCCACCAGGCTGAGGAGCAATGAAGTCAAAAGGAAGGTTTTAAAAGTAACTCTATTCTTATGAGAACGTGGCCGGAACAAATGAAAAGCCCCCTTGCAGGAATAGTGTTATTCCTATTCTTGCCAGGGGACTGGGAAAATAGACTATTTACATGGCTCCGGCAGCCTTCAAGCGGGCGGTGGCCCGTCGCAGGGCGGCCTCGGCCCGGGCGACGTCCAGGCCCGGGGGGCGCTCCCGCAGGCGCTGCTCGGCCCGTTCCCGCGCCTTCCGGGCCCGGTCGACGTCGATCTCTTCGGCCCGCTCCGCGGTATCGGCAAGGATAATGACCCTGTCAGGGCCGGCTTCCAGGAAACCGCCGGAAACAGCCAGTCTTTCCTCCGTTCCCTCCTGCCGGTGGCAGGTGACGACCCCGGCCTGGAGGGACGTGATCAGGGGGGCGTGTTCCGGCAGGACACCCAGGTAGCCCTGGATGCCGGGAGCCGTGACGCTGATTGCCTCCGCCTGCAGGACCACCCGCTCGGGAGTTATGATCTCCAGGTTGAGGGAGGCCATCTACATCAACTCCTGGCCCTGCTTTACGGCTTCGTCGATGGTCCCGACCATATAGAAGGCCTGCTCGGGGAGGTTGTCGTGGCGGCCTTCCAGGATCTCTTTGAAGCCGCGAATGGTTTCCTTCAGGGGTACATAAACCCCGCGCTGGCCGGTAAAGGCCTCGGCTACATGGAAGGGCTGGGAGAGGAAGCGCTGGATCTTGCGCGCCCGGGCAACTATGAGTTTATCTTCTTCAGACAGCTCATCCATTCCCAGGATGGCGATGATGTCCTGGAGTTCTTTATAACGCTGCAGTACCTGCTGAACGCCCCGGGCCACCTGGTAGTGCTCTTCCCCCAGGACGCGCGGGTCCAGGATGCGGGAAGTGGAGTCCAGGGGATCGACGGCCGGGTAGATGCCCAGCTCAGCGATCTGCCGGGACAGGACCGTGGTGGCGTCCAGGTGGGCGAAGGTCGTCGCCGGGGCCGGATCGGTCAGATCATCGGCCGGCACATAGATAGCCTGCACGGAGGTGATGGAACCCTTTTTCGTGGAGGTAATCCGTTCCTGGAGGGCGCCCATCTCCGTAGCCAGGGTGGGCTGGTAACCCACGGCCGACGGCATCCGGCCCAGGAGGGCGGAAACCTCGGAACCGGCCTGAACGAAACGGAAGATATTGTCGATGAAGAGGAGGACGTCCTGGCCCTCGGTGTCCCGGAAGTACTCGGCCATGGTTAGTCCTGTGAGCCCTACCCGCAGGCGGGCGCCCGGGGGTTCGTTCATCTGGCCAAAGACCAGGGCCGTCTTTTCGAGAACCCCGGATTCCTTCATCTCCAGGTAGAGATCGTTGCCCTCGCGGGTACGCTCGCCCACGCCGGTGAAGACGGAAAAGCCGCCGTGTTCATAGGCGATGTTGCGGATGAGTTCCATGATGAGTACCGTCTTGCCGACCCCGGCGCCGCCGAAGAGGCCGATCTTGCCGCCCTTGGCGTAGGGTGCCAGGAGGTCGACCACCTTGATGCCCGTCTCCAGGACCTCCGTTGAAGGCTCTTGCTCTTCAAAGGAGGGCGCCGCCCGGTGAATGGGCAGCCTCTCGGTGGCTTCTACCGGACCCTGGTTGTCAATGGCTTCTCCCAGGACGTTAAAGAGCCGCCCCAGAGTAGCCCGCCCTACAGGTACGGTGATCGGCTGGCCGGTGTCAACGGCCTTCATCCCCCGCTGCAGTCCGTCGGTGGAGGAGAGGGCCACGCAGCGGACGGTGCTGTTACCCAGGTGCTGCATGGCCTCCATAGTTATATTGATCTTATCGGTTTTAATGATGATGGCGTTATACAGGTCAGGCAGCCGGTCGCTGGCGAATTCAACGTCAACTACCGGCCCAATAACCTGTACCACCTGTCCTTCGTTCAAACTTGGCCCCTCCTTTACTTCAGAGCGTCGGCCCCGGCGACAATCTCCAGGATCTCCCCGGTGATGGCCGCCTGGCGGGCGCGGTTGAAGGATAGGGTGAATTTATCAATCATCTCAGCAGCGTTCTTGGTGGCGTTATCCATGGCCGTCATCCGGGCGCCGTGCTCGCTGGCCTTGGCCTCCAGGATGGCCCGGTAGACCTTGATCTCGCAGTAGCGGGGCAGGAGGTCCCGCAGGACGGCCCCCGGCGAGGGTTCATAGATATAATTGCCGGTATCCTTCTTTTCCCTGGAAGTAGCGATGGGCAGCAACCTCTCCACCGTTGGTACCTGGCGGATGGTCGAGTAGAAACGGGTATAAACCAGGTTAACCTCGTCCAGGGTGCCCTCCAGGTACATGGTCACCAGCTGGCGGGCTAATTCCCGGGCCTGGGTTAGGTCCGGGTTATCACCTAAGTCGGTGAAGGAATTGACTATCTCCACCGGCTGGCGGCGGAAGAAGTCCCGGCCCTTGCGGCCCACTACCACCAGGGCAGCGGGACGGTCTTCCTCCCGCAGGCGTTCCTCCGTCAGCCGGATGAGGTTGGCGTTATAACCCCCGGCCAGGCCCCGGTCAGCCGTTATCAGGACATAGCCGGCTTTTTTTACCTCCCGGCGGGCGGCCAGGGGCTGGGGTTCCTGGTCAGCGGCCGCGACCAGGCGTTCCACAACTTCCTCCAGCTTGGCGGCATAGGGCCGTGCTGCCGTGACCTGGGCCTGGGCCTTGCGCAGCTTGGCGGCAGCTACCATCTTCATGGCCCGGGTAATATGCTGGGTACTCTGGACACTGCGGATACGGCGCTTCAGGTCACGCATTTGGGCCATGCCGGCTCACCACCTTATGATTCCCCGGCAGCGGTATAGCTGCCTTTGAAGTCTTCAATGCTTTTTTTCAGTTGTTCCTGGAGACCGTCGTCAAGCTGGCGTTTCTCGCGGATGCCGGCCAGAACCTCCGGCCTCTCGTTGCGAAGGAAGCGCAGGAAGTCCTTTTCAAAAGCGCGTACCCGGGATACAGGCAGATCGTCCAGGAAGCCATTGACGGCGGCATAGAGGACGACCACCTGTTCTTCGACGGGCATGGGCTGGTACTGGTCCTGTTTCAAAATCTCCATCATGCGCTCGCCCCGGGCCAATCTCGCCTGGGTGGCTTTATCCAGGTCGGAACCGAACTGGGCGAAGGCCGCCAGCTCGCGGTACTGGGCCAGGTCCAGGCGCAGGCGGCCGGCCACCTGTTTCATGGCCTTGATCTGGGCGGCGCCGCCCACCCGGGATACCGAGATGCCCACGTTAATGGCCGGACGCTGGCCGGCATAGAAGAGGTCGGACTCCAGGAAGATCTGGCCGTCGGTGATGGAGATAACATTGGTCGGGATGTAAGCTGAGACGTCGCCGGCCTGGGTCTCAATGACCGGCAGGGCGGTGAGGGAACCGCCGCCCAGGGAGTCGTTCAGGCGGGCGGCCCGTTCCAGCAACCGGGAGTGGAGATAGAAGACATCCCCGGGGTAGGCCTCACGGCCCGGCGGCCGCCGCAAAAGCAGGGAGAGTTCCCGGTAGGCCGCCGCGTGCTTGGATAGGTCGTCATAAACACAGAGGACGTCCCGGTGTTGCTCATACATAAAGTATTCGCCCATGGCGCAGCCGGCGTAGGGAGCGATATAGAGCATGGGCGCCGGTTCGCTGGCCGTAGCCATGACGACAATGGTATATTCCATGGCCCCGGCCTCTTCCAGGCGCTGGACCACGTTGGCCACTGTGGAGGCCTTCTGGCCGATGGCCACATAGATGCAGATAACGTTCTGGCCTTTCTGGTTAATGATGGTGTCCACGGCAATGGCCGTCTTACCCGTCTGGCGGTCGCCGATAATCAGCTCCCGCTGGCCGCGGCCGATGGGTACCATGGAGTCAATGGCCTTCAGGCCCGTCTGCAGGGGGGTATTGACCGGCTGGCGGTAGATTACGCCCGGGGCCGGGGATTCCACCGGGCGGAACTTATCCGCCTGGATGGGCCCCTTGCCGTCTACGGGCTGGCCCATGGCGTTGACCACCCGGCCGATGAGGGCTTCGCCCACCGGCACCTCGACAATGCGACCGGTACGCTTGACCTGATCGCCCTCTTTGATATGGGTATAGGGGCCGAGGATAACGGCACCGACGTTATCTTCTTCCAGGTTCAGGACCATGCCATAGATATCGCCGGGGAACTCCAGCAATTCGCCGGCCATGGCATAGTCCAGGCCATAAATGCGGGCGATACCGTCACCGACCTGGGTAACGGTACCCACCTCGGCCATTTCTACTTCCAGCTGGTATTGTTCAATCTGGTTCTTTAAAATACTGGTTATCTCGTCGGGTCGAATGCTCAAATCTACCTTTCACCCCTTCGCCCTGTCCTAAATTTCGTGTCGTTCTTTTAAGCCCGTTTCAGGTGTTCACCCAGCAGTTCCAGCTTTTTCTTGACGCTGGCGTCCAGGATGCGGTCCCCCAGGCGGATGACCACCCCGCCGATTAACTCCGGGTTGACCCGGCTGGAGAGGCGGACATTCCTCCGGGTAATTCCGGCCAGGCGTTCCTTCAGTCCGGCCAGGATGTCTTCCCGCAAGGCAATAGCCGAGGTGACCTCCACGGGCAGGATGTTTTCGGCCTGGTCCACCAGGCGGCGGAAGTGGGCGGCCATCTCCGGCAGCGCCCGCTCCCGGCCCTTGATCAGGACCAGGTGGAGAAAGTTCTTTAGCAGCGGGTTAATGTCGGGAAAGATGGTATCGATGAGTTTTTGTTTTTCCCGCACCGGGATCAACTGGTGGTAGAGAACCCGGCGGAAGTCACGGTTGCCAGCCAGGGTCCGGCTGACTTCCTCCAGGCCGCTGGCAAATTCGCCGGCTACACCTTGCTCCCGGGCAATACTAAAAAGGGCGCGGGCATAGCGCCTGGCTACGGTTTGATCACTCATTGCAGTCGCTCCACCTCAGCTAAGGCTTCCCGGACCAGCCGTTCCTGGTCGTCGGGGGTCAGGGAACGCTCCAGGACCTTGCCGGCTGCCAGGATCGCCAGGCTGGCGGCTTCACTGCGAATGGCCGCCAGGGCTTTGCTCTTCTCGCCCTCAATCTCCTTCCGGGCCTGGGCCAGGGTCCTTTCGGCTTCCTCCCGGGCCCGGTTAATAATCTCCGCCCGGGTTTCTTCGGCCATTTTCGTAGCCCGGTCCAGGATGGACTGGGCTTCCTGGCGGGCGCCCTGGAGCTGTTGCCGGTACTCGGCGAGGATGTTTTCCGCCTTTTCCCTGGCTGCCGCCGCGTCGTTCAGGTTGCCCTCAATCCTGGCCTCGCGGTCGGCCAGGACCTTGCCCACGGGCTTATACAGGAATACATACAGTAACCACATGACTACCAGCAAATTTAAAGTCTGAAATAAAAAGGTCCAGGGATTAAAATTCAGGGCCTGGAAAAACGCCTGCAAAAGCTTCACCCTCCTTTCGCTTCTTCCCCATAGGACAGGGGCGAATAAGACCGCCTCCGCCGTCCTATTCGCCCTGAACCTGCTTTAGAGCTTGGTCCAAATAAGAATAGCAATAACGAAGGAGAAGAGCGTCAGGGCTTCCATAAAAGCCAGGGCCAGGATCAGGGTAGACCGGATGTTACCGAGAGCCTCCGGCTGGCGGGCAATACCCTCCAGCGCACCCCGGGAAGCAATACCCTGGCCAAGGCCACAGCCCAGTGCGGCCAGGCCAATGGCCAGGCCGACGCCGATAAAACCTATTGCCGTCATGTTTATCCTCCTTATCTTTATTGATTATTTGTATATCCCTGATTAGAATGACAGACTTAATGCCCATGTATAAAATTGGCTATATAGCTAACCGTCAGCAAGGTGAAAACGAAGGCCTGAATAATGCCCATCAGGACACCCAGGAGCATGATAGGGGTAGGCAACAGGAAAGGTAGCATTAGGAACAAGATGGTGACTACCATCTCCTCGGCAAACATATTACCAAAGAGACGGAGGGAAAGGGATACCGGTTTCACCAGCTCTTCGACGATGTTCATGAGAAAGAGATAGGGTACTGGCTGGAAGAAGTGCCGGATGTAACCCAGGAGGCCCAGCTTGCGGATGCCTATGAGCTGGACCAGGATTATGGTCGTTACTGCAAAGCTTGCCGTTGTGGAGAGGTCCATGGTAGGCGGTTTCATCCCCGGGATGAACCAGGAGAGGTTGAGGCTTAAAATTAAGATAAAAAGGGTAGCCACCAGGGGCAGGTAACGCCGCCCTTCTTTACCCATGGTTTCCTCCAGAAGCCCGTAGAAGAGCTCCAGGAGCATCTCCAGAACATGCTGGATACCTCGCGGGATAAAGCGGATTTTCCTGGTCGCCAGGAAGATACCGGCCAGCAGCAGGACCATAATAATCCAGGTGTTGACCACTGTAGAATAAATGGGAACAGGTCCCAGGTGAAAGATTTCAACCGGGCGGACATGGGTCATGATCTCGCCCAGAGCCTGAAGTCCCAACGTTCTTCCCTCCTTTCCCAGCATAATAAGAGTTTGCCTGCTCCACGCAGGTCACAACCTGGAGGACCAGACCCGCCAGCACGCCAGAGAGGGCCTCCATTCCCTGGAATAGGACAGTGGCAGCATACCTAAAGCCACCCCCAACAGGGAATGAATCAGCAAACGATAATGGGCACAGCGGGATTCCAGTTTGCCCGCCGCTAGCTGCCAGCGCGGTAATACCAGCGAAGCCAGCAAGCCCACCCCCGGGACGGCAACTAAAAAGTAGCAGTCTCCAACCCCACCGGCCATTACGCCCGGGACGGCCAGAACCGGCATCCTCTTCTCAGTCGCGCCTGCTCTTATTCCGGGCATCGGTCGTCCTGTTTTTTATATCTCTCTCCAGGGCCCGCAGTTCATTAAAGATACTGTAGAAGCCTGCACCGATGCCCAGCAAGGCGCCGGCCAGCATCAGCCAGGGCGAAGTGCCCAGGCGCCGGTCCAGCCAGTTCCCCCCGTAAAAACCGAGGAGGGTTCCTGCCGCCAGGGTTATGCCGAAGGAAAAGGCCATATTAATATACCTGGCATAATCCCAGTAATTTCGTTTTTTTGAAACCATTGATGTTAAGTTGCTACCCGGAGGAATTTTTTATGCCTTTTTCCTGTTACCTGTCTTTATTTATTCTCCTTTGATGTCGATATTCCTGCTTGTGAAAAATTTATTTTTCTCTATTGCCCGGGGTTGAAACTCCTGGGGCCGGGCAACAGTCATTCCGAAGTAATGGCGCAGGGCGCTGCGAATGCGCCTGGAGGCCTGGCCGTCACCATAGGGGTTGACGGCGTGGGCCATTTGCAAGTAAGCCTGCCTGTCAGTCAGGAGTTCTTCCGCCGCCGCCAGGATGTCACGGTAGGCAGTGCCCACCAGGCGGACGGTTCCGGCGGCTACGGCTTCCGGCCGTTCCGTAACCTCCCGCAGGACAAGCACGGGCTTGCCCAGGGCCGGGGCTTCTTCCTGCAGGCCACCGGAATCCGTTAGGACCAGATAGGCGCGGTTCATGAGGTTGACAAAGGGCTCGTAATCAAGGGGTTCGATTAAATATACCCTCTCCTGGCCGCCGAGGATCTCCCGGGCCAGTTGCCGTACCCGCGGGTTATAGTGAACGGGAAAAATCAGGGCCGTGTCGGGATGGCGCCTGATTAAATCCCGCAGGGCAGTGAAGATCTCCTGCAGGGGTTCGCCCCAGTTCTCCCGCCGGTGGGCTGTCACCAGGATGACCCGCTTTTCCCGGAAGTCCAGCCCCGCCAGGCCGTGTTCTTCAAACTGGTATTCTTCCCGGATGGTGGCTTTTAGGGCGTCGATGACCGTGTTGCCGGTGACATAGATATGCTCCGGAGCGATGCCTTCGCGGAGGAGGTTGTCCCGGGCCCTGGCCGTGGGTGCGAAGTGGATATCAGTCAGGGCCGCGGCCAGGCGGCGATTCATTTCCTCGGGGAAGGGGGCATAACGGTCGCCGGTCCTTAATCCCGCCTCGACATGGCCGACAGGTATCTGCTGGTAAAAGGCCGCCAGGGCGGCGACAAAGGTGGTGGTGGTGTCACCGTGGACCAGGACCATATCCGGGCCGGCCTCTTTGAGGACCCCGGCCAGGCCGGTCAGGGCCCTGATGGTAATCTCCTCCAGGGTCTGGCGTGGCCGCATGATATCCAGGTCGTAATCGGGCTGGATATGGAAGAGGCGCAGGACCTGGTCGAGCATCTCCCGGTGCTGGGCCGTGACTGCCACCTGGCAGGTAAACTCCTCCGGGTGGAGATTGAGTTCTTTGACTACCGGGGCCATCTTGATAGCCTCGGGCCTGGTGCCGAAGACGCTGAGTATCTTATAGGGCGGCATGGGCTACCTCCAGTGCTGGGCGTTAACCGTTTATTTTATATAACCCTTGGCCCGCAGTTTGGCGATATGCTCCTCCAGGGCCTGCTGGATATCGACGCCGTACTGTTCCTCCAGGACGAACATCAGGGAGACGGCCGTCTGGGCCACATCCAGGAGTTCGCGGGTGATGGCGGCCCGGACTGCTGCGGCATCTACGTGGACCTGCTCGCCGCTCAATCCCCGCAGCTTGCCTATGGCCTGGGCCAGTTCGCCGGCTTCTTCCATGAGCTTCAGGGCTGTAGACTCCATGGTGGGCGTCAGGTTGTCCAATCTGGGCAGGGCGATGATCTTCTGCTGCAAGTTTTTTCCCCCTTGGACTGCCCTTTATTATACCATAAATAAAGCATAACAACCGAGGATGACTGCAAACCATCCTTCAGCCAGGCCAGGACGAATATCATTTACCGGGGCAGGTGAACGATTTCGATCCCTGCCTCCCGGAGCCAGTCGTGGCTGACGTGATAGGGCCGGGCATAGACGAGCTTTTTAATGCCTGACTGGACGATGGTCAGGGCACACCTCTCGCAGGGGTAGTCGGTGACATACATGGTTGCCCCCTGCCGTTCCTCCGGCGAGCACTCCAGGAGGGCGTTGATCTCTGCGTGGATGGTACGCAGGCAGTGCTCGCCCTCCATGAGGCAGCCGGCATCCAGGCAGTGGGGCAGGCCATGGGGGGCGCCATTATAGCCGGTGCCTTTGATACGCTTGTCTTTTACCACCACGGCACCAACAGCCCGCCGGTTACAGGTGCTCCGGCCGGCTACCTGGAAGGCAATGTCCAGAAAATATTCGTCCCAGTCTTTACGCATAAACTAATCCCTCGCGTACAGGCTTCTGGTCCCCCGCCACCCGGGGTATGCCCGGTACATTGATTGAGATAACGTCCCGACCGGTGAGTCCTGTGCCGTTGCGTGTATCCTGATTTAATTTAACATAAATTATCGTTTCCGGCCAGTGTTTTTTATTGAAAAGCCCTCCCGCAATCGTCCTTCCGGGAGGGCTTTTGTTTAGTCCAGCTCCGGGTAGAGGGGGAAGGCCCGGCAGAGTTCGGCGACGATACCCCTGGCTTCCTCCAGTTTCTTCTCATCCGGACCGTAGGAGAGGGCCAGGTCGATTGCCCGGGCCACCTGGATGATAGCGTCGGCGTCCATGCCCCGGGAGGTCAGGGCGGCCGTTCCCAGGCGGATGCCGCTGGTTACGCTGGGCTTCTGCGGGTCGAAAGGGATGGGGTTCTTGTTGACGGTAATCCGGACCGAGGCCAGGATATCTTCGGCCTCCCGGCCGGTTATATTCTTATTGCGCAGGTCGACGAGCATGAGATGGTTGTCGGTACCACCGGAAACCAGGTTAAAACCGTAACCCATGAGGGCGTCGGCCAGGGTACGAGCATTGGTTACTATCTGCTCCTGGTAACGTTTGAACTCCGGGAGCATGGCCTCCTTCAGGGCCACAGCCTTGGCGGCGATGATGTGCATCAGGGGACCGCCCTGGACACCGGGGAAGACAGCCTTGTCGATATACCGGGCGTATTCTCTGGTGGTCAGGATAATTCCCCCCCGGGGACCGCGCAGGGTCTTGTGGGTGGTGGTGGTCACGAAGTGGGCATAGGGTACCGGGTTGGGATGGATACCAGCGGCCACCAGGCCGGCGATATGGGATATATCCACCATCAGCAGGGCGCCGACTTCGTCGGCAATCTCGCGGAAGCGGGCAAAGTCGATCACCCGCGGGTAGGCGCTGGCCCCGGCGACGATCAGCCTGGGCCGCTCCTCCCGGGCGATGCGGGCGACGGCGTCATAGTCAATACGGCCGGTCCTGGCATCGACGCCGTAAAAGCAGAAGTTATAGCATTTACCCGAAAGGCTTACCGGGCTACCGTGGGTCAAATGGCCGCCGTGGGCCAGGTTCATGCCCAGGGCTTTATCGCCCGGGTTTAGAACGGCCAGGTAGACGGCGGTGTTGGCCTGGCTGCCGGAATGGGGCTGGACATTGGCGTGCTCGGCCCCGAAGAGGGCTTTGGCCCTTTCCCGGGCCAGGTTTTCAACTACGTCGGCCCATTCACAACCGCCATAATAGCGTTTGCCGGGATACCCTTCGGCGTATTTATTGGTGAGGACGCAGCTGCAGGCCTCCATGATGGCCCGGCTGACGAAGTTCTCCGAGGCGATTAGTTCCAGGTGGGTCCGCTGGCGTTTAAGCTCGCCCCTGACGGCGGCTACTATTTCGGGATCAACCTTGGCCACTGTTTCCAGGTTCATTGATAAGGCCCCCTTGGAAAATTACTTATATACTGACCGCTGCCCGCCGATTAAGGGGGGCCGCGTCCGGGCTGCTGTTACCGGCGCTGCGCCGATGGTCTTGATGGCCAGGCGGACGGGCACGGCCACCGGCCGCAGGTGCATGCCAATAAGGGTAGACCCGATATCCAGGCCGGCATGGGCCTGGGCCAGGAGGGAGGCTACTACTACCGGCCGGTGCAGGGCGGCATAGGCAGCGGTAGCCAGGGAACCCCCGGCTTTTGGTGCCGGTACGACAGTAACTACGGGCAGGTTATAAAGGCGGGCAGCACCGGCCTCGATGACCAGGGCCCGATTCAGGTGCTCGCAACACTGGGCGGCCAGGTAGACCTGGGCCCGGTTGGTTGCTGCCAGGAGGCCTGCTACTACATCCCGGCCGATTTCCGGGGAGGAGGCGGTGCCGATGGTCCGGCCCGTTATCTCGCTGGTGCTGCAGCCCACTACCAGGATCTGCCCCGGTTGCAGGCCGGCTACATTAAGTAATTCTTCCGCCGCAGCCTGAACGGTTGCCCTCACATCCTGCCATTCAACCATAATTTAATCCCCCGTCTGCTCCCCGTCATAGCAACAGGGTACAGGCCGGTCTTCCCGGCCCCGGTACTGGTTTTCTATGGTGCTGATTTTCTGAACCCGGCGGGCGTGACGGCCGCCGCTGAATTCAGCCTTTAACCAGGTATCGACAATATCCAGAGCTAAACCGGGACCGATAACCCTTTCCCCCAGGGTCAGGATGTTGGCGTCATTATGCTCCCGTGCCGCCCGGGCAGAAAAGGTATCATGGCACAGGGCGGCCCGGATACCGGGTACCTTATTGGCGGCGATACAGACGCCGATGCCCGTGCCGCAGCACAAGATGCCGCGATCATACTCGCCGCCGGCGACGGCAGCCGCTACTTTATGGGCATAATCGGGATAATCGACGGATTCGGCATTGTAGGTGCCGAAGTCGTAATTGGCAATTCCCTGCCGATCCAGGTAGTCTTTAATCGCCATCTTCAGGTGAAAGCCGCCATGATCGCTACCCAGGGCTACGCGCAATCTCACTTCACCTCTCGCCCATAAAAGCAGGCTGGATTTGCTACAATTAACCTGAAATCCTGCTTTCCTGTCAAACTTATCTCTTCTCCTGTGAAAATTTCCCCATGGCTTGTCCGATAAGCCGCTCCAGTTCCCTGGCTGTTGCCCGGTAAACCTCAAGGGGCTGGCCGAAGGGATCGGCTATATCCCGGCTGGCTCCTGCCTGGAGGCGGGCTAATTCCTCCAGCAGGGGTTTTAGGCTGGCTGCCAGCTCTGCCTCCAGTTGCTTACGCCTGGTTTTCTTCTCCCGGCTCAAAGCTACGTCGCCGGCTTCCCGGTATAGCTCCTCCAGTTCCTGGCGGTGAGCAGCGGCAAACTCCTGTTCCCTGGCAGCTATCTCCCCCGCCAGTTCCAGGCGCCGCCGCGCCGTGGCCGGGTCTTCCGGACCCTGTACGTATTCCTTCAGGGTAAAAGTTTTACCCCTGGCCTCGGGGTAGTCCCGGAGTATCCTTTCCCTGTGCTCCGCTGTCATGGTCAGGATAAGATCGGCGTCCCTGACTGTGGCCGCCGTCAACTGCCGGGCGCGGTGGCTGCTGAGGTCCAGGCCCATCTCAGCCAGGGCCTGGACGGCTGCAGGTGTGGCCGGGTCTCCTTCCCTGGCTGCCAGGCCGGCTGAGCTGATGGTTACATCCAGGCCGCGCTCCTTAGCCAGTTTTGCGGCTATGGCTGCCGCCATACTGCTCCGGCAGGTATTTCCAGTACAGACAAAAAGAATCCCGGGCATCGGCTTAGACCCCCACCAGCATCTTCAGGCCAATGGCCACCAGGATCAGGCCACCGGCAAGCTCGGCCCGGTTTCCGAAGAAGGAACCCAGGCGCCGGCCGGCCAGGAGCCCTAAGGCCGTCATGGTAGCGGCAATAAAGCCCATGGTCAGAACCGTCAGGGGGACGTTAACGCTAATTGCCCCCAGGCCAAAGCCAACACTCAGGGCGTCCAGGCTGACGCTGCCGGCCATGAAGAGGATGGCCATAACCCCGCCGAGGACGCCCCCCCGGCCCGGAATGACCCGGAGCACCTGCCCCACCATGCTCCCTCCCTGCCGCCGGTTGTTATAGGCCTCCCAGAGCATCAGGCTGCCCATGGTCGCCAGGACCAGGGCACCGATGACGGCTGCCACCTTACCCAGGAGCCGGCCCAGGAGCAAGCCCAGGTACAGGCCCGCCAGGGGCATGAAGATGTGAAAAAGGCCGACGGTGCCGGCAAAAAGCCACGCCTGCCGGCCCCGGAACCCCCCCAGGGCCAGGCCGGTAGCCAGGGAAAAGGCATCCGTCCCCAGGGCGACGGCTACCAGGATAAGACCCAACGGCTCCATATAAGCATTTTCCTCCTTAAGCCCGGATAATGCGGTTGGCCGCCGATTTACGCAACCGGTTCATGATAGCCAGGCCGATGCCTTCCTCCTTAAAGGTTTCCGCCAGGATGATGTCGGCATGGTGGCGGTCACAGTTTCTCAGAGCGCCAAAAAGGTTGGCGGCGATGGTTTCCGGCTGGCGGCGGCTGCCCAGGACCTCCAGGTAATCGGGCCGGGGTTCGTCCTGGTAAAATGGCGCTGTCTCGCTGGTCGCCAGGACGGCCACCCGCCGGCCGCGGCGCTGCCAGGCGGCCACCAGGGCCCGCACCCTGGCCACCACCCGCTCCAGATCGCCGGTAACCAGGAAGACTTCCCCCGCCGGGGCGTAGTGCCTGTATTTCATCCCCGGTGCTTTAGGGTGTTCCACCTGCTGGCCTTTGACGGCCGGGTCAATGGCTACTTTCCCCAGCACCGCTTGCAGTTCTTCATAGGTGATGCCTCCCGGCCGCAGGATAGTTGGCACCGGGGAGGTCAGGTCGAGGACGGTGGATTCTACCCCCACGGTGGACGGGCCGCCGTCGATTACAGCGTCTATCTTGCCCCGCAAATCGCGCAGGACGTGCTGGCCGGTGGTGGGGCTGGGGCGTCCGGAGGTATTGGCGCTGGGAGCGGCGATGGGCAGGCGGGTCGCCCGGATGAGGGCCTGGGCCACCGGGTGGGAAGGCATGCGGAGGCCCACAGTATCCAGGCCGGCGGTAACCTCGTCCGGGATCAGGCCGCTGCGCGGCATGATCAGGGTGAGGGGGCCGGGCCAGAAGCGCTGCATGAGGAGGGTGGCCCGGGGCGGCAGGTAGGCCACCAGGTCCTGGACATCCTGGAAACTGGCTATATGAACGATCAGGGGGTTATCAGCCGGGCGCCCCTTGGCCCGGAAGATGCGGCGCACCGCCCGCCCGTCCAGGGCGTTGGCCCCCAGGCCGTAGACCGTCTCCGTGGGGAAGGCCACCACCCCGCCCCGGGCCAGGATCCTGGCGGCCAGGCGGATCTTGTGCAGTTCCGGTACCAGGGGATTGATTTTTAAGTATTTAGTCCGCATACCTACAGACACCCATTTCACCTCTATGTTTCCCGCTCTGACTTTATTCTTCCCGGCGATAGGCCAGGAAACAACGATCGCGGCCGGCATTATCCGGTAAAATTTGCTCGTTGCGATATGCTCCCACGGCCCGGGCCAGGTCCTTTACGGCCTGTCCCTGGTCGAAGCCGATTTCCAGGGCCAGGAGACCGCCGGGCCGCAAAAGCCCTGCCGCCCCCGGCAGGAGGAGCCGGTAGGCATCCAGGCCGTCGGGCCCGCCGTCCAGGGCCAGGCGCGGTTCAGAGCGGACATCCACGGGCAGAACCGGCAGGGCGGCAGTGGGTATGTAGGGGGGGTTGGACACCAGGACGTCGAGCTTTAAACCCCGCAGGGGCGCCAAAAAATCACCCTGGTAGAGGGCGACCCTGGCCGCCAGCCCCAGTTTCCGGGCGTTTTCCCGGGCCACCGCCAGGGCAGCCGGGCTGATGTCCGTGGCGTAAACCCGGGCCCGGGGCAGGTAATGGGCCAGGCTCAGGGCAATGGCCCCGCTGCCCGTACCGCAGTCGGCGATGGTATAGCTCCCGCCGGGGTCCAGGCGCTCCAGGACAGCCTCCACCACCACTTCGGTATCCTGGCGGGGGATTAAAACCGCCGGGGTGACTTTAAAGTCAAGGGACATAAACTCCTGGTGGCCGGTGAGGTACTGGAGGGGATAACCGGCTGCCCGGCGGTCGATTGCCGGCCAGAACCGTGCCGCGGCTGCCGGTACCAGTCTCTCCTCCAGGCGGGCCAGGAGGCGGGGCCGGGTTAAATCGCAGGCCCAGCTGAGAAGGACTTCCGCCTCCAGCCGCGGGCGTTCAACCCCCCCGGCCGCCAGGCGCCGGGCGGCCTCCCCCAGGGCTTGCCGCAGGGTCATTTCAGGCCTCCATGTTTTTCAGGCGTTCTGCCTGGTCGGTGGTGACCAGTGCGTCGATAATCTCGTCCAGTTCTCCTGCCAGGACCTGGTCCAGGTGGTGGAGGGTAAGGCCGATACGGTGATCCGTCACCCGGTTCTGGGGAAAGTTATAGGTGCGTATCCGCTCGCTGCGGTCGCCGCTGCCTACCTGGGAGCGCCGTTCTTCAGCCAGCTCCCCTTCCTGCTCGGCCCGGGCCATGTCCAGGAGCCTGGCGCGCAACACCCTCATGGCCTTCTCTTTATTCTTTAGCTGGGACTTTTCGTCCTGGCAGGAGACCACCAGGCCCGTCGGCAGGTGGGTAATGCGGACGGCGGAGTAGGTGGTGTTGACCGACTGGCCGCCGGGACCGCTGGAGCAAAAGATGTCCACCCGCAGGTCTTCGGGCTTGATCTCCACGTCTACTTCCTCCGCCTCGGGCAACACGGCCACGGTAGCCGTTGACGTGTGAATGCGCCCGCCGGATTCCGTGGTGGGGATACGCTGCACCCGGTGTACCCCGCTCTCAAATTTCAGGCGGCTGTAAACCCCCTGCCCCTCGACCTGGAAGACGATCTCCTTGAACCCGCCCAGTTCGGTGGGGTGGGAGTTGATAATCTCCGTCCGCCAGCGTTTCTTTTCGGCATAGCGCTGGTACATGCGGAAGAGGTCGCCGGCAAAGAGGGCCGCTTCTTCACCCCCGGCCCCGGCGCGGATCTCCATGATGATGTTCTTTTCATCATTTGGATCTTTGGGCAGGAGGAGGATCTTTAACTCTTGTTCCAGGCGTTCCTGCTCCCCGGTCAGGCGTTCAATCTCGGCCTTCAGGAGTTCCTGGAATTCCCGGTCCTTTTCTTCCTCCAGCATGGCTTTATCTTCCGCCAGCTCATTACTGACCTGGCGGTACCGGCGGAAGGTGGTGACTATATTTTCCAGGGCCGCGTGGGCCCGGGCGTGTTTCTGTAATTGCTCGGGGTCGGCTATTACTTCCGGGTCACCCATCAGCCGGCCCAGTTCTTCGTATCTGGCTTCGATCTGTTCCAGTTTTTCCAGCATGGGACATCACCTCGATTCTAATGCGAAAAAAATACCTGCCACATGATAACTTCCGGCACTGGCCGGTCAATATGCCCCTGAGCCCCTCAGGAGTTGCGCTCCGGACACTGCTCAAATAGTTACTCAGCGCTCCCAGTATCCCCGGCCCCGGGGTCATTTTTTTCGCCGTCGTCCCGGGCGGCGGCCAGGGCGGCCAGGGCTACCTCCAGCATACCGTCGTCGGGCTCCCGGGTGGTTAACTTCTGTAACCACAGGCCCGGGGCCGCAATAACCCGCACCCAGAAGACATCCAGGTGGCGGCCGGTAAACTTGAGGAGTTCATAGGCCAGGCCGGCTACCACCGGCAGAAGCACCAGCCTTGAGGCCAGCCGCCAGGCGATGCCGCCCCTGCCCACCAGGGAAAAGAAAACGATGGTCAAAACCATAACCAGCAACAGGAAGCTGGTACCGCAGCGGGGGTGCAGGGTCGGGTAAGGGCGTACTGTTTCTACCCGCAACTCTTCCCCGGCTTCCAGGGCGTTAATAACTTTGTGTTCGGCCCCGTGGTACTGGAAAACCCGCTGGATATCCTTTACCCGCCCGATGGCAACGACGTAGCCTAAAAAAAGGAGCATCCGCAAAAAACCCTCGACCACGTTCTGCCAGAAGATGGATAAATAATTGCGGAGTACCAGGGCTGCCCCGGCCGGCAGGAGCACAAAGAAACCGACAGCCACCGCCAGGGCGAAGGCTACGGTCAGGACCAGGTCCCTGGTACTTAACTCCTCTTCTTCTTCCTCCATGGCTTGGTTGGCCGAGAAGGCCAGGTAACGGATACCGAGGATTAAGGATTCAAATAAAGCCACCACCCCCCGTAACAGGGGGAGTTTTAAAAAGGCATAACGGGCGGTTACGGAAGCGTTGGGTTCGGATTCTACCAGGACTTCGCCGCTGGGCCGCCGGATGGCCACGGCAGTTTTCCGTGGTCCCCGCATCATGACGCCCTCTATAACCGCCTGGCCGCCGTACTGGGCTTCCCGTCCCCCGCCCCATAGGAAAAAGCAGAGCCCGCGGCTCCGCTTTTTTGCCCTAGCGTCCATACTTTTGCCGGAATCGCTCAATGCGTCCGCCACGTTCGACTACCCTCTGCCGGCTGCCGGTGTAAAAGGGGTGGCACTGGGAACATATCTCCACCCGGATATCCTTTTTGGTCGAACGGGTCTCAATTACGTTGCCACAGGCGCAAATAATCCTGGCCGGGCCATAATCAGGATGGATATTGGGTTTCACGGCCCTTCACCTCCGCGAGAAAATCAAACTCATAATAGTATAACATAAAAGCAGGGCCGGTGCAAAGAAAAACATTACTCCTCCAGCAAGAATCTGGGTTTTATTTCGGGATGGCTGTAGATATAGCACTCGCCCGCCAGGACCCGGCGCAAGAAGGGGAGCTGTTCCTCCCCCGGCAATCTCTCCCACTCGTACCGGTAAAAACCCTGCATGGCAACCCGCAGAGCTTCCATGGTCAATTCATAGAGGTGGGTACAACCATCTTTTCCACCTACTTCCCTGGCAACAGTCCGCCATACTCCCGGGGCGATAGTCACCCCGGCCAGGCTATCCAGGCGGGCCGTTGTGTCGCGGCAGCGGTCATAGGGGAAACGGATAAACTCCGCCCTTGCTCCAGTGATGGTGCGGTCGCTGGGCCGTGCTTCCAGGGTCAGGGCGATTTCGTGAAAGGTGTCGTTGAGTTTTATGGCTACCTGGATGGCATCCGGTCCCGTCTCAACAACGCGGGCCTCGATTTTCCGTTGAAACAAGTCCATAGAGCCCTCTCCATCCTTCTCCGAAAATAACTTGCCGCCGTCCGGCTTTGTTTCCACCTCCTGCCCGCTATGGCCAGCCGGCGGGAACGCCTTCTTTTTATTCTGGATTACTGGGGCCAGTTCCTCCCGGTCATCAAAAAAAGGCCGGTGGACCGGCCTTTTTACCTGGCTAAGAAACGTTCGGGATTTACGGCTTTACCCTTTTCTCGGACTTCAAAGTGGACGTGGGGACCGCTGGCATTGCCCGTAGCTCCTACTTCGGCTATGGGTTCGCCGGCCTGGACATACTCGCCTTCCTTCACCAGGTTGCGGGAGGTATGGGCGTACACTGTCTCCAGGCCGTTGCCGTGGTCGATCTTCACCATACGGCCATAGATACTGTTGCCCCATCCGGATAAGACTACCTTACCCGCCAGGGCCGCCCGTATTTTATCGCCCGTCTTCCCGGCGATGTCCAGCCCGTGGTGAAACTCCCCGCCGCGCCAGCCAAAACCGGAGGTAATGGCTCCTATGAGGGGCCATATTAAGGAGACTGGTTTCAGGCTCCGGGAAGCCAGATCCGCCACCGGCCTGGCGGCCTTCGGCGCAGGCGAACCGGGTATAGTCAGGACAGTACCCACGCGGAGGTTGCGGGTGTCAACTATGCCGTTAACGGTTGCCAGTTTATCGAAGTCTACGCCAAAACGCCGGCCTATACTCCAGAGGGTATCACCGCTGGCTACAGTATAGGTCTGAGCCTCCTCACGGGGCAGGACCAGGAACTGCCCCGGCCTCAGGGTGGCACCGGGGTCAAGGTAATTCATGGCCGCTATGAGCTCCGGGTCGGCCTGAAAACGCCGTCCCAGGCCGGCCAGGGTATCGCCTTCTTCCACCCGGTAAATTCGGGTATAACTATTGACCCGGCTCGCCAGTTCATGGTATTCCTCCGGAGCTATGACAGCTGCTACCTGCTGTAAGTCATCGATGACGGCCGCCCGGGCCGGCAGGATGCCCGGACCGGTAAGGAGCACGGTTAACCCCAGGGCCAGGGTTACCGCCATCTTTCGTGGCAGCATGGTTTTCACTCCTGTTCGTTTACTTTTTTGTTAAATAATGGCCTAGCTGCCATTTAGCCATTATTTTATCCATACGCTAGCAAAAATATACCCGGCCTGCTGCCGGGGCTGCCAAACCGGAACAGCCCGGAGCGGCCGGGATTAATTAACAGGGTTGTTTCCAGGAGGTCTTTAATGTTCCCGGGGGAAAAGGGCCGGGAGGGCGCGCAGGAGGTCCTGGTTGCTCTTGGTTTTCTTCATGGCGTCGATGAGGGTCTCGGTGACCTCTACCGGGCCCATGCCGCTGCTCACCCGCCGGAAGTTCCAGACCAGTTCCAGCTCCTCCCGGCTGAGGAGCAATTCCTCCCGCCGGGTGCCGGAACGTTTAACATCAATGGCCGGGAAAATCCGCCGCTCGGCCAGCTTCCGGTCCAGGATGAGTTCCATGTTGCCGGTGCCTTTAAATTCCTCGAAAATAACCTCGTCCATACGGCTGCCCGTCTCAATCAGGGCGGTGGCCACAATGGTCAGGCTGCCACCCTCTTCGATGTTCCGGGCGGCACCGAAGAAGCGCTTGGGTTTATAAAGGGCCGTGGGATCGACGCCACCGGAGAGGGTGCGGCCGCTGGGAGGAACAACCAGGTTGTGGGCCCGGGCCAGGCGAGTGATGCTGTCCAGGAGAACGACGACGTCCTTTTTATGCTCCACCAGGCGTTTAGCTCGTTCCAGGACCATGTCAGCTACTTTGACGTGATTTTCAGGGAGTTCGTCAAAGGTGGAACTGATGACCTCGCCCCGGACCGAACGTTCGATGTCGGTGACCTCTTCCGGGCGCTCATCAATCAACAGGATCATCAATTCGACTTCGGGGTAGTTGGTTTTGATGGCGTTGGCTATTTTCTTGAGCAAAACCGTCTTGCCGGCTTTGGGCGGGGAGACAATGAGGGCCCGCTGGCCTTTGCCTATAGGGGCTATCAAGTCGATAATCCGGGCCGAGGGGTCGCCGTTGGCCGTCTCCAGGGTGTAGCGTTCTGAGGGATAAATGGGGGTCAGGGCATCAAAGTGAAGGCGTTCTGCTGCTGTTTCCGGGTTTTCCCCGTTGACTTTCTCCACCCGCAGGAGGGCGAAAAAGCGTTCGTTGTCCTTGGGTGGCCGGACGAGGCCGGCCACCTTATCCCCGGTCCGCAGGTCGAAGCGGCGGATTTGCGAAGCGGAGATGTAGATATCGTCGCCGCTGGCCAGGTAGCCGAAGGGCCGTAAAAATCCGTAACCGTCCGGGAGTATCTCCAGGATGCCCTGAGCCTGGAGTTGTTCTTCCCTGGCCTCCTCCTGGTGTTCTTGCTGCTCTCTCTGGGCCAGGGCCTTGGCAATCTCAAATACCAGCTCTTTCTTCCGCATCCGGGAATAGCCGCTCAAGTTTAGCTCGCGGGCTATCCGGTAGAGCTCTACCATGGTCTTGCTTTCTAGTTCGGCTGTATTCAAATAGCTTAAACCTCCGTAATCACGGCCGGCGGCAGGTGAGAAGGGTTTGCTTATTCTTTACCTTCTCCCAGTCTGCCAGGAAGCGTGCCAGGCCGGTGTCTGTCAGGGGATGCTTGAGCATCTGCATGAGAACTTTATAGGGGACGGTGGCGATATCGGCGCCCAGGCGGGCTGCCTCCAGGACGTGGAGGGGATGGCGGATGCTGGCGGCGATTATCTGGGTTTTAAAGCCGTACTGGGCAAAGATGGGAACAATGTCGGCAACAACCTGCAGGCCGTCATGGCTGATGTCATCCAGGCGCCCGACAAAGGGACTGACGTAAGTCGCCCCTGCCAGGGCTGCCAGCAGGGCCTGGTTGGCGGAAAACACCAGGGTCACATTAGTTTTAATGCCGCGGGTGGACAATTCCTTGACCGCTTTTAGCCCCTCGGCGATCATGGGGATCTTGATGACAATGTTGGGATGGATGGCCGCCAGTTCGACCCCTTCGGCCACCATCTCCGCGGCTGTGGTGCTCACTACTTCAGCGCTGACGGGGCCATCAACAATGGCCGCGATCTCTTCCACCACTTCGCGGAAATTGCGTCCTTCCCGGGCGATTAGGGAAGGATTAGTGGTTACACCTGCAATTATACCCAGATCATTGGCTGCTTTAATCTCTTCGACGTTGGCCGTATCGATGAAAATCCGCACAACAGGGCACCTCCAGAAACAGGTTATAAAAACATTCACCACAGGCGGGGCAAAATCCTGCTCATAGTGGAAAAAGTATCCGGGCTATATTGCAACCCATATTCCGCACCCTGTGAGGAACCCAAAAATAATTTTTATAGGGTGCAGAAAGAAATAAAAGTAGAGAGAATCTTCTAACCAGGAATTTCTAATTCAGTGTCGAATCATTCCTCTAAGAGAATT
>NZ_MDDC01000020.1 GCF_001875325.1 Neomoorella thermoacetica
TCGTAACCGCGGACGCGCACCACCCGGTCGTCCTTGACGCTGACCTCCAGGTTGCAGCCCACGCCGCAGAAGGTGCAGGTGGTGCGTACCTTTCGCGTTTCCCACTCGCGGCCCTGGCCCAGGCTGGCCTTCTCCGTCAGGGCCCCTACCGGGCAGGCCTGGACGCAGTTACCGCAAAAAACGCAGCCCCCTTCTTCCAGGGTAACTTCCGCCCCGGCCTTCGTCGCCCCCACCCTGGCGGCACTGCCTTTACCCACCAGGTCGAGGACACCCTGTACCTGCACCTCCTGGCAGGCGCGAAGGCAACGGCCGCAGACGATACATTTATTGTAATCCCTCACAATAAAGGGGTTTTCCTTCAAAATGGGCAATTCCTCGCGCTTTACCGGCAGTCCGCCGTGCTTTACACCGTAATTGTAGGCGCAATCCTGGAGCTGGCAGTTGCCTGCTTTTTCGCAGCTCAGGCAGTCCTCCGGGTGCAGGCTGAGGAGCATTTCAATAATGCCCTTGCGCATCTCTTCTATAGCAGGCGTGCTGGTCCGGATCACCATACCCTCGGCTACCGGCGTATTGCAGGCCGTCATAGGTTTTGCGGCGCCCGCAATGTCGACCAGGCACAGCCGGCAATACCCCAGGGGCCGCAACTTAGGATGGTGGCACAGGGTGGGGATATGGATACCGTTTTCCCGGGCCACCTCCAGGATGGTGGTGCCCTCTGGAGCCGAAACCCTTTGTCCGTCAATGGTCAAATTAACCATTACTCTCCCCCTCTCCGGCCAGGACCATCATCCCGACCCGGTAACAGCGCAGGCAGCGTTCGGCTTCGGCCCTGCCTGCGTGGAAATCGAAGCCGCCTTCAACTTCCCGGAAGTCTTTCACCCGCTCCGCCGCCGGCGCCACCCTTTCTTCCTGCCGCGACCGGCCGCCGTAGATTCCAATCTCCTCTCCCGGGTCATAGACGCCTACTTTTTCCAGCCAGGCGTCCAGCTGGTCCTCTACCGTAGGGCTGGCGGTCCCCTGGCGCAGGTACTGGTCAATAGAAACAGCCGCCCGGTTGCCCTGGGCCACGGCCTCAACTACCGTCCGGGCCCCCAGGACGACATCGCCGCCGGCGAAGACGCCCGGAACACTGGTAGCCAGGGTCACCGGGTCAACGCTGATGGTACCCCGTTTACCCACCTCGACCCGACCTTCCAGGAAAGACAGGTCGGCGGCCTGGCCGATAGCCGGCACCACAATATCGCAGGGCAGGAAAAATTCCGACCCCGGTACGGGTACGGGCCGGCGCCGGCCCGAGTCGTCCGGCTCGCCAAGTTCCATGCGGACGCATTGCATGCCCTTGATGCTGCCCTTTTCAGCTACCAGGGCGGTGGGATTAACCTGGAAGTGATAAATAACCCCCTCGGCCTCGGCATCATTGACCTCGGTCGCATGGGCTGGCATTTCCGCCCGGGAACGCCGGTAAATAAGGCGCACCTCCCGCGCCCCCAAACGCAGGGCGGAACGAGCGCAATCCATGGCTACGTTGCCGCCGCCGACAACGGCCACGACCTTACCCTCCAGGGAGGGACACCGGTCCAGATTCAAATCCCGCAGGAATTTAACCCCGGGGATAAATCCTGCATAGCCTTCATCCTCGCCCGCTACTCCCATCCGGGAACTGGCATGGAGGCCGGTAGCAATAAAGACGGCGTTGTAGTCGCACTGCAATTGGTCAAGGGTTACGTCGACGCCGACCCGGGTGTTGAGGTTAATGGTCACGCCCAGGGCTTTGATAGCCTCGATCTCTCCCGCCAGGATATCCCTGGGCAACCGGTAACTCGGAATACCGACTGCCAGCATACCGCCGGCTACCGGCAGGGCCTCGAAAATAGTCACTTTATAGCCCCGGCCGGCCAGCTGGTAGGCGGCGCTGAGGCCCGCCGGGCCTGAGCCGATGATGGCCACCTTCTTGCTTGCAGTGATCGCCGTGCTTTCCTCTCCGCCGGGCTGTCCTGCCGGCCGCCAGGGCCCGGCGAAGAGACGAACCCCGCAACCGGCTACCGGCTGCCGGCCGCGTTTTACCTCGTAATCGGCCACGAAGCGCTTCAGGCCCCGGATGGCCAGGGGTTCGTCAACATTGCCGCGGCGGCAGTTCTCTTCACACGGGTGGACGCAGACCCGCCCCAGGACCCCGGCCAGGGCGGTCCGCTGCCGTATGATGGCCAGGGATTCTTCATAGCGGCCGTCCTTAATGGCTTCGATATAGGCCGGGATATCCAGGTGGGCCGGGCACCGCTTGAGGCAGGGCGCCGTGACAAAGGGTTTATAGGTTACGCAAGCCGCCGGGGAGCCTGCGGCCCGTCCCTTCACAGAGCCGCTTCTCACCAGGACCCGGCCGGAAGCTAGAACTTGCACCTGACTTTTCCGGGCTCCAGCTGCTGGTGCCCCATGGCCGACGATGACCTTGCTTTCTTCCTCGAGAAAAGGTCGCAAGGCCTCGCTATAATAATCTAAAAAGTCAAAGACCGCCCTGGCTCCGGCCTGACCGAGCTCGCACAGGGAACTGTCCCGTACAACCCGGGCCACCCGCCGGAGAAGGTCTAAATCGGAAGGCAGGCCTTCGCCCCCGGCGATGCGTGCCAGGACATTGTAAATAACCCTGGTCCCTACCCGGCAGGGTACGCACCGGCCGCAGGATTCCCCCTGGACGGCCTGGTAGTAAGCCTGTAAAGCAGCCAGCAGGTCTACATCCGGGTCGGTAACTAAGAGACCGTCCCAACCGATAAAGGCCTTTAACTGACGGCCGCCAAATTCCCCGGCCCAGGAGGGTCCTACCCCGGGGGGACCGTCCCGGTGATCGACAACTTTTCCTCCCCAGCTGCTAAATACTACTTTTCCCAAAACAGTATACCTGGTTCAAAAAAAGCTGACTGTTTTACACAGCAGCCGGCCTCCCCGTGACCAGGTTCTCGCTCCTTTCGGATTTAATTTGCCTACCCCTGGAAGCAGGCCTCACGACAGGGAGACCTCGGCCCCGCCCAGTATTCACTGATGAGTGAGTGCCGGGCCTCCCATTGACCGTTAAGTCGTCCGGCACTCAAAGAAATTTATTGGCTGGGCCTTCCGCGATCTGTTGGATGCGGCCTACCGGTTTATCCGCACACCGGCTAACGGGGTCACCTGCTTGGCTTTTGCGAACTGCTTCAAAACCTGCCAGGCGGAACACAAGGTTCCTGGTTATAGCGGGCCGAACAATTATGGACGGGAACCTTTTCGCCCAGCCCATTGAAGAGCCGCTTCACCTTTCGGATCATCCCTTTTCCTTCCCAGGTAAGGTATTTGTAGCAGTGGCAAACCTCCTCTGGGTCCTGTCCCGGGAGAAAGCCCGGAACCTCCTTAATAAATATAAACGAAATACTCTTCACAATCTTTTTCTATGCTGAATAGAAGAGCCCCTATGAGAATTATAGCAGAAGCGAGGACTATTTGCCAGAGATACTGAAGCAGCTTCTCCTTACGAGCTTAGAACACCTTATCCCGTAGCAAAGGTTTCCTGTTGTCCCGGAAAACATCATCTATGTCGCCCTGTGCCGGGATGAAGGCATCCTGTCAGGCAGGGGGACCTGTAGAGTGTGCAGGTTAGCATGCCAAGCAGAATTTTAATCACATAAGGGTAGAGGGTTTCTGGATAACGCCAGGAGCCTCGTTTTATACGAGGCGTTACCCGGGCTTAATTTTGCCTGGGGTTACGCCTCCTCCCAAGTAACAAAATGTTTACATAGAATTTACTTTCTTTTATAAAAATATAACCGGACGTTAACGTAAAAATGTTATACTAACTTTATCAAAAAACAGGAGGAGTGAAGGTATGAAGAAGTTTGTTGCATTACTGGTAGCAATGGTTATGGCCGTCGCTATGCTGGCGGCCCCGGTTGCCTCCTTTGCCGCCGTCACCCCCAAGTATGATCCGGGCGCTTCAGCCCAACCGGATCATATTACCCTCACCTGGACCCAGGATCCCCTGACAACCCAGACCATCACCTGGAGAACAGATACTACTGTAGCCAGGGGTCTTGTCCAGTATGCCAAAGCCGCGGATAAGGCCTCTTTCCCCGGCAAAGCCTTTACCGTAGAAGCTACAGTGCAAAAATTTACCTCTGACCAGGGTGATATGAACATCCATAGCGCCACCCTAAACGGCCTCGATCCCGGCACGTCCTATATCTACAGGGTAGGTGACGGCACCCACTGGAGCGACATTCACACCTTCACTACAGAAGCCAGCAACACTCACTCTTTTAAATTCCTTATCTTTGGTGATAGCCAGAGCGGCGACCCTCTCAACCCGGAATATAAACCCTGGCAGGAAACCATCCAGAATGCCTTCAAAGCCAACCCCGATGCTAAATTCTTTGTCAATGTAGGCGACCTGGTCGAGCAGGGACAGAATTATATCCACTGGAATAAATGGTTCGAGGCCGCTAAAGGTGTTATTGACACCATCCCGGCCATGGCCACCCAGGGTAACCACGAGACTTACAACCCGCCTGATGGCCATTCAACAAAACCGATTTTCTGGACAACCCAGTTCAAACTGCCCCGGAACGGCCCGGAGGGCCTGAAAGGCCAGGTTTATTCCTTTGATTATGGGAACGTTCATATTGTCATGCTCGACAGTCAGGAAGAAGAAGAAAAGGGTGTTGCCGGGGATATCCTGGCGGCCCAAAAGGCCTGGCTGGAAAAAGACCTCCAGGACACCGATAAGCCCTGGAAACTGGTATTCTTTCATAAGACTCCCTATTACAACAAGGCCAACCGCACCAATGAAGAAATTAAAGCCGCCTTCCAGCCCCTGTTCGATAAATACCATGTAGACGTGGTTTTTAACGGCCATGACCACGCTATCGCGCGCACTTACCCCATTGCCAGCGATAAGTTTGTCAGCAGCCCGGCTCAAGGCACCATCTACTATGTTACCGGGAGAAGTGGTAACAAGTATTACCATGATCTGTCGGCAAAAGTATGGGACGCCTTCTTTTACGACCCCCAAGATCAACCCAACTATATTGTAGCAGAATTGAATGGGGATAAGTTGACCCTCAAAGCTGTAAAGCAGGATGGCACCCCCATCGATACCTACACCATCGATAAAGCCAGCGGGCTGGACACGCCCCAAACCGTTATCCCACCCAAATATAATAATACCCGGCTGGTTGTCTTCGGTAATATGCTCCAGCAGCCCCTGCTGCCGGTACCCCCCAAGCAGGTCAACGGGCAATGGTATGTCCCCGTAAGGCCCTTCATGCAATTCCTGGGCGGCAATGTGGCCTGGCATGAAGACGGCAACGTATCCATCGTTTATGGGAAAAACAAAGTGCAAATAAGTAGTAACAGCGCCCGGGCCACTATCAACGGTCAGGAAGTGAACCTGCCGGGAAATATCCTGCTGGATAAAGATTATCTCTTCATACCAGCCGCCGGCTTACAGACCCTCTTCGGCTTTAACTACAAGTATGATGCCGCCACCAATATGCTGATGTTTACCAGGTAGGCTCAGGGGCTTGCTCCTGTATTATAAGGTTTTCAGACCGGGCTGCTGCAGACCCGGTCTTTTGAAATTTTACCTTGCATTTTACGCCGCCAGGTGTTATCCTGAAGACAGGATATTGTATACAAAATACCAAGAGGGGGGCGCCGGAGGTTATGGATTACCTGCTGACCTGGATTAAGGGGGAAGAGGTGGATTACCGGTTTGTCAGTGCCGACGAGCTGGAAAAGCTCCTGGCAAATGAGGAAGAAGAAAAAAATAACTGCATAGTTGTATCCCTGCATTAGTTTAGCTAAAGTCCCAGTGCGTAAACGGCTTTTATTTTTGGTTAAAGTATGGTAAACTCTAACTACTAATCCCTCTTTTTTGCCGCCCTCCGGAAGCTGCAAAATACCAGGTTTTTATTACGGCTTATTTTAATAATTTTTGGTCCAGGGCGGATTAATGATTAATGATGTTTATCACCAGAAAGGGGTATTTTCCATGGCCCTGCCTTATAATCTGGACGTCACCCTGGCCCGGGCGAAGGTAGACCTGGCTAAAATCAGGGTAGAGGAGATAGCTAGGCACAAAAAGGTCAGCTGGGAAGCGGAAAAGGGCTTTTTAATTCTGCCTTCCCTGAACGAAATTTACCACATAACCTACCCGGCCGGGGAGGTCAGTACAGCTAACGGGGAGCCAGTCGACCCCCGCTTCCAGGTATTAATCCTGCACTACTTAACGGGACCTGGTGCGGCCCTGAGGGGCCAGTGGATATCCTTTAAAGAATTACCCGGTGGTCTTTTTTACCAGGATCCCTTTTACGGCCGGGCCGTCTTACCCCTCGTCCGCTTCTTCGGGTCGCAGCCGGCCGGCCTCCTCCGGGCCGGTGAGGGCCTGGGCGGCAGGCCCGTTGACCAGGGGGACGCGGGTATTGAATTGAGCCCCTTTCCCCGTTTACCGGTACGGATTGTTATCTGGGCCGGGGATGAAGAAATTCCCGCCAGCGGCACCATCCTCTTTGATGCCTCAGCCCCGGAGATGCTGGCCACTGAGGACTTTGCCGTCCTGGCGGAATACCTGGTTAAACGTTTAAAATGCCTGGCCAAGGAGCAGACGTTGTTATCAAGCATGTCGTCAGCGCCAGTTTAGGAGCCGCCGTGAAGGCACTGCCGCCTCGACCTGGTCCCGGCGGAACTTCTGGGCTGGCGCGGGGTTTCACGGCTCCTGACGACTACCCCGGCCTTTTCCATAGTATCAGCCAGGCCCCCAATACCCTGGAAACCGTCCTGACAGCCCGGGAGACAGAATAAGGAGTACCCGCATCGGCCGGGAATTAAACTGGTTACCACAGTTATTAGAATTAAAACCGTCCCCTGCCGGCCCCGGCGGGGGATGATTTTACCCAGTCATTTTCTCTCCTCCACAGCCATAAGGATGTAACAGGAGAATGGGGGAGAGGTAATGACTACCGGAAGAGACAACCCGACTATATGCCAGATAATCCTGAAACCCCGGCATGCCGGTGAAGTCAAGACAATTAACTACTACCTGGAGCTTGCCCGGGAGCGCATCCCTACTTTTGCCAGTATAAACCTTAAGGACAATAAACTAAACATCCAGGGCCTGGGTTATGACGGCCGCTGTGCCTTCTGCCGTTACTTCCGCAGGTCCCTGGAAAATCGCGGTTTGCGTTTCAGCAGTAACTGCCCCTTCGAGGTCCAGAACGGCACCCATGCCTGGCAGGTAAAAATAGGGAGTGCCTTTTTTGGACGGGATTTTCTGGAAGATGAGGAGAGGTACCTTATCTACCTGCGCCGGGCAGATAACGATCCCCGGGACCTGGAAGCGCAGCTGGCCCTGGGAGTAATCCATGAGTACCACGGTCGTTTTGCCCCGGCCCTGGCCTGTTACTGGGCTGCCCATGAGGTTGATCCCGGGGACACCTTCATCAAGGAACGCCTCCAGGATATCCTGGCTTTACTCCAGAAAATACTTGTTACCGCCGGCCGGTGTTAAAGATCTTGCACCGGCCCTTTAATTATGGCAAGATGGAAATAATCTGGAAAAGGAGTTGAGCAGCAAGCCTTGGAACTTAAAGAAGCAGGGGAATTCGGACTTATAGAACGCTTGAAGGCCGGGGCCATTGTGGCCCCGGCCAGAGTAGTTATGGGCATCGGCGATGACGCCGCCGTTTTACAGGGTGAATCCGGTTTCCTGACCCTGGCTTCGACGGATATGCTGGTGGAGGATATCCACTTTACCCTGAACACCGCTACTCCCCGGGAAATAGGTTATAAAACCATGGCAGTCAATGTCAGCGATATTGCCGCCATGGGGGGGATACCGGAACAGGCCCTGGTCTCCCTGGGTTTAAGACCGGAGCAGCAGGTCGAGTTTGTGGACGAGCTCTATGCCGGCCTGCGGGAATGTGGCCAGCGCTTCGGAGTAAATATAATTGGTGGCGACACGGTCTCTTCCCCAAGGGCCATGGTAATCAACCTGGCCATCCTGGGCCGGGTGGAAAGTGAAGCCTGCCTCTACCGTCACGGCGCCCGGCCCGGGGATATCCTGCTGGTAACCGGCGACCTGGGTGGCTCTGCCGCCGGTCTGGATACCCTGCTAAGGCCCCGCCCGGCCCCGGCGGAGGTGATCGCCTGGGCCCGGGCACGCCACTTCCGGCCTACCCCGCGGGTGGCGGAAATTCGTGCCGCCTTGAAGGCCGGGGGGCTCACAGCGGCCGATGACATTAGCGACGGCCTGGTAGCCGAGATCCATACCCTGGCGGCGGCTTCCAGGGTGGGGATAATCCTGGAGGCCGGAGCCGTCCCCATCGCCCCGGCCACCCGGCAGCTGGCGACCCTATACCATAAGGACCCGCTGGATTACGCCCTTTATGGCGGCGAAGATTTTGAACTCCTGCTGGCCTGCCGTCCGGATAAGGTAGACGCCGTCCGGGAAACTGTGTACCTGGCCTGTGGGACGCCGGTGACGGCCATCGGCAGGGTTGTTCCCGCAGAAGAGGGTATTACCATAAACCATGACGGCCGGGTGCTACCCTTGCCGCCAGGGGGTTATAACCATTTCCAGCTGAATGGAAACCACCGCATCCCCTGATCTTTATACGGGGGCGCTAAAGCGATATGCCGGCATCAGCGAAAGAATGAATATTCCCGAATGGTATTTGTTTGCAGACGAGCAACGGAGGGAAAACGTGCCGGCCAGCGAAAGAATACAACGATTTTGAGGGGCAGGTACTTGCAAGCAACCCTTATGACCTGGTAATATAAGGAGGTAGGGAATAAGAAGGGGGATATCAAACCATGGAAGATATAACGGCCAGGCTGGCCGACCTGAAAGCCAGGCGCGCCAGGGTTATGGCCGGCGGTGGTAAAGAACGGGTAGACCGGCAACACGCTGCCGGCAAGTTAACGGCCCGGGAACGGCTGGAGTTGTTGCTGGACCCCGGTAGTTTTCTGGAACTGGATCAATTTGTGCGCCACCGGGCCACTGATTTCGGCATGCAGAACATAGAAACACCGGGTGAGGGGGTAGTTACCGGTTCCGGGACCATAAACGGCCGGCCGGTCTACGTCTATGCCCAGGATTTTACCGTTATGGGCGGTTCCCTGGGGGAGATGCATGCCGCCAAGATCTGCAAGATCCTGGATTTAGCCCTGAAAACCGGGGTGCCGGTCATAGGTTTGAACGATTCTGGCGGGGCCCGGATCCAGGAGGGGGTAGCGGCCCTCAATGGTTATGGGGAAATCTTCCGCCGCAACACCCATGCTTCCGGGGTTATTCCCCAGATCGCCGCTATTATGGGCCCCTGTGCCGGCGGCGCCGTCTATTCTCCGGGGCTAATGGACTTCATTTTTATGGTTGATAATACCGCCCAGATGTTTATTACCGGCCCCCAGGTGATTAAAGCCGTTACCGGGGAAGAGGTCAGCGCGGAAGAACTTGGAGGTGCCGCCACCCATGCCACCAGGAGCGGGGTGGCCCACTTCCGGACGCCGACCGAAGAAGATTGCCTGCACTTGATTCGCACCCTGCTGGATTATCTACCTGCCAACAACCTGGAGGACCCGCCCTTCAAGCCCAGTTCTGATCCGGCAGAGCGCCAGAATCCCAACCTGGCGGCGCTGGTGCCCGTTGATCCCAATAAACCGTATAACGTGAAGGAAATCATCTACGGAGTGGCCGATGACGGCCTGTTCCTGGAGATTCAAGGTGAATATGCCCCCAATATGGTTATTGGCCTGGCCCGCCTGGCGGGGTATACTATAGGTATTGTGGCCAACCAGCCCCAGTACCTGGCTGGTTGCCTGGATATCAACGCCGCCGATAAGGCAGCACGTTTCGTGCGTTTTTGTGACGCTTTCAATATACCCCTCCTGACCCTGGTGGATACTCCCGGTTACCTCCCGGGGGTGGAACAGGAACAGGGAGGCATTATCCGTCATGGGGCCAAACTTTTATATGCCTTTGCCGAGGCCACGGTACCCAAACTTACCCTGGTCCTGCGCAAGGCGTACGGCGGTGCCTACCTGGCCATGTGCTCCCGCTCCCTGGGAGCCGATCATGTAGTTGCCTGGCCTACGGCGGAAATAGCCGTCATGGGTCCCGAAGGGGCTGCTAACATCATCTTCCGCCAGGAAATCAGCCAGGCAGATGACCCGGCCCGGGTGCGCCAGGAAAAAGTCGCCGCTTACCGCGATAAGTTTGCCAACCCCTATGTGGCCGCGGGCCTGGGGCTGGTTGACGCCGTTATTGACCCGGCCCTGACCCGCCCCCACCTGATCCGTAACCTGCTGACCCTGCTCAGTAAAAGGGAAAGCCGCCCGGGTAAAAAACACGGCAACTTCCCTGTCTAGGGAAAAAGGAGGGAACGGATATGTTAACCTATCTCCAGGCAGCACACCGCCCGGCAATGATACCGGCGGAAATCGTAGCCGCCATCACCGCCGCCGTAGCCGTTTATATGGCACCTGCAACAACCTCCTGGCAAATCACCTCTATCCGGCCCCAGGACCGGCCCTCGCGCCGCTGGAGCCTGGCCGGTCGCCAGGAATTAATCAATAATTCCCTGGCCTTCGAAAGGAGGAGACCGGCGGTTTGAAAAGGCATTTTCAAGTAACGGTCAATGGTGAAACCTTTCAGGTAGAAGTAGAGGAAAGGCCGGAATCAGCATGGCCGCCTGTTTCTCCTGCTATGGTGGCTCCACCGGCAGCGGCGAGTATCCCGCGGTCCGGCCGGCTGGCAGCAGATCCCACCCCGCCGCTGCAGGATAACCGGACCATTACCGCTCCACTGCCGGGTACGGTAGTAGAGGTAAGGGTCGAACCAGGCCAGAGGGTGACTGCCGGCCAGGTCCTGGTGATTATTGAAGCTATGAAGATGGAAAACGAGATCCCGGCCCCGGCCGGGGGGGTGGTCCGGGAGGTGCTGGTCGAGGCAGGAACCACCGTCAGCAGCGGCCAGCCCCTGGTTACTATGGCTTGAACGGTCCCCGAAGAGGAAGTGTACTTAAAATGCTCCCCCAGACTTATGTCGTCCTGGATGTGGAAACTACCGGCCTGGATCCAGACCGGGACAGGATAATTGAGATCGCTGCCGTCCGCCTGGAAGGAGGCAACATTACCCGCCAGTTTCAAACCCTGGTGAATCCGGGCCGGCCTATACCCCCGGCCATCGAGAGGCTGACGGGTATTTGTGACGCCATGGTGCGCGAGGCGCCGCCCCTGCCTGAAGTTTTACCCGGCCTGCTGGAGTTGTTCAGGGATGCCATACCGGTAGGCCATAACGGCGCCTTTGACCTGGCCTTCTTAAACCAGGCCCTGGGCCACGGCTGGCATTCCCCCCTCCTGGATACCCTTGCCCTGAGCCGGATTCTCTTTCCCTGCCTGGCTTCCCACCGCCTGGATTATATGAGCAAGCACCTGACCCTCGAAGCTACCGGCCACCATCGCGCCCTGGATGATGCTTTAACTACCGCCCGTCTCCTGGAGAACCTCTGGCAGGCCACCCTGGCCCTGGACAAAAACCTGCTGGCCAAACTCCTGAAGCTGGCCCCTGCCGGGCTTCAGCCCTGGTTCCAGGCTGCTCTGGTCCAGGAGACGCCAGCCAGCCATTTTGAAGTGGCCGCCACCGGGTTATTTGCCCCGGCCGGGGTGCCATCCCCGCAGCCTGGAAATTTGCCTGCTTTCAATGTCGACGACCTGGTGGCCATGCTGGCCCCCGGGGGGCTGCTGGCCGAGCAGATAACAGGTTATGAATACCGCCCCCAGCAGGGGGATATGCTCAGGGCTGTAGCCTCGGCCCTGGCCGGCAATTACTACCTGACAGTAGAAGCTGGCACAGGAACCGGCAAATCCCTGGCTTACTTGTTGCCAGCCATTTACTGGGCCTGTAGCCAGAGGAAGAGGGTAGCCATTGCCACCCATACCATCAGCCTGCAGGAACAACTCTGGCAGAAGGACCTGCCCCAGCTGCGGGAACTCCTGCCCTTTTCCTTTAAGGCGGCCCTGGTTAAGGGGCGGAGCAACTATATCTGCAGGCGGAAGCTGCGGGACTACCTGGCCAACCCTCCGGCCGGGGAAGGGGAGCGTCTCTTCGCCATGCGGGTTTTACGATGGCTGGAGTTAACAACCAGCGGCGACTGGAGCGAAATGAAACTTACCCCGGAAGAAGAAGGCTTCAAATCTGCCCTGGCAGCCGATACCGAGACCTGCACCGGCAGCGCCTGCCCCTTCAACGATGAATGCTTTGTTAATACCGCCCGCCGGGAGGCTGAGGCTGCCAATATCCTGATCCTGAACCATTCCCTTTTACTGAGCGATATCCGTTTAAATAATCAGGTCCTGCCTGACTACCCCTACCTGATTATCGATGAAGCCCATCACCTGGAGGAGGCGGCTACCGAACACCTAGGGAGCAGCGTCAGCCAGGCCAGCTGTGAATTTTTCTTTCGCCGCCTGGGCAGGTGGGAGCAGGCCTTTAGCTTTCTGGGTCGGGTTCGCAATCTCGCCCGCCGTTTGCCCCCGGGAGGAAATTCCGAACTGGCAGGCTTCATGGAGGATATGGAAGTAACAATAACAGCTACCCTGGCCGGGTGGCAGGGGTTCCTGGAGAGCCTGGACAGATTAAGTGAGGCCGCCCGGTGGGAAGAGGCGGGTTATACCCTGCGTTTCACCAGCCGTTTAAAGGAAACCCCTGCCTGGGACAACCTGCTGTCAGTCTTCGGGAGCCTGGAGGAAAACCTCAGCGGCCTGGCCAGCCGCCTGGAGCGCCTCTCCGAGTTATTGAGCGCCACCGGGGCCGGCGAGTATGCTGCTGATGCTAGCAATTTCGCCGCCATAGTAGCCCAGTACAGCTACGACCTGGGGCAGATCCTTGATGCCGATCCGGCCACCAGCGTCAGCTGGCTGGAAAGGAATAACCATGGTCAGTATATCTTGCGCTCCGCCCCTCTGGAGATTGGTCCCCTGCTGGCAGAACTCCTATTTTCCCGCAAGCAGGCTGTAATCCTGACCTCGGCCACCCTGACAGTCAACAATAGCTTTGATTATTACCACCAGCAGACGGGCCTCCAGGAACTGCCAGCCCACAAGGTCGTCAGCTGCCAGGTGTCCTCACCCTTTGACTACCGGTCCCAGGCCCGGGTTTGTTCTATTAGAGGGCTGCCCAACCCGGGCCAGTTAAAGGACGCCGACTATGCCCGGGCTATTGCCCCGGTCCTGGCCGCTATCTGCCCGGCCGTCGGCGGCCGTTCCCTGGTTCTCTGTACCTCCCACCGATTTTTACGGGAAGTCTACGAACTTTTAAGCGCCGACCTCAACGGCAGCGGCTACCGGGTCCTGGCCCAGGGAATAGACGGCAGCCGTTCCCGGCTGCTGGAAGAATTTATCCAGACTCCCCGGGCTGTCCTCCTGGGGGCTAGCAGCTACTGGGAAGGCATCGACCTGCCCGGGGACCTGCTCCGCTGCGTCATCATCCCGCGTTTACCCTTCCCCTCCCCGGGCATACCGACCCTGGCGGCGCGGATGGAACACCTGGCCACCCGGGGGCAGAATTCCTTTGCCACCCTGAGTCTACCCCAGGCGATTATTCGTTTCCGCCAGGGGTTTGGTCGCCTGATCCGGCGAGCCAGCGACAGGGGAGTACTGGTAATCCTTGACCAGCGCCTCCTCTCCCAGCGTTACGGACGCCTTTTTATCCAATCCCTGCCTCCGGTAACCCTTGAGGAGGTAGACCCCGCCGGGGCTCCCTCCCGGATAAAAGCCTGGTTTCAGGATTGATGGCCTGGCGCCATTCACTTTTTACTTGCCGCCTTAATACTATAAATTGAGAGGAAGTTAAAAAGTGAGGTGACCAGGATGAAGGTTTATTTTATTCCCCTGCCGTCTTTTCTTAAACGCTTGCTGAAAAAAGTTTTGCACCAGGAATGAGGGGGTAACCTCTCTTCTTTTTTAGCATAAAAGAGCCTCCCCACCACTAAAATTAACCATGGAGGTGGGGAGGATGCGTGCTTGGAAGTATTTCAGCCTGGGCTTATTCCTGGGTATCAGCATGACCTGGGGGTGGTTTGCCCTTTTTCCTGGCGACCGGATCATTGAATCCGCTATGCCGGCTACCGCCGGGGTCCAGGAACAGGCCCAACCTTTCGCCGTAATCTATAATTTTTACCAGGCTCTGGGAGAGGGCCGGGAAGAAACTTACCGTTCCCTCGTAGTCCCCGAATTCCAGGCCGTACTGGCCGGCAGGCCCTTTATCCAGCAATTGCAAAAGCTCCGGCAGCAGGATCCCTCCCTGCGCTTCGTCTTTTTCTTAATAAATGAACAGGGGGTGGATCTCAAGGCCGGTACGGCCTGGGCCCTGGGCAGCGCTGAATGGGTTTCCACCAGCAAAGGCACCTTCTCTATCCACCAGAAAATCCTGCTTTTAAACCAGCAGGGCCAATGGAAAATCAAGGCCATCGAAGAGCAGGGATAAAGGATGTATACCTGTAATCATAAAAAAAAGCAGGCCCTCTGGCCTGACGGGTTCACTCCGCCAGGGAGTCCCCGCTTTCGCTTGATTTTTGGGCTGGGCCTCCTGGCCGGAGGGCTACTCTACTGGCTTTTTATAATTCATGGGTACTAGCCTACCTCACGGCCATCCCGGCCATACCCCCCATGGCCCCGGCCAGCAGGCAGAGTACCAGCTTTTTGCCGGCGGCCGCCAGGATAAGAGGAGTAGCAGTCCATCCCAGGGCCAGGATTACCAGGAAAAAGGAAAGGCCCACCCCCATTCCCTGGGCGAAACCCCTAGTTGCAGCTATACTGGCTGCCTGCAGGCCACCGCTAAAGACGGCCAGAGCCAGGATAACGCTGGCCATCAAGGGCAGCAGACCCTCGGAAAGGGGTGTAAAATACAGGAGTACCCCTGCTACCAGTGCCAGAAAGAGCCCGGTCAAAAGAGACCATAACAGGCCCGTTAAGATTGCCCGTGGCAAGCTGACACCTCCCCAACCTTTTTCAACTCATCCCTATGCCTGCCAATTGGAGAAAATACCTGTCTCTTGAAGTAACCCGGCAGGTTTTTTTTCATGAACGTCGAAATTTAGGTAGGAGAGTTGAGCGGGAGGGTATATCTTTGTCCTTACATATTGGCTTTCCCACCGCCTTAATATATTACAGCCATTTTCCCTTCTGGCAGGCTTATTTTAATCGCCTGGGTGTGGAGGTCGTCACCTCGTCCCCGACTACCAAGGCTATCCTGGACGACGGGGCCCGGGAAGCAGTAGCCGACGCCTGTATTCCTATTAAGCTTTACCACGGTCATGTCCTGGCCCTCAAGGATAAAGTCGACGCCATTTTTATCCCCCGTATGGTCAGTCTAAACCGGCGCACTACCTTTTGTCCCAAGTTTTTAGGGTTGCCTGATATGATAAGGGCCACCCTGGCCAAGTTACCCCCGATTATCGACCTTCAGGTCGATGCTGGCCGTAACTTTTGGGGTTTATGGCCGACCTGCCGGGGGGTGGCTGAACTTCTGGGCTTCAGCCGCCGCCTGGCCTGGAACGCCTACCGGGAGGGCAGTCACTACCAGCAGGCCTTTCAGGGGTTACTCCTCAAGGGTTACCTGCCCCTGGAGGCCCTGGCTAAACTGCGGGGCGAACCCATTGAACCTGCTCCCCTGCGACCGGGATCCCTGAACTTGGCGGTCCTGGGTTACCCCTACCAGGTTTATGACGGCTACATCAGCCTGAATATCATTGCCAAGCTGAGAAAGATGGGGGTTAATATCCTGACCCTGGAGATGGTCCCCCAGGCCCGCCTTTACCGGTTGAGCAGGCGTCTCCCGCGGCGCCTCTTCTGGCACTTTTCCAGCCTGGTCGTAGGGGCTACCTATCACTACCTCCAGCAGGACGATTTGGACGGGATTATTCATATCACTGCCTTCGGCTGTGGCCCTGATGCCATGGTGGACAAAATCATGGAACTGGACATCCGCAACTACAAACAGGGGAGAATACCCTTTATGTCTATTTGTATCGATGAACAAACCGGGGATGCCGGCGTGAACACCCGCCTGGAAGCCTTCGTCGATATGTTGCTGCAAAGGAGGGCGGCTACCCGGTGAAAAAAGTATCCTTTGCCCATATGGGATATTCCTACCTGGGTTTTAAACAACTGGTGGAAGATATGGGCTTCGAAGCCATCGTCCCGGCCAATCCCAGCCCGGCCACCCTGGACCTGGGGGTCCAGTACGCCCCTGAGTTCGCCTGTATCCCTTTTAAAACCGTCCTGGGAACCTACCTGGAGGTGTTAAACCGGGGGGCCGAGATGATTATAACCTCGGGAGGGGTAGGACCCTGCCGGGCTGGCCTCTATGGGCTCCTCCACGAGAAGATCCTCCGCAACCTGGGCTATAACTTTGAAATTTTTATCTTCGATCCCCCCCTGACGGGCCTGGTACCCTTCTTCTGGAAACTGCGGCGGGTGCTCAAGGAAACCCGTCTCTCCTGGCTGGCCTTTATCGACGTCGTCCGCCGGGCCTGGGCCAAGCTCAAGCTCCTGGACGAACTGGAGCAAATGGCCACCGCCACCCGTCCCTATGAAATCAAACGGGGGGCTACCACCAGTGCCTTTAACCAGTGTCTGGAAATAGTCGACCGGGCCCGAAGCAGCAAAGAAATAGCCGCTGCCGGGGAAGAATGCCGGCAGTTGCTCCAGTCTGTACCCCGGGATGAAGAGCGCCGCCCTTTAAGGATCGGCATCGTAGGGGAGATTTATGTCCTCCTCGAACCCTTCATGAACCTGGATATTGAAAAAACCCTGGGGGAAATGGGAGTTATCACCAACCGTTCCATCTACCTGACAAACTATACCACCACCGACGTCCTGGCCCACGGCACCGAGGACATCCGCCAGATAGCACACCCCTACCTGAACCAGTTTGTCGGCGGCCACGGCCAGAGCAGTGTAGGCGAAACTATTCTCTACGCCAGAAACGGTTTTGACGGCGTCGTTCAGCTGGCCCCTTTCACCTGCATTCCGGAAATAGTAGCCAAGAGCATCCTGCCCCGGGTGAGTAGAGATTTTAATATACCTGTACTGAGTCTGACTATTGATGAGCAAACCGGCCGGGCCGGGGTGGAGACCCGGCTGGAAGCCTTTGTCGATCTTTTACGCCAGCGTCGCGAGCAAATGGAGGCAAGGAGTAATGCAGCCCTGTTACCTGGGTATTGATGTCGGTTCTGTCAGCACCAACGTGGTAGTAATTACCGCCACAGGAGAGGTTTTAAGCAGCTTGTATTTAAGAACCCACGGCCAGCCCATCCAGGCCGTCAAGGAGGGCCTGCGCCAGACGAAGGCTGCCCTCCCCGGGGATGTCGAGATTGCCGGAGCCGGCACTACCGGCAGCGGGCGCACCCTTGCGGGAGCAATTATCGGCGCTGATATTATCAAAAACGAAATTACCGCCCATGCCGTCGCTTCCCGCCAGGAGGTCCCGGAGGTCCAGACCATCCTGGAGATTGGGGGCCAGGACTCGAAGATTATCATCCTGCGCCAGGGAGTAGTTACGGATTTTGCCATGAATACCGTCTGCGCCGCCGGTACAGGGTCCTTCCTGGATCAACAGGCAGCCCGGCTGGGGATCCCCATTGAACACTTCGGCGACCTGGCTCTAAAATCCCGCAACCCGGTGCGTATTGCCGGCAGGTGTACGGTCTTTGCCGAGTCCGATATGATTCATAAACAGCAGATGGGGCACAATACTGAAGATATTGTAGGTGGGCTGTGTGAGGCCCTGGTTCGCAACTACCTGAATAATGTAGCTAAGGGTAAGGAAATACTGCCGCCTATCGTCTTCCAGGGGGGGGTGGCTGCCAATGCTGGAATCCGGGCTGCCTTCGCCAGGGCCTTGCAGCAGGAGATCATCGTTCCCCGTCATTTTGCCGTCATGGGTGCCCTTGGGGCAGCCCTCCTGGCCCGGAATTATGTAGCCAAACACCCGGGGACAAAATTCAAGGGCTTTGAGGTTTCCGAGGAGGACTACCAGGCCCGGAGTTTTATCTGCCAGGGTTGTTCCAACCTGTGTGAAATTGTCAACATCGAAGCCGACGGGCAGTTAATTGCCCGCTGGGGCAGTCGCTGTGGCAAATGGGATACCCTGGGTGAATAAAAAATGAAAGGAGTAGATGCTAAATGCGCGAGAGTACCTTTTCCTTCTGGCAGGATACCAATTTCAATGCCCTGCCCGGCCAGCCCTTGACTGCTGCCAGCAATGCCTACCAGGGGCAGTCTGGTGAAGAGGAGAGCTGGTTCTTTGAAGCCGCAGCCGAAGACGGCACCTATCTCAACCTCTTCCTGGCAGTTTATGCCGGGGAGGGCCGGGCCCGCCTCACCCTTGCCAGGACCGGCCAGGAGGTGCTAACCCGGGAAAAAGCAGCCCCCTTTACAGCTGCCAGTTCCCACCTGGATGTACGGGTAGGCGATGTCCATATCCGCCAGGAAGGAGATTGTTTCCAAGTGCAATGGCAGGAGGGGATAGAACTAGACCTGAAATACCAGCCTCTCCTGCCCGGGTGGCAACCCGGCGACGGCCGGATTAACTACGGCGAGAAAGGAAATAAATATCTTATCTGGAGTGTACCCGTGCCCCGGGCCGAGGTCAGCGGTACCCTCAAAGTGGCGGGCGACAAAAAGAACTTTAAAGGTAACGGTTATCACGATCATCGCCGCTGTAATTTTCCCCTGGCCCAGGCCCTGACCGGGGCTTACCTGGGGCGGTTCTATACCGGTGATTACACCTTCCTGTGGGCCAATTTCCGGGGCAACCGGCTGTATAGCGGCCAGGAAATAACCGCCATGTACCTGGCTAAGGACCGGCAGCAGATACTGTCCAGCGGTAACCTGGTTGTCCAGGTTTACGAGCAGGAAAAGCGGGACGGAATTAATTACCCCGTGGAAATAGACCTGGAGGGGGGCAGCCAGCCGCCCTTAAGGGTAATAATCAAAAATCCTACCGTCATCGCCACCGGTTCAATTTCCCGGCTGGGGGCCCGGAACCTTTATTGCCGTCACCAGGGTGAATTAAAAATTGCCACTCAACCGGAGCTGGCCCTGGCAGGCCAGGGGTTTACCGAAACCCTGGCAGTAACTAATGACCGGGTGTATCATGGAAAATAAACTCAATGCCATCTGTCAAAAACTCCAGCAGTCGGAATATAAGGTAACGCCACAGCGCCAGGTAATCCTGAAAACCTTCCTTGAGCATGCCTCTGAACACCTGAGCGCTGAGGAGGTCTATAATATTGTTAAAGGCCAGCATCCCGATATCGGCCTGGCTACCGTTTATCGTACCCTGGACCTCCTGGCCGAACTCGATATTTTAACCAGGATCAATTTTGGCGATGGCCGCACCCGCTACGAAATGGTCCAGCACGATGCCCATCACCATCACCATATGATCTGCCTGGGGTGCGGCCGGGTCCAGGAATTTGACGCCGATTTGCTGGAATCCCTGGAAAACCTGTTAACCATAAAAACTGGTTTCCAGATCACCGACCACCAGTTAAAATTCTACGGCTATTGTCGGGAATGTGCCGTTAAAAGCGGGGATAAGTCAGGTTCAGTCGACATTTGACGTACGATTATTGGCATATATGGAAGGAATTAGCATAGACGGGGGCGAAAAATATGGACAGGATGGATATAAAAGGGAGCGATGGAAATGTCCGGTCCTGTCCAGAATCCACCCTGCAACCGCAGCCAGGGTGCGGTAACCTATGCCCACCATATCGACCAGCCGCTGGATGAACAGGCCTGGCGGCTCATGGAGCAGGGGCGCTATGGAGAAGCAGCCCTGCTTTACAAAGAAATCCTCCGTACCCGGAAACGCGACCCGGGCTGGTGGAACAATCTGGGCTACTGTTACCTGCGCCTGGGAGAATTGGAAGCAGCCCTGGATTGTTATCGGAAAGCCCTGAAGCTGGCTCCGCGGAACATCGACATCTTAATCAACACGGGTGGCTGCTACCAGCGCCTGGAGCAGTGGGCGGAAGCCTACCAGTGCTTCTACCGCGCCTGGAAATACCAGCCCCGGGATGTCGATCTCCTCAACAACCTGGGCGTTTGCCTGGTACAGCTGGAACGCCCGGAAGAGGCCCTGGATTACTACCGCCAGGCCCTGGCCCTGGCCCCCGCTGAAGGAGAGATTATAGGTAACCTGGCTGCCGCCCTGGCCAGGTGCCGCCGCTGGCCGGAGGCCGTCACCTGTTTTGAAAAGGCCCTGCGGCTCCTGCCAGAGGATGTTTCTATAATAAACAACGCCGCCGCCTGCCTGGAAGCCCTGGGGAAGTGCTACCTGGCGGCGCCCCTCTATGCCCGGGCCCTGGCCCTGAAGCCAGGGGAGGCACAGATCCGGCAAAACTATGCCGCCTGTTTAATGAAATTGGGCGACCTGGCAACCGCGCGCAGGGTGGTGGAAGAGTTGTTGCGCCTTTACCCGGAGCACCGCCCTGCCTGGCAACTTTTAGGAACCATCTATGAAGCCACAGGTGACACCGGTGCGGCCGCCGGTTGCTATAACCGCGCCTGGGGCCTGACTCCCGGCGGCAAAAATTGATATTAAATAATAGAGAAGGGATGTCGCATGCGTCTACTGGCCACCCGGAGCTTCACCAGCAACGATGAACTCTACAAGGTCGTCGACCTGCTGAATAAAACCCTGAAGGATTATAACCTGATGTTCGGCCTGTCCCGGGACGCCGGTGGCCAGACCATGACCCTTTCCATTTACGAGGTGTAGCTTTGTTAATTCTGGTTACTAACGACGACGGCATCAACGCCCCGGGTATCAAAGCCCTGGGCAGGTCCCTGGCCAGGGTAGGTAGGGTAGCAGTAGTAGCTCCGGAAAAGGAGCGTAGTGCCATTGGCCACGGAATAACCATGCATAAACCCCTGCGGGCTACAGAGGTTCCCTGGGAGGGACCCGTAGAAATGGCCCTGGCCGTCAACGGCACCCCTGCTGATTGCGTTAAACTCGCCCTGGATGCTCTCCTAGATGAACAGCCCTCCCTGGTCGTCTCCGGCATCAACCTGGGAGCCAACCTGGGTACGGATGTCCTATATTCCGGTACCGTCTCGGGAGCCCTGGAGGGCTGTATCAACGGCCGGCCTTCCCTGGCTGTGTCCCTGGCGGGGGAGGGCGAGGTTGATTTTTCCTTTGCCGCTGATTTTACGAGCCGCCTGGCAGGGGTGATAATTAAAAGGGGCCTCCCGGCGGGTACCCTGTTAAACCTGAACATTCCCTGCCTGCCGCCGGGGGAGATAAAGGGCCTGGCCATTACCCGCCTGGGACGGCGTCGCTACTGCAATACCATTACCCGCCGCCTGGACCCCCGGGGGCGGGCTTATTACTGGCTGGCAGGGGAGGTAGAAGACCTGGACCAGGAACCGGATACCGATATCGGTGCCCTGGGGCAGGGAAGGATCTCTATCACCCCCCTGCAACTCGACCTGACCAATTACTCCTATCAGCAGGAACTGGCAGCTTATTTGCCGTTCCTCTGGCCCGGCCAGGGGAATAGGTAAAAGTGTCTCGGAGTTATTTCTCCCGCTACTAGGAGGATCAACAGGTAAAACAAACTGCTACCGCCCAGGGCCTGGAACAGGCGCCAGGGTTCCGGTGCAGCTACAAGAAGCTGCCACAGAAGGGAGGCCACAAGGAACATGCCCGCCCCGGCTACTGCTGGCCAGTAAACAAAGGTCCGAAAATCCATGCGGAAACCGGCTTGCCGGGCCAGGGCCAGGAGGTTCAGGAGGGCGGTAACGGCAGTTCCCAGGTTTACCCCCAGGGCGGCGCCGGTAATGCCCAGTACCGGCGTCAGGTAATAGATCCCCAGAAGGTCAACAGTACCACCGGCTACAGTCGTCCAGAGGATGGTAGACATGGCCCCCAGGCCGTTCAGGATGCCAACGGTAGTCTGCTCCAGGTAGATAAAGATACTCCCCAGGGCGAGGATTTTCAGGGGTATTCCAGCCTCAGGGGTGGCAAAGATAAGGCCGCAGATAGGAGCGGCAAAGAGGTAAAAAGTTATGGCAAAAGGCAGGCTGCTATAAATAGTCAGCTTTAAAGCCTGCCGGCAGCGTTTATTTAATAAATCGCAATCCCCCACCGCCCTGGCTTCGGAAATGGCCGGCACCATGGCCATGGCCAGGGCAACAGTGATGACCATGGGCAGGTATATCAAAGTAAAGGCAATGCCGGCATACTGGCCGTAAATGGTTGTGGCCTCCCGCATAGTCACTCCCCAGGCCTGGAGCTGGCGAGGGATTAACAAGGCTTCAAGAGTTAACATAATGCCCCCGGCCATACGGGCCAGCATAACCGGGATAGCCAGGCGGGCCAGGGGAAGAATATCTGCTTTCAAAGAGCCTGCCTGGTCGGCAGCGATATCATGATAAGGCCGGGCCAGGTTAAAGATAAAGACGCTAATACCCAGGCCTGCCAGTTCTCCCAAAACCATACCTGCCGCCAGGCCGGCCGCAGCCATGGCCACGCCGTATGGAAGTAAATAAACACCCAGGAAAAGCCCGGCACTCACCCGCACCAGCTGTTCAACTACCTGGGCCAGGGCTACCGGCCGCATCAGCTGCCAGCCCTGGAAGTAACCCCGAAAGGCCGAACAAATACAGACCACCGGCAGGGCCAGAATCATCACCATAAAGGCCTGGTAAACCCGGCTATCGGCAAACATCCTGCTGGTTAAATAGGGAGCCAGCTGCCACAACACCAGGGCGGCCAGCAAACCGCTGAGGGTCAAAAAAATAAGGGAGAGGCGAAAGACGCTGCGTACCTGACCCCAGCGAGCCAGGGCTATCCTTTCGGCCGTTAGTTTAGCCAGGGCAACAGGTATGCCGGCGGTAGCGACCATAAGTACCAGGCTATAAAAAGGGAAAACCATTTCATAGAGGCCCATACCTTCGGCTCCTATGTAACGCACTACCAGCATCCGGTAGCCAAAGCTCAGGATGCGGTTCAATAAGCTGGCCAGCATCAGGATAACTGTCCCTTGCCAGATGGATGCCACTGTCATAATTTTCACCCCTCGTCCTATTATGCTTATTCCATATCCTTGATGTTTAGAAGAACCATTTATGGGGAAAAGTAGAAACTGCCCTGGCAAAAAATATTTCGCGGAAAAAGAGGATTTTTTCAAAGGGAAGACAAATATATTCCTTATTAAGTTTTTGTTAACCGATGAAGGATGAGGAGGGCTAATTTTAATGAAGGTTTACCCCAGTGCCAGTATCAGGAACGTAGCTATTGTCGCCCACGGCGGTGCCGGTAAGACCAGCCTGACGGAAGCGCTCCTTTATAACGCCGGTGCTACCAAACGCCTGGGGAGGGTTGACGAGGGTAATACTGTAACCGATTACCTTCCCGAAGAAATCAAGCGCAAGGTTACTATCAACTCCACATTGGCCGTGGCCGAGTGGCAGGATAATAAGATAAATTTACTGGATACCCCCGGTTACAGTGACTTCTTTGGCGAGGTGGCAGGCGCCCTGCGGGTGGTAGATAGCCTGCTGGTAGTAGTTAGCGCTGTGGCCGGGGTAGAAGTCCAGACAGAGGTTGTATGGGAAGCGGCCGACAATCGTCACCTGCCGCGGATCGCCTACGTAAATAAAATGGACAGGGAGAACGCCAATTTCCAGAAAGCTGTGGAATCAATGCGGGAGCGTTTGAGCGGCCATATAGTCCCTGTCCAGTTGCCCATAGGAGAGGCCGAAAACTTTACCGGATTTATCGATATCCTAAACCAAAAAGCCTATACCTACGATAACGGCAGTGAAAAAGAAATACCCATTCCGGCGCAATATGCCGATGAGGTTGCCAGACTGCGGGAAGCCTTGATTGAAGCTGCTGCCGAAGGCGACGATGAACTGTTGATGAAATACCTGGACGGAAATGAACTTTCCAGCGAAGAAATCCGCACCGGCCTGAAAAAAGCCGTTGCCGAGGGCAAGGCCATACCTGTTCTCTGTGGCTCGGCCTGGAAAAATATGGCTGTCAAACCTGTTCTGGACTATATAATAAAATACCTCCCATCCCCTGTCGAAGCAGCAGGTAAGGATACCGCCGCCCTTGAGGAGGAGAACCTGGCTGCCCTGGTATTTAAGACCATAGCCGATCCCTACGTCGGTAAATTAAGTATGTTCCGGGTCTATAGCGGCGTTCTGAAATCCGATTCTACGGTCTACAACGTCAACCGGGAAAGCGAGGAAAAAATCGGCCAGCTCTTCTCCCTCCAGGGCAAAAACCAGCTGCCGGTCACGGAGATGAAACCCGGGGATATAGGAGCTATAGCCAAACTCCAGGTTACTACCACAGGTGACACCCTCACCACCAAAGCCAACCCGGTCCGCCTGGAAGGTATTGACTTCCCGGAGCCGTCCCTACCCGTGGCCATCAAACCTAAGAGCAAGGGCGATGAAGATAAACTCAGCAACGCCCTGGCGCGGTTGCTGGAGGAAGACCCGACCCTGCGCCTGAACAAGAATACCGAGACCAGGGAAACCATCCTCACCGGGATGGGAGAATCCCATCTGGATATCACCCTGGAGCGGCTACAGCGCAAATTTGGTGTCGAAGTGGAAATGAGCACTCCCACAGTACCTTACCGGGAAACCATTCGCGCTGCAGTCAACCATATAGAAGGTAAGCATAAAAAACAGACGGGCGGCCACGGCCAGTACGGTCACGTCTTTATCGACATGGCCCCCCTGCCGGATAAGGAATTTGAATTCACCGAGACCATCTTTGGCGGCGCCGTACCACGCCAGTATATCCCGGCGGTAGAGAAGGGTATCCGCGAAGCTATGCAGGAAGGCATCCTGGCCGGTTACCCGGTGACCAATATCAAGGTCAACCTGGCCGACGGTTCTTACCACCCGGTTGATTCCTCCGAAATGGCTTTTAAGGTTGCCGCCGGCCTGGCCTTCCGCAAAGCAGTAGAACAGGCCAAACCGGTGCTGCTTGAGCCCATTATGAACGTAGAGATAACGGTCCCCGAACAGTTTATGGGCGACATTATGGGCGATTTAAACAGCCGCCGCGGCCGTATCCTGGGCATGGAACCCCAGGGTAAAAACCAGGTCATTCGCGCCCAAGTGCCCCTGGCCGAGATGTACCGTTACGCCATTGATCTGAAGTCCATCACCCAGGCCCGCGGCCACTTTAAGATGAATTTTGCCCAGTACGAAGAGGTCCCGGCCAGCATTGCTGAGAAGATCATCCAGCAGGCTAAAGCCAAAAAGGAAGAGTAACGAAGAAGTCTACCAGAACCAGAGCCCCCTCTGCAGAGGGGGCTTTACTCAATAGGCCCAAAGTGCCAGGCGGAGCTTCTACCTACGCCATCCAAAACCCTAAAACCCTTGGAAATCCTTTTCCCTTTGCTCCCAAAGCCCGCTCCCAAAGGGAGACTGGCGAAAAGGCTTCGCTGCCGCTAAGAATGCGTAAATGAGGCCAGGCCAGAACGCCCCGGAACGCTTTTAGGCCGGGTTATGCTGGGCCGCAGGACCGTCCTTACAGCCAGGGAAGCCGCGACGAGGACGGGCGGGAAACGGGTTTTTATGCTATTTACAAAGTGTCACATGACAGTTAAAATAAAACTACAAACCCTAAAAGGGGGGGGCTTGCGGTGACTTTGAATGAATTGGCTGAAGCGGCGGCGCGCAGGGGACTTGACTTAGGCAAAAATCCCGCCCGTACAATTCGGTACTATATCGACAGAGGGCTGCTGGAGCCACCTCGGATTGAATACGAAGGGAAAGTTAAACGCGCCGTTTATTCCCCGGATCATCTGGTGGCGTTACGGATAATTTGCGGTTACAAAAATAAGGGGTATAAGCTTGAAGCGATAAAAGAAAAGCTCAAAGAACCGATCTACTGGTCCGATGAGGCCCTGGAGTTTATGCGGCCTTTTATAGCCGCCAATAATTATCCCGCCGATGCTTTCTCTAAGGACAGGCCGGTTACCTGGGGAGAGGCCGTCATTTTTCTGGCTCGTTTTTTAGATACCGTAAAGAAGGGGCGCGAGGATGCCAGCTTGATTAAAAGGGCTTTTCTCGATAGGCGAGGACAACCGGCTTTCCGAGAACTAGAAACGCTGTTTGGTGAATAAATATATCGGGAGAGGGAAACCAGGTGAACCCCAGGGACATAATAAGGGAGGCGGCAATTGAAGAGGCTTACGAATTGACTTCGCACTGCCTCGAGGAAATGGATAAGGACGGCATATCGGCAGGGCAGGTCGAATGGGTAATGCAGCACGGCAAAATATGTAAGACGGACCGCAGGCGCAACCGCTATACCTTAAAAGGCGGCGACCTAATGGTATGTGTGGAGGTTTTATTCAATAAGCAAGTAACCGTAATAACGGCTGGCAGGGAAAGGAGGTAAAGCATGAGAGAAAGGATTTGCCGCTGCGGGCGGCCTATGAACAAAGAAAAAAGGACAGTTACCCGGAATATTGCCGGGCGAAAAATTGTTATTAAAGATGTGCCGGTTTTATATTGTGACTACTGCGGGGAAATACTGTATAACGCCAGGACCGTCAAGAAGATGGACGAACTAATTCGTAAATACCCCGATCAGAACCTGCTCATCTATCCTAAACCGCTAGAACCTACCGAAGACGCGCCTTCTTTTTTAAAAAATCCAGGGGAAGCAGACGAACCCATCAAACTAACCGAACTCGTCTCGCTGATAAGCCAGTTAGCAACCCAGGCAGGATTAAGGCTGGCCCGGTAAACGTTTTGCCTTCTTATGCCAAATTTTCCATGTTTGTACCGTTTAGTGCAAGGCCGCTAAAAATTAAGCGGAAATAGAGAACTGCAACGAGGACTTACAGGGCAAACCGGAGGCTTGCGGGGGAAAAACAAAAAGGCAGGCTCATAAACTCAGTACTTCCCGGCCGTCGCGCTCGACCGACGTCACGGGCTACGAGATATGGTACAGCTGGTCCAGCGGCGGCCCCTACTTCCTGCTGGACCAGGGGAGCGGCAGGACAGCCTACCAGGAGATGATCTCGAACCTTGATACCGGCTCCTATTACTTCGTCATGACCAGCGTGGACCGCAAGGGCAACCGTTCCCTGAGAAGCAACGAGGTAGGCTGGTCGGTTTAGAAGAAAACACCCGGCCATTGATATGGCCGGGTGTTGCCGTCTCGGGCTCATTCCAGCTTGCGGCTGGCTCTCTTGTTCATGAAGGTCAGCTTCTGCACCGGACTGGCCTTGTCGTGCACCATCTTGATGTCTTCCTGACTGAGCTTGGTCATAGTCAAATCGGTATGTCCGAGCATGGGCTGCACGGAGAAGGAATCGGCACCATTGCGCAGGAATTCTATAGCTGCAGTATGGCGCAGGGAATAGGGAGTGGCTTTCACACCGGCCCCGTCGCTGTATAGCTTAAAGCGCTTGGCCCACCACCAGGAACTCAGCGGGTTACCGTGTCACTGGCAAACAGGGGAGTCTTCTCGTTCCACCACTTTGGCCTTGCCCTCATCAGCCGGCCCAGGGCGTCGGCCGCCGGCTTCTGTTAGAGGTACCCCTCCTGGGCATAAAAAACAGGCCTCCCAAGTACCAACGGATTCTTTCGGGTCCCTCGGAGGCCGGAAACGTTGATTTATCTAGGTTGGCAGGGGTGGCAGGGCTCGAACCCGCAACCAACGGTTTTGGAGACCGCTACTCTACCAGTTGAGCTACACCCCTACAGCAATTTTATTATAAACGCTTTGCAACCCGGAGTCAAGATAGTGTACTAGTTCATATCCTGCTAGACACTTATTGGCCGCCGGTTTTTCCAGGTATTAGGCAGAAGTCATATATCCCGGGCTCTGGTGAGGCCTAATTCGGTTTTACCTTCTTGCCGTCCACCGTTTTAGCTCCGGTTGCCTCGCCTCCAGCCTTAATTCCCCATCGTAACAGGCCCTGAACTCCTCTCGGCAGGTCCGGTTTCCCCTTTCTGCCACTCCGCTTAACTTCGGAGAACATTCGGAGAACATGGGGGACGACAGATATCGCATCACTCAACTAAAATATAACCGGATTTATAACCAGGCAGGTTTCTTTTAACATAGGGCGAATATAGATATAATGTCAACTATCTCGAGGTGTTGTCTTTGGTATATGCCGACCTCCACATCCACACCCTGGCCTCGGACGGTAGCCTGGCGCCGGCAGCAACCCTGGAGCTCGCCAGGAAGAAAGGTCTCAAGGCCCTTAGTTTTACTGATCACGAAAGCCTTTCCGGTTATATCCAGGTGTACAGCCAGGCCCGGGAACTCGGCCTGGAGTTACTCCCCGGTATAGAGATGGTCACCAGCTTCCGGGGGCGGGAAATCCACCTCCTGGGCTATAATTTCGACCCCACGGCCCCGGTACTGGCCTCCGCCCTGGAGGAAATCCGCCGGGAGCGCCGGATAATTGCCCGCCAGGTTATTCGCCGCCTGCAAAACCTAGGTTTTAATATCAGCTGGGAACAGGTTGAGGCCCTGATTCCCCCCGGGGGTGTCCTGGGAAAAAACCATATCCTCCAGGTTCTAAAACATTGTGGTTATATCGACAACCAGGAAAAAACCATCGAATTCCTGCGTCGCTACCTGGGACCTGGAGGTCTGGCCTACATTCCTTACGAAGGCAATCCCTTGCCCAGGGCTGTAGCCCTCATCCATGCTGCCGGGGGGATAAGCGTGCTGGCCCATCCCGGCCTAATCAATGATGATACCCTGGTCAACTGCATCCTGGATGAGGGCATTGACGGACTGGAGGTATTCTATTATTATCTAGGGAGTAAGCGCCGGGAGTTAATCCATTCCTACTACCGCCTGGCCAGAGAACGCCGCCTCTTGATCACCGGAGGTACTGATTTTCATGGCCTGTATGCACCGGTTGCACTGGGGACCATGGGTATTTCTGCCGCCATGCTGGCCGGGTTAAATAACTATCAACCACCAGACACCAATATTTCCCCCGGGAGGTCTCAATAAGATGAAAATTGCCGTCCTGATGGGTGGCCCCTCTTCCGAAAGGGAGATTTCTTTAAAAAGCGGGTCTGCAGTTGCCGCCGCCCTGACCGGCCTGGGCCACCAAGTGATAACTATTGATCTGGACAGGGAGGTAGTAGCCAGGTTAAAAGATTTCGCTCCCGACGTTGTCTTTAACGCCCTCCACGGTAAACCCGGGGAAGACGGTTCTGTCCAGGGCCTGCTGGAGGTCCTGGGCCTGCCCTATACTGGCAGCCGCGTCCTGGCCAGCGCCATAACAATGGATAAAATTATGACCAAACGCATCCTGCTCCAGGCCGGGATTCCCACCCCCGGATTTTTAGCCTGGACCGGTGCTGAATACAACACCGGCAAGGAAGAGATAAAGGCGGCGATTTTAAAGGAACTAGGTTTGCCGGTGGTCATCAAGGCCCCGACCCAGGGATCCACCATTGGCACCTTTATCGTCAGGGAAGAAGGGGAACTGGAGCCAGCCATAGCGGGTGCCCTGAAATACGACCAGTCCTTTATGGCCGAAGCCTACCTGTCAGGCCCGGAGATCACGGCTGCCGTCCTGGGAAACCGGAAACCCCAGGTTTTGCCTTTAATTGAAATCGTCTCCCATACCGGCTTCTACGATTACCAGGCCAAGTACACCCCCGGCCTGAGTGATCATATTATCCCACCCCGGCTGCCAGATGACGTCCTGGCAGCAACTGCTTCCCTGGCCGGCCGGACCTATACCCTCCTGGGTTGCCGCGGTTTCGCCCGGGTGGATTTTATCGTGGCCAGGGGCCGGGAACCCCAGGTCATTGAAGTCAATAGCGTCCCGGGAATGACCGCCACCAGCCTGGTACCGGACGCCGCCCGGGCAGCGGGATTGGAGTTCCCGGACCTGGTCCAGAAAATTGTTGACCTGGCCCTGGAACCTTGAAGCCCGCCTGGAAGCTAGCCTGATAACAGCATAACAACTACCATTTTTAATCCTCTTCCGGTGCCGCCTGGCGGCATTGACGTCTGATTTGCCCCCTACATGTGAATGACGGCGGGGCGTTTTTCTTTAAAGCAGGGAGAAAAAAACAGGGAGGAATACCCTTTCTCCATGACGAAATATAGAGAACGACCCCGTAGGAGGATGCGGCATGAAATTAAATCGTTTACGGTTCTGCCTGTTACTTATAATCCTGGGCTTCCTGGGCGCAGCCTATATGGGCTCCCAATTCTTGACTGACTGGTACTGGTTTGCCGAAGTGGGTTACCGGCAGGTCTTCATTACCCGGTTGCTATCGGAAGCAGGAATACGCCTGGGGACTCTCGCCTTTTTCTTCCTTTTCTTTTATCTAAACCTCTTTTTTACCCGTAAAAGCCTCCACCTATCGCCTCCTGAAGGGCGGGAACACTGGACCTTTAAGGAATACCTAATCGACCGATTTATTACCGGCAGGCGTTTAGGTATCCTGTATCTTTTACTAAGCCTGGCAGGGGCCCTCATCTTCAGCCCCCTGGCTGCCGGCAAGTGGCTGGTGGTCCAGGAATACCTCAAGGCTACCCCCTTTGGCCTTGCCGATCCCCTTTTTGGACAGGATGTTAGTTTCTATGTCTTTAAACTGCCGCTTTACCATTTTCTCTATAATTTGCTGATAACGGCTGTGGTTGGGGCCGTCCTGGTCACCGGCTTCTTCTATCTTATCTTTAACCCGCGAGAGCTCCTGGGCCTGCGACGGGGCCACTTTTCCCGTCCCCTGATCCATTTCTCCACCCTGGTGGCCCTGCTCTTTCTAATTCAAGCCTGGGGGTTCCGCTTGCAGGCCCTTGATCTGGTTCGGTCATCCCGGGGTGTGGCCTTCGGCGCCAGCTATACCGATATCCACGCCCTCCTTCCCGGCTATAACATCCTGGGAGGGGTAGCCGTAGCCTGCGGCCTGATTATCGTCCTTAACGCCTTTCGCCGCAACTTGAAGCTGGTCAGTGCCGGTATTCTATCCTTTGTGGCCGCCTATCTGCTGCTGGTAATAGCCATACCCCTGGCAGTGCAAAAATTCCAGGTCGAGCCCAACGAGTTCGCCCGGGAGGAGCCCTACCTACGCTATAATATTGACTTTACCCGCCGGGCATATGGTCTGGACAGGATCACCATCCGGGAATTCCCCGCCGGGGACAACTTGACCCCGGCCAGCCTGGAGGAAGAGGGGGCCACCCTGGACAACATCCGCCTCTGGGATTACCGGCCCCTGGAGCAAACCTACAGCCAGCTCCAGGAGATCCGTTCTTATTATAGTTTTAAGGATATTGATGTCGACCGCTACACCCTGGATGGCAGGGAGCGGCAGGTCATGCTGGCGGCCCGGGAACTAGACCAGAATAGATTGCCTGACCGGGCCCGGACGTGGATCAACGAAAAAATGCGCTATACCCACGGCTACGGTCTGGCCATGAACCCGGCCAACACCGTTACTGCCGGCGGCCAGCCGGAGTTTATCGCTGGCGACGTGCCCTTCCACAGCAGTGCCGGCCTCCAGGTTGATGAGCCCCGGATCTATTACGGTGAACTGACCGGTGATTATGTCATTACCGGCGGTGCGGCAGCTGAATTTGATTACCCTGTCACGGGAGAAGATAATTTCGCTGAAACCCGGTATCAGGGAAGAGGCGGGGTTCCCATTAACAACCCCTGGCGGCGGCTGGTCTTCGCTTTTCGCTTTCACGATTACCGGCTGCTGATGAGCAGCGGGCTAACTCCCCAGAGCAAGATACTATATTACCGTAATATCCAGGAACGGGCGCGGAAGATCATGCCCTATTTGCGCTATGATGCTGATCCCTACCTGGTGGTTGCCGGGGGCCGCCTTTACTGGTTCCTCGACGCCTATACCTTTACCAATATGTATCCCTATTCCGAACCAAACAGTGGCGGCTTCAATTATATTCGCAACTCCGTCAAAGTAGTTATTGATGCTTATAACGGTACTGTTGACTACTATCTTGTTGACCCGGGAGATCCCCTGGCCCAAACCCTTGCCAGAATCTTCCCCGGGCTATTCAAGCCCCGGGAAGACATGCCGGCCGGGCTGCAGCAGCACCTGCGTTATCCCCCGGACCTTTTAAGCATCCAGGCCCAGATGTTGACTAACTACCATATGGAGAACACTATGCTTTTTTATAACAAAGAGGATGCCTGGAGTATAGCTGAGGAAATGGTAGGCGATAAACGCCAGGCCATGGAGCCCTATTACACCCTGATGCGTTTACCCGGGGAGACACAGGCGGAGTATATCTTAATGCTCCCCTTAACACCAGCCCGTAAGGTCAATATGATAGCCTGGCTGGCAGCCCGCAATGATGGTTCCCATTACGGCCAGCTCTTGTTATACCAGTTCCCTAAAAACCGCTCTATTTATGGCCCCATGCAGGTCGAAGCCCGCATCGACCAGGAACCGCGTATTTCCCAGCAGCTGACCCTCTGGGACCAGCATGGCTCCCAGGTCATCCGGGGGAATCTCCTGGTAATCCCCATTAAAGGCTCCCTGCTTTATGTGGAACCGATCTTCCTCCAGGCCCAGGAAAGTAAATTACCTGAACTGCGCCAGGTGGTAGTTGCTTACGGAGAAAAAATCGCCATGGCCGATACCCTGGCCGGTGCCCTGCAGGTCATCTTCGGTACCCAGACGCCGGCACCAGCCGGTCCCCAACCGCCGTCCCCAGCGGCAACAGGCAACCCGGGTAACCTGTCGGGACTAATCAAAGAAGCCAACCGCCTCTACAGCGAAGCCCAGGGCAGGCTAAAACAGGGTGATTGGGCCGGTTATGGGGAAAACCTGAAAAAGCTGGAACAGGTCCTCCAGGAAATGGGACAAAAATTAGCTGAATGACAATCACCTGAAGGAGAAATTGACGATGGTGTGGAACTAATATTTTTCAGGCCGAGTTCCAGGGAGTGAGAGGATCATGGTTTATTCCTTTCCGGAAGAAGACCGGGAATATCTAACAGAAAAGCTGGCCATTGTCGGTGAACTGGCCGCTGGTATGGCCCATGAAATCCGTAATCCCTTGACTTCTATCAGGGGGTTTCTCCAGTTACTCCGGAGCAAATACGACCCCGGGGCACCAGAACAGGAATACTTCGAAATCATGCTGGACGAACTTGATCGCATAAATAATATCATTAAGGAATTCCTATCCCTGTCCAAGCCCTCTCAACCCCAGTTGCAGATTGTATCCTTTGACCAGTTGGTGACTGAGGCCTTACTCCTGGCGGAGCAGGAAGCCATCATGAATGAAGTAAAACTGGAGCAACACCTGGCCCATGATCTGCCCCTTTTATGCCTGGATCCCGCCCAGATTAAACAGGTGATCCTGAACCTCACTTCCAACGCCCTCCACGCTGCCGGTCCCGGGGGCAAGGTAACCGTCTGCTGTTATTTAGATAAAGAAGCGAAGGAGGTAGTTACCGCTATTAGTGATACTGGTCCCGGGATACTACCGGATCAGCTCAAGCTAATTTTTGAGCCCTTTTATACCACCAAGGAAAATGGCACCGGCCTGGGTTTAACCCTGAGCAACCGTATCATCAAGGGCCACGGTGGTAAAATAAAGGTTAAAAGTAAAGTGGGGGAGGGGAGTTGTTTCAGCATCCATTTACCTGTATCTTAAAAGCTGGAACCAGTGGATAAAGTGGATAACATTGTAGATAACTTCTATTGATGTCATATTATGGATGGTGGAGAAATGAAAATTTCCGAAAATGCCCGGACTATCCTCGAAAAACGTTACCTGAAGAAAGAAAACGGCGTCCCGGTGGAAACGCCGGAAGAGATGTTCCGCCGCGTAGCAGCAGCGGTGGCAGGAGCCGAAAGGATTTTTAATCCTGCCCTCACAGAAGATCAGATGGAAGAATATACCGACCGTTTCTACCGGCTTATGACCAGTTGGGACTTTCTCCCCAACAGCCCGACCTTGATGAATGCCGGCCGGGAGCTGGGCCAACTCTCGGCTTGTTTTGTGTTACCCGTGGATGACAGCATGGAGGCCATTTTTACGGCTGTGAAGGATGCGGCCCTGATTCATAAGAGCGGGGGAGGGACAGGTTTTTCCTTTAGCCGCCTGCGTCCCAAGAACAGCCCTGTCCGCTCCACCGGCGGTGTTGCCTCCGGTCCAGTGTCCTTTATGAAGGTCTTTAATGCTGCCACCGAGGCCATTAAGCAGGGAGGGACCAGGCGGGGGGCCAACATGGGCATCCTGCGGGTTGATCACCCCGACATCCTGGAGTTTATCTCCTGCAAGGAAGACAACAATGAACTGACCAACTTTAACATCTCTATAGGCCTGACCAGGGAATTCATGGACGCCCTGGCCCGGGACGATTACTATGAACTGAAATTCGAAGGCCGGGTCTATCAAAGGTTAAAAGCGCAAGAGGTATTTGCCGAGATTGTCAACCATGCCTGGGCCAACGGGGAGCCGGGCATCATCTTCCTGGACCGCCTCAATGAGGATAATCCCACCCCCGAGCTGGGCGAAATCGAGGCTACCAACCCCTGTGGTGAGCAACCGCTCCTCCCCTACGAGGCCTGTAACCTTGGCTCCCTGAACCTGGCTAATATGGTCCGAAATGGGGGAGTGAACTGGGACAAGCTGGCCGATACAGTACACCTGGCGGTACGCTTCCTGGACAATGTCATTGAGATTAACGAGTTTCCCCTGGAAAAAATTACTGTCATGGTCCGGGGAAATCGCAAGATCGGCCTGGGGGTCATGGGGTGGGCCGATATGCTCTTTCAGCTCCGGCTGCCCTACGATTCCGAAGAAGCCGTGGAACTGGGCCGTAAAGTTATGGCCTTTATCCAGAAGGAGGCCCATGGAGCTTCCCGGGATCTGGCCGGCGAGCGAGGCAGCTTCCCGAACATTGATAAAAGCATTTACCGGGGACAACAGCTCCGCAACGCCACCTGTACCACCATTGCCCCGACCGGTACCATCAGCATGATCGCCGGCACCACTTCCGGTATTGAACCTGTCTTTGCCCTGGCTTATACCAAAAACGTACTGGACGGGGCCAGCCTGGTAGAGGTAAATCCTATTTTCCAGGCTTATGTCGAAGAAAACTTCCCACCGGAACAGGCCCGGTCAATATTTAATCGCATCGCCGCCGGTGCCAGGGTAAGCGAGATTGAAAATATCCCGCCGGAGATACGCCGGGTGTTTGTTACCGCCCTGGAAATCAGCCCGGAATGGCATATACGGATGCAAGCGGCCTTCCAGTCCAGTACTGATAACGCCGTTTCCAAAACAGTTAACTTCCCCTCCGGGGCCACCAGGGAGGATGTGCGCCGCGCCTATGAACTGGCCTATCAGCTGGGATGCAAGGGAGTTACCGTCTACCGTTCCGGCAGCCGGGAAAAAGAGGTCCTGGTTACAGGGGCTAAAAATAAACCTGTCAGGGATAAGGAACCGGCCAGGGAGAAAACCTATCCCCGGCCGCGGCCCAAGCGTACCTGTGGTGTCACCGAGCAGGTGAAGACCGGGTGCGGTAAAATGTACATTACCGTTAATTATGACCGTGAAGGTTTAATCGAAACCTTTGCCACCACCGGTTCCTCCGGCGGCTGCAGTGGTTTTACCGAGGGTGTCAGCCGGCTTATTTCCCTGGCCCTGCGGGCCAACATCGCCCCGGAGGCCATAATCGACCAGCTTACTTCCGTCAGTTGCCCTAACTTTTTACGCCGCCGGGCCACCGATAAAAGTATAATTGGTAAGTCCTGCCCGGATATCATCGGCCGCGTCCTGGCCCGGGAGTTGAAAAACTGGCACGACCACGGTCCCTATCAGGTCCCACCCGATTTCAGCGATAAAGCCCTGGCCGAAATCAGTGCCACCGCCGATGCTGCGACTCCGGTTCTAAATCCCCTGAGTGCCGCCGAGGAGGCCGAGCTTATCGCCAGGGGTATCTGCCCCGAATGTGGGTCAACCCTCTATTTCCAGGAAGGTTGTGTTACCTGTAGCTGCGGTTTCAGTAAATGCGGTTAAAAAACGGCCCCTTAAGGCCGTAGTAGAGTTCCCGCTAACAGGGATTTAACTAGTTCCCCCTGAAAAAGTCCACTTTTTGCATCACATAGGGGAAATGTTATTTCCGAACTATAGTCCGAGTAGATTTCTAACTGTTTCACCCATCTTGTTATACAATTGTTGCCAACCGGTGTAAATTATAGGCCAAAATTCCATAACCGACCCAGGTGGTGGTACCCTCATATCCCCTGGAAAGGCTACGGCGTAATCCATATTTGCGCTTCAGAAGACTAATAGTAGCCTCCCCTCCAGCACGCCAGCGTTGGAGACGTTTGAACCAGCTTTGGGATTGATAGGCTTTGCGAGCTTTACTGATTTTACCTTTCCGGGGTAAGCTGACCTGCTTTACCCCAAGTTGATGGCAACCATTTTCGTTCCCTGAACCGCCGAAACCTCTATCGGCAGCGAGGGCATGGGGTGGATGGTTGAAAGTCTCAGTATGATCCTCAACTGCGCCAAAGAGTAAGGTATCATCCGCGGGGTTCCCCCGCAACACCTTATAGCCGGTAATTATCTTGTGTTCCACTTCCTGGAGCAACACCTTATAGCCGAACTCTACCGGGGCATTGGCTTTACCCCTTTTAATGGGCCGGGCGTCAGGGTCAAAGATACTCACCATCCGGTCGGGAAGATGCAAATTCCCCTCTTGGACGGCTGCCGTTTGGGTTACAATCTTTTCCGTGCGGCTGATAGTTTCTTCTAACGTCTGGACCAGGGCATGGATTTTCCCTTTAATTTGATCCCCTTGCTGCTGGAGGGTATCCTTGGCCTCCCTGACTATACAGGTAGCTTCGGCAATAACCTTCCGGGTGGTTTTAAGAATTGCGCCTGTAATTTCCCGGACTTCTTGATAGGCTTCGTTACTGCGGTGTTTTAACACTTTATTGATGGCATAGATGCGTTTTTTAATGGAGCGTTGCCGGTTATGAAAGGTCCCCGCTAGGGTTACACCTGCTTCCTGAATCTTTTTCACGGTACGGGTGATAACCCGTACTCCATCGGCTAAAAGGCCGGCGTCCGTGGGATGGTGAATATTGGCTTCCACTACCGTGGTATCTACCTGCAGCTTGCGTCCCCGGATAATCTTTTTCTCCCGGGCTTCCTGAACCAGGGCTTTATTGAGTTCTTCTACAACCCCCGGGCCACAGCGTTTAGTGAGTTTAATCAAAGTAGTAGCATGGGGCACCTTTTGGGTTAAGGGAATACGGCAGAAACGCCGCCACTTAATACTGTCATTTACCTCCTGGACTAAAACTTCATAACCCAGGCCGTAGCGGTGCTTCAGATACATCAGGCGCAGGTAGGTTTCTATAGGGATAGTTGGCCTGCCAAGGCGCGCATCAAACCGGCTGATGAATGGAGCCATAAACTTATCATCTTCCAGGAGTTCATCCACCCTGGCCAGTTCTGGATTGAGCTGGACCAAGTCAGATGGCAACAGGGCATCCCACAGGGTGAGCTGCGGATCTTTTAGCCTTAACATAAGATCACCCGGCAGGAAAAGGAGGTGGTGTGGCGAATGTTATTCATAGGGAGTTCCTCCTTCTGGGTTTTCTTGTTTTCTCGTACTTACAAGATTCGATCCAGAGGATGGTAACTCCTTCTGTTTTGCTAAAAATCTAGTCGGTTTTCTGAGATGCTAAATCTTTTAGCCCTGAGTTTTTCAGGGGGAACTAACTAGTTCCCCCTGAAAAAGTCCACTTTTTGCATCACATAGGGGAAAATGTTATTTCCGAACTATAGTTCGAGTAGAATTCTAACTGTTTGACCCATCATGTTAAACCATTGTTGCCAACCGGTGTAGATTATAGGCAAAGATTCCATAACCGACCCAGGTGGTGGTACCCTCATATCCCCTGGAAAGACTGCGGCGTAATCCATATTTGCGTTTTAGAAGACTAATAGTAGCCTCCCCTCCAGCGCGCCAGCGTTGGAGACGTTTGAACCAGCTTTGCGATTGATAGGCTTTGCGAGCTTTACTAATTTTACCTTTCCGGGGTAAGCTGACCTGCTTTACCCCAAGTTGATGGCAACCACTTTCGTTCCCTGAACCGCCGAAACCTCTATCGGCAGCGAGGGCACGGGGTGGATGGTTGAAAGTTTTAATATGATCCTCTACTGCGCCAAGGAGTAAGGTGTCATCCGCGGGGTTCCCCTGCAACACCTTATAGCCGGTAATTATCTTGTGTTCCACTTCCTGGAGCAACACCTTATAGCCGAACTCTACCGGGGCATTGGCCTTACCCTTTTTAATAGGCCGGGCTTCGGTATCAAAGATACTCAC
>NZ_MDDC01000021.1 GCF_001875325.1 Neomoorella thermoacetica
AATTCTCTTAGAGGAATGATTCGACACTGAATTAGAAATTCCTGGTTAGAAGATTCTCTCTACTTTTATTTCTTTCTGCACCCTATAAAAATTATTTTTGGGTTCCTCACAGGGTGCGGAATATGGGTTCCAGGTTAAATTTGCTCACATTTTTGGTCATTAAAAAAGCCGCCAGCAGGCGGCTTTGCTACTGTAAAGAGCTACTTCTTGGGAGTCACATTTCCCTGGGCGTCGCGTTCAACCTTCATGTCGGTTACAGGGATGTAACCCATCTTGGTTACCAGGTTCTTCTGGACATCGTCGCTCATTATGAAATCGAGGAATTTCTTGACTTCTCCAGTCGGCTGGCCTTTAGTGTACATATGCTCGTATGCCCATACCTTGTACTTGTTGTCCACAATATTGGCTGCCGTAGGTTCAACCCCGTCAATTTTGAGGGGCCGGACGCTGGAATCGATGTAAGAGAGAGCCAGGTAGCCGATGGCGCCCGGGGTTTCGGCAATGGTCTTGCGAACGGTACCGGAGGCGTCTTGCTCCATGGCGATACCCTGGGCTTCTTCCGCACCGTTTAAGGCATACTTTTTAAAGGTCGCCCGGGTGCCGGAACCCTTGGGCCGGTTGACAATGTTGATCTTCTGGTCGGGACCGCCGACGTCTTTCCAGTTGGTAATTTTACCGGTAAAGATGTCTATAAGCTGCTGCTGGGTAAGGTTGTCCACTTTGACCTCAGGATTGACCACAGCCGCCATGCCCACGACCGCTACCTTGTGATCCACCAGCTGGGAGGCGTCGATACCGTCCTTTTCCTCGGCAAAGATATCGGAGTTGCCGATCTGGACGGCACCCTGGAACACCTGGGAGAGGCCGTTACCGCTGCCGCCGCCGTTGACGACGATGCGGACGCCTGGGTTCTTTTCCATATACTGCTTAGCCGCTTCATCTACCAGGGGCTGCAGGGCCGTAGAACCTGCGGCCGTTATGGTGCCGCTCCCGCCGGACTGCTGCTGGTTGCCGCTTTGCTGGCTGCTGCCCTGCTGGGGAGCCGGGAACTCTTTTTTGCCGCAACCCGCTACAGCCAGCACAGCCACCAGGGCAACCACTAAGATCGCCAGCCAGTTACCTTTCCGTAGCACTTTTCGTCCTCCTCAATTAGAGTCTTTACCGGCCGCGCTCGCCGGAACAATTTTATTATAACGGCCAGGTGTTAGGCTTGTGTTAGCCTGTTATTAAAATTGTATTAAGATTTGGGGAAAATGATGTAAAATGGGCCGGCTTAGCCCAGGAGGGACTGCTACACCGGTAGTCGCCACCGTAGTTCTCAATTAAGATTTAACCTGAGATTTAACCGCCCCCTGCCGGCATCATAGCGGCCGCCTTCAGGCTCTCTTCCCGGATCTGCTCCAGGATGCGGCTCTTTAGCTCCAGGAAGGGCCGAGAATTCTTAACCTCGAAGGACCGGGGCCGAGCCAGGGGCACGGGGATGCGGGCCTTGAGGCGACCAGGCCGGGCCGTCATGACATAAACGGTATCCCCTAAAAAGACAGCTTCCTCGACGTCGTGGGTAACAAAGAGGATGGTCTTCCGGGTTTCCTCCCAGACCTTTAAAAGCAGTTCCTGCATGACCAGGCGGGTCTGGGCGTCCAGGGCGCCAAAAGGTTCGTCCATGAGGAGAATGTCAGGGTCGTTGGCCAGGGCCCGGGCTATGGCCACCCGCTGCTTCATACCTCCGGAGAGGTTTTTGGGAAAGGCGTCGGCGAAGGCGGCCAGGCCGATAATATCCAGGTAGTGATCGACAATCTGCCGGCGCTGGGCGGCATCCATCCCCTTCAGGGTAAGGCCGAACTCGATATTCTTGCGGACCGTCAGCCAGGGGAAGAGGGTATAGCTCTGGAAGACCATACCCCGGTCCGGCCCCGGTCCCTGGATCAAGCGGCCGTCTTTATAGACCTGGCCGCTGCTGGCTTCCGCCAGGCCGGCGATGATGCGCAGCAGGGTGGATTTACCGCATCCCGAAGGCCCCAGGATGGTGACGAACTCCCCTTCCCGTACCTCCAGGGAGATGCCGTCCAGGGCGGTAATCCTTTCGCGCTTCAAAGTGAATTCCCTGGTCAGGTTGACAACTACCAGCTTTTTTCCGGAAGCCCGGGGCGCCGCTGCCAGGGCCATAGCTACACCTCCCTCTCCGTCCAGGGGAACAACCAGCGATAGAGAAGTTTAAAACTCATATCGCAGATAATCCCCAGGACGCCGATGGTCAAAATCCCTACGAACATATCCGGGGTACTCAGCTGCCGGCCGGCATTCATGATCAAGAACCCCAGGCCGGAACTGGCCGCCACCAGTTCGGCAACGATAACATAGGTCCAGGCCCAGCCCAGGGCAACCCGCAGGGTATCCATGATACCCGGCAGGGCCGCCGGCAGGATGACCCGCCGGAAGACCTCCAGGGGCCGCGCCCCCAGGGTGTAGGCGGTGTCAATCAGGTCCTGGGGGACGTTATGGGTAACGTCCATGACCATCAGCACGAGCTGGAAAAATATCCCTATAAAGACGACACCAATCTTCTGGGTTTCAAAAATGCTTAACCAGATAATGGTCAGAGGGATAAAGGCCGAGGCCGGCATATAACGAAAAAAGGCCAGCAGGGGCTCAAAAAAAGCCTCGGCCACCTTCAGGCTACCCATGAGGATACCCAGGGGTACGCCGATAGCTGCGGCCAGGAGGAAACCGGTTGTCACCCGGAAAAAGCTGATGCCGATATCGTTAATTAAACCGTTACCCGCCAGTTCGACGGCCGCCCGGGCCACAGCTCCGGGCGGCGGCAGGTGAGTCGGCGGCAGGTGGCCTACCGTTACCCCCAGTTGCCAGGCTAACAACAGGAGGACAAAGGCGGCCACGCTCAGGCTGAAATACAGCTTCCCCGGAATGGGGGTATTGAGTTTAAAATACTTACCCATCTACATAACACCGAATTTCCCTGAATTTATATTTTCGCCCTGTTGACAAAGGTCGGGTCGATCATGGCTTTGGCATCGGTTTTCGATTTAATTACTTTGTTGTTAAAGCCGAAGTCGATTGCCTGCTGCAAGGAGGTGTAGAGGGTTCCGGGCTTGTCGGCCGTGCCGAACATCTCCTTGTTCTGGGCCAGGTTGAAGAGGCGCAGGGTCTGCAGGTTGCTCTCGAACTCTTCCTGTTTGATACCCAGGCCCTTGGCCATAATGGCATTGGCTTCGGCCTTATTGCTTTCCCAGTACTGCATGGCTTCCGCCAGGGCGTCGACCATGGCCTGGAGAGCCTGGGGGTGTTTGTCGGCCCAGTCGCTCCTGAGGGCGACTGTATCCATAATCAAGCCCGGGGTCTCCTTGGAGGTTGCCAGGAGGTTACCCTTGTTCTCTTTGACGACCTTACTCAGCCAGGGTTCCCAGGTGACGGCGGCATCTACTTTGCCGGCCACGAAGGTCGACCCGGCATCACTGGCTGACATCTGGACGTGGTGGATGTCGTTTTCGGTCATGCCATTTTTGGCCAGGATGGAGAGGAGCAGGATATGGCTGGCGGTGCCGAAGTCGTAGGCCACGTTTTTACCTTTGAGATCCTTGATGGTCTTGATCTCCGGTTTGGCCAGGATGCCGTCGCCGCCGTAGGAATCGTCCAGGGCCCAGATCTGTTTCAGGGGTATGCCGGCAGCTACAATCTGGGTTTCAATATCCAGGGTGGTGGCGATGCCGTCCACCTGGTTGCCGGCCAGGGCTTGCTTGCGCTCGCCCAGGCCCTGGATGACGATCAACTGTACATCCAGGCCGTGTTTCTGGAAGAAGCCTTTATCCCGGGCCAGGAAGAGGGGACCGTAGCCCGACCAGGTGGTCATGGTGAGCTTGACGGGGGTGAGTTGTTGCCCCTGGCCGCTACTCCCGGTCTGCTGGTCTGTTGCCTTCTGTTTGCTGCCGCCCCCGCAACCGGCCAGGGCCAGGCCGGCCAGGGCCAGCGCCAGGAATAAGATGGCGATTCTGTTTAGTTTTCTTTTCATGATAAACCTCCTCTTAAATAGCTCCCCTGCCGATGATATTCTACCGGCATCGGTACCAGACTTCAGGCGGGGATAAGTCCCGCGCCTCTATGACTCACATTCCCGGGGTTCATGGAGAGACCATTATCCCCCTCAGCAGCTACTCCGAAAACAGCTAAGCCGTCTCCCGGCCGAGGCGGTCGGCTGCCAGGAGGGCTTCCCGGATCATGGTGGCCGTCACCGGAAAGGGCATGTTGGCCATATCCGGGCTCTCTGCCGCCGCCCTGCTGACCAGGTCCAGAGAAGGCCCGTCCTCCGGGGATAACCCTATACTTTCCAGGGTTACCGGCAAGCCGACCTGGCGGTTAAATGCAGCCAATCCCTTGATTTCGTTCGTCTCCTTTCCCTCCAGGACCAGCTGCACCAGGTTGCCGAAGGCTACCAGTTCCCCGTGACAGCAATCGCGAGTTAGAGGGGAGGCCGTTAAGCCCTCATAAACACCGTGGGCGCCGGCAGTTCGCCCGTCGTCGCCGCCCAGGCCGCTGACCAGCCCGCTGATAAGAATCACGGCGTCAATGACTTTCTCCAGGTCCGGGGTGACTGTCCGGTCATCTACCGCCTCCCTGGCGCCGGGCCCGGCGGCCAGGATGCTGTCATAGCAAAGACGGGCCAGGGCCAGGGCTCCTTCCAGGGCCAGGTGAGGGGCGGCTGCCGTGCTGGTGGCCCGCAGTTCGATATACTTGGCAATGGTGTCTCCCATGCCGGCGGTCAGGTAACGGCCGGGGGCGGCAGCGATGATCCGGCTGTCTACCATGACCAGGGACGGGTTCGCGGCCTCGTGGGATATGGACAGGAAGTGGCCCTCCCGATCGTAGATGATGGCAATGGAGGTAAAGGCGGCGCAGGTAGCGGCGATGGTCGGCACCGTCACCAGGGGCACACCTGCCTGCCAGGCGGCTCCCTTGGCGGTATCCAGGGCCTTGCCGCCGCCCACCCCAATCAGGAAATCGGCTCCCGCTTCCTTGACTGCTGTCGCTACCCTGGCAATGTTTTCCGGGCAGCATTCTCCCCCGTACCAGACCTGCCCCGCCGGTTCTACCCCGGCCGAAGTTAGGGCCTCCTGCAGGGCCGGGGCTACCGCTGCCAGGGCCCGGTGGCCTCCAGCCAGGCAGGCCCTGGCGCCCAGCCTCGCCAGAGCCCGGCCGGCCTTTTCAATGATAGCCGGACCCCGGAGGTAGCTTCCGGGGGCGATAATTCGTTCCAGCAATTTTGTGCCTCCTGTTAACCCTCCGGCTTCATAAGGCCAGGGGCTGGATGACCTCACTCTGCCCGTCCCATTACCGGTACTTATGGCTAGCAGCTCCGGAACACCCCCGACCCAGCGCCGTAAATTGTTCCTCTAACGCTCTAATACTTTACCATAACAGAAATATATTCGTCGCGGAAGGCGGGAATCCTGCCGGCGGGTAAGAGTACAAAATAAACCTGCAGTAAAGTATTGTTAAATAAATCTTGTCATATTTTTGGTGTAGCTCTATACTGAAATTAAATCTATGACAAGGAGATGGCTGTCAGTGCTTCCAACCAGGCGTCCCCTGGCTGAAGTCACCAGGGAACTGGTGGCTGTGGCTACCGGAAAGCTCCCTGCCGACACTGTTATCAAGGACGGAAAAGTAGTAAACGTTTTTACCGGCGAAATACTGCCCTGGGATATCGCCATCAAAAATGGCCGCATTGCCAGCGTCGGTGATGTTTCCGCGGCTGTGGGGCCGGAAACGGAGGTAATCGATGCCAGCGGCTATTACCTCTGCCCCGGTTTTATGGATGGTCATGTGCACGTGGAAAGCAGTATGGTGACGGTGACCCAGTTCGCCCGGGCCGTCCTCCCCGGCGGCACCACGGCGATTTTTATGGACCCCCATGAGATTGCCAATGTCCTGGGGATGGACGGGGTGAAGCTGATGGTGGACGAGGGCCGGGAACTACCCCTGAAGGTCTTTGCCACCATGCCTTCCTGTGTTCCGGCTGCGCCCGGATTTGAGGATGCCGGTGCCAACTTTGGGCCGGAAGAGGTGGCCGCCGCCATGCAGTGGCCCGGCATCTGCGGCCTGGGGGAAATGATGAACTTCCCCGGCGTCCTTGCCGGTGATCCGGCCGTCCACGACGAACTCCGGGCCACCCTGGCGGCCGGTAAACCCATCACCGGCCACTTCGCCATGCCCGCCGACTTCCAGGGCCTGGCCGGCTATACGGCCGCCGGCATCTCTTCCTGCCACGAATCCACCTGTACCGAAGACGCCCTCAACCGCCTGCGCCTGGGCATGTATGCCATGATGCGGGAGGGTTCGGCCTGGCACGATATCAAGGCCACCATTAAGAGCCTGACAGAAACCCGGGTCGACAGCCGCCGGGCCATGCTGGTGAGCGACGACACCCACCCGGAAACCCTGTTATCCACCGGGCACCTGAACCATGTGGTCCGCCGGGCCATTGAAGAGGGCCTGGACCCCATCCGGGCCATCCAGGCGGTAACCATTAATACGGCCGAGTGCTTTGGCGTAGCCCAGGACCTGGGGGCCATCGCGCCGGGGCGCTATGCCGATATCCTCTTCTTAAAGGACCTGGCCGGGGTAGCGATAGATAAGGTCATGGTCGACGGCCGGGTGGTTGCCGCCGGGGGCAGGCTCCTGGTGGACCTGCCGGCAGTTACCTATCCCGATAGGGTGCGCCATTCGGTACACTTAAAGGAACCTCTGACCCCCTGGCATTTCCGGATCAACGCCCCGGCCGGCAAAAGCCGGGTCCAGGTCCGGGTAATGGAGGTCATCGAAGCCAATGTCAACACCCGCCACCTGACAGTCACCGTACCGGTGGTAGACGGCCAGGTCACAGCCGGGGTCGAGGCCGGCCTGGCCAAGGTGGCGGTTGTAGAGCGCCACGGCGGCAACGGCAGTATCGGCCTGGGCTTTGTCCGGGGTTTCGGCTTTAAAGCCGGCGCCGTGGCCTCTACGGTGGCCCACGACAGCCACAACCTGCTCATTGTCGGTATGAATGACGCCGATATGGCCCTGGCGGGTAACACCCTGGCTGAATGCGGCGGTGGTATGGTGGCCGTCCGGGACGGCAAGGTTCTGGCCCTCCTGCCCCTGCCCATAGCCGGCCTAATGTCAGACAGGCCGGTGGAAGAGGTGGCCGCCCGGGTGGCAGCCGTCCACCTGGCCTGGCAGGAACTGGGCTGCCCCCTGGTTTCAGCCTTTATGACCATGGCCCTCCTCTCCCTGCCGGTCCTGCCGGAGTTACGCCTGACCAACCGCGGTCTGGTAGACACCCTGCAGTTTAAAATGGTTGACTTGATAACCGGTTGAATCTCCTTACCCCGGCCCCTGGCCGGGGCTTTTGTTTAGCTGCCCGGGGTTCCGGATTATCCCCACTTTTTTTGCGTTAAGGGTGCCGGCAACCGTGACACCCCGGCCCCCGGGGGTTTTGGCCAGCCTTCTTTCCCCTTGCCCTTTATCCCTTTCAAGGTGTAGGATAATTACTGTTTGGAGGTGTGGCCATGAAGTTATTCCACATTAGCCCGGAGACCAACCTGGACCTCCTGGTTGACAACCTCTGGGACGGTCAGCATGAAGGGTACCGGCAGCAGGTAGTCATCAGCATCCGCCGGGGCCGGATCGCCGCTGTCCAGCCCAGAGAAATGCAGGGAACGGGAAACGGTACCCAGCAGATACGCCTCACAGGACTTACGGTCCTGCCCGGCTTAATCGACGCCCACGTCCACCTGGCCCTGGACGGTATCGATTTTCAGGCCTCTCTCAACCGATGGCAGGACCCGCTCCTCAGGGAAGAGGTCATGGCCCGGGCCCTGAGGGTCTCCCTGGAGCATGGCCTGGTGGCCATCAGGGACGGCAGCGACCGGGAAGGTCTCAACCTCCAGGCCCGGGAATGGGTCCGTACCGGCAAGTACCCGGGCCCCCAGGTGGTAGCGACAGGAATGGCCGTAACTAAAAAAGGAAAATACGGTTCTTTCCTTGGCCCCGGCACCACGGACCCGGCCTCCATCAGGGAACTGGTTACCAGCCTGGTAAACCGGAACGTCGACCAGGTTAAAGTGGTTGTTTCCGGCGTGGTAACCTTCCATCGCTACGGGGAGGTCGGCAGTCTGGAGTTTGATAATGCTGAATTGGTTGAAGCCGTCAGGGCGTCCCATGCTGCCGGGCGACCGGTGATGGCCCATGTCAACTCGGCCCCCGGTGTAGACCTGGCCCTGGCCGCCGGGGTAAATAGCATCGAGCACGGCTATTTCCTCACGACGGCCCAGCTGGAGGCTATGGCAGCCAGGGGTACCTACTGGGTACCAACCGTAGCCGCTATCGCCAACCGCCTGCATACCACGAAAAGAGAGGGCTACCCGGAAAGGGAAGTAGATATAATCAGGCGGACCCAGGAATCCCAGCAGGAGATGGTTGCCCGGGCCCACCGCCTGGGGGTGAAGCTGGTGGTAGGCACCGATGCCGGTGCTCCCGGTGTTTACCACGGGGAATCCTACCTGGATGAACTGCTGTACTGGTACCAGGCTGGTATCCCGGCGGCAGCTATCCTCCGGGCGGCTACGGTTACAGCTGCCGCTGCCCTGGGACTGGACGGGGAACTGGGGCAGGTCCGTCCCCGTTACCGGCCCTGCCTGATCGCCGTCCGGGGTAACCCCCTGGAGGATTTAAAGGTCCTGGCGCAACCCGAAATGGTTTTTATTGATACCCCATAAAAAAGTGCCCCCGGCTTGACCCGGAGGGCAACTGGCCCGGGGGCCTGGAGGGCCCCCTTTTTATATTTCAGCTTTTTATATTTCAACGCGGGGTAAGGTCCAGACGATAACTATCCGGACCTTCCCTTCCCGTACGGCGTGAACGCCACATGAAGTAATACGCCAGGATAAGGATAGGGGGCGTGGTAACCTGGGTCAGGGTAAAGAAACCCAGCCCCCAGTGGGGAACGACATAACCCAGAATGGAGAGGGGATTATCCCGGACTGACTCCTCGATCAACGCGCGCAGGATCTGGTGATAAAAGATGAAGGACCAGAACTGGTAACCCGGCGGGGGGTTCTTACTCTGGACGTAAAAGTAACGGGCCAGCAGGATCAAGCCGATGGCCGAACCGATTAACTGAGCCGGCCAGCGACCAAACCAGAAATCTGTCGGCCTGCCCAGGACCTCCTGGTTAAAGATATTGGCGATCCGCACTAGAAAGTAACCGAAGGCCAGGCCCGGTATAACCATATCCGCCAGCTGGTTGACGTCGACCCTCTTACTGCGGGCGTAAAGCCACCCTGACAGGAATCCTCCCAGGAGACCACCGTGCCAGGAAAGGCCCCCTTCATAGATCTTTAGAATCTGCAAGCGGTCCGTCAGGAACCAGCCCGGGTAGTTGGCCAGGACAAATACCAGCCTGGCCCCGATAACGCCGGATATAATGACGATAATGGCCAGGTTGAGGATAAAGTCTTCGTCCAGGCCCCGCCGCAGGCCCTCCCGGTAGAGGTACCAGGACCCAACCAGGAAGGAAAGGGCCATAAAGATGCCGTACCAGCGGACCGCCAGGGGTCCCAGGTGAAAGGCTATGGGATTTAGATCAACTAGCAAATTCATTCCCCCAGGACTAAAAAAATGGGACTGGCTACCTAGTAGTATACCCGTTGCTTCTTACCGGTGCAACCTTTTAGATAATAATATCTGTTTTTTTATCATTGCGCACTGCCACCCGGCCGCCTCTAATGACGCAGACCTTCTCCACCTGGCCAATAATCGCCCCGGCCGGGGTGGTGGCATCCAGGAGGACCAGATCGGCCCTGGCGCCTACCTTGATGCCGTAATCCTGCAATCCCAGGGCAGCAGCGGCGTTATAGGTGCCCATCATCATGACCTGTTCGAGCTCCGCCGGTGTGCCCATCTGCAATACCTGGGCGGTGATCAGGCCTTCTTCCAGCATGTTGGCATTACCGAAGGGCCGGAAGGCATCGCGGATGTTGTCGGAGGCGTAGGCGACATTGACGCCGGCGGCCTGGAGTTCCCGTACCCGGGTCACCCCCCGGCGGACCAGTCCTCTATCGTTACGGCCCATCAGGTAGAGGTTGCAGGAAGGTAAGGTAATGATACTCAGGCCGGCCTCCTTGACGGCTGCTATGGTACGGCCGGCAGTAGCATCATCAACCGCCGCCAGGCCACAGCAGTGGCCGGCCACCACCCGGCCCTGGTAACCTGCCTGGATAGTCTTGCTGGCTATATACTCCAGGGAAGCAACCGAGGGGGCGTCAGTCTCGTCGACGTGCAGGTCAATGGGGACATCGTATTTGCCGGCCAGTTCGAAGATATAGTCCACCCATTGTTGCATGCCCGGCGAGAGATAGGGTGCCCCGCCCAGGCCGTCTACTCCCAGGCGCAGGGCTTCCTCCAGGAGCTCCTTTAAGGGCGGCGCCGGTTCCGGCTCCGGGCCGCTGAACATGGCAAACACCTGGAGGTCAACCTTACTGCCAAACTCTTCCCTCAATTCCAGGGCAGCCTCAATGCCCCGCAGGCCCAGGTTCTCACTGACGGTGATGTGGGTGCGCATGGCTGTGGTACCATGGCGCAGGGCCATCCGCAGTACCTGGCGGCCCCTGGCCAGCAGGTCGTTTTTATCTATATCTTTACTCCGGCGCTGGAAGTCTTCGATGGCCTCTTCCAGGGAACCGGCGCCACCGTCCGTCGCCGTCAGGGCCTTATCCAGATGGGTATGGGCGTCGACAAAGGCCGGTATCAGAAGCCTGCCGGAGGCATCCACCATCTGCCGGGCCGACCCGGCCACATTACTGCCGGCAGCAACAATATGTCCATCCTTAATGGCTATATCCACCGTACCCTGGCCGTCCATGAGCCTTGCTCTTCTGATTAGCAAATCATTCATTTTTATCTCCCTTCCCGTGAATTGCATCATTATATTTTTTATTTAATCTTAATTAACTCTAAATCTATCCTACCACAGGACAAATTAAAGGTCAATTTAATATAGATTTAACAAGGATTTTGGCTCTTTATGCCGAATATGCTAGATAATTTGGTAAAACATGGTCTAAGAAAGGCGGTATGTTCTTGGATCTCAATCTGATCCTGGGCCTGTTGATAGGTTTTGGCTCCCTGATTGCAGCCTTCATCCTGGAGGGAGGCAGTCCCGGGGCATTGCTGGCCATTACGGCGGCCATGATTGTTTTCGGCGGGACTATAGGTGCTACCCTTATCGGCTTGCGCCGGGAAGAGGTCCTTAATATCCCCAGGCTATTGAAGGTCGCCTTCCGGGAAAAACCCCTGGACTTAAATGAAACAATCAACGCCATCGTCAACTACGCCGTACTGGCCCGCAAAGAGGGTTTCGTCCGGCTGGAAAAAGAACTCGCCGGTGTTAAAGACAATTTTCTCCGCACCGCCCTGCAACTGGTGGTGGACGGCACCGACCCCGAGCAGACCCGTAACATCCTGGAGCAATACATCTATGCAACCAGCGAGCGCCATCACAGCGGTATCAGCCTTTTTGAGGCCGCCGGCGGTTACGCCCCGACCATGGGCATCATCGGCACCGTCATGGGATTGGTCCACGTCCTCAGCAACCTGAGTACCCCCGATAAGCTGGGGCCGTCTATTGCCATGGCCTTTATTGCCACCCTGTACGGCGTCTCTTCGGCCAACCTGTTGTGGTTGCCCATTGCCACCAAACTCAAAAATAAAGACGCCCGGGAGCGCCTGTACCAGGAGATGATCCTGGAGGGCGTCCTGGCCCTCCAGGCCGGCAAGAACCCCACCCTAATCCGCAACACCCTGGCGGCCTTCCTGGCCCCGGGTAAGGAACGGGAAGGTTGGAGCCGGGAAGCCAGGGAGGTGAATACCGGTGCCAGGCCGCAGGGGAGGGCACGCCAGCAAGGATAACCATGAGCGCTGGCTGTTGACCTATTCCGACTTGATTACCCTGTTGATGATCTTCTTTGTGGTCATGTATGCCATTAGCGATACCAACGCCCAGAAAATGGCCGCGCTGGCCAATTCCCTGGCTCAAACCCTTACCGGCGCCCCGGCGACTGGAATCTTAACGTCCGCAGGCCTGCCCTCTATAGTACCCGGCATCGCCCCGGCACCGGGCCAGGGGGCAACCGGCGACCAGGGGGATGAAGGAGCCGAACTGGTCAGGGCCAGGGCGGAACTCCAGCAGTATATCCAGCAGGAAGGCCTGGAGGGCCAGGTGACCCTCGAGACCGAGGAACGGGGCCTGGTGATCAGTGTGGCCGATGCCGTCCTCTTCCCCAAGGGTTCCGCCGATTTAACCCCCGAAGCCCGGGCCCTCCTGCGCCAGGTCGGCCGGGCCCTGGCCCGCTTACCCAATTTTTTACGGGTGGAAGGCCACACTGATAATCTCCCGATCAACACCCCGGCCTTCCCATCCAACTGGGAACTCTCCACGGCCCGGGCCACCAACGTGGTCAAGGTTTTAATCAGCGAAGCCGGTATCAAACCCGGGCGCCTTTCGGCCACCGGCTACGGAGAATATCGCCCGGTGGCCCCCAATAATAGCGAAGCTGATATGGCCCGCAACCGCCGGGTGGATATCGTCGTCCTCAAGGAAGCCTATAACATCACCGAACCCCAAAAGGGTGATAAATGATAAAAGAGCGCCAGGTGAAAACCCGGCGCTTCTATTCTCCTGCTATTTTTCAGGCCTGTTCCTTCTGGCGTCCCAGGTTGGGGTAAAAAATGATTCGTTTTTCCCACGTCCGCAGGACCACCTGGTGATCATTACGGGCGACTACATACTGCGGCAAGATGGGGGTCTTGCCCAGGCCGTGGGGGGCATTGATTATATAGGTAGGCACGGCCAGGCCGGAGGTATAGCCCCGGAGCTTATCCATAATCTCCACGCCCTCATCAATGGAGGTAATAAAGTGGGTGGTGCCCTTCACAGGCTTGGCGTGGAAGATATAGTAGGGCCGTACCCTTATTTTCAAGAGTTCCTGGTTTAATTTACGCATCACAAAGGGCCGGTCATTGACGCCCCTGAGTAAAACCGCCTGGTTGCCGAGAACCACCCCGGCCTGGACCAGGCGATCACAGGCTTCTTTGGCGGCCGCGGTAACCTCCCGGGGGTGGTTGAACTGGGTATTGAGATAGATGGGCGGGTGCTCGGCCAGAACCCGGCACAGCTCAGGGGTAATCCGCTGGGGCAAAGTTACCGGCACCCTGGTCCCCAGACGCTTAATTTCTACGTGGGGGATATTATCGAGTTCTGTTAACAACCAGTCGATCATGGCATCGCTGAGCATCAGGGCGTCACCGCCAGTAATCAGGACATCGCGGATCTCTTCATTCTGGCGGATATACTGGAGGGCCTGCTCCAGTTCCCGGCGGCAGCGACTGCGGTCTACTTCTCCGATATTGCGCCGCCGCTGGCAGTGACGACAGTACATGGCGCACTGGTTGGTTACGTTAATAATCAAACGATCCGGATAACGGCGGGTAATAGCCGGCGCCGGGGAAGTCAGCTCTTCATCCATGGGGTCCAGGACGCCCAGGTTATCCTCCAGTTCGGCGGCACCGGGTAGAGCCTGGCGCCGGATGGGGCAATCGGGTTCAGGTCCCATCAGGCTCAGGTAGTAGGGAGAAACCGCCCAGCGATAGGTACGTTCTACCTTTAGTATGGCTTCTTTTTCAGCTTCTGTCAGGGGAATCAGTTCCGCCAGGGTTGCCACCGAGGTGATACGGTGGGTCAACTGCCAGCGCCAGTCCTGCCACTCGGCTTCCCCGGCGCCAAAGTAAGCCAGGATGCGTTGCTTGCTGGCTTCGATCTCCGCTGCCGCCTCCAGGCCGCTGGGTATCTTCTCCCTTTCGTCCAGGTAATCGACAATCCTGGCCTTCAATTCGGCTGCCCGTTCAAGAGCAATTTCCCTTTTGGCTTCCCTTCCCATCAACCTGCCTTTCTCCGGGTAAATACTCATTACACTATTCCTCCTTCCTGAGGGTAAAATAAATCCCCGGCGTGAACCGGGGTTTTGCTGGCATAGAAAACTAAAGGTATTACACCTCTCCTTTCTACGCTTACGAAGTTAGCTGCCGGGTTCGGGTCGAAAGTTAACCCTACCTTGAAAAAGGATTCACCCCCTGAGGTGGTTCCCCCGTTCCCTATTCAGGGATTCAGCGCTCGCTTATTAATTTTTCTTTATGATTCTAACATAAATGATAAGCCTCTGTCAATCAGGCAAGTTCCTTGCCCCGGCACCAGCGCCGCCAGCAATAATAAACAGAAATGGTGGTAATAGCCAATACCGCCAGGATCAACAGGGCATCCATCCACCAGGTGGCGTACCGGCGGTAAACCTGCCACCACCCCAGAAGGTAATGGGTGCCCTTCCAACTGGCATACTGCCAGGCCAAGGTCCAGGTAAAGGCACCCAGAGTAGAATACAGGGCATAGATTCCGGTCTCCATCCCAACCACCCCGGCAGCCAGGATGGTGGGCGTGCGGATAGGGCCAAACCAGCGGGCCAGGATAATTACCGCAGCCCCGTAACGGGCCAGCCAGTAACGAGCGGTTGTCATGCCTTCTTCACCCCATCCCCGGTGCAGGAGGCGTTCAATCAGCCCGCGACCGGGCCTGGCTCCCAGCCAGTAACCGACCAGGTTCCCCAGGAGGTTGCCTGCAGTCCCGACCAGCACCGCTCCCCAGAAGCTCATTTCGCCCCGTTCAATCAAATAGCCGGCAGCCAGGAAGGCCGGTTCAAAGGGTACACCCGGTAAACCCGTTCCCTCAATAGCCAGAAGGCCGAAAAGAGCCAGGTAAGCATGGAGGGCCGTCAAGGCATCACCCCGCCCGGGGGCCGGTAGCGAGCCACCACCGTGCGGGCGCCGTATACCTGCTGTCCCACCCGGACGGCAAACTCAACGCCCTCGCTAAAGATAACCAGATCCACCTGGGAACCCCGCTCGATAAATGACACCTTCTGACCGCGGTCGACTACCTGGCCCGGCCTGATGAAACTATTTATCTTGTTGACAAATTTATCGGCTATCTCCACCATAGCTATCTTAATGCCCTCACCCTCCAGGAAGATGGTCAAGCGCTCATTCACCAGGCGGTAGCGGTGGCTGAAGAGATCCACCGCCCGCCGGAAGTAGGTCAAGCGGATGTATTCCCAGAGATCCACCATAGGCAGGTTAACCCTGGCCCGGGTATGGACCATATCCTCCACCTTACCGGCAATGGGGGCGTAATTAAAGTGGACATCCAGGGGCGACATATAAATCCCCAGGATCCAGCCCCGGTCGCCACGGCCAGGGGCTTTCATTATTTCCCGGACAGGGATGGCCTGGCCCAGCTTTTCAACAACTACCTCGCCGTTACGGAAGGGCTTGATATAGACTACCTTGCCGTCGGCGGGAGCCAGGATGGTGCCCGCTTCTGCCGGCGGCACCCGTACCGGGTCGCGGTAGAACCACACCCGGCGCAAAAACCACATAATGGCGGCGACAACGGCCGCCAGGAGGAGAAAGAGCTTTAAAAGTTTCAAACCTACAGAGAGCACGGGCAAGATTGCCAGGACCGCGGGGAAAGTTACCATTCTGATAACACCTTCTTTATACTATAGGGCATCCTGGGTAAATAATAACCGCAAAACCCGGCCAGCATCAAGGGCCAGCGGACGCGCATCGGTTTCAGGGGGCGGGGTTGAAGGATGCCGTTGCGGTAGGCGTTATCCAGGGCCGTATAGGCGGCCAGGGTCCCTTGCTCCATCCAGAGCCGGCCCAGGGCATCTGCCGGGGTTTGCCGGAAGTACACTTCCGGAACCGGCAAGAGCCTGGAGAGCTCCCGGTAAACCGGCTGTAGTTCCTGGATGTAACCCTCCAGGGCCACCTGCCGGCGCAGGCGATTGTAGGTTTCTATATTCCCTGGATAATCTACCCCAGCCTCCAGGACAGCCCGGATACACTCCAGCAAGATGCGGATGCGCTCCAGGTCCCATACCGGGTCAAAAACCCGGATTTCCAGGGTCCCCAGCCGCTTGGACTCGATGAGGTCCTGAAAGCGGTAAAGCCTGTCCTCCCGCAGCGGCCCGATGGCAAAGGCTTCTGCCCAGCGGTAGGATTGGCCGTAGCGCCTGCTGCCGGCTATGGGTGAGTTGATTACCAGCAGGGCCAGGAGGGGTAAAAAGTAGACCAGATTGCGGTAGGCCCGTTCCCGGTCGGGAAACCCGCTGACATGGACGTGCATGCCGCAGATATTGGTGGGGGCGACCTGGTCAAATAGGTGGCCAACCGGGACAATGAGCCCCTGGCACACGGCGGCGAGCTCCCGGCGCCGGCGGCGCAGGTCGGCGACGAGGTCCCTGGTATCCGGGAAAACCCCGGTAGAAATTTCAATACCGCTCATGAGGCCCCAGCGCAGGTCCTTACCGCGGTTGAAGTTACAGGCGGTATGGGTATAGTAGTAGCCCGGGTCAAGCCAGAGCAACCGGGCCAGGTAGTAGAGGGACTGGAGGGTGGGTTTGTCGGGTTCGGTTATAAAGACCTCTTCTTCCAGGCCAAAACGCAGGGGCGTCATTATAAATCGCTTCCCTTAATCTTTACGAGGCGCCAGGGGATCCGGTCCAGGGGCAGCTTGCCGATAGAGGTGACGGCGGTGAACATCAGGTAGTGCTCGCCGGGAGGAATAAGGTCCGGCAGGGCCATCTCCAGGCTGTCACCTCCGGAAGCTACCCGGATGGCATTCGGGTCGTAACCGGCCGGGCGGGTCAGCCACCTGACCTGTTTCTCGCCGGGTGCCCAGGACCAGGTAAAGCGCTGGCTACCGGCCCCGGGAGCAGCTGGCAACAGGTAGAGGCTCAGGGTGTAATTCACCGGAAAACCAACCCGGCCCCAGGTGTCCAGACGTAAATAAGTGGTCCGGCCGGTTTGGAGCAGGTAGGCCGCCTTGAGATCACCGCCCCGTTCCACTTTTTTTGTCACCAGGTCACCGCCGGGGTCAAGGGCAATAATGGCATCCCGGGGCCAATCTTTAACCTCACCGTCGACACTCATGCCCGTCGCTGTGGTAAATACTTCCTGGTCCGGCAGGAGGGAGAAGACCTCGTTGGGCCGCTCAAAATTGGCCAGGAAAGTGGGCATGACCATCTCCTGGGTCCGGTAAGCGGCAATAGCCTTTTTTTTCAGTTCCAGGATCGCCGGCGTCAGGGAGAATTTATACCAGGGCGTACCCCGGGCCAGGAAATACCCCGGGGGCAGGAGGGGCTTATCGTCCCGGTCAAATACCGGCAGCATTTGCCACATGCCGGTATGGATGACGAAAGTATAAATACGGGGATGAAAGGTGGGGTCTTCCCCCTTTAGTTCCCCCACTGCCGCCAGGGTGAAGGCCCCGGTGGCCCAGTGGTCGGGATGACTGTCGTTAGTGTCGGTAACATAGATATCTGTAGGCCGGTACTCCCGGAGGATGGCCTCAAGGTTGGCGAGGAGGGCCGGGGCCGCATAAGGCTCGCCCGGTTTAAAGGCCAGTCTATAGGGCACGGCCTCCTGGCGGGTATAGGCCGAGCGATAGGGCTTGTCTTCCTGCCAGTAATTACTCCAGATGGCGGCCAGCCCCCCGTCAGGGTAACCCATAAAAATAATGTCGCCCGGCCTGATTCCCAGGTTTCCCAGGGCGGCGATGGCTTCCTGCTGGCGCCTCTCGCCGTAAGTCAGAAAGTCTCCGGCACTGGCCGGCAAAATGCCCCTGCCCGTCTCTACCCCCCGGCGGAAGCCATCGCCGTTGGTCATAAATACTACCTTTACGGTATCCCCCCGGGCCCTGGCCGTGGCAATCAACCCCCCGGCGCCCAGGGTCTCATCATCCGGGTGGGGCGAAACGACCAGCAGGCGCTGTCCTGCTGCCGGCAGGTTTAAATCAGGCATCCTGCCGGCTTCCGCGGAAGCGGTCCGCTGGGTGTCGTAGTTAAAGGCCACTCCCAGCGACAGCAGAAGCAACAACACGGCTACCGGCCGCGCCTTTAACTTCTTCCTGGTCAGGCGCCAGAAAAAGCCGGCAATATCTTTATACATACCCATCCTGGCTACTACCCCCCGGTACAGGCCCCTTTTTTCTTCCTTCATAATATGGGTCATGTTGACCAGGGGTACCTTCTCTACCCGCCATTTCCGGGCTCTGGCCTCGCTGGTGAGCTGGACCTCTACCTCGAAACGGCTCTTGTCGGCACCGATGGCTAAAAACAGATCTTTACGAATGGCTCGCTGGCCGGAAAGGTGGGGAGCCACTACCTGGGCCAGGTCGGTCATGGAGCGGCCGCGGCTGAAGATGCCCACGCTCATCTCGGCCCGGCCCGCCAGCAGGGGCTCGATGAGGGCCTGAACGTGGCCCGGCAGCAGTCCCTCCAGGTCGGCATCCAGGAAGAGGAGGATGTCCTCCCTGGCCTCCCTGGCGCCGGCAGTCATGGCTGCCCCTTTGCCGCTGTTTACGGCCAGCTCCAGTACCCTGGCCCCGTGGTAGCGGGCCACGGCGGCGGTATCATCTTCGGAACCGTCGCTGACGACGATGATTTCGGTAACTGCAGCTACTTGTTTCAAGGTGTCAATAATTCTGCCTACGGTGGTCTCTTCGTTGTAAGCCGGGATCACGGCACTAACGCCCATATACTATCCTCCGCAAATGACTATTTCCCTGAAAATGCTCTTCATTAAATGGCCTTGTCTACCCTGCTACAAAGGTACAGGCATTTATAATTCGCTGCCAGGTTAAGGATATCCTTCCTATATAATAATTATTGCCCTGGAATTAGTCCAGGGCAACATGCAGGGGATTTTTTCAGGCTATTTTTTGTTTCTTTCCCCGGGAGTCCTTTTCCTTGAGTTCCCGGAGCAGCAGTTTTCCCCCCAGGTAGGCCCCTTGCCAGCCCCAGGCCAAAGAGCCACCCGTAGAGAGAGGGAGGCTATGCCATTGAAAAAGACACCGATATTGTATCCCATAGCAATCCTGGCGCTGTAACCCATCATTATGCCGCCGGCCAGGGCGGCGGGAACTACCTGCCAGCGCCGGGGCAGGTGGAGGCGAAACTCAGAAGCTGCCAGGGCCGCCAACCCGGCCCCCCAGATGATCCCCAGGTTGAGGATAGTCCCGGGTTCGGCCAGAGAACCGAAGCCCAGGGCCCGGGTGTGGTCCGGCAAAGAGAAGTAGTACCAGCCGGACGGGTGGCCGGTAAGGCCTGCCAGAACCAGGCCCCCCAGTAACCGAAGGCAGTGATAATCCCCCAGGGCCGGCCGGTGCACCAGGCCGGGGCGACGTCCAGGACAGTCAGGACGACCCCACCGGCCCAATAGGGCCATGGCCGGGACCAGAGGTGGCACAGTTTGTGCTGAGAGCCCCTTCCAGTTCCATGGCTGTCGTGACCCGGGGGTAAAAGCCGTAACAATATCCCGGCTTCCCGGCGGCGTTAAAGGGTGTAAAACCTGTGGTGGTAATGACCCACCCTCATTTTTCCTAAAGTTTTACCATTACGGGAGCGATCAGGCTGGCTGTCGCCGGGTCGATATGGCAGCGATAGGCATAGATTTCCACCCCGGCGGCAGCCGCTTCCCTGATGGTGCTGGCAAAGCAGGGGTCGGTAACCTCGTTGGGGGCCAGGCTGATAGCATCTTCCCGCTGGATGATAAAAACGGCCGCCGCCCGGTAGCCACGGGAGTGCAGGGCCATCAACTCTCGCAGGTGACGGCTGCCGCGAGCAGTCGGGGCGTCGGGGAAGAGGGCCAGCCCACCTCTTACCAGGGTTACCGATTTTACCTCAACGTAGCAGGGCGGCCGCCCTTCACCCTGGAGCAAAAAGTCCAGGCGGCTGGAACCGGCCCGGACCTCGGCCGCCAGCAGCCGGTAACCTTTGAAGGGTTCAAGCCTGCCGGCCTGTAAGGCGGCGACAAAGAGGCGGTTGGGCAGGCGGCTGTCCAGGGAAATAAAGGTACCGTTCTGGCGGAGCAGGACCACGTCGTAGGCCGTTTTCCTATCCCCCTGCCGTGACGCCGGGGCCAGGTAGACCTCAGCCCCGGGCAGCAACAGTTCCGTCAAGCGCCCCGGGTCGGCCAGGAAGGCAACCAGCTTCTCCCCTTCCCTGGCAGCCACTACTGTAAAACGATTGGGCCGGGAAAGAAAGGTTGCTTTTATCAAATTAGCGGGTAGTTCGACCATCACGCACCCCTGCCTCAGCCAGCCCCCTGCGGTGGGATAAGCCATTCAGCAGGGCAGCCTGGTAAAATCTTTCCCCTACATCATAGTGTTTACCGGGCCTCCAGGTCAACCCTACCGGGTCCCCACAGCCCCGGCGCTGTCCATGAAGGACCTGCGAGCTCCAAGGCCCGGCCGGAAAGGGAGGCCTTCGTTTTCTACTGTTTCAGGATTTAGCGTGTTTCAGCCCGGTTAAAACCCAACGTCACCGGCTTTCCGAAAAGCATCCCCAGCTCCAGAAATATGGTTTAATGATATTCGGGAGAAGGTGATCCCTTGCCGGAAAATGAAGGGCAACCCCGGCCTCCCCACCACCCCCACGACAAGGGTTACAGGCAGCTCCTGGCCGACAAAAGGGTGTTCCTGGAACTCTTAAAGCCCTTCGTCCGGGAAGAATGGGTGAAGGCTATTGACGCCAACGATCTCATCCAGGTTCGGCGGGCATCTCCTAGACTTCCGTTACCTGCTGTTTGATGTCAACCGCTATAGCGAAGAAGAACTCGTCAAAACTGCCAATGTAATCGCCAGCATTTTTTTACTGGACCAAAAAGCTAAACCTGAAAAGCTGGTAATACGCCTCCAAAAACTGGCTGGAGCAATAGAGGCCATGACTCCCGATGAGTTCCACCATATAACGACCTGGTTGAAGCACGTTATCAAACCTAAAATGCCAGCCGGCATACAAGCAAAAGTGGATTGCATCCTGGATGCCAACAATCCCTGGGAGGTGGAACAGATGATTAGTAACCTTGAAATAGCTCTGGATGAAATGAAGCAAGAGATTCTACTGCAAGGAAAGTTAGAAGGAAAGCTGGAAGGAAGACTGGAAGGGGAAACGGGAAGTGGCCCGGAACCTGCTTCTGCTCAACGTTGACATTGAAACCATTATTAAAGCCACGGGGCTTGCACCGGAAAAGATAAACGCCCTGAAGAAACAATTGGAGAGCAGTGATTTTTGCCGGACGTAAATTCAGGAAAAGGCCGGCCTTTTTATAATGTCTAAGGGGAAGTTTTTATGAAATTTCCCCGTCGCCTACCGCCGTCTTGGGTCCTGGTCCCGGTTGGGTTACAGGTGAACAAAATGCGAACAGCTTCCTGTTTCTGTCAACAGGAAGCTGTTCGCGATTCCAAAAACCCTTGCAATGCTTTCCTTTTCTGGTGGAGCTAAGGGGAGTCGAACCCCTGACCTCTTGAATGCCATTCAAGCGCTCTCCCAACTGAGCTATAGCCCCACAACGATGATTATTATACTGGCCCGTGACTTGTTTGTCAAGGGCCACTTCATTATGATCCTTTTTAACCATGACTGCCAGGCACGTAAATCTATGCTCCCTCGTCGAGGTATAAGACTTCTCCCTTGGTATCGTAACCGATGATTTCAGCAAAGCGTCCCCAGTCAACAACGGTTTTAAAGAGTACCTCGGCGTCCTCGTCAGACATCCTGCGGGCAAAGCGCCGTACAACCTGCTCCCGCCGTACCTGCCGGCCGCGGCCGGATTTAATTAGCTGTAAGACTTCCTTAAAAGCCGGTAATTCCTGCAGCCTGGCGGCGATTATATCTTTACGCTCATTTATATCAGCATTCAGGAGCTTACTGCCAAGCCTGGTAAGGGTTATATCGCCATTGGTTGTTTCAATAAACCCCAGTACTCTGGCTGCCTCGATTACCGGGCCGATATCATCCAGTTCCATGGAAAGACTACCGGCCAGTTTAAAGATATCTTCCCTCCCCCGGGCATCCTCCAGCATTTCCAGCAGGCCGACGACCATCCCTATCCCAACCTGGGGTAGAGGTCCAACATCCACGGCGGCTATGACCCCCTATTTTGATACCAATTTTTAGGTACCACTATTTTATCTTATTATAACAGATCTTAGAACAGAATTCATTACTAACCTGGGCGCTCTTCTTTTAGCTATCCGTCTTTAACCTTTTATAACGCCACGGGGCAGGAAAACTTATAATCCTGGAGAATTATATTTTATGCGCTTAGCAACCAGAACTATAACCGGGGGTAGAACTTTATGGATAAAGAAAAGATCCGCCAGGCAGTACGCATGATTATCGAAGCTGTCGGTGAAGACCCGGACCGGGAAGGCCTGCGGGAGACGCCCCGCCGTATAGCTGATATGTACGAGGAAATCTTTGCGGGTATCGACCGTGACCCCGGCAATGAATTGACAGTTGTTTTCGACGAAAACCACGAGGAGATTGTGCTTGTAAAGAATATACCTCTATATTCCATTTGCGAACACCACTTCCTACCCTTCCTGGGCAGGGCCCATGTGGCTTACATTCCCCGGGGCAAAATTACCGGTTTAAGCAAGCTGGCCCGGGTAGTGGACACCGCCGCCCGCCGGCCCCAGGTACAGGAGCGTTTAACCACCCAGATAGCCGATATTATCATGGAAAAGCTGAATCCCTATGGCGTAGTCGTTATCATTGAAGCCGAACACCTCTGCATGAGCATGCGTGGCATTAAAAAACCCGGCTCCCTGACTATTACCTCCGCCGTCCGGGGGGTCTTCCGCCGCGACCAGGCCGCCCGGTCGGAAGCCATGTCCCTTATCCGGGGACGCTAAGGAGAAAGGGGGGCAACCCATTGGGCCAGGATAAAATTATTTTAGCCGGTCTGGAGTTTTATGGTTTCCACGGCTACCACCCGGCAGAACAACAGTTGGGACAACCCTTTATTGTCGATCTCGAACTCTACCTGGACCTGGAACCCGCCGGGCGGACCGATGCCCTGGAAGCCACTGTGAACTACGCCCAGGTCTACTGCCTGGTGCAGGAAATCGTCACCGGCCGGCCCTATAAACTCCTGGAGGCACTGGCCGCGGCCATCAGCGACGCCATTCTCGCCGGTTTCCCGGTGGACGAGGTACTGGTGCGCGTAAAAAAAACCCGGGCGCCCCTGCCGGGGAGCTTTGACTACGCCGCCGTAGAGATCCGGCGCCGGAGAAAAGAGCAGTCTTAGAACAGCAGGGAATATATCTTATCCGTCACCCGGGCGAAGGCTTCGTCCTTCATATTCCGCGGCCGGGGCAAGTCCACCCTGACGTCGGCCAGGACCCGGGCCGGCCTCCGGGAGAGGACGATTATCCTATCGGCCATAAAAACGGCTTCCTCAATGCCATGGGTAACCATAAGAACCGACTTGACCGGGAGGGTGACGTCGAGCCACAGGTCCAGGACTTCCTCCCGCAAGTTCTGGGCCGTAAAGGCGTCCAGGGCGGAGAAGGGTTCGTCCATGCAGAGGAGTTCCGGTTCCATGGTCAGGGCCCGGGCGATACCCACCCGCTGCTTCATACCTCCGGATAGTTCCCGGGGGTAGGCCTCTTCGAAACCATCCAGGCCGACTTTATCAATATATTTGCTGGCCAGGGCCTCCCTCTCCGGACGGGAGATCCCCTTGGCCTCCAACCCCAGGGCCACGTTTCCCATGACCGTCAGCCAGGGCATCAGGGCGAAGGACTGGAAGACGATGGCCATTTTATCCATGACGCCCTTCACCTGCTGCCCCCGGTAAAATATCTCTCCCCGGGAGGGCTGGATCAGGCCTACAACCATTCGCAGGAGGGTACTCTTGCCGGAACCCGAAGGTCCTACCAGGCAGACAAACTCTCCCTTGGCAATGCTAAAGGATATATCGTCCAGGACCGTCAACGAACGATTGACGTCGGTATAAGTCTTGTAGACATGGTTAACTTCCAGCAGGGCCATGCCCGCCACTCCCTTCAGGCTTCTATTTTAAACCTACGGGCAGCCATTTCATAGAGCCGCCGCCAGAAGAAACGATTCATGAGAACGATGGTTACCATCATGGCGATCAGGCTGGACCAGATGACCTGGAAACTACCGCTACCGTAAGTGGCCATATCCAGCAGGGAGCCGATACCGAAGGCCGTGTAGGTGTGCCCGGCGTAAACAACATATTCGGCTACTATCAGGGCGTTCCAGCCCCCGCCCCAGGCGGTTATACTTCCCGTGATCAGGGAGGGAACCATGGCCGGCAGGACTACCCGGCGCAGGTACCCCAACCCTCGCAGGCCAAAGGCCGTCGCCGCTTCCTTCAGGTCACCGGGGATGCTTTTCACCCCGGCAATCAGGTTAAAGAGCAGGTACCACTGCATACCTGTCAGTACCAGTAAGATGGCCGCCAGGTTCATGCCCCCCGTCAGACCCACCAGGACAAACACAATAATGGGAAATAGTGCCGTAGCCGGGACAGACGCCAGGATCTCAAAAGCCGGCGTCAGTAATTCGTAAACCCGCTCGTTGTGCCCGATCCAGATGGCCGCAGGCAGGGTCCAGGCCAGGGACAGCAGGTAAGCTGCCGTCAACCGGAGGAACGAAAACAGGAGGGCAGCCGGGATGCTGAAAACCTGGGGCTGCCACGGTTCCATGAAGAGAGCGCCCAGGGCTAGCAGGCCCCGGACCAGCGCACAGGCCAGCAACAGGCCTAACCCCCAGGCCACCAGGCGCTCGACCCGGGCGAGAAAATGGCACCACCGCTGCCGCTTCTCCGGCCCCGGAGCCAGGCGGGCACCCAGGTTACTCACCGCCTGGCCGAGGAAGGCCCCGCCCTTGATTACCCCAATCCTGATCTCCCGGAAACCCGGCGCCTGCCACCAGAGACGGTAACCCAAGCCACTTGGCAGGCGGTTACTGCCGCCGCTGCCAAACTCGTATTTGAAGTTTTCCGCCCAGGTAGACAGGGGGCGCCAGATAAAGATGTTCATCAAGGTTATCAAAGCTACCAGGGTCAGGAGGCCGACCATGGTCAGGCCCAGCTCGCCCCTTTCCGTCGTCCGGATGAGGTAGCTGCCCAGTCCCGGCAGGGAATACTCCACCGGGCCGATGGCGATAATCTCAGCGGCAATGAGGAAGTACCAGCCCCCGGCCCAGGACATAATGCTATTATATACCAGTTTGGGAATACCGGCCGGCAGGTAAAGGGTGCGGAAACGCCGCCAGCCGGTTACCCGGTAGGCAACGGTGGCTTCCATGAGATCCCGGGGGATGGTGGTCAGGGACTCATAGAAGCCAAAGGTCATATTCCAGGCCTGGCTGGTGAAGATAAGGAAAATGGAAGCCAGTTCGACTCCCAGCAACCGGCCCTGGAAAAGGGAAACGAAGAAATAGACTGCCGCCGGAAAGAAGCCCAGGATAGGCACGGACTGCAGGATATCCAGGATGGGGATGAGCCAGCGTTCCGCCCTGGTGTCGGTACCGGCTTTATAGCCATAGGTCAGGGTAAAGATAAGGGATAATAAATAAGCCCCCAGCATCCTCAGGAAAGACCGGAACGCGTAGTAAGGCAGCACGCCTATACTGGTAACGACCTCCGGCCCGCCCGCCAGGGTTAGCACCCGGTGACCCTGATAGGCAAAGTATGCGAAGGAAATTAAAAGGGCGGCCATGATCATGGTCAGGGCCAGGTTAGTTACCCGGTTCACTGGACTCACCTCCCAACCAATTAAAAAGTCTTCCCATGGGGGAAGACTTAGAGTCATAACAAAAAACTCTATTAACCCCCACTCGTTGAGCTTTGGCACGTGCATAGCTAGAGAATTTTCTCAGCCACATTAGGTAAAACCTTAAGCCGGTAATACCTGTTGACCCATTGGCGTCTTTCGACGTTTCCGGGCAGTGGCGTCTGTCTATGCAGAAGCCTCACCTAACGAAGGTTTGTACAGCCTGGATTGTTTTCATATATCATTATAGATAGCACTTTTTTATGTGTCAAGGATCAGGGGCTGTAGGTATTCTTGTTTTCCTGGCGAATATTTGAACCTGGGCTTAAAGACTGGAGGTAAGATAATGCGCCGTATTATTATTGCCCCTGACTCTTTCAAAGAGAGTTTATCGGCCCTGGAAGTCGCCGTGGCCATAGCTGCAGGTATCAAGCGGGTCCTGCCGGAGGTGGAAACCGTCAATGTGCCTATGGCCGACGGTGGTGAAGGATTGACAGCCACCCTGGTAGCCGCTACCGGAGGCCGGGAGATGACCGCCACCGTCACCGGGCCCCTGGGGGAACCGGTTCGGGCCTCCTGGGGTATCCTGGGGGACGGTACGACAGCCGTAGTAGAGATGGCCCAGGCTTCCGGCCTGCCCCTGGTACCCCGGGAAAAGCGCAATCCCCTGATTACCACCACCTACGGTACGGGTGAACTCATCCACCAGGCCCTGAAAGCAGGTTGCCGGCGGCTGATTGTCGGGATAGGCGGTAGCGCTACCAATGACGGTGGTGCCGGCATGGCCCAGGCCCTCGGGGTAAAGCTGCTGGATGCTCAAGGCGCTGCCATCCCTCCGGGGGCTGGGGGACTGGAATGCCTGGAGCGCATCGATATCCAGGGCCTGGACCCGCGGGTGAAGGAGGTGGAAATCCTGGTTGCCTGCGATGTTGACAACCCCCTGTGCGGGCCCCGGGGAGCCTCGGCCGTCTACGGCCCCCAGAAAGGAGCCACACCTGAGATGGTTCCCCGCCTGGATGCCGCCCTGGCCCGCCTGGCGGATATCATTGCCCGGGACCTGAAGGTGGAAGTTAGAGACCTCCCCGGCGCCGGTGCCGCCGGAGGCCTGGGTGCCGGCCTGGTTGCCTTCCTGGGAGCAACCCTGCGCCGCGGTATTGAACTGGTCATAGAAGCCGTGAATCTTGACGGTATCCTGGCAGCCGGCGCCGACCTGGTCATCACCGGGGAAGGCGAAATCAACCGCCAGACGGCTTACGGGAAGGTTCCGGCCGGGGTGGCCGGGGTGGCCGCTAAATATGGTATCCCGGTAGTCGCCCTGGTGGGCTCCATCGGCGAAGGAGCCCACGCTGTCTATGATCATGGCATCCAGGGCTTCATGAGCATTGTCCCCCGGCCGGTATCCTTGAGTTACTGCCTGGAGAATGCCGCCTCCCTGCTGGCCGATGCCGCCGAGCGACTGATGCGCCTGCTAAGCATTCAGATTAAAAAATAAGTGCATGTAAAGGCGCCTACCAGGTTAAACTAGAACCTGATCCAGGGAGGAGGCCTGTCTATCATGCCAGATATTTCCTTGAGAATGGGTAATGCCATCACCCATAAAGACCTGGCCCGAGTAAAGGATATCCTGCCCCGCCTCAAACCTGGTGACCACCTGACTATAACTATGGAAGCGGCTGATGCCCACCAGGCCGATATGTTGCTGGAAATCCTGGAGGATCACGGCCTGGACTACCAGAGCCGGGGCGACAGCGACGGCAGGACCTACTTCATCATCGCCTGCCGCCCTGAGGTTAACTGAAATAGAGCCAGCTAAGGGCGTTTTGGTTCGGGGCTTCAAGATAGTTACGCGCAGCCGATAGCTTCGCGGCGGTAAACGGGATGGTTATAATCTAAAACCCCCGGGGGCTCCCCGGGGGTCACTTATGCAGGTAACGTAATTTGCTAATTTAAACTCATTATCTGGCGATGAGTTCTTCAGTGTGACGTTTTACCCATTCAGGGTCCTTGGGATCGCGGGCCACACCGCTCTCGATGGCTGCCCTGGCTACGGCCATGGCTACCGCCGGGGCTACCCGGGGATCGAAGGCCTCGGGCAGGACAAAATCAGGTGAGAGCCTGTCGCCGACCAGGCCGGCCAGGGCATGGGCGGCGGCAATCTTCATGGCTTTATTGATATCCGAGGCTTTGACATCCAGGGCGCCACGGAAAATGCCGGGGAAGCCCAGGACGTTGTTCACCTGGTTGGGGAAGTCGCTCCGGCCCGTTCCCACCACACCGGCTCCGGCAGCCCGGGCTACGTCAGGCAAGATCTCCGGCACCGGGTTGGCCATGGCGAAAAGGATGGAGTCTTTGCCCATAGAGCGGACCATTTCCGGGGTGACGGCGTCCTTGACGGAAAGCCCAATGAAGCAATCAGCTCCTTCCATGGCATCCGCCAGGGTACCGCAGCGATCCTCTTTATTGGTTATTTGAAGCATTTCTTTCTTGATGGGGTTGAGGTCGTCGCGCTCGGAGCAGATAATCCCCTTCGAGTCGCAGAGGATTACATCCTTGACGCCCACATCTACGAGGAGTTTGCCGCAGGCAATGCCCGCCGCGCCAGCACCGTTGATTACTACCTTCAAGTCTGACAGTTCACGTTTGGTAATTTTGCAGGCGTTGATGATGGCGCTCAGGACCACTACAGCCGTGCCGTGCTGGTCGTCGTGGAAGATGGGGATGTCCGTTGTCTCCTTGAGGCGTCGCTCGATCTCAAAGCAGCGGGGCGCGGCTATGTCTTCCAGATTCACGCCGCCGAAGGTCGGGGTCAGGAGCTGGACGGTACGGACTATTTCATCGACATCCTGGGAGTCGATGCAAATAGGGAAGGCATCCACGCCGGCGAAGGATTTGAAAAGGACGCTTTTACCTTCCATTACAGGCATGGCGGCCCGGGCGCCAATGTTCCCCAGGCCGAGGACGGCCGAACCGTCGGAAACGACAGCCACCAGGTTCCAGCGCCGGGTGTAGACATCAACTAAACCGGGGGCCCTGTGGATTTCTTTGCAGGGTTCAGCTACCCCGGGGGTGTAGGCCATGGTTAGATCATCAGCATTTCTAATCTGTACCCGCGGACGAGTCTCGATTTTGCCCTGCCATTCCTTGTGCAGGCTAAGGGCCTTTTCCTGGATGCTCATTAAGTACATCTCCTCCCATGCTTTAGTGCGTTGCAGGATACCGCTGCCTCACCTTTAGCGATAGCGAAGCCTTGTTTTTCAAATTCCTTGACTACGCCGGCGGCCAAGTCCACTCCCTCTTCATTCTTTTTCCTGATATTGCCTGTTCAAGACAAGCCCCGCTTGGGGAGGCCTCAATTGGCACAACGGCCTGGCCAATTCACTGGCCGTTTTGGCCAGGAGCTTGTTATGAGAGACGACCACACTCAAAGGCAACCCCGACTCTGACCGTACGTCCTGCCGGATGACCAGGGCCTATGGGTTCAAGTTTAGACTTCTCATCCGCCACCGTTAACTCCTTTAACTTAATTCGCCGGCCAAGAATATATACCTGCCGCGAGTGGCGGCAAAAAGGCCGGAGGATTAAAAAATAGGACCCAATTCAGTATCAGAATCAAAAATCACACCTTATTATATTTATAAAAAGCAAAGATGTCGTCAGCGTGGCTTTAGTTCTCCCGGTTGCCTTTTTATGCCGGCTTGCGGAAAAAGATGAAGACTAGAATTGCCAGGATGGCGACTCCCAGACCCCATACAGGTGGCGAAAGATTTAATCCTCCCCGGACGGCGCTAAAGAAGCCGAAAATGAAGAAAATAAAGGCGGCCCCGAGTCTAATTACTCGCTCCGGCAACCAGGACCCCATAGCCCGGCCGATCCAGATTGCCAGTCCGTCGGAAAGAACCATACCCAGGGTCGAGCCAAGCCAGACCGGTATGATAGAATAAGTTGTGGCTAATGTAACGGTACCGAGCATGGTTTTATCGCCGAATTCGGCCAGAAAAAAGGTGACAGTTACCAACCAGAAGGGGGAAGCAATACGCTGGGCATTGTCCCTTTCAGCATCCAGGCTATCGCCACGTAAAGTCCAGAAGCCAAACCCGATAAAGGCCAGGCCGGCAAGAAAATGAGTCCAGGCGGTAGGGATAAGTATCCCCACAAACTCTCCCAAAGCAACGGAGATAACGTGAACCAGTAGAGTCGCGGTGAAGATCCCGGCGAGGACAACACGGGCATTAAAACGTGTGGCCAGGGTTAGGGCAACTAGCTGGGTCTTGTCCCCCAGTTCGGCAATAAAAATCAAGCCTAGGGATAACAGGAATGCTTTCATACTTTGCCTCCTGAACAGGATGATGTAATGGGAGCCGGCTGGCGGCCAAAAAAAGAGACCTTTACACCCCTACCAGGGTGCAAAGGTCTCGCTAAGCCATACTTAACAGGCTGGTAGAGCCAGGTCAGCGACCAGTATGTTGACTCTACCGGTAAATAGCTACTCCCCTCTGCAACTAAAAGTAATTATACCTTAAAGGCCCAATATTGGCAAGCCAACGTAAAGGGCGGTTGTGCCGGAGCTGAGGTCAATTCATAGAACTTGTTATATATTCCGCCTGATTAGATCGCCTTCCCGATCAAGATATAAAGTTACCCTCTCCTCCTCCCGGCTAAAGGAATACACCCGTGGCCCTATTTGAATGGAGGTATTCTCAAAAACATGCCCTGCTTTCACTCTAGCTCCGCCCCGGGTGATTACCCTGGTTTCTGTACCGCTACGCGAACCCAGTTCCCTTATATAAACATCACCCTGGGCCTGAATCTCACCGCCACGGAAAACACCGTTTATGGTTACTGATTTCCCGGCCTGTAACCGGGAGTGGTAACAGCCATCCCCCAGTACTCTAATATTACCCGAAGCCATGATGGTAGAATTAACAACATAATTGACGGTAACATCAGCTCTCCCCTGGAGAGGGGCACTAATCCCTTCCTGCCAGCCTGCAACCTTTTGCAACATCGTTTCCAGGTAGTCTAAATTTTTAACTCCTAAAGGCGAACGAGTCAGGCGTTCCAAATCATTTATAAGTCCTTCCGGTTCGCCTAAAGATATTGTTTGTAAATTTTGCACTTCCTTCTGTAATAATTCTATACCAGAAGAAAGACCCTGAAATTTCTTTTCCATAAGCAGGAGTACCAGGGGGCCGATCCCGCCCTTAAGGTCATCTTTTTTAAAGGAAGGGTGCCTTAATAACTGCTTTATAGCTGTTATCAATTGTTCCAGCTCTTCTGCAATTCTCGCCAGGAGCGGGCCCAGCCTCTGCTGGAAGGCGGTAATATTTCCGGCAGCCAGTACCGAAACGAAGATATTGCCGGCCACCTCAATGGAGCCTCCTGCCCGGATTATACCCCGGGATACGGTATCGCCTACATACACATTCCCTCCCGCCTCGATAACCATACCTTCTTCAACCTGGCCCGTTACAATTACATCGCCACTGAAGTTAATGTTGCCAGAGGAAAGGTTAACATTGCCGGTATGGATCAGGGCCGGGATTACTTCAATGGTTACCCGGTCTTTTGATTTCCTGGCCATAGGCCGGCCGGACCGGGTGGCAACCACTTCTAAACCGTTATTGCTTAAAATTGCACCCTGCCCGGCAACGAGCTCAATTTCACGGGGCTCAGGCGGCAGAATTATTTCTCCCGTCACGGCCCTCCCTGGCTGACCACCGGTAACAGGTTTTTTTCTGGCCAGGACCGTGCCGGGTTCAACAGAAGTGAATTGAAAGCGCTCGCGAAAGTTAACCTGCTGCTCTTCTTCTTTGATGGTTACAGGTACCCTTTCCTGGGTTGTAAATAACAATTGAACGGTAGCGTCCTTACCAGGAAAAGCCGGTTGGCCGCGGGCAATGGTCCATGTCCCCTCTGCCGGCTCTTCGACCAGGCGGGTGCACGTGTGCCAATCAATACCGTACCGGATACCTTGACTCTTAAGCTCTCGGACCAGCTCCTCCAGGGTAAAGGGAGGATAATGTCTCTCTTGCTCCAGGGCTTCAAGTTGCAGTATCCTGGCCGGCGGCAAATCTTTTAGGCGCCGGTGCAATATTATCCCTGGTCGCATTTGCAGTAAAGCTGCCTGCTTATCCCCACTAATCTTTATGCGCCAGTATCCTTCCTGCTTTTCGTCAACTGGAAGTATTTCTATTTTATCTTTTGAGGTGACAGGCATAGGTTCCATTCGCTCTTCACCATTTACCACCAACCGCAATCCCCGGCATGGCACTATTACCGGATAGGGTCCCTCAGGCGGGTGTTTTATTACCGGGCGCCCGTTAATAATAGCTACCGTAGCCGGCAGTTTATTAGCTCCTGTATCATTCGGGGCCGGATTTAGGGTTCCAATTAATTTGCTGGCTTGCGTGTTGTTTTCCCCCACATTAATTCCCTCCGGTCGGACGGGATGCCTTAAAGCTTTCTAAAACGCGAAAAACCCCAATTATATCCAAATCATGGTATATATGCTCAGGGATGTGGGTGATTTCAAGGATGCGGTTTTGTTGGTTCAGAACCCTGGCAATAGAAAGAAGCAGACCAGCCCCCGAGGAATCCATAAACTGCAAAGCGCTACAATCTATCTCTATCGTTTTTGTTTCCTGGCGTTCAATCTCTTGTTGTAACTGGTTTATATTGCTAAAATCCAGCTCTCCCGCCACCCTCAGGATAGTCCTATCCTTTTCCCGGTTTACGCTTACTTCCAAACCGCTCACCGGCTTTCACCTACCCCTCTTCAGTATCACCAGGGTAACATCATCCCTTTGCTGCTTCCTACCAGTGAAGGTAAATAAATCATTCAAAATAGTATCCCGCAGCTGGATTGCATTTTGGCAGGAGTTTGCCAGAGTTATATTCTCCAGGCGCTTTAAACCGTAGGTTTGTCCCTGACCATTACGGGCTTCTACCAGGCCATCTGTATACAGGAGGACTACATCCCCGGGAGCCAGACTCACGGTATCTGGCTCAGTTCCCTGGTAACTTTCCAGGAGCCCCAGGGCCACCCCCTTTACCCTTAGGATACGTGATTTATTACCACTAAAAGCCAGAGGCGCCGGATGTCCCGCACTGAGGGATATCAAGCGGGCATTATACATCTCGTAAGAAATCAGGCACAGGGTTGCAAAGGACCTGGCAAGCCGGAGTTGTTTCCCGCCCCTTTCGTTTATTTGTTCCATCATCGTCAGGAGCGGCATATTGTTCCCGGCACAGGTATGTACTATTGCCCTCAAGTCTTTCATATGCCTGGCAGCCCTGCTGCCTTTGCCCATTACATCACCTATTACGGCAATAAGCCGTTCCTTACCCAGGGGGATAAAATCAAAAAAATCCCCTCCCTCCACTTCTGCCGGAATACTGCAACCGGCTCCCTGTATACCGGCATGTATTATTTGCTTCTCTATCCTACCGGCATCCAGGGCCATCTAATTTTCACCTGCCTTCACCATTTCTCCTGAAGTTCCCTGTAAAAGTTCTTCCAGGCCAACCAGGCGGAAAACCTCTGCTACCTCCGGGCAGGGGTTAATAAAGTGCACCTTCCCTCCTTTCGCCGCCCATTCCTGTTGGATAGTTAACAATCCCCTGAGGCCTGTCGAATCGATAAATGAAACTCCGGACAGATTGATAATCAGCCGGCATTCCCCTTCCCGGGCTTCCGCCGTTCGTTCCAGCATCGGCAGGGTTTCCATATCCAGTTCTCCTTTAAGGTTTAAACAGCGGCTACCCTTAACTCTAGTTACCTCTATTGTCAGCATTACCACTTATCCCCTTCCCTTTATTTAACAAGCTTTTTGCCCCACCACTTGACAAAACTTGAGGACCAAGATCGTCCCGGAGTTTCCTGTAGCCAGGTAGAGTTCGTCGGTATAATAAAGCATTAAAGTAAACCCGCTACCCAGGGATCCCTTTGTAGAGTAATGTTGCATTAGGGTTGCCTTGGGTAGATCCTTGAGTTTTATTCCCTGGCCGTGGTCCTGGACAATTACGCGCAGGGCTTCATCGTCCTGCCTGGCTATCCATTCACCCCCTCCAGCGTGCTTTAAGGCATTAGTTAAGGCTTCGGTCAAGCTCAGGCAAATACCGTGCTGGCGGCCACGAAAAACCTCTGGTAATATACTGCGCAACTTGCTCCGCGCCAGGGCAACATCGGCAGCCTCTTGAACTTCACCCCTGGCCAGCTCATAACCATGGGAAAGTAGAGACGCCATCTCCGCCCGGGTCGAGAGCCGCAACCGCCCATTGGTAACAGCAGCAATGGCTTCCTGGTAAGCAAGCATCTCCTGCCGGCGCATCTGCCTTTCTTTATGGATAATCTCGGTAATATCGAAGGCCAGCAAGCCCCCGGAGTAAGGATCCAGGGGGATCCCATGCAGGTCAAAAACCCTTTGCCCGTCACTACTTACAATAAATTCCCGGCAGTGGGAACCCTGGCGAATCGCCTTATGTACCAGTTTTTCTATTTCCTCCGGCGGCAATTCCAGGTCAGCCTGGCCCCCTAAATGGCGAAGTCGTCCCCTTTCGTAGCGGAACACACTGCCGATCTGCATAGCCTTCAAAATCTCAGAGTTCTGGATTTCGGCAAGTAACCGCTCTTTTACCAGTTTCTGCAGGTGAAGGGGGACAAGTTGGGATACTTGTTCAATAAAGTCCCCCGTACTTCCGGTTAATAAAGCGTACTCGTCACTGCTAAGGCGGGTAGCGGTTTCCTGATCCCGGTAAACGGCCAGGATATCAAAAAGGCGAATATTCCCCTTCCCTCTGGTGGGTACCCCGGCCACATCCAGGCTGAGGTTCTGATGAAGGTAAATACGATATTTCCCGGGTACTGGAGCATCTGTTTCTAATCCCAACTCCATCATATTTAAGACCAGGATACGGCCGTCATAACACCTCCCGTCAGCTGCAACCAGATTTATTCCTATAGGTGACGGGGGTTTCCGGCGCAAAGAGCCCGGGCTCATAAAGTAATCGCAATCAGGGCAAGAACGGTCCGGGGTCTTCTGGTTACATTGACGACATTGTTGCATACTAGAACACCCCTTTTTAACCAGTGTTAAGGCGAGGAACCCTGGGCTTTCAAAATAATAATCACCTCCAAAAGCCAGTCACCCCCCGGAGGCTGAATAAAAATAGAAAAGGCAGCCAGTTAACATAACCGGGCTGCCTTTATAAAAAACCGATAAACAAAGACTTTACTAGCGGCAGCCTGGCAGTCATACCGGTAACGGCTGTAGACCCACGGCTTTGCGTCCCACCCTTTCAGGTGGTTTGCCTTTTACACTAAAGCCTTCTACTTGTTTGCAAATTTTTAGTCTAGGGGGTGGAGAATTAGTTTTTTATCGATCTTTTAGCCTTTTTATGGGAAACAAAACCAGAAAGGGTTCTTTGCGAGAAGAAGTTTTAATAGGGGTTAAATAAGGTAGGATTATTGTTTAGGGAAAGGACAATAAGTGGTAGCGTGATTTGTTTCCATTTTTTTACAATTACTACATAAATTACCCC
>NZ_MDDC01000022.1 GCF_001875325.1 Neomoorella thermoacetica
GGCAAAAAACCCCCCCCCCCCCCCGTTGACATTTATTGGTAATATCATTCTCTTTCCTCATCAAATCCTGCCTCTTTTATTTTAAGTTTATAAATTCTTTATTCGACAAACGCCATTTTTCTCCTCCTTTGCCACAGGGAAGCAATTTTTTTAAAAGCCAGATTGTGTTGCCTGCTACATTTAAGGAAAAAAGCGTATATAAAAAACTTCTCCCTGAAAATTTTCGCAAAAACCTCTAGCTCCTGACTTCTACCCTGGCAAAAAAAGGCTGTAAGGTATCAGCAATATTTTTTAAAGTTGCCTCCGGGTAAGGGTGGAGTTCCCGCAAACCGGGGTTCAACAGGGTTCCGGCGGGCCGGAATTGTTGCAAAACATAATGCCGGGCTCCTGCCAGCATCTCGCCTATAGCCGGGAGGTCTTCCTCCGCTAACAGGCCGGGAACTACCGTGGTACGAAATTCGTAAGCCACCCGGCTATTTTTAATAAGAGCTATACTTTCCCTTACAGCCTCCAGGTTCGCCCTGATGCCGGTTAAAAGGTCATACTTCTCCGGCGGCCCTTTTACGTCCATGGCCACATAGTCCAGCAATCCCCCGGCCAGCAGCCTGGCTATAACCCCCGGCTGCGTGCCGTTGGTATCCAGCTTGACTTTAAAACCGCTGGCTTTCAGGGAGCGGATAAATTCCTCCAGATCGGGCGCCAGGGTTGGTTCCCCTCCCGTTATACATACAGCCTGCACCCAGGCGCTACGCCGTTCCAAGAGATTTAAAACCTCCGCCGGGCTGGTTTCCGGTAAAGCAGAAGGGCGCAGCACCAGGTCGGCGTTGTGGCACCAGGGGCAGCGAAAATTACAACCGCCAAAAAAGATGGTAGTGCAAACCGTGCCGGGAAAGTCAACCAGGCTCGTTAACTGGATGCCTCTAATGGCGATGGGGATCACTTCCTAAAACAGGCTTTCACAGCCCCTGCTTTCCTGTGCCCCTTGGGGGCCGCAGCAATAATTGCAACGACCGTCATATTAGCCAGCCTTTCCTAACTTGCCGCCCTGCCTGTTTGCCCGTCCCGGCAGGCTACAGGCCGGAAGCCCCGCCGCTCCCGGAACTCCTCCTGCTTGCCTTTATTCCAGTTCTTTACCGGGCGGTAATAGCCGACGATCCGGCTCCAGACCTCCGTTTCCCGGCCGCATTCCGGGCATGTCCACTGCTCGCCGGAAAGATACCCGTGCTCGGGGCAGATGCTGAAGGTAGGCGTAATGGTGAAATAGGGCAGGCGGAAGTTATCCATCACTGCCTGCAAGAAACGCCGGCAGGTTACCGTATCCGTCACCCTTTCCCCCAGGTAGGCGTGAAAGACCGTGCCGCCGGTATATTTAAGTTGCAGTTCGTCCTGGTGCTCCAGGGCGGTAAAAACGTCGTCGGTGAAGCCGACCGGCAGGTGGGTGGAATTAGTGTAATACGGCTCATCGGTCCCGGAGGTGATAATATCCGGATACAGGCGCCTGTCCAGCCGGGCCAGGCGGTAAGAGGTGCCTTCCGCCGGCGTGGCCTCCAGGTTGAAGAGCTGGCCGGTTTCAACCTGGTAATCGGTCAGGACGGAACGCATGAAGTCCAGGATTTCTAAAGCCAGTGCTCTCCCCTCGCGGGAATCGATACCTCTCCCTAGAAAATTCAAGAGGGCCTCGTGCATGCCCACGATACCAATGGTATTAAAATGGTTTTCCCAGTACCTGCCGAAACGTTCCTTAACCTGCCGCAGGTAGAACCGGGAATAGGGATAAAGTCCCTGCTCCGTCAGCTTCTCCAGGATGTTGCGCTTCAAAAGCAGGCTCTCTTTGGCCAGGTCCATTTTCGCCTTTAAACCGCTTAAAAATTCTTCTTTAGTCGCAGAAAGATAACCCAGGCGTGGCAAATTTATGGTTACTACGCCTAATGATCCGGTAAGGGGATTGGCGCCGAAAAGACCGCCGCCGCGTTTCTTCAGTTCCCGGTTATCCAGGCGCAGGCGGCAGCACATGCTGCGCACGTCTTCGGGCTTTAAATCGGAGTTGATAAAGTTGGCAAAGTAGGGGATGCCGTATTTGGCCGTCATGGCCATGATCCTGTCTGCCACCGGGCTTTCCCAGGGAAAATCAGGCGTGATGTTGTACGTGGGTATGGGGAAGGTAAAAATGCGGCCCCGGGCGTCCCCCTCCATCATCACCTCGCAAAAGGCTATATTCAGCCAGTCCATCTCTTGCTGGAAGTCGCCGTAGCATTCCTTACGCCGCTCGCCGCCGATGATCACCGGCTCGCCGGCTAAAACCTGCGGTACGACCACATCCATGGTCAGGTTGACAAAGGGCGTCTGGAAGCCCACCCTGGTGGGTACATTGAGATTAAAGATAAACTCCTGCAGGGCCTGCTTGACTTCCCGGTAGTCCAGGCCGTCGTAACGGATAAAGGGAGCGAGGTAAGTATCGAAACTGGAAAAGGCCTGGGCACCAGCTGCTTCTCCCTGCAAGGTATAAAAGAAATTGGCTATCTGCCCCAGGGCCGTCCGGAAATGCCTGGGCGGGGCGCTTTCCACCTTTTGCCCCACGCCGGCAAAGCCGCTTTCCAGTAAATCGGCCAGGTCCCAGCCACAGCAATAGGGCGCCAGCAACCCCAGGTCGTGGATATGAATATCGCCCCTTTCATGGGCCTCGCGGATGGCCGGCGGGTAGACCTTTTCCAGCCAGTACCTGGAACTGACGGCGGCAATGATATGGTTGTTGAGGCCCTGGAGGGAATAATTCATGTTGCTGTTCTCATTAATCCGCCAGTCCTGGCCGTCCAGGTAGCCCTGGACCATTTCCTGCACGTTGACCAGGAGGTGGCGGAAATCCCGCCATTCCGCATGTTGTTGCCGGTAAAGGATATAAGCCTTGGCCGTCCGGGCATGGCCGTTCTCAATCAATACTTTTTCCACCAGGTCCTGTACGTCTTCGACGGTAGGCAGCCTGTCGACAAATTTTTCCGCCAGCAGGGCCGTCACCTGGTTGGCCAGCCGGCTGGCCTGGCGCCGGTCCTGGCCCCCGACAGCCTGGGCCGCTTTGTAAATAGCATTGATAATCCTTTCCTCGTCAAAGTCCACTACCCGGCCGTCGCGCTTGATGATTTTCTTCGGTATCATGATTAAACTTAATCTCCCTTCGCCTGCCAGAATGAAAAACCCCAACCACGCCTGCGTAGCTGGGGTAAATCCTCCCTTACCTCACCTTCACCATGGCCGTGGTTTTACGGTGCAATCCCACGGGCAGGTCTCCTGGCTCGGGTTCAACGCTCCCTGCTGCCTTCCCAGTCCGGCACTCAAGCTCCTATCTACCCCACCCAGGCTACTTCTTATTAAAACTATAAGATATTAACCCGTAGGGGGAAAAATCTTGCTGAGTGCTGGACCAGTGGCTCCTTTAGCAGGTGCTCCCCCTCACAGTGGCGGCACCGCGCCGGACTCCCACCGGCTTCCCTGGCACCCGTTGGAATGTTTTTCTGGTAATACACTGTTCGACAAAGATGCAGCAAATTCCTGCCCGACCGCGTGTTCACTTTATCCCCCGTTCCGGTTCCCAAGCCTTCAGGGGGCCGGTTCCACTACTTCTCTTGTTTTTTATATGGACATTTACTGCAAAGGGAGGGGTCCTCGAAGGAAATCTGGCAGTAAGTCCCTTCTTCCTTCCAGCAAATCTTGGCACAGCCTATGCGCTCAGTTTTATGGGAACAGGACGGGCAGTCTTCTAATAACCAGCAGGGATAAAATGCCAGGTAGTGTTTCAAAGAGTTTAAATTAAAGCCCTTATCAATAAGCCTTTTAATAAAACGCAAGCGCTTCAGGTCATTATTGGAGTATAGACGCCGCCCGTTCTTCCGGGCTGGTTGTATGAGCTTATGCCTCTCCCACACCCGCAGGGTACCCGGCTGGATGCCAAGTAGTTCAGCCACAACGCTTATAGGGTACAGCATTTGTTCGGTCATAGACAGTCGCCTCGCCCAGCAATAGGGTTATCAATACATTGGTAACTTTATTTTACGTTAACCTGTTATTTTAAATCAAGGTTTTCAGGTTCGTTTTATAAAAGCTTACTTTATCTATTCGTTTTTAGGTTTCTTATAATTTTTTTTATAGGTTTATTGACATCGTAATTAACAGGAAATATGATATAGATAAAAACAAGATAACCGGGGCGAAAAAATTAATGTATCCCATCAGTATGGTGATCCAGGTGTTAGATATCTCTGCGAACCACCTGCGGCGCTGGGAACAAAAAAAAGCAAGCGTTGTAATCTTTCCACCCTTCCAGCCTATCTCGCCTTTTACCCCTGCTGGCAGGATGGTCGATGCCGTTCAGGAAGTTCCGTAGAAACAGCGACTACAGCCACGCGCCCCTGCTGGCAGAGAAGAAACATGTACTGCCAAGGCAATGATGGATAAACTTCAGGAGGAATCTTTAAATGCCTTTTTCACCCGCCATTGAAGAGAGTCTTTTTCCACCCCTTTATCAAAATTTACATGAAAAAATAACCGGTGCCCTGGGAGAAGCTACCCTGCGATCCTGCCTTACCTGCGGCGTCTGCAGCGGCGGCTGTCCCACCGGCGATATAGGCGCACCTGTTGATCCCCGTAAAATCGTCCGCCTGCTCCTATGGGGGATGGAGGACAAAGTCCTGGCATCGGACATGATCTGGCTCTGCACCATGTGTGGCCGCTGTACGGTTTACTGCCCGGTAGGTGTGAATATGGGCGACCTGGTCCGGGCCCTGCGCAGCCACCTGGCGGAGGAAGGCCGGGTCCCCGAAAATTTACAAAAAGTTGTTGATCTAGCAGTTACTTCTGGTAATAATATGGGGATCAGCCGGGAGGATTATCTCGATACCCTGGACTGGATGCAAGAAGAACTCCAGGCTGAGTTCGGCCCCCGGGCGGAAATACCGGTAGATAAAAAAGGCGCCAGGGTAATGTACGTTATCAACCCGCGGGAAGCAAAGTTTTTCCCTCTATCCATCCTGGCGGCCGCCAAGGTTTTTTATGCCGCCGGCGAGAGCTGGACCCTCTCCAGCCGCTCCTGGGACGCGACCAACTACGCCCTTTTCTCCGGGGATGACAAAGCCGGCGCTATCCTGGTGCAGCGCCTGGCGGATGAGGTGGAGCGCCTGGGCTGCCAGGAGTTGATCATGACCGAGTGCGGCCATGCCTTCCGCGCCATCCGCTGGGGGCCCGAACGCTGGCTGGGGCATAAACTCCCCTTCCCCGTACGCAGTATTGTCCAGCTAATGGCCGAATACCTGGATGCAGGCCGTATCCGCCTGGACCCCTCCCGCAACAGCGAGCCGGTAACCTATCATGACCCCTGCAATCTAGGCCGCAAGGAAGGTATCTTTGAAGAACCGCGGCGGGTACTGCAGGCAGCGGTCACCGATTTTCGCGAAATGACGCCGAACCGTGAGAATAACTACTGCTGCGGCGGCGGTGGCGGCATGCTCTCTTTGAGCGAGTTCGGCCAGGAACGCCTGGCCAAAGGCAAGGTTAAAATAGAGCAAATTCAGCGCACCGGGGCCGGGATAGTGGCTACTCCCTGCCACAACTGTGTTGATCAATTAAATGACCTTTGCCGTCATTATCATCTCAATGTTAAAGTTAAGAACCTGGTCGAACTGGTAGCCGATGCCCTGGTAATCGCTGGTAAGGAGTGAGGCTTTAATAATGAAAAAGGATGCGCTACCCGTAGCCGTCCTGGGAGCCGGCATCGCCGGGGTCCAGGCGGCCCTGGACCTGTCCCGTCTCGGCTACCAGGTCGCTCTATTAGAACGCTCTTCCCGGCCAGGCGGTAAACTGACCGTCCTGCCAAAGACTTTTCCTACCAACGACTGCAGCGCCTGCGTCTTGTCCCCTCCGGACAGCTTTTTCTGTATCCGTTCCCCCCACTTTATCAAGCAAGGGAGGGATAATATCACCCTCCTTACCGGTGTTGAAGTAAAAAAATTGACCCGTAACCCCGGCAACTTTAGCCTGCATTTTTACCGGGAAGGCCGGGAGGAGGAATTAAACGCGGCGGCTCTTATCCTCTGCCCCGGTTACGAGGAGTATCTCCCCGCCAACCTGGATGCCCGCTACGGTTACGGGCGTTATCTAGGGGTTTTGACCGGCCTGGAGTTAGAACAGCGCCTGGGGGCTGAGGGGTACCTGTGCCGCCCCGGGGGTAATGGTCCGCTGCAACAGGTAGCCTTCATCCAGTGCGCCGGTTCCCGCGACCCTGCCGGGGGAGTAGCCTACTGTTCGGCCGTCTGCTGTATGTATGCCCTTAAAGAAGCCTTGATGCTTTACGAGGCAGCCGCGGCGCGTAAATTACCCTTACCGGAAATAACCCTCTTTTACATGGACCTGCGCACTTACGGCCGGGCATATGAAAGCTATCTAGCAAAAGCCCGGCAAGAATATGGTCTTAAGCTGGTACGCTCGCGCATTCACAGCATAATCCAAACACCCGGCAACCCGAGGCTCACCATCCGTTACGCCCCGGAAGAAGGCCCGGCCCGGGTAGCAGAGTTCGACCTGGCGGTCCTGGCCACCGGCCTGCGGCCGCCGGATGGGGCCAGGGACCTGGCTGCCGCCCTGGGGATAGAACTCGATGCCTATGGCTTCTGCCAGACCTCCCCCCTTGCCCCTGTCTCCACCCCACAACCGGGTATATTTGTCGCCGGCGCCTTCAGCGGCCCCTGCGATGTCATCGATGCCGTCACCCAGGGTTCGGCCGCGGCTACGGCCTGTGCCGCCTGGCTAAAAGAAAACGGCGCCGGTCCCGTTAAATCGCCGCTATTGCCACCCTCCTCCGGCGCTGTCGACCCTTCTCCCCGGACAGGGGTGTTTATCTGCGGGTGCGACCATCTGGCTGCCGACCTGGATTTAAAAGGGCTGGAGGAATACTGCCGTTCCCTGCCCGGGGTCGATATGGTACAAGAATTATCCCTTTGCGATCCCCAGGCGGGCGAGGAGTTCCTTCGGGCTATAAACGAAAACGGCCTGGGCCGGATTGTAGTAGCGGCCTGCAGCGCCCGCGCCCTGGAACCGGTACTTAAGGCCCGGCTCGACCAGGCAGGTTTACCGGGGGTGGGTCTAAAAATAGTTAACATTCTTGATCATGCAGCCCGGATCTATAGCGGCCGGGTGGAAATGGCTACCCGCAAGGCCGGGGACCTGGTGCGGATGGCTATAGCCGGGGTAAAGGCGACGGTCCCTTATATGAATGAAGAAGCCACGGTTACACCCGCAGCCCTGGTTATCGGCGGCGGGGCGGCCGGCATGACTGCCGCCCTTCACCTGGGGGATCTGGGTCATGAGGTGCACCTGGTAGAAAAAGAGGCGCAATTAGGCGGCAATCTCCTCCGTATGCAGCGTACCTTGAGGGGCGCCGACGTGCAAGCCTGGCTGGCGGGACAGACCTGGCGCCTCATGCAACATCCCCGCATCCATGTCCATCTGGACGCTAGAATCCTGGATACTAGCGGTAAGCCGGGCTGTTTCCAGACGGAAATCGAGATTGCCGGGGAAAGGAGGGAAAGCATCACCCACGGCGTTACCATCCTGGCGACCGGCGCCGGGGAAAAGAAGACGCAGCAGTATCTCTACAGCCAGCACCCGGCGGTCGTGACCGCCCTGGAACTGGAAGACCTCCTTAAAACCCGGAGCCCCAGGCTGGCCGGCGCCCAAAGGGTGGTATTCATCCAGTGCGTAGATTCCCGCGATGCCGGCCATCCCTATTGCAGCCGCACCTGCTGCAGCGAAACCTTAAAAAACGCTTTAGAACTAAAGAAAATCAACCCGGCGGCCGCAATCTACGTCCTCAACCGGGATATCATGGCCTACGGCCTGCAAGAACAGTGGTACGAGGCCGCCCGCTCCCGGGGTGTCGTGTTCCTGCATTACCAGCCCGGAGAACCGCCCCGGGTAACGCCCCTTGCCGCCGGCACGGGGCCCGAGGGCAAGTTGCTGGTCCGCGCTTACGAAGCCATCCTGGAAGAAGAAGTGACGATTGAGGCCGACCTGCTGGTGCTGGCCACCGGCATGGAGCCCCCGGCGGAAAATAGACGCTTGGCGGCTTTATTCCGGGTTCCCCTGGACGAATTCGGTTTCTTCGCTACCAGCCATCCCAAATTAAAACCCGTCGAGACGCCCGTACCCGGCATCTACACCTGCGGCCTGGCGGCAGGCCCCGGGAACCTGGAAGAAGCCCTGGCTTCAGCCCAGGCCGCCGCCGGCAAGGCTGCAGCCGACCTGGCCCGGGAGCGCTACGAACTCCACCGGCAGGTAGCCCGGGTAGAAGGCGCCTGCGCCGCCTGCCTTACCTGCGTGCGGGTTTGCCCCCATGGTGCCCCTGCCATCAAGGATCACCGTTCCCATATCGACCCCCTCCTCTGCCAGGGCTGCGGCGCCTGCGTAGCCGCCTGCCCGGCCCGGGCAATTACGTTGACCGGTTATAGCCACAAAGAAATAGAAGCCGAACTCCAGGCCCTCTCACCGGAAGCAGAGAAGGTGCATCCCACTGTTATTTTCACCTGCAGTTACTGCGCTTACGCCAACAGTGAAAACGCCGGGAGCACGTCCTGCCCAGATGACGTTTCCATATTGCAGGTGCCATGTTTGAGCCGGGTAGGTACCCTCGAAGTCCTTAAGGCCATTGAAGCCGGTGCCCGGCAAATCGTACTGACTGGCTGCGTTGCAAGCCAGTGCCACTTCCGTCCCGCCAGGGCTTTCGGCAGCCAGGGTCCCGGCCCGGATCCCATGCTCTGCCAGGAACAGGCCTGGCGTCGCGCCAGGAAGATACTGGGCGAGCTCGGATTTGACGAAGATACGGTAAAGGTTTTGCGCCTCCCTCCCCCGCCCCCGGGCCGTGGACAACCGCTAATTTAGCTGCCCGGGGGTTAAAACCTCGGCATGAAAAAACGAAAGGAGTACCGGTATGAAACGCACAGATATACTGGTTGCCGGTGGAGGTATTGCCGGGTGCACTGCGGCTCTGGCTGCCAGGCGATATTACAGCGATAAAAAAATCACCCTGGTACGCCGTGAAATCAGGGCGCTGATGCCCTGGGGCCTTGCTTACGCCTGTGGTGCCGGGTCATTAAATGAGTATATATTGGGCGACTCCCGTCTTTGTAAAGAGGGAATCGAACTAGTAATCGATGAAGTGACGGCCATTGACCCCGGTGGTAAACGGGTTACCACCGCCTTCGGTGAAAAAATAATTTACGATAAACTAATCCTCGCCCTGGGTTCTTCGCCGGTCGCTTCTTTACTTAAAGGAACGGAACTCCCTGGCGTTTTTGTATTGAAAAAAGAACTGCCCTACCTCAAAAGCCTTCAGGAGCACCTGGCCAGGGCCAGGAACGTGGTTATCGTAGGCGGCGGGCTAAACGGCGTAGAACTGGCGGCGGCCTGCAGCGCCGACCCCCGGCTGCATGTCACCCTGGTAGAACAACTACCCCGTTGCCTGTCCGGGTTTTTTAATGACGATACCTGCATTTTAATAGAAGAAAAGCTGCGCCGGAAGGGTGTCGCCATTATAACCAGAACGGCAGCGGAAGAACTGGAAGGCCGTGATCGTGTGGCTGGTGTCAGGCTAACGGGTGGGCGGACTTTACCCGCTGATGTGGTAATCCTGGCTACCGGTATCGTACCCAATACCTTGCTAGCCCGGCAGGCCGGCCTGGCAACCGACGAAAATGCCGGCATTTTGGTGGATGAATACATGCAGACCAGTGCCGCCGGCGTCTTTGCCATCGGCGATTGCGCCGCTCAAAAACACCCTGCCGCTCCCGGGGTTTTTCCTGCCCGGCAGGCTGGACCGGCCGGCCACGAGGCCCGCGTAGCCGCCGCCAACATCTTTGGCCTGAAGCGAACCAGGGAAATTACTGTTAAGAAGATCTCTGTCGCTATCGGGGACCTGGCCTTCGGCTCCGTGGGGCTCATAAAAATTTCTCCCGCAGGGACGGGGGCCGGAATGCCTGCTTCTGCCCTTGCCCATAGTATGATCGCCGGGGACCTGGCGGTAAAGGTGGTTTATGCCCGGGAAAACGGGGCTGCCCTGGGCGCCGAGGTCTACGGCCGGCCCCTCATCCGGGTGCGGGAAACCATGAATAATCTCGCCTCTGCTATTGAGCGGCAAACTCCCTTTACCGCTCTTCCCCTGGCCTAATCTGACTAAAAAAGCGATAACCGGTTCTTCCCTCGGTTCAACTATCTGCTTTTAACTGTCGGCGGGAAGCAACCTGACCTCCAGCCTGCGGCGGAAACGCTGCAGGATTTTTATGAAACTGGAGCCAAAAAATAGATAAAAAGCGGCGTTGCCCAGGGCATGGAGGGTATCAAACCAGAAGCTGGCGGCATAGGTAGCCACAAAGGATTCCCAGGTCAAGGGGTGGATAAAACCAGTCCAGGTCCACAGGTTCATAATCCAGCCAAAAAGGTAGCCCCAGAGAAAACTAAATACCGTCATTACCTTTTTACCAGCCCGGGGACATCCAGTTTTCAACACGCCCGCCGAGGTACCGGCCAGCCCCCAGGCAAACATCTGCCAGGGCGTCCACGGCCCCTGGCCCAAGAAAAAATTGGAGACCAAACCCGCCGTAGAACCGACCATAAAACCGGCCCGCGGCCCGAAAACAAATCCTGAGATGATTACTATAAAGGTGGTAGGCTGGATGCCGGGCAAACTTGCAAATGGAACCCGACCGGCGGCGGCAATGGTGCCCAGCATGGCAATTACGGCCACCTCCCGCGAGGATACCCGGCCCTGTTCAAAGCCCCAGTACATCAGGACCAGGGCAATAATGATTATCAGCAGTGCCAGTAAACCCCACCCCTGGCCCAGGAGAAAAGCGTTGATCTTGATGCTGGCCAGCAACAAGCCCGGGATAAACACCAGGGCGAGGGGTAAAAGCATTTTACGCCAAAACGCCACGATCACAACCTCCCATCCCTTTACGAGGGTAAACGCCTTGGAGGATTTATCGAACCACCTGCCTGGCCGTCCAAGCAGGTACCAGCCGGTCCAGGGCCTCCTGCAGGGTCAGGACACCGTCAACATAGCCGCGGCACATTTTACCAATCTGGGTGGAATAAAAAACCGACTGGCCCAGGACCTGATGCTTTGGTCCATCGGCTACGATCCGGCCGGCAAACAGCAGCAGTACCCGCGAGGCAAAGTTGGCAGCAAATTCTACATCGTGGGTCACCAGCACCACACTTACTCCCTCCCTGCTTAAACCCGTTACCATTTCTCCCAGTTTTTCTTTCAAAGGATAATCCATCCCCCTGGTAGGTTCGTCAAGCAGCAGGAGGCGGGGCCGCGCTACCAGGATCGAGGCCAGGGCGACTCGCTGGCGCTCGCCGCTGCTCAAATCGCGCGGGTTTGCCCGCCGGTAGCGCTGTAAGTCTAGCTTCTCCAGGATTTCATCAACAATCCCGTCATCAGGGAGGCCGAAATTTTTTAGAGTAGATAACAACTCTTCTTCCACGGTATCCTGGAAGAGATAATCATTGGGATTCTGGGAAAGGTAGGCAATCCGGCTGTCCCCGGGCCGGCCCCCGTTACTCAAGTCGCGACCCATCACCTGCACCCGCCCCCGCCCCGGCTTTAAGAGGCCGGCCATGGTTTTCAAAAGGGTGGATTTACCGGCACCGTTGGCGCCCAGGAGAGCTACCAGCTCGCCGGCAGCGATTTGGATACTTATGTCCTGCAGGGCTTCCTTGCCGTCAGGATAGGTAAACCATACCTTAATCATGGCCAAAACCTGTTCTTCCGGGTCTGCCTTTACCGCCGGCTTTAGAGGGGGAAACTCCCGGCGGTCAAAGTTGGACCGCAGTAACTGGCGCCCTTCCTTGACGGTAACGGGAATAGAGGGGAAACCTATCCGGGCAAAAAAACGGGCCACCGGGGGTACAAAGGGGATGTCCCGCTGTACCGCCCAACGGGACAGTTGCTCCGGCGTGCCCTCATATCTTACCTGGCCGTCTTCCATGAGCACTACCCGGTCGGCCAGGTGAAAACACCTCTCCAGCCGCTGCTCGATCAAAATTATGGTCAGACCCATTTCTTCATTCAAGCGTTTGACGAGATTGAGAAACTCTTCGGCTGCTACCGGGTCCAATTGAGAAGTGGGCTCGTCTAAAACCAGCACCCGCGGCTGCATGGCCAGGACGGCAGCCAGGGCCAGCTTTTGCTTCTGCCCGCCGGAAAGGTGCGCGGTAAACTCCTGCCTGATTTCCGCCAGGTCCAGAAAACCCATAACCTCTGCTACCCGCCGGGACATCTCCACCCGGGGCAGGCCCAGGTTTTCCAGGCCGAAGGCGATCTCAGCCTCGACACTGGTCATAACCAGTTGTTTCTCCGGGTCCTGGAAGACTATCCCCACTTCCCGGGCCAGTTTTCGCCGGTCCATCCGGCCCAGGTCACGCCCTTGAAAATAAACCCTGCCGCCAAACCGGCCGCCGTAAAAGTCCGGGATCAGGCCGGCCAGCACCCGGGCCAGGGTGGACTTGCCCGATCCCGATCCACCGGTTATCAGCAAAAACTCCCCTTCTTCGATACTCAAATTAATACCTTTTAAGGCCGGTTTTTCCCCCTCCGGGTAGTAATAGGTCAAATTTTCGCTTTGATATAAGGGCACCGCTGCCACCCCCAGCTTAATACCACCGGAACGGATAAAGCGAGAAGGATTATTATTAAAACTACAACGGTCATGGGGCCTGGAATCAAGTAGCCAAGCTGCGGGTAAAAACTGAAGGTGCTGAATCCTTTAGCCTGGCCATAAACGGCCACAGCCAGGGCCAGGAGGCTCCCTCCCAGGCAAAGGCTGTCCCGCGGTCGCCAGGTATCCTGACGGTAACAGGAGCGTTTGCCGCTGCCAAAGGCCCGCGCCTGCATGGCCTCGGCGATCTCCAGGGAATCTTCCAGGGAAGACAGGAGGAGGATGTTCATCAGGGCGGCATAGCGGGAGAGCCTCTCTTTTAACGTCCCGGCTTGAAAATCAACGCCCCGCATCGCCTGCACTTCCCTGATGTTTTCCATTTGCCTGAGCATGGCCGGGAACATCCTGGTAGCCAGGGACAGGACCAGGGCCGACCGGGAGGCAAAACGCGCAAGCAGGCTTAGAACCTTGTCCGGGTGAACTGTAAGATTATAGAGGCAAAAGATGCTGATGACGGCTAAAAGCCGCACGCTCATGGCCGCGCCGTAACAAACGGCCTCCAGCGAGACGGTTAAACGGCCGAAGACCGGCAGTCGCGGTCCCCACCAGATAACGGTTTCCCCGGTACGAACCAGCAGGGGGTTAATGATGATAACCAATATCATCATGCTGAGGCTGAGGCGGAAATAGGTTTCCCAGGTCTCCCAGCCCCGGACAGCAGCGATGCAGAGAAGGATGACCAGCAAGAGGCCGAGGAGGTACAGGGGATTAGTAAAAAGCAGGGTAAGTACCAGCAATCCCCCCAGGTAAAATACGGCTGCCAACGGGTGCAGGCTCTGTAAAAAAACGCCCTTTTCCTGGTAAAAAAATCCCTCGAACAACTAAGGCGCGGCCTCCTTTAACCCATTCCAGGTGGGACCGGCATTGTTAATGCTTTCGCTGTACCACCAGATAACCTTATCCCCGGGATTAACCTTTTTCTCGCTGGCTGCAACCATGGGCGCCTCGTCGTTGACCTTGTACATCCAGCCGCACGGGCCCTTATTGGTTTGACCGGCTATGCTCTGGACAAAATTGCCGTATCCGGGAGCGAGGCTATATTTAAGGCCGGTGGCATCCAGGGCGCCCAGGGCCGTCAGGCCCCACCTGCCGTTTTTATTCACAGTTACCGTAGCAGGGCCAAAGAGCACCTGCCCCTTCATACCAATAATCGCCACATACACCTGGCAGCCTTCGGCAGCGGCAGCAGCCCGGGCGCCCACGTCGTTATGCGCCTGGTTACCGTCCGGCCCGGTAGCAGTCGCTTTCCCGGTTTGAGGGGATGCAGGAGTAACCGCGTTGGAACCAGCAGGAGCCGCAGCGTGGGCGCCGCCATTTACGGCGCTGCCGCCTGCCTGCTTACCGGCAGTTATTGACGCCGGCGTTTGGGTGTTCTCCGGCCTGCCGTCAGCGGCAGGACTTCCTCCCGGTGAAGGGGCCCGGGACTGGGATAAGGTTGGATCGGGGCCGGGTTGCCTGCCGGGGGAAATTCCCTGCTTGGAGACTGCCGGCCCTATTAAAGCCAGCAAGACAAGCAGGGCGGCAACCAGGTAGCCAATTTTTTTCTGCACTGCGAATCCCTCGCTGTACCCGTAATATCAGGCCGGTCAAAATTTATCCTAAATGCCAGGAAGAAGCTACAATAGCGGTGAGGAGCACCGCAGTGCGCGCCGGCGCTCCCCGCCGTTATAATCATTCCTCGCTCCTTTACTCAGCTACTAACACCCTGTAAACCATCACCGCGCATTCGGCCCGGCTGGCCGCATCCCCAGGCCGGAAGGTGCCGTCTTCAAAGCCTTTAATTAGCCCGCTGGCGGCGGCTATAGCCACGCTCTTTCTGGCCCAGGTAGAGACTTTATCGCTATCTTTAAAGGCCAGCTTTTCCTCGCCGGCAGGGAGATTCACGGCCCGGACCAGCATAGCGGCCAATTCCTCGCGGGTAATAACGTTATCCGGGCGGAAGGTGCCGTCCTCATAGCCTTTCACCAGGCCGTTGCCGGCGGCGGCGGTAACTGCCACGGCGTACCAGGCATCTCCTTTTACGTCTTTAAAGGGGTTCTTCTCCCCTGCCTTTACTTTTAACCCCAGGGCCTTGACCAGGAGGCTGGCAAATTCCGCCCTGGTCACCGCCCGGCCCGGCTCAAAGCGGCTGCCGTCCACCCCGGCCACAATACCAGCGCCGGCCAGGGTTTCAATGGTATCCTGGGCCCAGCCGAAGCTGGCTGGAGTTACATCCAGAAAGGCCTTCCTGGCCTCCTTAACAAATACGGCATAGTCGGAGAAGTGGTATATCCGGGCCAGGATTAAGCCTTTAGATAAGTCGACCACGGCCGGGAGGGCCACCCAACTGGCTTTTGTCTTATCGTACCAGGCAAAAGCCAGGTTTTCCGGTTGGACCAGGGGCGGCAGGGCGAACTTCAGGTTTAAGGTCACCGGGACGGCGAAGGTCGTGCCGTCGGGGCCAAAGTTATAAACTGCCGAGATTTGCCGGTAGCCTGCCGGCAGAGAGGTTGGGGCGGTATTACCTCCGGTACCTTTCTTGACGGTTATTTCTACGTCTTTCGTCAAGGCCCCGGCCGGAATAGATAATGCTATTTCAGCTTTAGGGTCGGAGATAATGGCTCCCGCCGAAGCCGAGACCTCCTGGGCCAGGTCAATTTTATTTTGGAGCAGCTCTTTTTTCAGGGCAATTATTCCGTCCCGGTTCATAGCCTTATCGCTACCGGTAACTACCACGGCTCTTTTAACTTCGCCTAAAGGCGCGATTTCGGCTGCATCATCTTTCAGTTCCAGCAACCGGTTGATTTTCCCCAATGCCTCCAGGGCAACCTCGGGGGCTTGCAGGGCTGCGGGAAGTTTTTTATTCTGCTCCTTCAGGTCGGCCGGTGTTGTATTTGCCGGTGAGGCGGGCGTACTGCCTTTCAGCAAGCTGTCCCAGGTCGGGCCGGGGGAATTCAGGTCCGTACTGTACCACCAGATCACCTGGTCGCCGTCCCGGACGATCTCCTGGGAAGCGCCCACCATGGGCACGTTGCCGTTGACCTTGTACATCCACCCGTTCATGCCGCTGTTGGCCAGCCCGGCTATGCTTTTAACGAAGCCTCCGGCTTCTTCATAGGGGAGGCCGGTGGCTTCCAGGGCGCCCAGGGCCGTCAGGCCCCACCTGCCGTCTTTGCTCACCGTAACGGCACCGGGCCCGTAGAGAAGCTCGCCGTTCCGGCCCACCACGGCAATATCGACGGTACAGCCGCCGGACCCACCGCCGGATGACGACGCGGAAGCCGTTACCGTGAGGCCGGCCGTCGCCGCCAGGCCGTTATAAGTAGCCCGAACTACCGTCTGCCCGGTTTGCCGGCCGGTTGCCAGGCCGTTGACAACTTCAGCAATGTTGCCGTCTTCCACCGACCAGGCGGCATCCCGGGTCACGTCGCTGCTCGTGCCGTTCAAATAATTCATTACGGCCTTATACTGCTGCTGGCCGTTGATGTTCACAGTGGCCGTCGCCGGGGTTATGGCCAGCCCCGGTGCGGCGGCAGAACCGGTCCTTCCTTCCAGGATTAAATAAGCATAAAGGGCTTCTGTGGCATCCAGGGCGTTCTTCGTAGTGCCGAAACTCCCGTCGCTATTGGGGGCTAGCTGCACCATATAGTCCACGGGCGTCATTCCCCGGGCGCTTTTCCAGGAGGCTGGATCTATATCTAATCTTTGCAGGGTGGCAATCAGCTCGGCGGTATCGACTGCCGGGTCGTCAAGCCACGGCTTTGTAGTATAGACACTCCCGTCCTCCTGCTGCCACTGCCGGAGGTAGGCCAGGCCGTTATTGATGGCGGCCTGGATCTGGTGGTCGCGGGCAGCATCGGGCAGATAGGTCAATGCCCGGATGGCCTGGCAGGTGGTCATAAAATCCGGGTAGAAATCCGTGCCCCACGTACTGCCCCACGCGCCATAATTATCACCCGCCGTGGTGCACTGGGTGTTAAGGAGATATTCACGCGCGTAAGTAACATTGACCACACTGAATTCCCCGGCCCGGCCCAGGGCATCGAAAACCGGCATATCGCTGTAAACATTATTGTCGAAGCCGTTCGGGCCCTGCTTATCGGCCAGGATGGCCGCTAACTTCCCGGCCAGATCACTATCTCCCCACGCCTTGACCGCCAGCAGCTCATAGGCAATATCTTTGGTCTTCGCGGTAGCGGGGTTGCCGATAGTTGCATAAACGGCGTCAAGTATCGATTGCTGCAAGGATTCACCATTATAAACCCAGTCTTGGGCTGACAGGTCTTCACCGGCGAGGGTGAGGACGTAGGCGTCGTAGGCGCTTAACTTTTCGCCGTTAGAGAAAGCCTGTTGATTAAATTGAATGGCTTTAGCAACCAGACCATTATAATCTACGGTGCCTGCCTCCACCAAGACGGGGCCTATAAATGTCGTAAGAAAGCCGAGGAGCAGGCTTATCACCGCCGTCAAGGCCAGGAAGCGCCTCTTCATACCCTTGAAGAACATGCAGAACCCCCCACTATGCAAAATACAATAACGCCCATGTCCGAAAAGCATAACATGACATTAAAGAAAAGAGCATCAAAAAACGGCCTTATCCCAACACCTCCCCGCAATACTCCCCGGGTGGGTTAGAATAGGCCGTCCAGCTACCGGTCCCGGCGCATCGCGAACTTCCAGTTGCGTTTCCTTTTTGGAAGCCCCTTGCCGGACCGGCTGGCAGCATTTAAGCTGGCCCCTCAGGACCAGACGCCTACCCTATAAGAAGTAGGAAGTTTAGCGCTTCCCCTTCAAAAACGAAAATCCCTGCTCCAATATGAACAGGGGGCGTGCCCGTTCCCCATCCTGCGTAGGGAGCACCAGTTACGACGACAAGCACCAGGTATCCTGGCTCGGGCTCACCGCTCCCCCACGCCTTCCCAGTCCGGCGCTCAGTCCCTTTAACCGCAACCCGTTAGCGGCAGGGCACTTGCTGAGTGCCGGGCCAGTGGCCTGATGTGGGTTCACTCCCCCTCACAGTGGCGCGACCGCGCCGGACTTGCACCGGCTTCCCTTGTGGCTTGCGCTATATGTAGTTGTGATAATATTTTATTCTACAAAAACCCTCGAAATCCTCCCGCTAAAATTATAAAATTTATCTGGGTATGCTTAAAAAGATTACTGCTGAATCGTGGCAAAAGGTAACTCGAAGAGTAGGAAACAGCCTGGTTATCGTAACAACCATCGACGATATGAACCCGAATTCTTACTCGCTCATCTGGAGGAGACCACGCCGCCGGCTCTGTTGAGGCCCGCTTCACCCCGATACAGGTGCAAAAAGGCCGGTCCGGGATCCCCTAACCTTTAATCTTACGTATTTTAGCTACCAGGAGCAGCGTGACCGGGTAGATCAGGTAAGCAGGGAGGAAATAAAAAGGGTAGACGCGACCGGCAAAGGTCAACATCTGGGAAAAATTATCATAAAGGCTCAAAGATAAAAAGGTTAGCAGGACGCCTGCCGGCAGCACCAGGGGGCGGTAATCCCGCAGGCCTAATAGCTGGGCCGTGCCCAGGGTAAAGGTATAGTAGACAACAATAAGTTTCAATAAAATAGTAAAGCTCCAGACGAAAATAATGACCGGTTCCAGGCGTTGCAAAAAGACGCCAATATTAATCATCTGGATGGCTATCAAGCTGGGGTAATTCATGCGCGCTGTTTCGGATGCGCCCAGGACGATGAGGTTGCGCACCAGTACCAGCGTGGTGAGCAATGTTACTATAATGACAGCCCGAGCGAAGGGAGCAAAGCTTTTCCTGGGTTCGGTTAAAAAAGGTAAAAGGACCAAAAAGAAGACGGTTTCGCCAAAGGGATAGACAAAGGTGGGGTAGACCCCGCGTAAGACCGGCAGCGGCCCCCTTTCCATCACCGGGAAGAGGGCTTCCCAGTGAACCAGCCCCGGGACAGATACAGCCAGGGCGGTGAGAACTAAGATGGCAACGATAATAAAAGGAGTTAACAGTTCGCCCAGCCGGGCTGGGGCTTCTATCCCCAGGCGAACGGCGTAGGCGGCCAGGCCGGCAAAAACCCCGGCTACGACTTCCACTGGTGTTTGGGGCAAAACGATCAACTTGTATAAATCAACAACATTACGCAAAACCAGGGCTGCCAGGTGCAGGGCGTACCAGAGAAAAATAATATTAAAGCATGTACCCGGCCATCGCCCTAGAACCCGGGAGGCATATTGCAGCGGCGATTCGCGCGGGAAGCGGCGGCCGAGGGCAGTATAGCAGTAGGCCGCACCCAGGCCCAGGGTTCCCGCCAGCAGGAAAGATATCCAGGCGTCCTGTTTGGCCGGCCCGACAGGGATGATCAGGGTAGAGGTACCAATAAGGAACCCGGTAACCAGCAAAAAAAACTGCCAGAGAGATATCCTGCCTTTTTCACCCACGGTTACTTCCTCCCGGCGAGCAGCCGTTATTTCCTAATTAATATTTCCACTTAAAGGAAAAATATACAACTCCCCCTGGTATATAAAGCCAGGCCGAGTTTCATACTAGTTCCATCATGTACCACAATTTTGGCTGGAGAAGGTGCTGGCTTTGCTGCTCTGGATATGGCACCGTTTATGGCGCCAAGCCACTCCGGGCAAGCAAACTTCAAACGAACACGCCCTGCTGATAACTACCAGGCTTGAAGCTAACATTGATTCCCTTAAAAAAACCTTCGGCCGGAGCGAGGACCTGGTCGTCAGGGAGATAGAGCTGCCTGGAAAGAAACTGGCGCTGGTATACGTGGAAACCCTCATCGACCGGGATGTGGTCCAGCGGGATATCCTGCGTTCCCTGCTGGCCCTGCAGGCGCTACCCCTGCCGGGGGATGAGGCAAGATTCAGCCGGCTGATCCGCGCCAGGTTGACCATCGGTGATCTTCAAGAAGAGCGGCTGTGGTCAAAGGTAATCACCGGCCTGCTGGACGGCAAGGCGGCTTTAATGATAGAAGGTTTCAGCCGCTGCCTGCTGCTGGGCATCGAGGGCTGGGAAAAAAGGCCGGTAGAAGAACCTGCCAACGAAGTTAGTATCCGTGGCCCCCGCGAGGGATTTGCTGAAAATTTAGCTACGAATATATCCCTCATCAGGCGGCGGCTGCGGGCACCCGAGCTTCGTTTTGAAGCTATGAGCCTGGGCCGGCGCACCCACACCAAGGTGGTTATCTGTTACCTGGAAGGGCTGGCATTAAAAGGAGTTCTTGAAGAACTCCGCCGCCGGTTGCAGCGCATTGATATTGACGGTATCCTGGAAAGCGGCTATATTGAGGAACTCATTGAGGACGCTCCCCATTCCCCCTTTCCCCAGCTTAACCGCACGGAAAGGCCGGATAAAGTGGTCGCCGATTTATTAGAAGGCAGGATAGCCGTCCTGACTGACGGTACACCCTTTGCCCTGCTCCTCCCGGGCAGCCTCTTTTCCCAGCTGCATGCCCCGGACGATTATTATGAGCGCTGGCCTTTGAGTATAGGGATACGCCTGTTCCGCTTTTTAGGACTTTTTATCGCCCTGCTACTGCCGTCCCTTTATGTAGCCTTGACTACCTTCCACCAGGAAATGATACCTACCCCCCTGGCGATATCTATCGCTGCCCAGCGCGAACCGGCGCCGTACCCGGCCGTTGTTGAAGCTTTAATCATGCAGGTGCTCTTTGAAATTCTCATTGAGGCCGGCATAAGATTGCCCCGGGCCATTGGCACGGCGATCAGCATCGTAGGCGCCCTGGTTATCGGTGAAGCAGCCGTCCGAGCGGGGCTGATGTCAGCGGCAATGGTCATTGTTATTGCCGCCACGGCCATCGCTTCGTTTACCATACCTACCTTCGGCTTAAGCCAGGCCGTGAGGATGCTCCGCTTGCCAATGATCGTCATGGCCGGTTTTTTGGGCCTGCTCGGCATTTTTGCCGGCTTGACGGTAATTTTAATCCACCTGGTAAGCCTGAGGAGTTTTGGCGAGCCTTACCTCAGCCCCCTGGCACCATTTATTTGGGAAGCGCAAAAAGACCTGGTGGTGAGGGTGCCCTGGTGGGCCATGCTCTGGCGGCCCGTACTTAGCGGCTGGCGAGATTTGCGGCGGATGAAACCCGGCCTGCACCCTTTTATTACACCCAGGGACAAAAACGCCGGGGACGAACTGGAAACGCTTTTAGGTAAAGATAATGGAAATAGGGTTGCAGCCAGGAAAAAGAGGAAAAAAAGGAAGGGAAAGCTGGCGAGGAAGATATAAAATGCCTGCCAAAATTCTTGTGGCGTTCAATGGGGCGATGGACGGGAAGTGGTATATTGGCTTTTAAATACAGGAGCAATTTTTTATATGCAGCTTTTGGCCTGGTAACCATCTTGCTGGCTATCTTCTTGAGCGGCTGCTGGGACCGCCGGGAGATAAATGAACTGGCCTTCCTGTCCAGCATGGCGGTAGACCTGGAAGGAGAGCAGCGTCTTTTAACCTATGAATTCGTCCGGCCGGTTGCCACCGGTGGAGGTGAAAAGGGAGGGGGGACTTTAAATCATCGCCAGGCCACTCTCCGCAGTGGTAGGGGAGAAACCCTCATAGATGCCGGCCAGCAGATCACCACCGGCCTCTCTCGCCTGGTTTACCTGGCCCACACTAACGCCGTGCTGGTAGGGGAAGAAATGGCCCGCCGGGGTCTGGGAGAGATTTTAGATTTTGTTGACCGGAACCCGGAATTGCGCCGCACGACCTTAATCATGGTAACCAGGGGAGCGGCACGGGAGGTATTAACAAAAGTGCAGGGGGATATAGAAACAACCCTGGGTAAGGAAATAATGGGCTTGCACAAGTGGGTGCAGAGCAGCGGCTACGGTTTTATACCCACTGTGAACGACGTTTATTTTGATTTATCCAGTGAAACGGCAACGACTGTCCTGCCGGTAGTGGAGCTCAGCCCCCAGCCGTTCCCGCCCGTTATAGGTGCGGGTACGCCGTCAAGCGGCGGCGGTTCCGGTAGTACAGAGGGGCGGGTAGAGGAACCGGAAACGGTAAGGACGGTGCGTCTCAACGGCGCCGGCCTTTTTTACCACGACAAGCTGGTGGCGTGGCTGGATGCAGATCAAACCCGCGGCTGGGCCTGGGTGCGCAATAAAGTACGACGGGCCGTACTGGCGTTACCTTGCCAGGAAAATAATACTAAAGTTGCTGTAGATATAAATGAGGCCCACGCAGAAGTAAGCCTCGACAGGCAAGGGGAGCAGCTCCAGGGTAAGATCAAGCTAAAGGTGGAGGGCATTCTTCTGGAACAGCAATGCAAGCTGGACTTTACCAGGGAAGAGGCTGTTAAATCGCTGGAAAACCGGATGGCAGCCCAGATCACGGTTGAAATCAGCAGCGCCCTCAATCAGGCCAAAATGGCGGGAACTGATGTTTTCGGCTTCGGCGGCGCCCTCCACCGCCGGTACCCTGAAGTATGGCGCCAGTTAGAGGGACGCTGGAACGAGGAATTCAAAAAATTGCCTGTTACCGTCAGCGTCGAAGCCAAATTACGTCGTACCGGGATGACCGGCCGTCCCTGGCAGCCCGGGGCGCGCTAGTTAAAGTCAAGGAGTGCCCTCATGGCGGGTTTGCTTGTTTTAACGGTTGTCTATAGCGCTATTTTCCTCCTGGATATCCCGCCCCTGGTCCGGCGCCGGGCCTGGCGGGAACTGCTCGTTTTTGCCGTCCTCTCCCTCATGGGGTTGGCCCTGGGGGTTCCCTGGTCCCTGGGACATAAAATCTTCTTTCCTTCGGAGGCGCTCATAAAATTTTTTGAGCCCCTGGCCCGGCTCGTCATGGGCCCCCAGGAATAAACGGAACAATTACCGGGATAGGCCCCATCCTCGCCAGGGTGACCGGCACACCATAAACGGCGGTCAGGTTTTCCGGCGTCATGATTTCCATGCCCCCGCAGGCAAAGACGGTGCTATTTTTCAGGAGCAGAAATTTATCGGCAAAGCGCAAGGCCAGGTTGAGGTCGTGCATCACCACCACAGCCGCAAGGTTTTCTTCCCTGGCGGCGCCTTTGATAGTCTTTAAAACCTCCAACTGATTTTTTAAATCCAGATTGCTGGTGGGTTCATCTAATAGCAGGACACCGGGCTCCTGGGCCAGGGCCCGGGCAATGATTACCTTCTGCAGCTCGCCGCCACTCAGTTCGTCGAGATAGCGTAAAGAAAACCCTTCCAGGTCCAGGACGCGTAAAACCCTTTGCACAACCTCCAGGTCCCGGGGGGAGACATCCCATTTGATATGGGGTTTCCGCCCCAAAAGTACGGCGTCAAAAACGGTAACCCGGCCGCTTTCGTACATCTGGGCCACGTACCCCATTTTGCGGGCCACTTCCAGCCGGCTGAGGTTAAAGATATTATCTTTTTCAATCATAATCGTCCCGCGCCGGGGTTTTAATATTTTATTCAGGCACTTCAGCAGGGTGGATTTCCCCGCGCCGTTGTTGCCCAGGATAGCCAGAAACTCGCCCCGCGCGACTGCAAACTTTATATCGCGCAACACGGCGTGGCTGTTATAGCTGAATTCCAACCCGTCTACCGCCAGGATCATCGTTTCCTGTACCCCCTGGAGAGAAGATAAAGGAACAAAGGGGCGCCCATAAAGGACGTGATGGCCCCTACCGGCAACACAACCGGACTAATCACGGTCCTGGCCACGGTATCGGAGGCCAGGAGCAAAAACCCGCCCGTCACGGCGGCAGCCGGGATTAAGAAGCGGTGGTCGCCGCCGATCACCCGCCGCATCAGGTGGGGGCCGGCCAGGCCGATAAAGCCGATGATGCCCAGAAAAGAAACTACCGCGGCCGTAATTAAGGAAGCTATAAACATCCCCGTAAGCCTTATTTTTTCCACCTGCACCCCCAGCCCTTGCGCCGTTTCCTCCCCGCTATCCAGGGCGTTGTAGTTCCACCTGTTGGCCATAAAATAGAGTAAACCAGCGCCGGTCACCGTAGCCATCAGCTCCAGGTCGCGCCAGGATGCCCTCCCGATATCGCCAAAGGTCCAGAATACCATTGCCGCCACCTGCACGTCGCTGGCAAAATACTGCAGGATGATAGTTGCAGCGGAAAAAAGGGAACCCAGGGCGACCCCGGCCAGGACCATGGCTTCGGGAGAAACCCCTTTCACCCTGGCCAGGAAAAGGATGATCAGGGTGGCTGCCATGGCTCCCAGGAAGGCTGAACAAGTCACCAGGTAAGGATTATTAATGAGCACCGCGTCGGCGCCGGTGCTGTGGGTACTGCCCGCACCCAGGGCAAGGATGGCCACAGCCGCGCCAAAAGCCGCTCCCTGGGAGACGCCCAGGGTAAAAGGCGAGGCCAGGGGATTTCTCAAGATGTTTTGCATCACGCAGCCCGCTACAGAAAGTCCCGCGCCGGCAGTAAAGGCCGCCAGCACCCGGGGTAAGCGGATGTTCCAGATTATAACTTGCGCCTGGCCTTCTACCTGGCCCAGCAAGGTTTGTAATACCTGGACCGGCGTAAGCTCTGCCGAACCGGCGTTGATGGCGTATACGCCGAGGAAAACGCTTAAAATAGAGAGGAGGCCGATGACCAGGACCTTTCTCCGGGTGTATTTTAGATAGCCTTGCGCGACGTTTGCCATTACTAACTGGTGCACAGCTTTCTATCCCCTCGCGTTGTTGGGATTCCAAAAACCTTTATGGCACTTTTGCCAGGTCCAGCTTTTTAAACCCGGCAAAATCCCTGGCCATCTGTTCATACAAAGGTTTACCCAGGAGGAACTGGTAAATCTCATCGGCCTTCCTGGCCGGGTCGATGTCTTTAAATTGCTCCGGGAAAATCACTTTGCCGGCGTAATAAGCGTCGGCCAGGGCGGTATCGATGTTGGTGGTGTAGTAGTTATACGGTATCTGGCCATATACATTTCCCTTTTGGAACGCGGCCAGGGACTGGTAATACCGGGGGTTCTTCTTATAGTCATCGACTACGATATTTAAACCGCCCTCATCGATAAAAATAATGTCGGGGTTCCAGCTTAAAAGCTTTTCCTTGTCAATCATGACGCTCCCCGTTTTACCGGTAGCGTCAACTACATTCCGGGCGTTAACGGCAACGAAAGGCGGGTACTGGGCCTGGGTGCTCTCAATGCCGTGGGTACCCTTCATGCCCAGGGCGCCCACATAAACCGAGGGCTTCTTGTCGGCAGGTATACCCTTAGTCCGCGCATTTAAGTCCTGCTGGCAATTTTTAAGGTAGGTGACAACTTCCCCCGCCCTTTTTTCATTGCCGATGATCCTGCCAATCAGCTCTAGCGACCGGTACACGTTCTCATCAAAGGTGGCCAGCTTGCCGTAACTCAGCACCACCACCGGGGTGCCCGTCTTGGCCTGGAATTCGTCGGCCTGGGATTTGTCCAGCAGGCTGGCTGTAAAAATTACGTCTGGTTGAACGCTGGCCAGTTTCTCCGCGTCCGGGGTAGAATCAGGCCCACCCTGGCCAATTACCGGCTTACTCTTTAATTCCGGATAAGCTAAAATATAGGGCCTACCAGCAGGCTGTTGCTTTTCCAGGTTTTCTATACCCACAACTTTGCCTGCGCCATTTACATAGCAGACCAGCCGCAGGGCACCGGGGCCAATGGCTACCACTTTATCTGCCGGAACAGTAACCTCTACCTCCCGGCCGGCCAGATCGGTTACTTTTACCTTCGGCTGCGCTGTCCCTGGCGGAGCGGCTTTGGAGCCGCAACCCGCCAGGATAAATAGGGCCGTAAACAGGGTTATAGCAATATAGATTACTTTCTTCAAAGCTTATTAGCCCTCCTGATGTGCTTCGTTATTTATCCAGCCGCCAGCCAAGATTAATCTTCGCCCCAGCCGCGGCTATATTTCTCCGCGCAGGGGATGCAGGCAAAGCAGCCTTCCCTTACCCTGGCCCGGACTTCAGCCACCGGCTCACCACAAAAGCTACAGGTCACGGAATTAAAAAGACGTGCTTTGGGCGGCAGGGCCAGTTCTACATGCTCTGCTTTAAATATTTCCTCCTCCGGCGCCTCCAGGATATGTTGCAAACGTTGTTCCTGGTAACGGCCGTAGGTTTCCTTCTCCGCCGGCGTTGCCTGGCCTCCCAGCACCCTGGCCCGCAATTGCCGGTACTCCTCATTTTCCTGCCAGTCACCGCCTGTAAACGCTACCCGAATGGCAGTGCCTGTTTTCCTGTTCCCAACGGTA
>NZ_MDDC01000023.1 GCF_001875325.1 Neomoorella thermoacetica
GGTTTTTTATAACCGGTTCAGGTTACATTCAGCTCTCGGGTATGAGACACCGGAAGAATTCGAGAAAAACTATGAGAACCTCATAAAAGTGGCTTAAGTTGGTGTCCTATTTACCGGGGGAAGTCCAGATCTGGTTCGAGGGAAAGCCGTTGAGGCTGGCCTCGGTGACCTGTTGACCGCCATACTCGTGCTCACCCGAGAAGGCCACAATCGCCCGATAGGGGCTCTTGCGTTCGGCAAGGTACGCCTGAAACGCATGGAAGTACTGGATCGCGCGCTCGATCCCGCAGGTCACCACCATGGCCCGCGCCTGGCCGCCGATCTTGCCTTTGGCGATCACCTGCTCATGAAAGTGGTCCACCATGATCTCGGCCTTGAGCCGGATGGCGTGCTCGTGCCCCTCGACAAAGCGGCGCAGCTTCTTCTGTGCCTTTTTGACGTCGAATTCCGGGTCGTCCTCGATGGTCTTGATGAGCCTGTAGTAGCTCTTCACCGGCGTGTAGTTGGCCAGCACATCCAGGATGAACCCTTCCTGGATGGCCTGTTTCATGGTGTAACTGTGGAACGGGCGATGCTTCACCGTGCCGTCGGGCTGCGGGTCGGGTTCACCAAACATCTCCAACGTTTTGTTCTTAGGGGTGGCGGTGAAGGCGAAGTAGCTGGCGTTCGGTAGCAGCTTCCGGGCCTCCATGAGCCGGTTGATCCGGTCTTCGAAGGTCTCGTCTTCGTCCTCGGCACCGGCCCCCGACAAGGCCATGCTCATCTTGGCCGACGTGCGGCCGCCCTGACTCGAATGCGCCTCGTCGATGATGATCGCGAAACGGCGCCCGCGGTGCTCGTTGCCGATTTCGTCGAGGATGAACGGGAACTTCTGCAGCGTCGTGACGATGATCTTCTTGCCGCTCTCGATGAACCGCCGCAGGTCGCCGGAATGCTCGGCGTGCCCCACCGTGGCGCTCACCTGGGCGAACTGCTTGACCGTGTCCCGGATCTGCTGGTCCAGGATGCGCCGGTCGGTCACCACGATAATGGAATCGAAAACAGGCCTGCCGTCCCTCGCGAGACCGATCAGCTGGTGGGCCAGCCAGGCGATGGAGTTGGACTTGCCGCTGCCGGCGGAATGCTGGATCAAATAGCGGCGGCCCACGCCGTGCGCCGCCGCGTCAGCCAAAAGTTTTCGCACCACGTCGAGCTGGTGATAGCGGGGGAAGATCTGCCGTCGCCGTTTCTTGCCGGTCTTGAGGTCTTTCTCCTCAACGAGTTGAGCGTAGTTTTCGAGGATGTCGGTCAGGCTCTCACGGTTGAGTATCTCCCGCCACAGGTAACCGGTCTTGAGCCCCAGCGGATTGGGAGGATTGCCCGCGCCGTCGTTCCATCCCTTGTTGAAAGGCAGAAACCACGACGCCTTTCCCTGAAGGTGGGTGCAGAACCACACCTCGTTTTCGTCCACCGCGAAGTGCGCCACGCAGCGGCCCAATTCAAATAGCTTTTCGCGCGGGTTGCGGTCGCGCCTGTACTGCTCGATGGCGTCGTGCACCGTCTGTTTGGTGAGGCGGTTTTTGAGCTCGAAAGTGAAAACCGGCAGGCCGTTGATGAAGAGCACCAGGTCCAGCGCCCGCTGCATCTCATCGCGGCTGTAGCGGAGCTGGCGCGTGACGGTAAAGCGGTCCTGCTCATAGAGCGCCCGCGCTTGCTCGTTTCCAGGCGAAGGCGTGCCGTAGAAAAGCTCAATGCGGTAAGGCCCGTGCTGGATGCCGCCTCTCAGCACATCCACTACTCCGCGCTTGCTCACCTCGCCCTGAAGACGCGCCAGAAACTTGCGCCGCGTGGGGCTTTCGTTATCCAGATCGAGCGCTTCGGCGACCTCAGGCTGCGTCGAGTGCAGAAACGCCGTAAGCTGAACCAGATCGACGCAGTACTCCCGGTCGTAATCGGCCGGGTCGCCGGGGAGCCAACCCACACCGCCGTAGGGTGCCGGCGTCTCGGCAACGAACGCCGGAGTGCCGGCAGGTCGGGGTACGCAGTCGCTGCCAGTCAGCGCCCGGCAGATCAGAGTTTCGAGCCCGGCTTCGCTGGTGTCGGTCGGTTTCATGGTTCAGCCTCCTCCTTCACAGCTCCCTGCTCGGCGTCGGCAGGCGCCTCACCATCTTCGTTCGTCCCCTCGTCCTCCATGATCCCCTCTTCCGCCTCGGGCGGCTCCTCTGGCAGCCGCGCCGCGACCTCGCGCACATCCACCTTGCCGGTGACCACGTCGGCAATCAGGCGGGTGCGATATTCGCGCAGGAGATCAATTTCGCGGTGGGCGGCGGCAATGGCGGCGTCGATCTTGGCCGTTTGGGCGTCGAGGTACTCGACGATGGCGGTTTGTTCGGGGAGAGGAGAAATTGGGATCGGGAAGTTCGCTATAAACTCGACAGGCACACGCTGTTGTCCTGCCGCACCAGTCATCTCGTCGGCGCCAAGCCGCCGGAATTCTGAAAGCGTAGTGACGCGGTAAAGATAGGCTGAAACAATCGCCTTGGACGGCCGGATGACGTGAAATTCGGTCGAACCGAACCCGAGGGCTGTCGGTAGATTCTCAAGGCAAGCACCCTTACCGTTCTCAAAGCACGGCGTGATTTTCGCGACAATAACGTCGCCCCGCCGAAAGTAGGTAAACCCGTTCCACAGATCCGAAATGGGACGCACCTCCGATGCATCGAATCGTCCGTCCGATCCCACGCGTTCCATGGGTAGGAATACGGCTCGACCGTCCCGCAACGCTAATGGTACTTCCGACTTACTAGGGTTGAGCCGCGCGATTCGTTTAAGCCGCCGCACCTCCCAATGCTCCGGCACCTGGCCCAGCCACTCCACGCCGGAGTCCTTGTAGGCCGGGTAGGGCTGGCCGGTGCGGACGTCGATCTTGCCGGTGACGGCCTGGTGGATGAGGGCTTGCTTGTACTCCTCCAGCAGTTTGATCAGTTTCTGCTTGGCGCGGATGTAGCGCCGGATCCGCCGGTCCATGTAATCAAGGAAGCGGACGATGGCGGTTTGCTCATTCGAAGGAGGCATGGGGAAGGGAGCGCCCAGGAACGCATCGTCCGTAAGTTGCAAGCGTGAGACCCATATCCCTTTGGAACGGACCTGCAATTCCCATTGAAATGGTGTCGAACGTACAAGTTGATGAATGAAACGGGGATTGTCTTGCTGTCTGTTTCGCAAGCGGTACACGCCATAAGCGGAACTAACTATGCCGTGATAGGGCGACACGCCAAGGCCGCGAGCCCAAGCCCACAGGCTGTTAATCACAAGATCATCTGGCCAGCAGAGCTTGTAGCCTACGTAGGATTCCGCTTTGAACATCGTCACATTCGCTGAGCGCCTGGGAACAACCCCACGCTCAGATGAAACCGTTAGTAACTCTTCCTGTCCGGTCTGGGAGCGCACGTCTATGCAGCAAAAAAGAGCCTTGCCTCGCCGCACCTCCCAATGCGCCGGCACCTCGCCCAGCCACGGCACGCCGGAGTCTTTGTACGCGGGGTAAGGTTTGAGGGTACTGATCACGCGTTCTCCTTCCCGAGGCGGATTTTTTTCGAGCAATTCGGCGCGCGTGGAAAACATTTCACACCCTCCTTCCCAGGCGCTTCCAGCGCCGCTCGAAGGCCTCGCGCCCGCCTTCCATCACGCGGCAGACCTCTTCGCGTACTGGGTTCTCCTGAAGTGCACCGCGCTCGACCACACGGCATTGCCCGCCTCGAAAGTCGAGCACGTGCACCAGCTCAGCGTCGCCGTTGACAACGATATTGGGATTGTGAGTTACGATGACGAGTTGCCGGCGTAGCTTGTTTTCGCGGATTTGTCGGACGATGAGGTCGTAAATCAAATGATTGTCCAGATCGTCCTCGGGCTGGTCCAGAACCAAAGGTTCCTCGCCGAACGCGAGCAAAAAAGCAAGCAGTGCCGCCGAGCGCTGGCCCTGCGATCCCTGGGTGAGGGCCGCCCAGTCGGTGCCATCGGCCCTGCGACTGTACTCGATGCGCAGATCGTCTTCGGGGAACCAGCATTGGATGCGGTCGGCAAACTCAGGCCTTTCCAGTTTCTTTTTGAGATAGTTCTTGAAGTGACCACCAAATGCATCTGCGATTGTCTGCAGTTGTTTCTTTGAACTATCCAGAGCTGCCTTGCGGTCATCTGCGTGGGCGATCTCGAAGGCCAGGCCACCCGTGGGATTGCCCGCCGCGTCCATCGCCAAGATGTCGTTTTCGAACCGATCATCCGTAGCCTCGAGAAGCTCGCGCAGGCTGCGCTCGATTACACGCGCGTCGAAGCCGAAAGGCACGACTTCGATGCGCACGTAGGGATTGCCGTCCAGTATTTTCTTGACGAATTCTGCTCGCGCTGACGTGATGGCCTCGCGCGCTTTCACAACTTTTTGCCATTGCGTGGCGATCGCCTCTTCGAGCGTGTCCCGCTCTGCCTTGATCTGATCGAGGCGCTTGAGCTTTGCCTCGAGGTACTGACGCTCCTGCACCAGCTGTCCGAAGGCTTGTGGGTCGTTCACGCCTTGCGCAGCCAAGGCTTGCTGCAAGGCGTCGAAATCTGCCCGGGCCTTGTCGGTGCGCTTACGCCAGGCGGCGAGCAGTGGGTCTTGTTCGAACAGTCGCGCGCTTTCGGCTAAGGCGCAGCTTGCTTGCTTAAGGGCTTGCCGCGCTTGCCGCACGGCGTCATCTGCCTTCTTGCGCCACTTCAGGACGTCCGCATCACTCGCGTCATCAAAAACGCCAGAAGGCCAGTCGTCAAGGATGAGGTCTTGCACGACCTCTTCAATTCGCCCAGGCAGCGCGCGCATTTGTTCAAGGAGTTGCTCGACCTCTCTTCGCTGATTCTGGGCATGCGCATGGGCCTTCAGGACCTCGGCATGATGTGCCTGGGCAAAAGCGTCGAGTTTCTTAACCACCTCATGTAACCTTCGTTCTACCTCGTGACGGTCGGCAAGCTTTCCTTCCAGCTCGCGAAGGCGCGCCCGCTGGGTGAGAAAGCTGCGTTTTTCCTCTTCAAATTCTCGTTTGAGTTTTCCGACCTGGGCTGCCTCGTCGATCACGGACAGGAGCGCTTGACGGCTTTCACCCGCCATGGCCGCAATCTGGCCCTGGGAAAAAAGGCGGATTGGGAAGCGCTCGGGAGTAACAGCCTGGCTTCCTGACTTGCACCACGTCCCGTTCGCGTCCTTCTCTTCGACTATGATTTGTGATAATCCGGAGTTCTGCCAGCGTAGCCTGGACAGTTGCCCTTCGCGCATCAGTTCCACACAAATCCCGGTCTCCTCACGTAGCGCGCCTTCGTCATCGCGCGCTTTTTAGGCACCTTGCGGAAGGATTCGAACTGACGCAAAGGCTCTGCATTGCCGCTCAAGCTGTTCAGCTCGTCGTCGCGTCCATAGGCCAGGCGCAAGGCATGAACGAAGGTGGATTTTCCGGTTCCACGTCCACCGATCAGGGCGTTGTAGAAAGGTGTGAGCTCAATCCGCTCGGCCTGACCGTTTCCCATATAGCGGGCACTGCCAATCTCAATCGCAGTGATAAAATGCACGGGCGTCTTGAAGGGGTCGAACGTGCCCTCGTCACTGCGGCGGATCGAAACGCCGTTCCCATCCAGCAGCGCAAGCCTTAGGCCCTCCAGCGTGGGCTTGGCCATCTTGACCCAGGTGTAGCGGCTGCCGGGGACTGCGTTGCCATGAAAGGTGTGGCAGTCGCTACCGAGTATACTCGTGAGTTTCTTGGCTTGTTTTTCTACGCAAGTGGGATAGGCCTTATTCGAATCGACCCATTCCACAGCGAGAACGCCCTCTACATCCAGCGCCTGGCGGACGGTGTATACATCAATACAACTTTCCTGGGTGCCAGGTCTAACAGCCAGCAAACCCTTGTCTGCATCTGCGTGTGCAGGGATGGGAATAGCTCCACTTTCTAAAATGGCTTCCAAAACCGCTGCGATGCCTTTCCTGGTAACGCCGTCGCTGTCGCCTTTGGTACCATCGTAGTCCACTTTGCCAAGCAATGTGTCGATGTCGCCGGTCTTGGCGTCAGGTTCGAAAATCGCCAATAGGTGAATGCCGCCCTGTACTGAGATTTCCACTCCTGGAAAGATTGTCAACTCGCGGAAGCCTTCGGGCGGGTTGCCGGCCTCGGCTTGCGCCTTCATATTCGCATAGGCCTTTTTGAGATCGTCGATCCACGCCCCGCTATTATGATCCGTCACGGCCACGCAATCGATCTCGGCGACCATGTACTTGAGCAACCACTCTTCTGGCGACAGATCAATGTTGTTTTTCGCCCAGTATGTATCTCTTGATGCCGGCGTATGGGTGTGAAAATCGAACTTCCACCACCGCGAACCGGGATAGGGCCAGAGCGGTTTATTCATGGTTCGTTCCTCCCCAAAATCTCCTCCAACAACCCCTCCGCCTCCTTCTCCACCGCCAAAAGGTCAGCGCGGATTTCTTCCAGCGAGCGCAGGGCCTTTGGCTTGTAGAAGTAGCGGTTGAAGTTGATCTCGTAGCCGATATTGACGCTTTCGGCGTCGTACCAGGCGCCTGCCTGCCGGGTCCGCGGCGCAGGCACGCTGGAGTGTGTGTCGGCTGGATAGGGTTTGAGGTTGGTGATTATGATCCCCCCTCGATGATCGACCAGATGCGATGGTAGCTCTTACCGCGCTTCCCAAGTGCCGCTTGCCATGTGTCGATATTTGAGGCGCGAAGCCTCGCCCGTATTTCGTTGAGGGGTTCGGAGCCCCTAATGCCAAGCGCTCGCGCGAGCGGGGCCGCGGCCATGCGCGGAACGCCCAGTAACCGTAGGGCCAGCGCTTCATCGGAGTTCACTCCGTAGTACACACGTGCCGGCAGGTTTCTCAGAGCTTTCCGCTCTTCCTCCATCATGGTCTCAAGCGAATCACCCAGCGTAAGCGACTGCAACGCGGCAAGACCCCATGATGCAGTCTGCGTCAGGCGGCCGAATATGCTTTGGCAGCACCTAGTCATGGCATCAATCGGGTCGGTGCCACCGCCTTCTTCACCGCCCTCCCTCGCGAAGTATTCAGCCGCCATCTCGGTAAGCGGGCGACCCTGCACCCAATCGCAGATGATGCGCGCGAGGGTGTCGCCATCGGGCCTGGGTCCACCTGTCACCTCCTTGAGTTGTTCGCGGAGCTCCGGGACCTCGAGAAGGACACCCATCATTCGCCGCAGATCATCGCGGCGCGTGGTGAACAGGTCAGGGGTCCAGACCTCGCTCGTCACGCGCGCCTGGTTCAGGCGGACAAGGGTGTTGGCGACCGACTCCCACGAGAAGCCCGTCGCGTCGACGAGGTTCAACGGCTTACCCTTGATGCGTTCGGCGTAGTTGTAGACGCCCTGAACCAGCTTGTCCGCCCAGCCCTTGTGACTCTTGCGTAGCGCCTGGAAACCCAGGGTTCCGCGCAGCACCTGCTCCACCTCTGCAGCGAAGCGTTCATGGTTTCCAATCTGACGGTACGTGTGCGCTAAGTACTGCAGGAACGATGACCAGCCAGGCTGCCAAGCTAACGTCTCGAGTTGCAGAAGTCTCCCGCTCTCGGCGACCTTCTGCACCATCTCAATAAGTGTCGAATTGAGCGCTCCGACAGAACGACCGATAAACGCTTTAAGCTGCTCTGTCTTTGCATCGTTATTTCCGGCGAGTACGATGATCCCGATATCTCCCTGGTCCACACGCCCAGCTCGTCCCGCGATATTCCAGAAATCCTCGGGCGGCATGTCCTGGCCGTACGGATATTGATGGCTTGCGAACACGACCCCTGATACAGGGAAGTTCACCCCCTGGGCAATCGTTGTCGTGGCGACAAGCACTCTCAGCTTGCTTTGCTCGGCGAGCCACTCGACGAGTGTACGGGTATCCTCGGAGAGTCCGGAGTGGTGGACACCGATGCCAAACTCAAGCAAGGAGATGAGCGGGAAGTCCTGGCCCATCTCCTCGGCAAGGAAGTGCCGGATGTGGGTAAGGTCCGGGTCAGCATCCGTTACCCGATTCTCAGCGACCTTGAACGCCTTGGCCACACCCCAACTGTTCCGAGGCTTGTCAACGAGCACGATCACCGTCCCACGACGCTGCAAAACCTGCGCGGTCGCGGCAGCAAGCTTCCCTGGCGAGCCAGACACATCGGACCAAGACAAACCGAGGGGCCTTTCGTCCCCAAGCTCCAGCGTCTCAGGTATGTTCAATGTGTTTCGGGTCGTGTGCTGTGTTTCGAGCCGAATCCCGAAGCCACCTCGCTTCTCACTTCGCACAGGACGAGCAATGGCTATGACGCGGTCGTTTGGACTCCACTCGATGCCTAACTCGATGCTCTTGTTGCTGTCGGGCGACAGCCAGCGGGCAATGTCCTGAGCGTTGGGGATGAATGGCGTGAGAAGTAGAAATTGCGCGTATCGGCATTCCCTGTTGATAGTGGCCAGCAAAAGCTCCAGCTTGAGGCCTCGGGCTTGTGACGCAAGTCCATGAGCCTCGTCCACTACAACCAGCGTCAGAGGCCGCCCAATCTTTTCTTCCCATCCGCCACGCACCAATAGATCGAGCTTCTCAGGCGTCGTAACGAGAATGCGGAACTGTCGTCCCTCGTCCCTGTCGGTAAGCATGTCCGCTTCAAGTCCGTCAACCTCTAGGGCGGGGCTGACTTTTTCAACAATCACGCCCAGCGGTGAAAAATCACGACGGAGGCGAATTGTAAGCTGATTCACCAGCGCTCTCGTTGGCGCAAGGTAGGCCACCCAGCCCCGCTCGTGGTCGAACTGGTTGAGTGCCTGCAGGATCCGGAACTCTGCAATAAACGTCTTGCCACTCGATGTGGGCAGGCTGACGACAACAGAGCGATGGCTGGAGCCCAAGAGGCCCTCTTCGCGAAGCGTGCGCCGCTGAGGTGGCAGCATTTCAAAAATCGGCTGTTTGCGGTCGCGTGAGACGACTGATTGCACAAACTTTGTCACACGGCTGTTCACAGCACGCGTGACGGTCCAAATACTGTTGTCAACCATGGCCCGGGCAGTGCGAGCCAGCAGGCGGGCAAACGTCTCGCGCTCCATCAACTGGCCCTTCGCCGCCGTTGTGATGGCGCGATCGAACTGAGCCTCAAGCTGCTGGCGAACGTCGTAATGCCCTTCGACCGATCCCTGGCAGAGATAGGTGCCCAAGATTTCCGCTGCCTTTGCAAGGTGGTACTGCGACATCAGCTCCCAGGCAGGACGTACGTCCTTTCGGCGCTCAGCCTCCTCAAGGAAGTCGGGCTCTCGTTCGCGCTGCTTTGCCCGAAGCTCCGCAATGCCTGACTGCACGCCGTCGAGATCCTCCCAACCCTGTTTGCGCAGAAGCCTGATCCAGATGTCCAACACCGTTGCACTGACTTGTTCACCCCAGTTAGCCGAATTGTGGTAAATGGATTGCGTATTAAATGTTGACAGCAACCTCCGGACATCAGGGTTCCGATCGCCCAACACCCCCAGACAACCGATGCGGACCAATTCAGACGCCTTCTGTAGCGGCTCGGCTGGAAGCGGCAGCGCTCTCGCCACCTGGAATACCTGAGCCGCGGCTGCACGCAGGGCCTCCGTGTCATCTGATTCCAGCAGATCAAAAACACGCAATTCCAGGGCATTCGCGACAAAGCGAAGCTTATCGTCCGAGACGGGCGTGTGGACGTCGACGCCGAGAGTCGATGCGAGCCGCCGGCGGGCCGCTTCATCGTGAGCCTCGCGCAATTTGTCGGCGCCAATCGAGTCGAGTATCCATCGACCGCCGTTCATGACGCCTCCCCCTGCAACAGTTTCGACCAATCAGAGATGGGGACCGGCAGGTACCACGCGAAGAGTTTGGTTTTGGTCGGCTCAAGGAGTTTCTGCGAGAGCCACTTGCCGCGGCGTTGGAGGTCGTCCTCGTTGGGTGTCGTATCGCGAAGGAGTACCCCGACGATCAGCAACTCTTTGCCCTCGGATGCGAGGAAACGTCCGACCGCCTGCTCATATAAAGTCCGAAAGGGCTCGCTCGTGCAACGGGCGCAGAGCCACTGGAGTAGCGTCCGCTGGATATCCAGGAGGGTCGCGCACTTTTCGAGCTGCCACGCCATCCCGCTGCCGCCGTTCATTACGTTTGGCGGCGTATTTGGATCGGACGATGTTTTTACCTCACCGAATACGAGCAACACCACATCGTTATATTTACAGAATCCCACGAGGTCGGCTCCCGGCAGGCTAGCTCGAGGCGTACGCCGGTCTCGAACTGTGTTCCATGGCCAATGAATATCAAGTCCAGAGTCAGTCTTGAGGATGCACTCGGCTAAGGCTTCACCGATCTCCCAACCTTCTAAATCAGGAACTGCACGCAGCAAGCGCTCGACAAACTCAGTCGCCATGTCCGTGGTGGCCAGAGCCCGTAAGTCAGCCTCGAATCCCAAGTCCGAGTCGGACACCCGAGGCCTCACAACCTCCTGCAAGTATTTTGCGAAGCGCTCGTCATCGTCGACACGGCGTCCACACCAGGAGACGTTGCCGTAACTCCCGGAGTAACAGGTGATTGAGCCGAGAGCAGTACCCGTCACTTGCCTGACCTCCAAATGAGCTTCTCGAGTCCCTTGGTTCCGAGGCTCCCACTGATGATTTCCACCAACAACCTCTACGCCTCCTTCTCCACCGCCAGCAGGTCGGCGCGAGTTTCTTCCAGAGTGCTGAGTGCCTTGGGTTTGCAAAGTAGCGGTTGAAGTTGATCTCGTATCCAATCTTAACGCTTTCGGGATCGTACCATGCGCCTGCCTGCCGGAGCCGAGGCACAGGCACGCCGGAGTCTTTGTAGACGGGGTAGGGTTTGAGCTCCTCGATCATCCCAGCACATCGAACCAGTGCTTGATGCGAAGGGACATGAGCCGGCGCCGCTCGGCAAGGAAGGTTTCATAGTCCGGTACTTGGCCGTCGAGCAGGCTCGTGGGCAGGCAGTTTTCCTCGAAGTTGCGCTCCAGCGTCTCGCGGTCCGTGATCCCGCCGTAACGCTTGGGGCCGCCGTTCACCTGCTCAGCGATCTCCTTGAAATAGACCTCTGGTGGCTTGTCGCCGATCGCGATGTTAATCTCGCTCTGCGCCATCACGAAGTTGGCGATCTGGTTGTAGCGGCTGCGGTTCATTCCTTGCTGCTGGAGGTACTTCCGCGGGAAGACGTGGTGCTTGTCGCCGCGGTTGAGTAGCAGGTCGCGAACGGTGATGTCCTTGGAGAGGAAGCCCTTGTCGCCAAGCCGCGCCTGGGCGGCCAGATAGGCGATGAAGTACGGCGACTGGGCCGAGGAGGTCTCCATGAGCTGCGGCAGCATTCCGGTCCAGAATGTCGGGGGCAGTTCGTTTTCAATGACCGTCTCCACATAGCGCGCGAGGCCTTGCGCGTCGATCTGGCGGACGTCGAAATCGAAGGCGGTCTCGGGGCTGCCGGCATAGCGGCCGGTGAGGATGGACATGACGTACCAGCGGCGCACCAGGCGCTCCAGGTCGTCCGCCGGAACGCCCTCGCGACGGCCCCGAAGATACAGAATGTAGGCAAAGTTGACTGTGTTGCGGGAGGTGATGAGGTCGGTCGTCACGAAGCCGGCCGACCGCAGAATCATGGTCAGGCGATCGAAGTGGGTTTTGTTCATGAAGGCGAGAATGCCCGCCTTGAGTTTAGCAAAGGACTCCTCAGCGATGGCTTCCTCGTACTGCTTCGTCTCGAAGTCGCGCCCCGAAAGCAGCGCCACCAGGTCCTGCAGCTTGCCGCGACCGAATTCGGAGGTGAACGCCACGCGCAGCATATCCGTGTAGGTGGGGTCGTAGAGGTCGTCGTTGACGTCCTTGAGCCAGCGCATGGCCGGCCAGAACTCGGACTTGGCGAAGTCCGGATCGCCCTTTTCGATCTTCGATGCGAATTCCGGAGCAACTGCGAGGTGGCAGAAGTAGTCAATCGCCTTGCGCAGCAGATTGCCGCCGTACTTTTCGTTGACGGCGATCTTGGACATGGCGAAGTCTGCCTGCGAGAGTTCGACGCCCGCGGAGTTCACTCGGATAAATATCTCGGTGACCGTCTCAATGTCCAAGTCTTCGGCCAGCTCGATCACCCCGACGTGATTGTTGACGATCTTGCAGACCTTCTGGAGCACCTTGCCGACGGTTTTGCGATCGGCGCCTGGGTTGCGCCCGACATAGCGCTCTGTGAGCTCGATCAGATCGGCCTCCGGGCTGAAGAGGACGGAGACGTCCTCGATCCAGGCCGGATCCTTGACGATGGCCGGGTTGCTGACCTCGAAACGCTCCTCTACCGGGTGGAAGGCGATGCGGATCCGAACGGTGTCGTAGTCTTTGGTGATCACCTCGCGGCCCAGCAGGGCGGCCATCAGTGCCGTGATCCGCTGCTGGCCATCGATCAGGATACGCTTGCCAGCGGACAAGCTGCCGTCCTTGAGCTTAACCGTCGGGTTGCGCCAGGTGATCAAGTAACCGACCGGATAACCGCGGTAAAGCGAGTCAAGCAAATTGCGCACCTTCGTGGCATCCCAGACGAAGGGCCGTTGGATTTCCGGTATGGCGATCTCGCCGCACTTCACCCAGGTCAACAGGGTTTCGATGGGATGCGGGGTGACGGAGTAGCGTTGTGTTGCCATCAGTGGCTCCCCCCAAAATCTCCGCCAACAACCCCTCCGCCTCCTTCTCCACCGCCAGCAGGTCGGCGCGGATCTCCTCCAGAGTGCGCAGGGCCTTTGGCTTGTAAAAATAGCGGTTAAAGTTGATCTCGTAGCCCACCTTGACGCTTGCCGGGTCGTACCATGCATCCGGCGCATAGGGCAGGACTTCGCGGCGCAGGAAAGCCTCGATGGCCGTGCGCTGGTCTTCCGGGCTTGGCAGGTAGCCAGGCTGATGGCATGCCGGGCACTCGAGGAAGGGGATCTGCTCGCTGTCGCGAAGCTCCGTGTCCGGCTCGTACTCCACCACGCGCAGCTTGCCGTGAATGGTAGCCTCGAACAGGCCGCGAAGCGGATCGGGTGCGGTGCCGGGTTTGTGAATTTTCTTGATGACCGGCGGTGCATCGTCGGCACGCTCGGCCGTTTCCCGAAGCGCTTTGATCTCCTTGGGAGTGTAGGCGTGCTCGGGGTCGATACCTTTCAAGCGCAGGGGGCGCTCCACCGTCACCTTCCAGTAGCCGAAGGCGGCGTTGGGGAAGATCTTGGACTGCTCGGTCTCCTCGAATTTGAGGAAGGTATCAACAATGCGACGGATGTCCTCTTCGGACAGCTCGCAATTCTTCTTGCCCAGGTTCTTGCGCAGGGGCTTGTACCACTGCGTGGCATCGATGAGTTGCACGCGGCCTTTGCGGTGCTCGGGCTTCCTGTTCGTGAGCACCCAGATGTAGGTGGCGATACCCGTGTTGTAGAACATGTTGAGCGGCAGGGCGACGATCGCCTCGAGCCAGTCGTTCTCGATGATCCAGCGGCGAATGTTACTCTCGCCCTGGCCGGCGTCCCCCGTAAACAGCGACGAGCCGTTGTGCACCTCGGCGATGCGACTGCCGAGTGGGGTGTCGTGCTTCATCTTGGAGAGCATGTTCACCAGGAACAGCATCTGCCCGTCGCTGGTGCGGGTGATCAGCGAAAGCTCCTCGCCCCGGTGCTGCACGACAAAGCGCGGATCCTTGATGCCAGCCTTGCCGCCCATGCGTTCCAGGTCGCTCTTCCAGCTTTTGCCGTAGGGCGGATTGGAGAGCATGAAGTCGAAGGTGCGGCCGGGGAAGGCGTCGTTGGAGAGCGTCGAGCACTCGGGACCGCCGACGATGTTGTCGGCGGCATCGCCCTCGCCCTTGAGCAAAAGGTCGGCTTTGCAGATGGCGTAGGTCTCGGCGTTGATCTCCTGGCCGAAAAGGTGCACCGAGACCTGCTTGCCACGTTCTTTCGCCAGTTGCAACAGGGTTTCCTCGGCCACCGTGAGCATCCCGCCGGTGCCGCAGGCGCCGTCGTAGAGCAGGTAGGTGCCGGATTCGATCCGGTCAGCGATCGGCTCGAAGATCAGGCGGGCCATCAGCCTCACGGCGTCGCGCGGGGTCCAGTGCTCGCCGGCTTCTTCGTTGTTTTCCTCGTTGAAGCGACGCACCAGCTCCTCGAAGATGGTGCCCATGGCGTGGTTGTCGAGGCCGGGCAGCCGGACGGTGCCGTCGCTGTTGAGCACAGGGTAAGGACTCAGGTTGATGGACGGATCGAGGAACTTCTCGATGAGCGTGCCCAGGGCGTCGGCTTTGGCCAGGCGGGGGATTTGGTTGCGGAACTCGAAGTTGTCGATGATCTCCTGCACGTTGGGCGAGAAGCCATCGAGGTAGGCGCGAAAATCCGCCTCCAGTTGCTGGCGGCTGGCACGCGCCTTGAGGTCGCGTAGCGTGAAGGGGGAGGTGTTGTAGAAGGCTTGACCAGCGGCCTGTCGCAGAGCAGCGTCTTGGTGTACAATCCCCGCTTTGTCGAGCGAAGCTTTCATGTCGAGCACGGCTTGCTTGGTGGGCTCCAATACCGCATCCAGTCGGCGGATCACGGTCATCGGGAGAATGACGTCACGGTACTTGCCGCGCACGTAGAGGTCGCGCAACACGTCGTCGGCGATGCCCCAAATGAAATTGGTGATCCAGGTGAGTTGGCCGTTTTCCATGTTAAACCTTCCTCCACAAAGGTTGCATACTTTACTAGCTTGCTTCCTATTTTTGCTATATTGAGTGACTAACAATTTCTTTCTATGTACTAAATGATAAGTCGTGTTAATTTATTCTCGATTAATAACAGATATCCTCCATTTAAAATAAAATTGTGTATTTGCTTCAGCTCTTTACCGCATAAACAATATGCCAGGGTTAGTTGGTAACTAGCTTTGAAAATACCCCATAATGCTAATAACAGGATCATACGCCTTTTATGGCAATGATGATCCCCCATCCTTATATATAAAGAAAATAGGGCCTAAAGCCCTGTTATTTTTTTATTTTCCGTTGCCGTGATTTGGGGATTACTAATTTATTCAAAGGTGAGGCATTATCGTGTTGAGATTTAAGATCACCCTGGGTTAGAGCTACATAACGCTTAGTCATATCAAGGGTGGCATGGCCCATAATCCTCTGTAGGGCTAAAGCATGTCCGTATTAATGTTACCCATTTTCGCCCTGGCCATAGTATAATATCTCTATAATAGCCCAGGACGAATCGTGTGGTTCTAAATTAGCCCCATACGACCCAAAATTTTAGAGGGGGTTTTTAACCCCCTCTAGCCCTTGTAAAACCTAAGTTTGGTGCGGCGAGCGGGACTTGAACCCGCACGGGTGTACCCATACGCCCCTCAAACGTACGCGTCTGCCGGTTCCGCCATCGCCGCATTTGGCAAGGTTTATTATAAACTCTCCTGCTGCTCCTGTCAAGTAATTGCCGGGTCTACATCCCCTGCCGTCCCGCCGGGCTATTTCAACTGCACCAGCCGGGGATTGGGAACGAGCCCCGGCAGGCGGCCGCGTTTGGCCACCGGGCGGCCGTCGACCTCCTTTAAGTCCATGGTCATATCAATGGGGGCCGCGCCGGAAATATAGCTGCCGACGCCGAAGGCGTCGGCTCCGGCCTCGATAAGGGTCCGGATACGCTCCGGTGTCAGGCCTCCGGAGACAAAAATCCTCACATGGTTAAAGCCGGCCATATCCAGGCGATAGCGCACCTCCCGGACCAGTTCCGGGGTGACGCCGCCTCGCTCGCTGGGGGTATCCAAACGCACCCCGGCCAGGGCCGGCCCCAGGGCACTGGCTACCCGCAGAGCCTCTTCGGCCTCGTCTTTAAAGGTGTCAATCAGGATGGTCCGCTTGGAGTCAGGGGGCATGAGGCGGTCGTAGGCCAGGGCCCCCTCGACTGTATCGCCGATGATCAGGAATACCGCATGGGGTACCGTTCCCTGGGGCTCCCGGCCGGCCAGTTTGGCCGCCAGGATGCAGCTCGCCCCGTCGGCGCCGCCGACGATGGCCGCCCGCTCCATGACCGGCGCCACCGCCGGGTGAACGTGGCGCGCCCCGAAGCAGACAAAGGGATGTTCGCCGGCCGCTTCCCTGATTTCCCGGGCCGCCGTAGCCCAGCCGCTGGAGCTGGCCAGCATTCCCAGCAGGGGGGTTTCAAAGAGGCCAAACTCGCTGTAAGGACCCTGGATGCGCATGACCACCTCTTTCGGCTCGAAGGAGCTCCCCTCCGGCAGGCTATAGACGGTCACCTTTTTGTCGCGCAGCAGCTCCAGGACCTCGTTGACCCCGCAGAGGACCCCGGCCCGGCGGGCAAAGATCTCGGCCGTAACTACCGTATCGACCTTGCCCAGGCTTTTAAGAATCTCATAGGTGCGGACAAAATAAATATCCGTAGTCGCCCCGCTGGCAATCTCCCCGTGCTCGGCCGAAAAGAACCGCCGGTCCGGTTTGACCTCTAATTGACAAACCTGCTCCAGGGAAGTAATGACCTCGGTCCCCATCAGTATCCACTCCTCGACGCCATATTTCATTTTACCAGAGGTTTCCCTATATTATTCGGCCTCCGGCGGCGATTCCCTGCTAGCGCACGTCAGAATATAACAATCGATAGATGCGGTAATCCCGCAGGACCTTACGGACGAATTCCCGGGTTTCGGGAAAGGGGATCTGCCGCAGGTTGCCGTAGCTCCCGTCCCAGACGCCGCTATCCAACCACTCGTGGACATGGCCGCGACCGCCGTTGTAGGCAGCCAGGGCCGGGTTGACATCGCCAAATTCATCCAGGAGGTGGGCCAGGTACCAGCTGCCCAGGCGCAGGTTGTAGTCCGGCTCGTAGAGCCTGTCCGGCGCAAAGGGCAAACCCAGGTGTCCCGCCGCCAGCCGGGCGGTTTCCGGCATGAGCTGCATCAAGCCCATCGCCCCCTGATCGGACCTGGCCCGGGGCTCAAACTTGCTTTCCACCCTGGCTACGGCAGCTACCAGCAGCGGGTCCAGCCCCTCCCGGTGGGCGTAGGTCATAATACTTTCGCGGTAAGGTAAAGGATAGAGTAACCGGCCGGCCCGGGGCAGTAGAAAAGTAAGGAGGGCCAGCAGTATAAGCAGCCACAGAAACCGCCGCTTTAAGCTCATAGGGCACCTCCGGACGCCGGATCACCTGCCAGGTGGCGCTGCAGTTCCTGCCAGGCCGCCCGGACGGAAGCCCGGGTAGCTTCCAGGTCACCGCCGGTGGGAATCACCCTGGTGGCCCGGCGCAACCTGGCTGCCTCTTCCCCTTGAGCCCGGAGGCGGCTCTCCGCCTCTGCCAGGGAGAGCTCGTCCCTGACCATCAACCTCTTTAAGCGCACCGGTGCCGGGGCGGTGACTGCCCAGACGGCATCCACCATCCCCTCCATCCCGGCTTCAAATAACAGGGGCGCCTCGATAACCACTATTGCTTCCGGGTCGGCCCGGCGCAAACCTGCCAGGCGTTCCTGCACCCGCTCCCGGATCCGGGGGTGGGTGATGGCATTTAACAGTTCCCTGGCGGCAGCGTCGTTAAAAATAATCCGGGCTAAGATCGGCCTGTCCAGCTGGCCGTCAGGTCGTAGTACCCGGGGGCCAAAGGCGGCCACAATCTCCCGGTAAGCGGGCTGCCCGGGAGCCACTACCTCCCTGGCTACCCGGTCGGTATCGATTATAATTGCTCCCAGGTCCTTGAGGATACCGGCTACGGTACTCTTGCCGCTGGCAATGCCGCCGGTAAGACCGATAATAAACATCCCTCGCACTCCTATAATCGCCAGAGGCCAATGGCGATCAAGATTAAACCCGGTATGGCCGCTCCCCGCCAGCCGAGGTTCTCCAGCCCCCAGTATTCCCCCAGGAAGAGCCCCGCCCGCACCAGGAGTAGCTGGCACAGGCCTATACACACGGGGGTCAGGAAGAGAGAAAAGCCGGCGGCTGCGGCGCCGATGCCTGTTCCCAGGGCGTCCAGGGCCAGGGCCAGGCCCAGGGTTAAAGCCTCCTGGCTGCTGATGCTCCCGGAAAGGTCGCGGTCGGCCCGGGATGGTTCCTTCAAGATTTGAATCACCAGGCCCATCCGGGGCAGGCGGAAGCGCAGCAGGGTCTGTTCCTCCGCACCGGCCCCTTCCCTTTTCAGGTAGGCCTCTAAGATAATAACTAAACCCAGGGTTAATAATATACCCGCCCCCAGGTGCCCGGCAAGAACCGGATTAAACACCATGGTTATCAAGTGCCCGGCTGCCATAGAAAGGAAGCTGGCAACTACAGAAACCATGGCTACCAGCACCAGGGAAAGCCAGGGTAACTTGATCTTCCTGAGACCGTAAGCCAGCCCTACACCCAGGCCATCCAGGCTGACTGCCAGGGCCAGGAATATCGTTGCCAGAAACATGGTAAATTATCCCACCCTTTACCCTTTGTTCCTTAAACAATATACGCACTCAGGTGGGATTCGTGCCTGTCATGTTCTGGCCGCGGCGCCTGCCCCTTTCTGTACCCGGAGCAGGACCGGTCTCCCCCGGCGCCCGTCAACTGCCATGGTTTATACCTGGCAGCGAGGGCAGAAATGGGTGCTGCGGCCGCCGAGGCGCACCCTCTCCAGGGGTTGCCCGCAGCGGGGGCAGGGCCGGCCTGTCCGGCCGTAGACCTGAAGGTGCTCCTGGTTGCTCCCCTGGCGGCCGCTGCCGTCAACATAATCCCTGATTGAGGTGCCATGGTTGGCAATCCCCTGCTCCAGAACCCTTTGCATGGCCCCCCGCAGGCGAGCCACTTCCTCTTGATTCAGGGAGGCCGCCGGGCGCCGGGGGTCGATGCCGGCGGCAAAAAGCATCTCATCGGCGTAAATATTGCCGATTCCGGCCACCAGGCGCTGGTCCAGGAGGACCTGTTTAATGGGCCGGCGCCTGCCGGCTAGAATAGCCCCCAGGGCCCGGGCGTCAAAGGCCGGGTCCAGGGGCTCCGGCCCCAGATCCCGCAAGCCGGGCAGTGTTTCTAACTCCGCCTCCCCGACCAGGTAGAGGCGGCCGAAGCGGCGGGTGTCCACAAAACGTAAAGAACGGCCGCCAGCCAGGCTAAAAACGACATGAGTATGGTTGGCCAGGGGGGCCGCCCCTTCAATAAAAACCAGGCGCCCGGTCATGCGCAGGTGGGCGACCAGGCAGTATTCTCCTGAAAGATGCACCAGCAGGTATTTGCCCCGCCTGTCCAGGTAGGTAATAACCCTGCCGGCCAGTAACCGGCTGAACGCCTCCGGGCCGGGGGCAGCAATAACGCCAGGGTGGTAGACCTCCACCCTGGCGATTTTTTGCTCCTGTAAGCAGGGAGTCAGGGTTCGCTTAATGGTTTCCACTTCGGGCAGTTCGGGCATTTTCCTTTACTCCTTATACGGCTCCAGGTCGTACCAGTTGGGACCGGCCTTTAAATCCACCTGGAGGGGAACCTGGAGTTCCAGGGTATGCTCCATGGTATCCTTGACCAGGCCGGCCACGTCCGGCAGGTCGTCCTCCGGGATATCAAAGATAAGTTCGTCGTGGACCTGGAGAATCATACGCGCGGCCGGGTATTGTTCCTCCAGGAGACGGAAGATCTTCACCATGGCCAACTTGATGATGTCGGCGGCTGTGCCCTGGATGGGCGTATTCATGGCCGTGCGCTCGCCAAAGCTACGGACATTGCGGTTGGAGCTAAAGAGGTCCGGCAGGTAACGGCGGCGGCCCAGGAGGGTGGTGACATAGCCCTCCTGCCGTGCCCGGGCTACGACCTCTTCCAGGTAGGCCTTCACGCCCCGGTAACGCCGGAAGTAACGCTCAATATAATCGTGGGCTTCGCTGCGGCTTATCCCCAGGTCCCGGCTCAGGCCGTAGTCGCTGATGCCGTAGACAATGCCGAAATTCACCGCCTTGGCGCTACGGCGCATGGCCGGCGTCACTTCAGCAAGGGGGACGCCGAAGACCTCGGCCGCCGTCCGGGCGTGGATATCCTCCCCCCGGCGGAAGGCCGCAATCATGGCTTCATCGCCCGAAATGTGGGCCAGGATGCGCAGCTCGATCTGGGAGTAGTCGGCGGCCAGGAGCAGCCGGCCGGGGCCGTGGGGTACAAAGGCCTTGCGCAGGCGCCGGCCCAGTTCCAGACGCACGGGGATATTCTGGAGATTGGGCTCGCTGCTGGAGAGGCGGCCGGTGGCCGTCACCGTCTGGTTAAAGCTAGTATGCAGGCTCCCGGTGCGGGGATTGACCAGGGGCTTGAGGCCTTCCACATAGGTCGATTTCAGTTTGGCCAGCTGGCGGTACTCGACCAGTTTGGCGGCTATGGGGTGTCTGAAGGCCAGTTCCTCCAGGACGGCGGCGTCGGTAGAAAAACCGGTCTTGGTGCGCTTTACCGGCGGCAGTCCCAGTTTTTCAAAGAGGATAACGGCCAGCTGTTTGGGAGAATTCAGGTTAAATTTTTCCCCGGCCAGCTCGTAGATGGCCTCCGTAAGGGCGGCCAGCCCGCCCTCCAGCTCGGTACCCATGAGTTCCAGGGTTTCCATGTCGACGGCCACGCCGTAGCTCTCCATGGCCCCCAGGACCCGGGTCAAGGGCAACTCCACCCGCCGGTAGAGGTTCTCCATCCCGGCAACCTGGAGTTTACCGGCCAGTTCCCGGTGGAGCAACCTGGCTGCCCCGGCCCGCCGGGCCGCTGCCAGTTGCGGGGAATCCCCCTCCACCAGGGCCAGGCTCAAGTGTTCCAGGCAGAGTTCGGGCAGGTCATGGCGCGAGGCCGAGGGGTTTAAGAGATAACCGGCCACCATAGTATCGCCTCCGGGGTCGGCAACCCGCGCCCCGGCATGGCTGAGCCAGACCAGGACCCTCTTGGCGTCATGAAAGATGGGGTTGACCTGGAGCAAGGGTTCCAGGGTCCCGGCCAGGGCGGCAGGCTGTATCCCGGCTGTACCCAGGACCGCCGCCCCACCCTCCCAGGCCAGCCCCAGGGCTACGGCTCCGGCCTCCAGGTAGTCGGGACCATTCAGGATCAGTTCCAGGGCCACGTCCGTCTTCCCGGCCAGCCCGGCTATCAGGCCCGCCAGTTCTTCCAGGCTGCCCAGGGTGAGGGGGTCCGGCAGCGACAGTCCCCGGACAGCGGTCGTTTCCTGCGGGTCTTTCCCGCCTTCCTGTTCCATGGCCCTGAGGACGTCCTTGACCAGGCTGTGGAACTCCAGTTCTTTATAGAGGGCCAGGACGGCCTCGTAGTCCGGGGGCTGGTTGCAGCACCCGGCCAGGTCGAGGGTCACAGGGGCCTGGCAGTCAATTGTTGCCAGGCGCCGGGCCAGGCGCGCCTGGTCGGCGCAGGTCTCCAGGTTCTCCGCTACCCGGCGCCCCTTTATTTCCCTGCTGTGGGCCAGGACTCCTTCCAGGTCGCCGTACTGGCGGACGAGCTGGACGGCCGTCTTTTCCCCAACCCCCGGTACCCCGGGAATATTATCCGAGGCGTCGCCCATCAGGGCCTTGACGTCAATGAGCTGTTCCGGTTCCAGGCCATAGCTTTTCTTGATGGCTTCCCGGTCGACGACCTCTACCTGGGAAAGGCCGCGCCGCATAAGGAGGACCTTCACCCGGTCTCCCACCAGTTGCAGGGCGTCGCGGTCCCCGGTGAGAATGAGGACCTCCAGGCCCGCTGCGGCTCCCTGGCGGCTGAGGGTGCCGATCAGGTCGTCGGCCTCGTAGCCCTCAACCTCACAACTGGCCAGGTTCCAGGCTGCCAGGAGGCGTTTGACCAGGGCAAACTGGGGCCTGAGCTCCGGGTCGGTCTCCGGCCTGGTTCCTTTATATTCATCGTACAGGTCGTGACGAAAGGTAACCTTGCTGTGATCAAAGGCGACAATTATATAATCGGGTTTAAACATGTCCCTGGCCTTTTGCAACATGGTTGCAAAGCCGTAGACGGCATTGGTGCGAATACCTTCCCTGGTCTGCAGGGGGGGCAGGGCATGAAAAGCCCGGTGAATGACGCTGTTGCCGTCGACCAGGAGGAGTCTAGCGGTTTTGGGGGGCATTAATCACCCTTCTTTTAGCATCGAACTGCTTATATTTTATCTTTTTCCCCTGCCGGAAGCAATTAACTGGCGGGGATCAGCAACCAGAAATTTTAAAACCGCCCTCAGGACGAAGGCGGTTTAGGGATGGTTGCCTGTGCGGCAGGTGGGGGCGGTGGCTCGGTAAGGGTCCGGCTTTGCAGGTCGTTGTCCGGAGTCGCCGCCGGTTTTTGCCGCCCATCCCCGTGGGGCGGGTCCCGGGGCGCTGCCTCCACACCGGCCGGCGGTAAAGGCGGGGGTTCATTTCCATCACCGGCCGGGGCCTTACCGGTTCCCGGCCCGTCACCAGTTGCAGTGGACAGCTCCCCTCCTGCCACCTTCACACCATCCCCCGGGGAGATTTCTTTATTCCCTGCTTCCAGTACCCTACGGGACTGGCCAGGCTCCTGCTCCGGAGAACCAGAACGCTGTTCCTTTCTCTTATCTTTATCCTGATCGGGCTGACCCTTTCTTGCTGCTACCGTAGCCTGCTGGTCAGGTACTGATCGTTCTGCTCTGTCCCGGGAATTGAGATTGAAGGTCCTCCCGGGGACCGTTTTCCTGTGCTGCTGTTCCGGCTCCGGATGGAAACTCTCCATGTTGCTCATGGAGGATCGCGCCGGGGTAGTAATTGTTTTTGCTTTTACTTCCGGGGCCGGTTGTTGCCGGGCTCCCGTTGAGGTGACCGGGGGTAGAGACAGGAGGGGAGTCACCTGCCGGTCTTCCCGGGTCGCAGCCGATGCCTGCATCTGTTTCTCAAGGGGGACGGCGGTCTCCCTGGAGGAACCCAGATTGAAGTAATCCGCCCGGGCCGTGATTGCTACCAGCATAATAATGGCCGCCGCTGCCGCCAGGGAAAGCTTGTTCCGGAAGAGGCGCCGGTACCAGGGCTGCCTGCACTCCTCCAGGCGCGCCCGCAGGCGTTCCCCAAAACCGGACGGCAGGTCGAGTTCTTCTTCGGACCAGGCCCGGACAATCTCGATTACCTGCCCCATAGCTTCCAGTTCTCCCCGGCAGGCCGGGCAGGCGTGCAGGTGGTTCTCCATGGCCCGATTCATGGTTTCACTCAAGACTCCATCTAGATATGGTGATATGAGTTCCCGGCACTGACTGCAGTTCAACGCCCCTCACCCCCTTTAACTATATAGACGCCGGAGCCGGCTGCAGGTTCCCGTTCCTGTACCAGGTGCCGCCTTATAAACTGGCGCGCCCGGCTGAGGCGGGATTTTACGGTCCCCACGGGGCAGCCCAGGTGGCTGGCTATCTCTTCGTAACTGAAACCCTGGAGGTCCCTCATAATAACCACCACCCGGTATTCCGGCGTCAGGGCCTGAATAAGTCTATGTAACCGGTCCTCCCCTTCCCTGGTCAAGAAAACCTCTTCCGGCGAGGTAATCTCACCCGCTGGTAGTTCCCGGAACTCACTGCCGGTTTCCAGGAGGTTGTCTAAGGAAAGGGTGGGTCGCCGTTTCAGGCGGCGCAGCTCATCGCGGCAGACATTGGCGATAATGTGCTGCAACCAGGTCTTAAAGGAACACTGGCCGCGAAAGGTAGCCAGGTTTTTAAAGGCGCGCACCAGGGCTTCCTGGGCCGCGTCGCTGGCATCCTCGGTATTGCCCAGGAAACGGTAGGATATGGTAAAGAGCATCCGCTGGTAGCGTTCCACCAGGAGGGCAAAGGCCTCAGCATCACCGTCCCTGCTGCGGGCCAGCAATTCCTCATCGGAAGGCATGGCGTACCCGCTCCTTTCCAATATTTTTCCTATTCGACACCTCCTGACCTTTATCCTTTAGGCCTTGCAAGAATATAAAGCCTGTGTTAAAATGAAAACACGATGGGCCGAAGTGGTGGAATTGGCAGACGCGCCGGACTCAAAATCCGGTGGCCGCGAGGCCGTGCGGGTTCGACCCCCGCCTTCGGCACCAGGAATTGCAAGGGTTTGCGGTTTTGTCCCCTGCCATATTCTGGAGATATGGCAGGGGACTGCAAACAAACCGCAAACACCAAATACCTTACTTCTGACCAGCTTCTTTTGAAGGCTGGTTTTCTTTTTGGTTGCCGGAAAGAATATAAGCCTCGTATCGATCTACCGCTTGGTAATACATTTGCATGTTGGGATGCACATAAACGCGGGCCGTGAAGCCGGGATCAGAGTGCCTCGCCAGATCCGCTACAGTATTTAATCCTATGTGAAGTTCTTCTGCCATGATTGTGACGTAAGTATGCCGCAAATCGTGAAAACATATTTTGGGGAGATTGGTTTTTTTATCTATAAACGCTCTAAATTTATTTAGAGAAATTCGCCGGATCGTGAGGTTTTCCGTTTTCTTGACAACATACTAGTCCGTAATCTTGATATGCCGGACCCCACAGCAGTTTCTGCGCCGCCTGCTTTTTCTTTTCTAGACGAAGTTGCGTTACTAAGACCTTTGGAATCACGACTGGTTTAAGTTTACTATTTTTTGACTTCGGTGGTTCGTCAAATTTAAGTTCGGTTTTTGGTATAGAAGGATCTTATCTGTTAAACTCAACCTAGGGAGCAGGAATACACACCCAGGTTGGCAAAAATTTTTAGTAAAGCTTTCCGGGAAAAGGATTTCTTCTCCTTGCAGTTCGACTGCCTTAGAAAGAGTCACCTTTCCCGGATCAAATTTGCAGACTGCGGTTCATAGAAGGGTTGTGCTTCGAGCACCGCGTTAGATAAGGCCCACTGCCAGTCTGTAGCATAATTCTTTCTTCAAGGAGGTCCTAAGCGTGTATTTTATAGGGATTGACTGGGCTGACCTCCATCATGACGTGGCCGTGCTCGATGAAAAGGGTCAGGAACTTAAGTACTTCACTGTTCCCCACAAAAGGGAAGGCCTGGAGCAGTTGAAGCAAAAACTTTTAAGCCTCGACCCCGAACCGGAAAACTTCGCCTGCTTGGTGGAAACCAAAAACGGCCTTCTGGTGCAGTTTCTTTTAGAAGCCGGCTTTCCGGTTTACCCCTTGAACCCAAAGGTAGTGGATTACCGGAGAAAGCCCTCCGGGGCGAAAAGCGACCCCATCGATGCCCGGCTTTTGGCCAACATCGGCCGCTCCGATCTTTCGCAGCTAAAGAGGCTAAAGCCGGATACGGAACTGATCAGCGAATTAAAGATGCTGACCCGGGACCAGGACGGCCTTATCCAGGAAGCTACCCGGTTGATAATGGACCCAGGATTTAAGACACAAAAATAGGGGGTCCTAAGATAAAAATGTCTGTTCGGAAAAGCTACTCACCAGAATTCAAAGCCAAAGTGGTGTTGGAAATTCTTAAAGAGGAAAAATCCAT
>NZ_MDDC01000024.1 GCF_001875325.1 Neomoorella thermoacetica
GGTTTTTTATAACCGGTTCAGGTTACATTCAGCTCTCGGGTATGAGACACCGGAAGAATTCGAGAAAAACTATGAGAACCTCATAAAAGTGGCTTAAGTTGGTGTCCTATTTACCGGGGGAAGTCCACTGGATGTCGGCTTCCGGGAAGGTAGCCTTTATGGCTTCGCTTATTCCAGTTAAGTTAGCGGCGGAGATAATAAGTATGTCTTCCACCCCTCGGTTCTTAAGGTCGCTTAGTACGGATAGCCAGAAGCGGGCGCTCTCAGTCTCAACTATCCAGATGCCCAGGACATCTTTCTTGCTCTCAAGGTTGATGCCTATGACCACATAGACGGCTTTCTTTAAGACTTGACCGTCCTGGCGCACAGTGTAGTGAACGGCATCGATGAAGACGAAAGCGTATACGGGCTGTAAGGGCCTATTCTGCCACTCCCGGATTATGGGCAATATCTTATCTGTGATATTAGATATCAAGGTTGGTGAGGCTTCAAAGCCATATATCCTCTGGAGGTGTTCTTGGATATCCTGGGTGCTCATGCCCTTGGCGTACATGGGTAGTATTTGGCCTTCGACCCTGAAGATATCCCGTTGGTGTTTCTTGACTACTATAGGCTCAAGTTCACCTTTACAGTCCCGGGGAACCTTGATCTCCAGAGGACCAAGTTCAGATTTAACCGTTTTTTAGTGTGCCCATTCATCATATTGTCCGTCTTTTTGTTGCGGTAGTCGTACCGGCTATAACCCAACTCATGGTCAAGTTCGGCTTCGAGCATTTCTTCGATAAGCTGGCCGAACAAGGCTTTGACTGCTTCTTGGGCCTCCTGTACTGTTACTAAGTTGTTCTCCTTAATAAAAGCTCTGAGTTGTTCCTTGGAGAATGTACGTACCATTTTCTTACCCCCTAGCTTAAGTTTAGCATTTTATCCAGAGGGGTTTACACAAATTATTTTATACTCCCGGGAGATCCTTAGCGTCAAATGAGAGTACATAAAAATTCTCCTCTAACACCACCAAAAAACTTACCCTAAACAAAATCGGCAAGGAGAGAGGATTAAAATATGTTACAGACAGTTAAAGATGCCTGCATTCTCCAGAAAAACGCCCTCGAAATCCGTGTCAGCGATCAAATCGAAAATCTTGACGAGCTGATCAAGGCTGAGGGAGACGGGCGGGCCTTCTTTGAGAGAACGCATATTACCCAAGGGATGCGAACTCTCATTATCGAAGGGATTGCCCGTCTAGCCGGGAAATCAAACCAGGCTATTTTTCACCTCAAGCAGGCAATGGGTGGTGGCAAAACTCACCTCTTGATTGGGTTGGGACTGCTGGCAATGCACCCGGAGTTGCGTAAGGAAGTATGCTCCGATGTTCTTTATGCCGATAGTTTTGGTGTCGCTAAAGTCGCGGCATTTAACGGGCGGAACACTCCCCAGGAGTTCTTCTGGGGGGAGATCGCTCAACAACTTGGCAAGGCTGAACTCTTCCGCGATTTCTGGGTCGCTGGCCCCAAGGCACCTGACGAAAAAGACTGGCTCAAACTCTTTGATGGTGAGGAACCCATTCTGATATTACTAGACGAAATGCCACCTTACTTCCATTACCTCGATACCCAGAAAGTCGGCAATGGTACCGTCGCTGACATTGCAACCCGGGCATTCGCCAATATGCTGACTGCCGCCGGAAAGAAAAGTAACGTTTGCGTGGTAGTGTCCGATCTTGCAGCTTCCTACGATTCCGGTACACGGCTCATCAGCAGGGCACTGGAGGATGCCCGTCAAGAGCTGGGGCGCCAGGAACGTAATATTACTCCTGTCGATCTGGCAGGAAATGAAGTATATGATATCCTTCGCAAACGATTATTTAAGAAACTCCCCGATCGTAGTACCATAGAAGAAATTGCCTCCTTTTATGGGCGCGTCTTGGAAGAAGCGACCAAGGCTAAAGTCGCCAATCGCGGCGCAGAGGCGATTGCCGACGAGATTGTTAACACCTATCCTTTCCATCCGCGTCTTAAAAACCTTGTAGCATTGTTCAAGGAAAATGAAAAGTTTAAACAGACGCGAGGATTATTAGAGTTAGTTTCCAGGCTCCTAAAGTCAGTTTGGGAGCGGAAGAGCAACGATGTATTTCTGATTGGTCCGCAACACTTCGACCTGTCGATCCCAGAAGTACGCGAAAAACTGGCCGAAATATCTGAGATGCGGGATGTCATCGCCAAAGACCTTTGGGACGTAAACGCGGCGGCCCACGCTCAGCTCATAGACCTGAATTCAGGCAATGATGCAGCTGCTCAAGTAGGGGCTTTATTGCTAACCGCCAGCCTCTCAACAGCGGTCAATGCCGTAAAAGGGCTGACCAAGGAGGAGATGGTGGAGTGCCTGACCACCCCACTCCGCAGTCCCTCTGAGTTTCTTTTGGCCTTCGAGGCACTGGAAACATCCGCCTGGTATTTGCACCACACAGCGGAGGGCCGTTACTATTTTGATCGCCAGGAGAACCTAACCAAGCTGCTGCAGAGCCTTGCCAACGACGCACCAGAGCCCAAAGTGGAGGAATTAATCCGTTTTCGGCTTAACGAAATGTTCAAGCCGATAAGGAAGACAGTCTATGATGAGGTACTGCCGTTGCCCAAGCTCGACGAGGTAGCGGACAAAGTGCGTAAAGCCCGCGTCTTGCTATTAGTAAGCCCGGACTCCAAGCTTCCGCCTGAAGAAGTGCAGCGTTTCTTTGAAAGCCTCACGCAGAAGAACAATATTTGCGTGTTGACTGGCGATAAGACACATATGGGCAGTGTAGAGAAGGCAGCGCGGCAAGTTTTTGCAGCAAAGCAAGCGGATAGTCGCATTCCCCAAGGTCACCCGCAGCGCGAAGAATTGGAACGCAAGCAACAGCAGTATGAGCAGGACTTCACTGCCACTATTCTCGGCCTTTTTGATAAAGTGTTCTTTCCCATTCAGCGACCCGGAAAGCCGCCCCAACTGGTCAATAAGCCCCTCGATATGACGCGAGATGCCACCAAACCGTTTAATGGTGAGGAGCAGATCGAGAAGACCCTGACTAAAGACCCGTTGAAATTATATCTTGATGTCGAAGCAAATTTCGACGCTATCCGTGACAAAGCCGAAACTCTTCTCTGGCCGGAAAACCAGGACGAGGCACGTTGGAGCGACATCCTCGACCGGATGGCCGAGCAGGCCGGCATGCCTTGGCTGCCGCCTAAGGGCCTCGAGCAACTTAAGAGCCTGGCCTGTAATCGCGGGCTCTGGGAGGATTTAGGGAACGGGTACATTACCAAGAAGCCCCAGAAAAAGAAAACATCCGTTCAAGTTATTTGCGAAACGGATCCAGACGACGAAGGATTCGTCCGCCTGCGGGTGAACCCCCAGAATGCCGGGCCTGCACCCCGGATTCACTACGCTGAAGACGCGGAAGTTTCTACGCAAAGTCCTGTGCTCGCGGATCAATTCCTTAAAACGAATGCCCTTCGCGTCAGGTTCCTTGTCGTCGACCCGTCCAATCAGTATGAAACGGGAGAACCAGTAATCTGGGAAAATAAGCTGGTAATTCGCAACCTGCTTTTTGAGGAGGACGGTAAACGGAAGGTTGAGCTACTGGTAGCCCCGAAGGGCAATCTGCGCTATACTCTTGATGGCAGCGAACCAAGGGAGGGCACTACCTACACGGGACCTTTCGAGATTGGTGACGGTGATACGCTGGTCCGCGTCTTTGCGGAATGTGACGGTCTGGAGGCCAAGTCTGAATTTCGTTTTCCTGCCAGGGGACAGAAAGGTGTCCAGATCGACGATGTGAAGCCCGCGCAGATCGTGAATCTCAAGAAACTGGATTCTCGTAATAAAACCTTCAGCGGTCTAAAGGAAGCGAAGGAGAAAGGCGTATGCTTTGAGAACGTGACGCTTACGGTCGGCCAGGGTGCCCAGGCCGTGCAGGTAATGGTGGGCGAGATCAAAGTAACTGCAGACTATATCGAGTCGATTTTAACGACAGTGCTCGACCAATTTGATTCCGTGACCCCGGTGACTATGAGCTTCCGTAAGGCTCACTTCGCCTCCGGTCACGACCTGAAGCGCTTTGCTGAAGCTCTGGGTATTGAAATACAACAAGGCGAGGTTATACAATGAACGGCAAGCCCAAGACCATTGATTTTGGTGCACCTGTGGAATTCGGAGCTCATGTTTTTCGGGTAGAAATTCCAGCCTCAAAAACAGGAGAAGTTCGCATTATCGAGGACTACGGCTATAAAGGCGGCGAAAATGGCCTTCCTTACGAAGAAGAGCGGGTGGTTTTACCTCGCTCCATCTGGTCGGCTATTGCCGAGACCGCCCGCAAAGACTTCAATGCCCGCTTGAAAGCTCAAAAGGTCACTACCGGTCGCTGGAAAACTGGCAAAAACCTACTCGACCGGTTACTGGGAAAGGAGCTGTGTGTGCTCGCCTGGGCTGCAGAAAGGGCCAAGCCTGACGAACTGCCAGTCATCTGCAGCAAGTGGGCAGCATTGCGCCCTGAGGAGCGGTGGTGGCTCTTCTCGATGACGGCAGCGGAAGCCGGCCTATCTGCGGACAGGGAGCGTGGCTGGCGTAAGGCTCTCTACTTTGCACTTTCGGACGGAAACACGGAACAGCAATCTAAACCCCGGAAGCGTCGCCACTACGACGAGGATGCGATTCAGATGACGCTTTTTCCGTTTGAAAGGAAGACATTACAAGCATGAAAACTATAGTCCCTTATTCCCTTAAAGATGCCCCAGCGCTAATTGAAAGAATTTTTCCGGTACAGAAGCTCTCAATTGAGTCGTACAAAGAACAGATGGCAGTGCACAGTAAGACACTTACAGCTCTAGGAAGCTATTGGAAAGGACGCAAGCCTCTAATCCTCAGCAAAGCATGTGTTTTGGGTTGCCTGCTTCCGGCGACGGAGAACCTCAAGCGCGACCTGGAGATCTTTGAAAAATTGATGGCGATGGATGAGGAGTCTTTCGCTATCCGCCTTGGACGTATCAAACCGGCCCAGATCGTCCAGCGTGTATCATTGCCTGATATATACCGCTACTTCGAAGTGGAGCCTGGAGGCGTTCTGCCTGAGAGCGCCCCGTTCGTATTGGAGGAATACCGTCTGGAAAACGGCAAGTTGCCGAAGATTACCTGGCGAAAGGATGTACCCGAACCAGAGCGTCGCCGTCTTGAGGCGCTCGCTCTGCCCCGGTGTAGCTACCGTGAATTGGTCCAGCAGGCAGAGCGCGCTGAAAACTGTCCCGATGTTCACGATCATATCTGGGAAGACGTGAACGCCCATCTGGGCACGGATGCTCAATCCTTCCCGGAGCTGGTTGAGCAGCTAGGCATTATGCGCTTCGGGCACCGCCCGAGGGTGGCCGACACCTTCTGCGGGTCGGGGCAGATCCCCTTCGAGGCGGCGCGGCTGGGCTGCGACGTCTATGCCTCTGACCTTAATCCTATCGCCTGCATGCTCACCTGGGGTGCTTTTCATATCGTGGGAAGCTCTGCCGAGGAACGGGAAGCCCTTGCTAAAGCTCAGAAGGAACTGGTCGAAAAGGTGCAGGCCGAGATTGACCGGCTGGGCGTGGAGACGGACGGGCAAGGCTGGCGGGCCAAAGTTTTTCTTTACTGCGTCGAAGTGAGATGCCCTCAGACCGGCTGGAAGGTGCCACTGCTCCCCACCCGTGTTATCAGCAAAGGCTACAAGGTAATTGCTGAGTTGGTTCCCGATCCGGCAAGTAAGCGTTATGACATCGTAATCCGATCGGGAGTGACAGAGAAGGAATTGAACGATGCCGAGAAGGGCACCGTGCGTACCGACGGGCGCGGCCAGGATCCGTACATGGTCCACACCGTCGATGGGGTCGAATACCGGACAAAGATCTCTACCTTGCGTGGTGATTACCGGAAGGACGACGGTTTTACCGGCAACAAGCTGCGGCTCTGGGAGAAGGACGATTTTAAGCCGAGACCGGATGACGTTTTTCAGGAACGGCTCTACGCGATTCAGTGGATGCGCCCCAAGAAAAAAGGCAAAGGCTACGAATATGAGTTTCGTTCTGTCACTGAAGCCGACTTAGAGCGTGAACGCATTGTCGAGGAGTATATCGCTAAAAACCTAGCCGAGTGGCAGGATAAAGGCTGGATTCCCGATATGCGGATCGAGCCTGGTGAGAAGACTGACGAACCAATTCGAACACGCGGCTGGACCTATTGGCACCACCTGTTCAATCCGAGGCAGTTGCTGGTGGCGGGGTTAATAAATAGGTATGCAGGAGCTACCCTAAAATTTGGGCTAACTCAAGTGTTGAACTGTAATTGCCGCCTGAGCCGTTGGAATTATAGCGGTGGAGGAGGTGGTATAGTTGCGGGTGCGTTTGACAATCAGGCGTTGAACACCCTTTTCAACTATGGTTGCCGCGGATCCATATACATAGAAGATACTATTGTAACTAATTACAAAAGTTTTCCTTCAGCTGGAGGGGTTTCACTAGTAGAGAATCATCCTGCGGACCAAATAGCAACTAAGAACGATATCTATATCACTGATCCACCGTATGGAGATGCAGTCAAATATGAGGAAATCTTAGAGTTTTTTATTGCATGGCTACGGAAAAATCCGCCCCGTGAATTTGGTGACTGGATCTGGGATAGTCGCCGATCGCTTGCCATCAAAGGCGAAGACGAAGAATTTCGGCGGGGTATGGTTGCATCCTATAAGCAGATGACAGAGAGAATGCCAGATAACGGTATTCAGATCATTATGTTTACTCACCAGTCCGGTTCTATTTGGGCGGATATGGCAAACATTGTGTGGGCCTCAGGTTTACAGGTAACTGCTGCTTGGTACGTAGTCACAGAAACAATGAAACGAATTCAAGATGACGGAAGCTTTATTAAAGGAACTGTTCTCCTCGTGCTCCGCAAACGGAAGGGCAACTACAAGACCACCCGCGACGATCTGGCATGGGAAATCCAGGAAGAGGTCGAAGAGCAGGTGAAAACACTGATCGGTCTCAACCAAGAAGCCAAGGACCTCTACCGGGACGAAAATCTCTTCGAGGATGCCGATCTACAGATGGCGGGATACGCGGCGGCCCTGAGGGTACTGACTCGCTACGCTATCATCGACGGCAAGGACATGACGGTCGAGGCGATCCGGCCTCGGATCGAGGGGCAAAAGACCTTCGTAGATGAGCTGATCGAGTTTGCGGTGGACGTGGCTAACCAGTGCCTTGTGCCCCAGGGCATCGAGAAAACCTATTGGGACAAGCTCAAGCCCGCCGAACGTTTCTATCTCAAGATGATCGATCTCGAGGCCAAAGGGCTGAAGACCCTCGATAACTATCAGAATTTCGCGAAGGCCTTTAAGGTGAAGGATTTTAGGCCCTTCATGGCGAGCGTGCGGGCCAACTCCGCCCGGCTGAAGGGCGCCGTGGAATTCGGGCGTTCCGAGATGTCCGGTGAATCAGAGTTTGCCAGTACCGTACTGCGCGGCGTGCTTTACGCCATTATGGAGATCGTGAAAGACAAGGATGGTGACGAGGTGCTCGCCCACCTCGCCTTCAACGTGCCGAACTACTACGACCAGACCCAGAGGGAATTGATAGTAGAGCTGTCTACTTACCTTGCCAAGAAGCTCGAAGTCATTCGGCCAGAAGAGGCCAGAGCTGCCCGCGTACTCCGGGAACTGGTAAGAAACCAGCGGTTATGAGGTGAAAACGATGAGTGGCATCAACCGGTTCTCTTCTCGCCGGCAGCGGTTGGATCATTCCTTCCTGGCCGAGAAGCTGCGCCGGGCGAAGTCCTACAAGCGCATCGCCGGCTACTTCCGCAGTTCGATCTTCGAACTCATTGGGGAGGAGATCGCCCATATCCCGAATGTCCGCATCGTTTGCAACAGCGAGCTGGATGTTTCCGATATAGCTGTCTCCAAGGCCGCCCGTGAAATGGCTCTTAAGGAGCGATGGAACCAGGTGCCCGTCGAGGTGGAATCGCTGCTCCATCGCGACCGCTACCGCAAGCTCTACGAACTGCTGTCACGGGGTAACCTCAAGGTGCGCGTTGTACCCAAGGATAAGGTGTTCATTCATGGTAAGGCCGGCGTAATCGAAACCGATGAGGGCAAGACATGCTTTCTCGGGTCGGTCAATGAGAGCAAGAGCGCATTCTCCCAGAACTACGAAATCCTCTGGGAAGACCCATCACCGGAAGGTGTTGCATGGGTTGAAGAGGAGTTTGAGGCCCTTTGGCAGGAAGCTTACCCGCTGCCAGATGCCATCATCGAAGAAATCAAGCGGGTCGCCGAGCGGGTAGAAGTGCGCTTTGAGGAGGTCGATGCTAAAGAACTGCCTGCTGCTACCTTCGTCGAATCGCCCATTTACCGGCATGGTGAGCAGCTTCAGCCCTGGCAGCGGGCCTTCGTGGCGATGTTCCTCGAACACCGGGAAACCTACGGCCAGGCCAGGTTGTTGCTGGCCGACGAAGTCGGTTTGGGAAAAACATTATCACTGGCGGCCAGCGCCATGCTGTCTGCCCTGTTGGACGACGGTCCAGTACTCATCCTTTGCCCCTCCACCCTAACCCTACAATGGCAGGTAGAACTCAAAGACCGGCTGGGTGTCCCTAGCGCGGTTTGGCTCTCATCGCGCAAAATGTGGATCGATCCTGATGGGCATCTCATCAAAACACGAGGTCCTGAAGACATCATACGCTGTCCTTATCAAATAGCCATTGTATCAACGGGTTTGATTTTTCACGACTCTACAGAACGGTCGGCCCTGTTAGAGCGACGCTATGGGACGGTTGTACTGGATGAGGCCCACAGGGCGAGACGGCGGGGCGGGCTTGGCGAGAAAAAAGACCAGCCGAATAACTTATTGGATTTTATGCTGCGGATCGGTCCTCGAACCAAGAACCTGTTGCTGGGAACCGCCACGCCTATCCAGACTGAGGTTTACGAACTATGGGACTTGATGAGGATCCTCAATTCTGGTGTAGAGTTTGTTCTTGGGCGTGAAAATGTCAGCTACTGGGCTGATTGGGAGCGAGCATTGCCCTTTGTAAAAGGCGAAAAGGCTCCTGCCGATGAAAAAGAGGCATGGGAGCTGTTACGCAATCCCCTGCCGCCCGGCAAAGAAGACCCGCACTTCGCTGCGCTGCGTTTGCAGCTTGGTATCGAGGATCGAAGCTTCTTTTGCAACCGGCCCTTCACTGATCTTGACTACTTCGCGCAGGAAAATATCCGGCAAACGCTCGATACAGAGTTTTTTAAAGCCAACAACCCTATTGTTCGCCATACCGTCCTGCGCCGCCGCGAGACTCTGGAGGAGCAAGGGTTGTTGGAGAAAATCGGAGTCCAGATTCACCCCGACCCGCAAATGGGACCATCTGCTTACCCCGGGCAGAGCTTCATTGGTCTTGGCTTAATGACAAACCTCCCATTCGATCTGGCATATCAAGCAGCAGAGAAGTTTACAGAGGTACTTAGGCAACGGACAAAAGCAGCGTGCTTCATGAAGTCACTACTTTTGCAGCGCATTTGTTCGAGCTTTGCTTCAGGCAAAGCCACCGCTGAAAAAATGCTCAAGCGGGAAATTCTCGAAGAAGAGGACGATGCGGATCGTTTGCAAGAGGTGCTAAGCAATCTCACTCCACAGGAAGCCTCGTATCTGGAAACCATCATAACAGAACTCTCGCGCCCGGAGGCGAGAGATCCAAAACTATCTGCCGTGAAGTACTTCTTGACCGAACATAGAGTGGAAGGCAAGACCTGGCTGGAGCATGGTTGCATTATTTTTAGTCAATATTACGATACAGTTTTCTGGATCGCTGCAGAATTAGCGAAGGCGCTGGCTGGAGAGGTTGTTGCCATCTATGCTGGGCTGGGCAAGAGCGGCCTTTTCCGATATAACGAGTTTAGTTCCGTGCAGCGGGAAGAGATAAAAGCGGCGGTGAAGAAGAGGGAGATTCGCCTTGTGGTTGCCACTGATGCCGCTTGCGAGGGGTTAAACCTGCAAACCCTGGGAACGCTGATCAACGTCGATTTACCCTGGAATCCTTCCCGCCTTGAACAACGGCTGGGCCGCATTAAGCGGATCGGTCAACTCAGAAAGACGGTTGATATGCTCAACCTTGTCTACCATGGCACTCAAGATGAGAAAATTTACCAGACACTTTCGCGCCGTTTCAAGGATAAATTCGACATCTTCGGAGGATTACCGGATACAATCGAGGATGATTGGATTGAGGATGTTATGCGACTGGAAGAAATGATGGATAAGTATATCCATCTACGGCAACAGACAAAGAACGTGTTTGAGATGCGCTATCAATCGACCATTGAGCCTGATCAGCATCGCTGGGAACTATGCAGCCGTGTGCTGGCACGGAAGGACATTGTGGAACGACTATCGAAACCGTGGTGACGAAAGCTAGTTTGTGTACATTCTACTACTACCTGCTTCACCCGACCACTGCGCCTGAAACCCTTGGACCACACAGGGAAGCAGGGATATCAGCGCGTGTTTAAATTTACTGGGTTGTCATAATTGGTTACTGTAAAACTTAGGGTGATAGGCCAATGAATGACATCAACTGGTGGGCAATCCGCCCTCTCAACGGTTCGCAAAACAAGGGATTCGAGGAACTTTGTGCCCAGCTTGCTAGATCGGAGATATCTAATAACGCACGTTTCGTGCGCAACGCCTCTCCGGATGCTGGGGTCGAATGTTACGCAATCTTCCCAGACGGTAGTGAGTGGGGCTGGCAAGCGAAGTATTTCAATACACTGGAAAGCAACCAATGGGCTGACATCGATGACTCGGTCGAGACCGCTCTCAAAAAACATCCTCACCTCATTCGTTACTATGTGTGCGTACCTCTCGACCTTCCAGATGCCCGACTCCCTAACCAAAAATCAGCGCGGCAAAAGTGGGAAGAACATGTGGTAAAGTGGAAGCGGTGGGCAGCCGAAACGGGCATGTCCGTGGACTTTGTTTGGTGGGGGAGCCATGAACTGCTCACCCGCTTGACATATCCCGAGCATTCAGGGCGGGTGCGTTACTTCTTTGATGTCAAACGATTTGACAGGCCATGGTTTGAAGCTCGTTTAGACGAGGCATTAAAAACAGCGGGGCCCCGCTACACACCAGAAATTCATGTCGATTTACCGATTGCATTCGAGTTCGATGCCTTCGGTCGCACTGAGCGTTTCTTTGATCATCTCAAGGCACGTGCACGGGAACTCCGTAAGGAGCTTCGTTCTTTCAGATACACGAACTTCTTAGACACGCCAACAGGAGAAGATGCGTCTGACATCTTAGCTTCAGTTACCAAAATCACAACGCTCACTGAGCAACTCCTCGTCAAGTTGGGCGAAATTAAGCCGGAGCCTGTGGGTAAGTTGCCTCTCCGTGAGATTACCTCTCAGGCCGATCAGATCGTCAAAGTTGTTGAAGACTTCGAACAAATATTGGTTATGCATGAGCGAGTTTTTGATTCCCAAGAAAGAAATTCCGGAAAGAGCGAAACGGGGGCAGCTTACCGCGAGAATCCATTCCCGTACCTGAGACACCGGCTCTGGGCTTTAAAAAGAGAGCTGTGGGATCTATGTGAATCTCTTAAACATGCCGAGCATGTTGCGTCCAGCACTCTTTTGCTGCTTACCGGAGACGCAGGCACCGGCAAGACACACCTTCTTTGCGACATTGCAAAGAAACGCATCGAAGAAAGTCGGCCTACTGTCCTCCTGATGGGGCAGCGTTTTGTTAGTGATGAAGAGCCGTGGACCCAGGCGCTCCAACAGCTTGATCTACGGAACCTATCTGTAGAGGAGTTTGTTAGTGCCCTCGAGGCAGCAGCACAAGCGGCAGGCTGCCGAGCGCTCGTGATGGTCGATGCCTTTAATGAAGGTGCGGGACGGCGCATCTGGCCAACCCATCTAGCAGCCTTTCTGGCACAGCTTGAGCGCTCTCCTTGGATCGGGATGGTTCTCGCCGTGCGTTCCTCTTTTGAGGAGGTTATCATTCCCGAGGAAGTTCGCAACCGTGCGGTGACCATAAGACACCAAGGATTTGCAGATCATGAGTACGATGCAACGAAAACTTTCTTTACTTACTACGGTCTCGAACTGCCCTCCACGCCTCTTCTTAGCCCTGAATTTCGCAACCCACTCTTCCTCAAAACACTCTGTCGGGGTCTCCAGGCAAGAGGCGAACGACGTCTTCCGCGGGGATTTCGTGGCATTACGGCTACGTTTGAGCTATTTCTCAGTGCGATTAACGATCGGCTGGCACGTGAACTTGACTTCAACCCGAAAAGTCCTCTTGTCTGCCGAGCCCTCAATGAGTTTGCGAAAGCATTTGTAACCACAGGAAAACCCTGGCTTCCGCTAACGCAAGCCGAGGAAATGGTGAACGCACTTCTGCCCGGACGCAGTTTTGAGCGTTCACTCTACCGTGGGTTAGTTGCTGAGGGAGTCCTGGTTGAGGATGTCCTAACGCACAAGGATGTAGGGCAGGAAGAAATTGTCTTTATTGCCTACGAGCGTCTCGCAGATCATTTGATCGCCAAATTTTTGCTCGACAAGCACTTGGACGTACTAACCCCTGATGCCGCCTTTGCACAACATGCTCAGCTAGGATTCCTGTACGACTCAAAGCAATACGTCTCCTCTGGGTTACTTGAGGCGCTTTGCACCCAAGTTCCCGAACGCACGGGGCAAGAGCTCTTAGAGCTTGCTCCGGCACTCAAGGATCGATGGAATATCGGAGAGGCTTTTCGACAGAGCCTCATCTGGCGTGATCCTAAAGCATTTTCCGATACTACGGGCAAAATCTTGAACAACCTAATTAGGACAGAACACGATCTACACGAAACCCTCGACGTTCTCCTTACCGTTGCCACTCTGCCAGAGCACCCACTCAATGCCAAATTTCTCGATCAGCGGCTGCGACGGGACTCAATGCCAGACCGAGACGCATGGTGGAGTATCTACCTACATCATAGTTGGGGATCTCAGGGAGCAGTGGATCGGCTTGTCGACTGGGCATCAACTGTCACCTCTAATGACACTCTTGACGATGAAGTGATTGACCTGTGTGCGACTACGCTGGCCTGGATGCTGACGACTTCAAACCGCTTTCTCCGCGACCGGGCAACAGAGGCGCTCGTGAATCTTTTGACCGGTCGTCTAGATGCAGTAATCAGGCTCGTTGAACGGTTTGCAGACGTCGATGACCCCTATGTAGTTGAACGAGTCTATGCTGTCGCGTACGGGACGGCGATGAAAAGTCACGACCCGGAACAAGTCGGTGCTCTAGCGGTGTGCGTGTACAACCGGGTGTTCGCGAACGGTGCCCCGCCGCCCCACATCCTCCTTCGTGACTATGCACGTGGAGTAGTCGAACGTGCGCTTAACCTGGGAGCAAGGATTGATGTCGAAGTTAAGCGTATTCGTCCGCCGTATAAAAGCATATGGCCAGCCATTCCTACGGAGGAGGAGATCAAGCCCCTCCTGCCGGATTGGTCTCGCGGATCACATGATAGTGGTGACCTCGAGTGGGCGCGCAACCGAATCGGCAGCTCGGTGATGGACGATGACTTCGCACGGTATGTTATCGGCACAAACACAGTTTCAACTAACTGGCTTTCTCTCAGGCTCGATGAGCCTGCCTGGCAACCTCCGGACGAGCGTCAGGCTGCACTTATCGCTGAGTTTTCCGAAGAGGAGAAGGAAGCTTGGAAGGCGTTTGACTCCGCAGACAAGGAGCTTGAAGAGGCGCTGCTATGGTTAACTTTAATAACATTCACAGAACGAAACTGGAGTGAGGAGCGCGAGGCAACCCTCCCCCCACAGATTCAGACGCTCCAGCATAAACGAGAGACTGCGTTCGATAACTTGAAGGCAGCACTTACGAAAGAGCATGTGCAACGACTTACACAGATTCTCGAAGCGAAGGATCGCTCGACTGATCCGCCATGCTTCGACTTACGCCTGATCCAGCGATACATCCTTTGGCGCGTGTTTGATCTCGGTTGGACTACCGAACGCTTTGGTTACTTTGATCGGTTCGTTATCGGCTACCGGGGCCGTGAAGCCCGCAAAGCAGAACGAATTGGGAAAAAGTACCAGTGGATCGCTTATCACGAGATCATGGCATTTGTGGCTGATCACTTTCAGTACCGTGAACAGCACCAAGAAAATGAAGGCGACAAAACCTACGAAGGCCCATGGCAGGAGCATTTGCGTGATATCGATCCGTCGTGCACGCTCCGATCGACTCCTGGCGGGACTTCCTGGGTCGGGCATTCGCCGGCCTGGTGGGGACCGGTCACATACGACAACTGGGACACGCCTGAAAATCCTCTCGAATGGGTTAAATACTACAACGACCTTCCGTCGGTACAGGAACTTTTGATTGTTAAATGCCCGGAAGACGGCTCACGGTGGGTGAACTTGCAGGGGTACTTCAGTTGGCAACAGAAACCTCCTGCAGATCGCGAACCTAGCGACATTGAACGGAGGGAACTCTGGTATATATGCACTGGCTATCTTATCCGGAGAGAAGATGTTGAGGCCTTCATGGAGTGGGCTGAGGACGTAGACTTCTGGGGGCGCTGGATGCCGGAGCCACCCGAGGTCTATCGGATGTTTCTTGGGGAGTACGCGTGGTCGCCAGCGTTCCGCTATTTTCAGCAACCGTACTATGGCGACGAAGGGTGGACTCAGCCGCGTGAGGATTGTCCTGTGAAGGTAAAGGTAGCGTCATTCGAGTATCTACGGGAAATCGGCGGCTTCGACTGCTCGGTTGACGAGAGCTATACGCTTCGACTTCCAGCTATCGACCTGGTGGCTGGTCTCGGACTGCGGTGGGCAGGGAAGGGTGCTGACTTCGTTGACGCATCGGGGCGGCTAACAGCTTTTGACCCAACAGCGCACGAGGACGGTCCGAGTGCCCTCCTGCTGCGACTTGACGGGCTGACGGAGTTTCTTGCGCGCGAGAAGCTTGCACTATGCTGGACAATACTGGGCGAGAAGCGCGTACTTGGCGCCGGATTCACTCCTTCTTACCATGCATCCATGCGAATATCGGGTGCTTACAAACTGGGCTCAGGAGGCCCTGAGGGATTTCTCAAGTGCCTGCTTGAGGGCAAAACACAGGGAGATAATAGTTCATCGTTGTTTCCGATAATGACACTTCGAACGACTGGCTGAAGAGTGCCATAAGTGCGCACTTTCTATCGCAAGAGGAAAGGTTCCCATTACTCATACACCAACAACTTGATAGAGCTGGTGAACTGCTGTGGCATCCATAGCTTACCGGTAATATTTAGCAATTAGAGTAAGGCGGTGACTTCCGTGGCTATCCATCTCACCTTCTACGACGGTAGCAACTGCATCGGCGGCAACAAGATACTTCTGGAGGTACGGCAATACAGCCTTCCTCCTCGACTTCGGCACCAACTTCAAGGCCGAAGGAATGTATTTCGACGAGTTCCTTAACCCCAGGCCCACCTTTGGCTTCTCCGACATGCTGGCCCTGGGTATCCTGCCGCCGCTGAAGGGCCTTTACAGGCCCGACCTGGAATACCCCGGTATTTGGGATAAATACTACGGCCACCAGCTGTTCCGGGAAGTGGAGGTACAGGGCGTTTTGCTCTCCCACGCCCACTATGACCACTGCGGGCATTTTTCTTACTTGCGTGAGGACGTGCCGGTATTCACCAGCCTTACGAGCGCCCTCACCTGTAAGGCCCTGCAGGACACGGGCGGGGGAGCCAGGCTCCAGGAAATATGCTACACGGTGCGCCGCGAGCTAAAAGGCGGCCTGCTCAAGGCTACCGATTACCGGAAATTCCCTCACGAACAGGCGTCCTTATCGGGTCTTCTGGAATACGGGCACTGTTCCTAATGAAGCCTGCGCCTTCTGGGGGCGTTGCGATGGTTCGAGGGGGCTGAATTGCCAGCCCCTTGTGGCCTTTGGCTGTGAAGCCGAAATCGCCGGCCTAAACGTCCGCTTCTGACCGGTAGATCACTCGGTACCCGGCGCAGGAGCGTTCGGTATAAAGACTTCTGCGGGCTGGGTGGTGTATACTGGCGACCTCCGGCTCCACGGGAAGCACGCTAATCTGACCAGACATTTTATCAGTGAAGCGGCGGCACTTAAACCTGCAGTCCTGATATGCGAAGGCACGCACCCGGAGACCGAAAAGCCCGTCACCGAAGATGAAGTCCTTGCCAATTCCCTGGATGCTGTCAAAAAGGCGAACGGCCTTGTAATTGCTGACTTCGGTCCAAGGAATGTGGAGCGGTTACTGTCGTTCTTGGAGATAGCAAACGAGACCGGGCGCGGTTTGGTGCTCACATCAAAAGACATCTACCTTTTAGAGGCCCTGCGGGCGGCGGGAGAGCCGGGCATACCTGATCCCTATGCCGACGAACGAATAATGCTATACGTCCGCCCGAAGGCCGTGCGCCAGAAGTGGGAAGAGGCGCTGCTGGAGCGCTTCAAAGCCCGGGCACCCGAAAGGATGGCAGATGCTCAAAGAGTACGTTCTAGCCAAGGAAGCTACATACTCTGCTTCTCTTATTATGACTTCCACGCGTTATTGGACATAGAACCCTGCGGTGGAACCTACATTTATTCCTCCAGCGAGGCGTTTGACGAAGAGATGCTGATTGACCACCAGCGTGTGCGGAACTGGATAGACTTCTTCGGCTTCAAACTCTATGGTAACCTGGGGCGGGACCGGGAGAAGTCCGGCTTCCACGCCAGCGGTCATATCCACGGGCCGGGGATAGAGGAGCTGGTGGAGACAATAAGGCCGGAGATACTAATTCCCGTGCATACGGAAAACCGGGACTTCTTCCGTCGGTTCGAGGGGATGTGCAGGGTAGTGTTTCCGCAGAAAGGGGCGCCCAAAGAAGTATAACTATTAGAAGTCATAGGCAAGCGCAGCGTCACTACAGATGACCTGTTGGAACTCTGGTGACTATGGGCAGGCAATGCAGAAAAAAGAAGGAAGAACAAATATCTTGTCGAAGGAATCCATCAGCGGAGCGAAGCAGCAAGCCGGGTTAAAGGCTGCAGTCCGGGGTAGGTTGCGGCCGTGAAACCCACTTGCTGTAAAAATATCTAAAGCAAAATTGTGAGAAGTACGAGATGCAAAACAATGTAAAGCACTTATGCTTTTCGCTTGTCGGGTTGGGAATTATCTCCTGCGATCAAATAATCAAAATGACGTCCAGATATATGATTCCCCAGCCAATAACCAATCTGGGAGGCATAAGCTTCGGTCCAGTAGTTAACCCCTTTTGCCCCTTCGGCCCATCATTTCCAGGCCGGTTGCTCTTGTTTGCGATTATAATTGCCTGCGTATTCTACCTCACGAAATATAATCCCCCACATAAAGATTTCAGGCTGCATTTGGGGACGGCGCTGGCCGCTGGCGGTGCGGTAAGTAACAGCCTATCCTGGCTGATGCAGGGATACGTTGTAGATTACATACTTCTGCCCAAGCCAGGGGTCGCTACCAATCTGGCTGATATCGCCCTATTTGGTGGTATTGTCTTTATTTGTTTCGGCGTAGCCCGGGAAATCCGTTTCTGGCTGGAAGAAAAGCAATATTCCATCTCCAGAATACTTCGCGACAAAAAAGGGGCCGTTTTACCGTTAACCCTTATTGTCATAGTTATACTGTCGTTCCTTATCACAGCTATTTATTCTCTGGTCCTAACCAACTACAAAAATGCCACCTATTGGGATAACAAAACCAAAGCCCTTTACCTGGCCGAGTCGGGAATTAACGATGCCCTCTATCACCTGATCGAAAAAGGCGAGCAGCCGGCCCAGATTTCAAGCGACCCTGCGGTAATGGGCAGCGACGCTTCTTACAGCGTCCAGCTCATTCACGCAGGAAGCGGCAAGTTAAAAATAACCTCTACGGGCACGTACCGGGGCGTCAAAAATACGGCCAGCCTGATGGTCTACTATGTGGGCGGGACATTGTTCCCCCAGGCCATTGTTGATTTGAGCGCCCTGCCGGAAGAAGAAGGGTATTATGAAGGCTACCAGTATCCGGCGATAACGTTCAACCTGCCCCCCGTACCCCCGGGATTGCATCCGGAAACGCTGAACCCCAGCCAGGGGGTGGGACCCGGCGACCACTGGTTTACCAGCTTTGAGCTGCGAAACAACAAAAGCACCACTATCACCGGCCCGGCGAACATATATGTGACCGGAGATTTCCAGCTGGACAATAATGCCAGCCTGAAGGTCAACGGTCAGGTTACATTTTATATTTCAGGTGATCTGGTAATGGATAACAACAGCAGCCTGAATCTTTTGGGGGCAACGACATGGTATATCGGCAATGACGCCTCATTTCAAAACGGCGCAACTTTAACCCAGACCCAGCCAGCAACGTTTTACCTTAAAGGCGATTTAGATGCGGGCAATAACTGTCGTCTGGGAACCATGCCGGCGGCCAACCTGCTCTTTTACCTTACAACCGATAAAAGCCATGACGTGGATATAAACAATAATGCCACCATAAGGGCCGGAATATTTGACGCAACCGGCTTCGTTAATATTGACAATAACGCCACAATAAATGGCGGTGTAGTAGGCCAGCAGGTAAGTTTAAAAAACCATGCATCGGTTAACTATGATGAAAGCCTGAAGAATGTCAGTGGCGGGAGTAATGGTACCTGGAAAATCCAGGCCGGTTCTTGGGCGGGGGAATAATTATATGCGATACGGACGAAAGCAGGACGGCTTTACCCTTGTAAAAGTGGTGATTGCGGTTTCTTTGCTTATAATTGTGCTCGTACCTTTTATGGGGGCGCTGACCAATGGCATCATGATGCTTTACCGCGGCCGGGACAGGTCTGTAGCCAGTTACCTCCTCCAGCAGCGGGCGGAGGAAATTAAAGCTACTGGATATGACAACCTGCCTGTTGGCGAGACGGCTTATCCTAACTATGGCGGGAGCGCGTGGACGCTTAAACAAAATATTACTGCGGTAAATTCAATGCTGGGCCAAGGTGGGAGTAATGTGGTAAAAAAAGTTACGCTGGAACTGGATAAGAACGGTAACATGGTTGATTCTCTGACTTTTCTCCTGTATAAAGGCGGGATTTGATGCTGCAGAAGCATTTTAGGAATAACAAGGGTTTTACTTTAGTAGAGGTTATGGTTGTCGTCGCTATTATCGGGCTAATATCGGTTCCTATCTACGATATCTATCTCCGCGGCTGGCAGGTTAACACGAAGACCTTCAGGCAGACGAACGCCCAGGAAGCGGCAGTAAAGGTGTTGGAAGAAATCTGTGACGGATTTATGAATAATAGCGTCAGGATTCAAGGGTTAAGGGGCACCGGGGCGGTTACATTTGACCCACCGGATTACAGCAGGTTCGCCTATCTGGCGGGAACGAGCGTTGTCAGCTATTATCTAAATGACGGTGTGCTTTATAGAAGCGTGTTGCCCTATAGTGGTTCAGTAGTTATCAATGAAACCGGCGGCGTGCAAATAGCTGGAAACGTTAAGAATTTCATAGTAAAGCCTGATAGCGGGAAGCTGGTCAGCATAACTTTAGTAATAGGCCAGGGCAGCGATGTAAATACTAAAAGCGACATTACTTTGGCTACCAAAATATTGCCACGGAACCTGGCAAGCAGAGAATGAAGGACGATATTCTTCTTCGTGAGCAGAACCTCTCTCAAAAATGCGGAGATAAATTATGCAAAATTTTTGACCCAACAACCGATTTGGGTGCATACATACTGGGTATCCTTTGGGGTGCCTTCTCCATATCCGATGAAGGCTATTGGCTCCGCCACCGCGACAGATGGTATATCAAAGTGGTTAAACAGTATTTTGGAATAGCATCTTGCGGGCATGAAAGCCATTCAAACACTGGTACACAGTGGCGGCTGAAAATAACCCGGTCGGCAGACGTGGCCGCGGTAAGGGATCTTCTGGAGCGTCACGGCTGGACGCCCAGAAAAGCCCCGGAGAGGCCGTACCCGCGCGGCCCTTTAGACGACCGGGGCTTCGTGCGGGCGTGGGTCGAGCTGCACGGAAGCGCGGATATAGCCCGCATAGGGCGGAAGAGAGGGCCGGTTCCTAGGCTGAGGGTGTACGGGAACAGGGTACTTATGGACGATATAAACCGCGTTATAGCTACCGGAACAGGGCTGCCCATGCGGGCGCTGCAGAAAACGGCAAATGAAACCACGGTGGCACTTTACTACTATGGGAAGAGCTTCCGGGCCGTGGTGGACTGGCTCTACGCGGGAGCAGAGCTGTACAACCCGGCGGTGAGGGCGGGGTTTGAGGGAGTTTTACGGGGGAGTGAAAACATATAAAGCACTTAATAAAGAATGGATTTATAGTTTATGTGAATCACAGACTGTAATAATAGCAGTACGCTTATAATTTTCCGAGTTAATCTCAACAGCCCTGGCTCACGCCAGGGCTGTTCTTTTCCGGTGCCATTTTTCAACCGGAGGAGATGATTTGGCGATGCAAGAAGAAGAACTTACTATCGAAAAGCTTAAGCTTGAGGTTGGCGATTTATCCCCGAGCTTACCGTGCCCGAGATAGTGAAACCTTGCGTATAAGGCAAGGCAACGACTTACAGATATTTCTAGTATTCCTTAACACAAAAAAGGGGAGGGAAACCCGATGACCAATCGTCAACCGCAAAAATGGCCGAAAGACATAAAGTACATCCCCATTTTTGAACCAGACATGGGCCGCATGGTCGATGCTTTGCGAATCCTGCTGGAATACAATCCAGAGAGAAAAAATAATGCCACATATACAGCACAACCTTCCAAAGAAGAAAAGGCTGGCTGATTTAACTTTTCCTGCTGTGAAGTAAGGTGGACCCCATTGTCAAGACACGAGATGAGAAATTTTTAAGCGTGGAATAATTAAGTTTATATGGCGATATAAGGAAATGGCTGAGGTTTTACATCTTTTGGCATTACCATATTTACTATAAT
>NZ_MDDC01000025.1 GCF_001875325.1 Neomoorella thermoacetica
AGGTCGAGGCCCGCGGGCTGCAGGAAAAAGTAAAGATAATTAGGGCCGGTTGTTTCGGCTTCTGCAAGCTGTGTCCCATCGTCGTAGTCTACCCGAAAGGAATTTTTTACTGCCGGGTACAGAAGGAGGACGTCGCCGACCTGGTAAGGAGCTTGAGTTCCGGCCAGGTGGTTACCCGTCTCCTTTACCGCGATCCGGTCACCGGAACCCGGCTCCCACGTAAAGACGAGATCCATTTCTTCCGGGCCCAGGGGCGCCTGGCTTTACGCAACTGCGGCCTCATCAACCCCGAAGATATTAACGAATACCAAACTTTTACCCTATCGCAAACGCAATGATAAAAGTTTATCGCGGCAATATGCCTGGGGTTTATTCTACTGCAAAAATGTTGTCACACAGTTAAAGGCATCCCGCCCCAGTCAGTTATTTTTCCAAGTTACCTTCTTCCTGCCTGATCTAAAAAATAATTCCGGTGCAAAAAAGTAGTAGAGGTCCCTATAGAAGATCTGGAGGCTAAACCCTGCTGCGGGCGAGGGCTATGGTTTTAAATAAAAATAACATGCTTTTAATTTGAGTTTTACTTTGAACTGTTAGAATCACGTTTGGATACTAGACTTCAGTTATCAAGTGACGCCGGTTGGGGTAAGGTAAATGAGGCCCGGCCGGAATTTATGGGGGAAAATGTCTATGACTGGCATCAGGGTGGAATTGCACTGCCATACCCGGCTTTGGAACTGGCAGCCTGTTAGCTGGCGGCGGTTGGAGGGTTTTTGCCGCCGGGCACGGCAGTTTGGCCTGGACTGGCTGGGTATCACGGAACATGCCGATGCCCCTGGTTTCTGGGATATCTTTGCCATCCTGGATGATAACAAGTGGCGCTGGCAGGACCTCCGGTTGCTGGCCGGGTGCGAAATAACCGTGGCCGAGGAGGCTGACATCCTCCTCCTCGGCTCACCGGAGGCCCTCCTGGACCTGAAAGGCTACTTGAGCCCCTGGCCGACGCGACATAACCGGCCACCCTTAGGGGATCTTCTCCTGGTAGCGGCAGAACTGCAGCTGTTAAAGGTCGCTGCCCACCCCTTCCGGCCGGGGCGGGACGTGGGCAAAGTTCCCCGGGAATTGCTGCAGCAACTCGATGCCCTGGAAATCAACGCCCGGGAGTTAAAAAGGGCCGCAGCGGTGACTGACCTGGCCCGGCGGTTGGGCCTGCCCCTGGTGGGGGGGAGCGATGCCCACCTGGGCTGGCAGGTGGGCCGGGCCGTCAACCAGCTCCCCGCCGGGGTGCGGGATCTGGCCGGATGGCGCGCTGCCCTAAGCCGGGGCGAGAACCGGGTCCTCCTGTGGCAGGAAAGGGGGTACGTACCCTTTGCGGCGCAGCGGTAAAAATCCGGAGCCCGGTGAAAAGGTTAAAGGTGCCGGGGCCGGCAGCCGGCAGGGGAATAATCACGGGTTATGGAGAGCCCTGAGCTTTTGTTGCCGGTAGCGGTACCAGGCTACCGGTACTCCCAGCAGGGTATAGACCAGCCATATGGTAAAGAAAAGGGGGAGGGTAAAGCCGGCAGGCCAGAGGAAGAGATACACCGGCCAGAGGGGTTGCCACAAAGCATGGAGCAGGCCGCTCCAGGTAAAGATGCCCATGGTGCTTAACACCGGGCGGTCCTTACCCCCCAGGCAGATATATAAAGGCAGAAGGAGCCTCCTGCTGGTGGCCGAACGCCGCGTCGACCAGAAGTAGACGTAGGCCTCCAGGAAACGGCGCTGCCGGAGCAGGGATAGAATTTTCAGCCTTACCTGGCGGTGCCGCCGGACCATTTCTTCCCCGCCAGCCTCCCGCAACCAGGCCCTGAGGTAAGGATCATAACCGGGCACCAGCCGGGCCAGCAACCGGCGCCAGGGCCAGGGCAGGGGCACGGGCCGGGTGCGGTAAAGGAGCCGCACCAGCCGGCCGGCAGGCCCGCGCACCCCCTGCCACCTTTCCAAGGGAAAGTATTCGCTGATAAAGATCCCCGTGGGCAGCAGGGAAAAGTATTCCAGGGTGGCGGCCAGGACCTGCCGCCTCCCCGCCGGGTTACCAGAGCCCATGGCCCCATCAGCGCCAGTAGCCCCAGCTGGAGTTGACCAGGCGCTGGGGTAAGGGGAGATATAAATTGAGATAAATTATTATTCCTCGCGCCATGATATGGGCCAGGCGCCACAGCATGCCGCGGCGCAGGCGGCGGTGATCGGTGTTGTGCACCGGCAGGTCCGGCGCCCAGGTGAGGCGGAAACCGGCCCGGGCCAGCCGCAGGGCCAGATCGGTATCTTCGTTGCAGGTAAGGTTGACATTATAGCCACCGACGGCCTGCAGGACTTCCTTGCGTACCGCCATGTTGGACCCCGAAACAGCGGGAATACCCAGGTGCGTCAGGCAAACCTGGCCGGCCGTAAATAGGCGGTAATAGAGTTCATAACCGCCGGCCGAAAGCTTGGGCCCGTAGAAGCCGTCCCCCTCCAGGTAGGGTTCCAGGCGCCGGAAATAACCGGGCGGGAAAAGTATATCGGCGTCGGTGGATAAAAGCCAGGGAGTGCAGCAGGCTTCCGCTCCCAGCTGTCTTTTCCGGGCCACACTGCCTCCGGCAGGGAGGATGGTCGTATTTTGCGGCCGGTGCTCGGCCACCACGGCCGCTGTCCCGTCATCGCTGTCGTCGATGACAATTAGCGGCACGTAATCCGGCAGGGTAGCCAGGAAGTTCCTGATATTATGGGCCTCATTTTTCGTGGGCAGCACTACCGTCAGCGGGAACACAGGCAACCCCTCCGTATATCAGCAGTGGCAGGTTAGAGGTGACTTAATGCCGGTCCCGGGTTACGGGTGCCGGGTTTAACTGGCCAGGGTCAAGGCGTTCTTGCCGGCCAGCACTTCCTCGTAGGTCTGCACCACGGGGGTTAAAGCCTTCAGCCAGGTACGACCCTCAGCGTGACGGCGGGCCTGGACTGCCAGCTGGTTACGCAGGGGCCGGTTATCCAGCAAGGTAACGGCGCCCCGGGCCATGGCTTCCGGTGAGTGGGGTGCGCAGGCCAGGCCATTATAGCCCGGCCGCAGGTTCTCGCTGATGCCGCCGCACAGGGGGGCCACCACCGGCAGTCCTGACGCCATGGCTTCCAGCACTACATTACCGTAGGTTTCCGTAGTGGAAGGAAACAGGAAGAGATCGCAGGAGGCATATAGCTTGCTTAATTCTTCGCCCTGGACCAGCCCCAGAAAAACGACCCCGGGAGGGGTGCGGCGGCGCAGGCTGGCGGCCAGGGGACCTTCTCCGGCCAGGAGGAGTCTGGCTTCCGGGTATTGCTGCCGTATCAGGGCCAGGGCCGCTATAGCCACCTCGGGTTCTTTTTCCGGGGCCAGGCGACCGACATAGAGGAGGAAGGGGCCGGGGCCGAAGCGCCGGCACCATTTCGGGTCCTTACGGGCCGGGTTAAAAAAGTCCGTATCAATGCCCCGCCCCCAGTAAACCAGGTTCCGGATACCCCGCGCCGCCAGGGCTTCGCCATAGCTGCGGCAAGGGTAGAAGGTGACCCGACACTGGCGGTGGAACCACGTCAGGTATTGCCAGGCTACCGGGGCCAGGAAGGGAAAGCCGTAATAGTTAAGGTAGCCGGGGATATCCGTGTGGAAGGAAGAAACCGCCGGAACACCCAGGAGCCTGGCCCAGCGTAAACCGGCCACACCCAGGGAGTATTCGGTTACCAGGTGGATGAGGTGGGGCTTGAATTCCTGCAGGGCCATCAACAGTTCTGGAGACGGAAGGCCCAGGCGCATCTGGGGGTAAAAGGGTACCGGGATACCCCGGCAGCGCCCGGTCCGGCTGCCGGCCAGGTCATGGCGAAACGCCCCCGGTTTCCGGTTGACCTGCTCTTTTTCCCGGCCTTTATCCGTCTGCTCTCCGGGTACCTCCGGGGCAAAAACCATAGTTTCCCACTTCTCTTCCTCCAGGAAGGTGCGCAGCCGCTCCAGGGTCCGGGTAACACCATTCACCTGGGGGAAGTAAGTATCTGTAAAAAAGGCCACCCGCATTGCCGGCCTCCCTCCTCGCCTTAGTACCTTTAGAGGGCTGCTGCCTGGCCCGCCGGCACGGGGCCCGGCGCCAGGAAATCCCTCCCCCGGCAAATCTCCCCCGCCCGCCGCAGGGAGTAATTTTTCTGCCCTATGCCTACATAAAGAAAACCGTGCTCTTCCACCTGCGGGCCTTCCAGGAAGTTGCGGCCATCTAAAACCAGGGCCCTTTTAACCAGGTGGCGCAGGCGGCGCCAGTCGAGACGGCTAAATTCAGGCCATTCGGTCAACAGCAGGATGGCTTCCGCAGCAGCGGCTGCCCGGTAGGGATCATCGCACACGGTAACTGCGGGGAAACTCCTGGCCACCTGCCGGCGCGCCCTTTCCTCGGGATCATAGGCTGTCACCCGGCTTCCCCGTTGCAGCAGGTAAGCCAGCAGCTCCAGGGCCGGGGCCGAACGTATATCGTCGGTACCTGGTTTAAAGGTCAGGCCCAGGAGGGCAATCCTTCTCTCCTGCAAGTCCCCTATTAAAAACTCCAGGTAACGGGCCAGCAATAGTTTCTGCTCTTCATTGACCTGGACCACGGCCCTGGTCAGGGGCAGGGGCCGTTCCAGGCTGGTACCCAGGGCCAGTAAAGCTGCCAGGTCCTTGGGTAAACAGGAACCGCCGAAACCAATACCCGCCTTGAGAAAGGCCGGGCCGATGCGGTGGTCCATGCCGATACCCTGGGCGACAGCGCCAATATCCGCTCCCATAAGTTCGCACAGGCCGGCCATTTCATTGATAAAGGAAATTTTGGTGGCCAGGAAGGCGTTGGCGGCATATTTTATCATTTCGGCACTGCAGCGGTCGACTACCAGCACCGGCCGGTTCAACGGCGCATAAAGCTTTATCAGGACATGGGCTGCCTCCGGGTCACTAGCGCCGATAACGATGCGGTCGGCCTCCCTGGTATCCTTGACGGCCGAACCCTGGCGCAAGAATTCGGGATTAGCGACAACCTGCCACTGGCCAGGAAGGGAATTCTGCTGTAAAAAGGCGTCCAAGGCATCGCCGGTACCTACCGGTACCGTACTCTTGACCGCTACCACGCGCCGGCGCGGCGGTAAGGAAGGCAGCACCTTAACAACGGAGTTAAAAGCCGTCATGTCGGGTACGCCGTCCTGCCGGGGCGGGGTGCCGACGGCAATAATGATCACCTCGGCGGCAGCCGCGCCGGCAACCAGGTCGGCGGTAAAGTCCAGGCGGCCCTTTTTAATGTTATTTCTCACCAGGGGAGCCAGGTCGGGTTCGCTGAAGGGTACATTCCCCCGCTCTAAAACGGCCAGGCGGTAGGGGTCGACCTCTACCACCATTACCTCATGCCCCAGGTCGGCCAGGACGGCGGCAGTCACCAGGCCCACATAACCGGCCCCGGTAATACAGAGCTGCATACTGCATTCCTCCTGTAAAGCTTAAATCGAAACCGGCCCCGGTAGACGGCAACATTTTTCCGGGATATTGGTAACCATCTGGAGGCGGGGTGAAGCTGCTGGCTCCGGCCGACCGTCAGGCGACTTGTAAACCCGCTGCTGCCGGTTGCCCGGGCAGGGCCCCCGCCCTGGTCAGGAAATAGAGCCAGAAGCCGGCCGTACTCCGCTGGGCCAGGGGCAGGAGATCGGCCGTGGCCCGGTGGTACCCCGCCTCCAGGTCCGGGTGGGCTACCAGGTCCAGGTAGTTATAGGCCACCCGGCTGTTAAATACCAGCCAGTCACTTGCTTGCAGGAGGTCGGGACGGTAAAGGCCCCCCCTGGTCACTCCGTAGCGTCCTCGCCACTGCCGCACCCAGCGTTCGTAGGCACCATGGCCGCAACCGGGGGACCCATGGGTATGCTGGGGCACACAGGCGTCCTGGAGCAGGTGGGTGGCCAGCCCCAGGTAATACACCGCCCGCCTGTGTTTGCCGGCAAGCCAGGCTTTCAGGGCTCGCTTAAAATAATGGTTCATAATAGTCGTAGCCGGGAGATACCCCCACAGGCCGCGGCCGGTACGGGGATTAAAATAGTGGCCCAGGCAGCCCAGGCCGCCGTCCGCCCGGCAGGCGCCGGCGTGCAGGGCGTCCTGTTCCCGGGCCAGAAAGCCAGCCTCCCGCACCCAGCCGTCGTTGGCCAGGATGCGGAGGGCATGCCGGTTAATAAAGGTGTGGGTAGAGGCAAAGCCCAGCCGCACGCCCAGGGCCGGTCGCCAGGTAGTGGCCGCGTACTGGGCTGCGCAACGTACTATGCCTGCCGTAGCCAGGTAAATACTCACCATACCCCTCCCCCGAAAATAGACTTCTACCAAAAATGGTTACTGTTGGCAGGCGCTTTGCTACAGGCTGGCGGGTACAGCTACGGGCTCCGATGGTTCTCGGCGAGCAAACTTGGCACTCAGCCTTGCTTGGCGGCGGGGGTGGCTTACTCATTCTCTTGACCTAATCGTTACGAGGAGTGCAACTCTTCATTCCTGAAGCTACGTTATGATCCCCATTCCGTTCACCGCCGCCTCACTTCGGCTTCGCTGAGTTTGCTAACGCCTCGAACCAAGTCGCCCTCCGCCTGTACCCGCCAGCCCTTACCTGAACCCACATTTTCGTGGAGGGGGGTAGCCCCCCCATGAGAGGCTCCCCCGAAAAAAGGTTCTATTTAACGAAAAATCATTCCCGCCTTCCAGTATACAGGGTGATTATTAAGGACCGGGTAACCTTGGGTTAAGATTAGCAAAAAAACTTGTAAAAAAATCATGAAGAAATTTTGCCTAAATCTAAAAATATTTTAACGTCACCTTAACGCTTCCTTAATGGCCACGTTGTATATTAATACTGTCGAAGTGTATCCGGCAGGAACCGCCAAAAAATAGCAGCCCGCCCAGGGAGGTTGAAAACGTGGCCACAATCTACGTGCTGGACAGCAACGTCCTCTTAAGCGACCCCCAGGCCATCCATGCTTTTCCCGGGGCCGAGGTGGTCATCCCCGGCGTGGTCATCGAGGAAATCGACGCCAAAAAGTACGGCCTCGACGGTACCGCCTACAACGCCCGCCAGGTGGCTCGCCAGCTGGATCTCTACCGTGCCGCCGGAAGTTTGAAGGAACCGGTGCCCCTGGATAACGGCGGCACCCTGCGGGTTGAATTGAATCACCGCTCCCTGGATTGCCTGCGGGATCACTTCCCGGAAATCAACAACGACAACCGCCTGTTGGCCGTAGCTTTAAACCTGCAGCAGGAGGCCCGGCAGCAAGATCTGCCCGGGCAGGTGGTCCTGGTCTCCCAGGACGCCATCGTCCGCATCAAAGCCGACGCTCTGGGCCTGGCGGCCGAGGATTACCAGGCCCCGGATAATAAAATCATCCCCGGCAGTTACACCGGTTACGAGGAGGTGGAGGTTGAGCCCGGCCTTGTAGACCGGTTTTATTGTTACCGGGAACTGCCCGCCGCGGAACTGCCCCTGGAACTACAACCGAACCAGTATATCGTCCTGAAAAGTTATGGCTCCTCCCAGTCAGCCATTGCCCGCTATAATCATGAACGCCACCTGCTCCTCCCCCTGGCCCCGGCCGGCAATAGCGTCTGGGGCATAAGCCCGCGCAACGTCCAGCAAAAAATGGCCCTGGACCTCCTCCTGGACAGGAATATCCCCCTGGTCACCATCACCGGCCGGGCTGGTACCGGCAAAACCCTCCTGGCCCTGGCCGCCGGCCTCCACCTCACCCAAGAAGAAGCTGCCTACCAGAAATTGCTCATCGCCCGCCCGGTAATCCCCCTGGGACGGGATATAGGTTACCTGCCGGGAACCAAGGAAGAAAAGCTGCGCCCCTGGATGCAGCCCATCTTCGACAACCTGGAATTCCTCTTTGCCCAGCGCAAAGGTACCCTGGAGGAGGTCCTGGCGGGGTTAAAAAACGTGCAGGTGGAAGCCCTGACCTACATCCGCGGCCGCACCCTGCCCGGGCAGTACATCATCATCGACGAAGCCCAGAATTTAACCCGGCATGAAGCCAAAACAGTCATCTCCCGGGTTGGGGAGGGTAGCAAAATTGTCCTCCTGGGCGACCCGGAGCAGATCGACCACCCCTACCTGGATGCTGCCGGCAATGGCCTCGCCTATACCGTAGAAAAATTTAAAGGCCTGCCCCTGGCCGGCCATGTAACCCTGGTCAAGGGGGAACGCTCTCCCCTGGCCCGTCTGGCTGTAGCCATCCTCTAACCTCCTGATTATATCGGTTAAAACCCTGGAACCAGGTAGCTCAATCTCGGGTGGCGGCGGATGGTTTGCCATTCCTCCGCCGTCAGCCGGCCAGGCTTGTTCAAGCAGCCATCATCAATGCCGATTTTCTCCACGTTGTGAAGTAAACCGGCCAGGTAAAGGCTGTCCTGGTAGTTCCGGGATAAACCTAAACCGGCTGCTATCCGGCGGGCATATTCGGCCACCTGGCGCGAGTGCTGGCCGGTATAACGGTCGCGCAACTGCAAAGCTTCGAGCAGAGCCGTCGTAGTTATATATAAATGGTATTGCAATCGCTGCCGCTGCCAGGCCAGGCGCCTTAAAAACTCTACGATCACCGGGTCTAAGAGATAAAAACTCGTCCCCACTATGAAATTGACATAATCTTTGGCCCCAGGGATGATTTCCCGTCCCGTAAAAGCGCCCAGTTCCTCTCAAACCTGGCGTAACCTTGACTTTTGGCTCGTAACAACAGCAGTGCCGTGACCAGGAAGGCCCCTATAAGGAAACTGAAGTGGAAGTGGGTTAAAAAGAGCCGGAAATGCTCCCAGGATATACCGCGTTCTACCGTCCACAGGCCGGCCCCGCTTAAAATAAGGGCCGCTAGAAGCCAGACCCCATCCTGCCACCCGTCGCCGGGTGGGGAAGGTCCCGCCTTCATTTTTTTCAGCACCCATTACTCCCCCCGCCTTAATCCTGGATTTATCCCTGTATCCTGAAAAAGGGCTCAGAGGGCCTGCTTTCTGCCAAAGCGGAGTTGTAACTCTAGGCTAGAAATCCAGACCTCCCTGGCCTCGATGCGCCGGGGACCCCTCCCTGGCCGGCTGTTGTACCAGCATTCCAGGTTTCGTTCGTAGAGGCTAATCCCCCAGCGCCTGAGGGGGGCGGGTATCTCCCGTACTTCAAACCCGAAACGGGCGGCCGCCGGCCACAGGAGGGTAACCCCATAAAACGCCTTGACGCCCTGCAGGGTGGGTTTCTCCAACGCAGCCCTGGCCAGGAAGCCGAGGGCCGTCTCCAACGCCCTCACCATGGCCATAGTGCCGGCCACCCGCTCCTGCCTTCCCTCCCGGTAAACCAGGAGGCGGGCGCTGGCGATATGCAGCTCGGCAATTTTATCTCCCGGGTGCAGGGTAAGGCCGCATTGTAATTGGAGTGCCCGGCCATGGTAATTCGTGGGGCGTACCCGCAGTAAACCGGCCGTCCCGTTCACGGGCTCAACTCCATTTAGATAGTCGTAGAGACCGTCCCACCAGGTCCCGAGGAGCCACTTCCATGATTTCCCCACTTTATTTCCTCCGGTACAACGGCCACCACTCCCTGAGGGGAACTGCCTTTACGCCCCGTTGTTCCAAGCCGGCAAGGATTATTTCCAGCGCCGTAACTGTAGCGGCCGGGGCTTCGGGGTGGAGGCGGCCATGATCGTGAAGCAGGATGATATCCCCAAGGCAGGGAGCCTTGAGAACCCTTTCGGCCAGGGTACCGGGGCTGGTCCCGTAACGCCAATCTCCGGGAATGACGGAATAAAGCACCAAAAGTCCCCTTTCCCGTACCCAAAGGCGGGTGGTTGGGGTGGCCTTACCCCACGGGGGGCGGAAAAAACGCGGCACCGTACTCGTAATACCGGCCAGGATGTCCTGGGCCTTTTCCCATTCCTGCACCGTCCTGGCCGGTAAGGTAAGCCACCCGTGACGGTGAGACAGGGTATGGTTGCCGATATCATGGCCTTCTTCATATACCCGGCGGACCAGATCCGGGTAAGCCTGGGCCTGTTCCCCTACCATAAAAAAAGTAGCTCGTACTTGCCATCGTGCCAGGGTGGCCAGGATGACCGGCGTATAACGGGGATCGGGACCGTCGTCAAAGGTGAGGGCTACCTGGGGCAGGGATGGGCCCGAACGACGCGGCGACCAACCTTTACGTGAGTCGCCGGAAAAGGTCAGCCTCAACGGGCCTCCCCCCAGCCGAGGCCGGCGGTTGCTCCTGCACGTGGGGCAGGAACCAGGGGAGTAAAGCCGTGGCAGGAATTGTCAAGGAAGGCCAGAACCCGGGCGGAAGCGTCAAAAGCGGCCCGGGGGCGGGCGATGCGTCGCGCCGCCCGGCGCATGGAGTGCAACCTTTCATGGTCGGCCAGGAGAGCTTCGACCTGGCCAACGGCTTCTTCTGTGTCCCGCGCCCTGACTGCCGCCCCTGCCGCGGTCAAGAAATTCGTGTTGGCTTCTTCCTGGCCGGGGATGGGGTTTATGATTACCATGGGTAAATTCCGTGCCAGGGCTTCGGTAGTAGTAAGTCCTCCGGCCTTGCCGACCAGCAGGTCCGCTGCCGCCATCCACTCCGCCATGTTGGATACGAAGCCCAGGACCAGGGCCGGATTGGGACCCCCGGTCACTACCCGGGCCACCCGGGCGCGCAGGCGCTCATTATGCCCGGCAATAACCACTACCTGCATGTTCACGGGGGAACGAACCAGCCCACGGCAGAGGGAGGAAGCCCCCCGGAACATTCCCTGGGCACCGCTGGTAACAATTACCACAGGGAGATGCTGGTCCAGGTTCAGGGCCCGGCGCGCTTCTACGGCGGTTCCCCTTCTTGCAAAGGCCGGAGAAACGGGAATCCCCGTGGCGACGACCCTCTCCGGTGGAATACCCCGGGCGATAAGGCCGTCCCGTACCTGATTGGACCCCACAAGGTACAGATCCGTTCCCGGATGTAACCACTGGCTGTGAACAGCCTGATCCGTGATTACCGTAACCAGGGCGGCGCCTGTTTCGCCATCGGCCTTCAACTGGGCCATGACCGTAGCAGGTACGGGGTAAAAGCTGACGACCACCCGCGGGCGGTAGGTGGCCAGCAGCCGGCGGGCCCTGGGTATAAAAAGGCGATTAAAGGCCCTTTGTAAACCCCCATTGGAGGCGCTCCTGGCGGTGGCTGCATAGAACTCACGCCACAGAAAAGGCGCATGGACTACAGCCTGGCAGTAGGAGGCCTCCGCCAGGCGATTCAGGGCCGGGCTCCATTCCTTAATAAAATCAACCATCGTATAGTTGAGATGGGGGGCGCAAATAGTAAGGGCTTCCCCCAGAGCCAGGGCTGCCTGCCGGTGACCGCCGCCGTAGCTGGAGGTAAGAAGCAAGATGTCGTTCTTACCGGCCATATTTCACGCCATCCTTCACTATTTTGCTATCTTACTAGAGAATAAAGGCTACAGCTACCAGCGCGCCAATTAAAGCGCCGGTAAGGGCCTCGGCCGGGGTGTGGCCCAGGTTTTCCCGGAGTTCCCCAGCAGCCAGCCCTTCCCGTCGGCAAATCAGGTTTAAACGCCGGGCATGCTCCTCTACAGCCTGCCTTAGAGTCAGGGCATCGTAAATGACAATACCGCCAAAAACAGCGGCCAGTTGAAAAAAGGGGGATGTCCAGCCGTACATCCATCCCATCACCATAGCCAGGGAAGTGACTACTGCCGTATGGGAGCTCGGCATACCACCGGGTTCCAGCAGGCGCCGCCAGGCATGACGCTGGCACTTACGGAGTGCCAGGATAAGTTTTAATCCCTGGCAGGTGGCCAGGCTACCGCCGGCTACAGGGAGCAAGTTCTCCATAGCGGCAATATCTTTTAACAACTATTATTACCCCTTTCCACTGGCATATCTGAGCAAAAATTATAACCGGTAAATCTTAAAGCGCCATTAAAAAATAACCCGGTCTGTTAAGCCTTTTAATGGAGCTTTAATCTCCTGAGGGTATATTAGGAACCGGGGCAAAAAATATTTCAGACCCGAAGGAGGCATTTTTTTTGCTAGTTCAGTTAACGACTCTGCTAGAAGATTACGGCGTATGGGGGCTCATTGCGGTGGCCTTTGCTGAGGCCTCTTTCTTTCCCATACCGCCCGATGCCCTGCTCATCCCCATGGCCATCATCAATTCCCGTCAGGCCTTATTCTATGCCCTGGTAACTACGCTCTTTTCTACCATCGGGGGGGTATTTGGCTATTGGATCGGTCTCAAAGCCGGCAGGCCGCTGTTAGACCGTGTGGCTTCCGGCGAAAACATCCGCAAAGTGGAAAGCCTGTTCCAAAAATACGGTGGCTGGGCCATATTTCTGGCTGCCCTGACTCCTATTCCTTATAAAGTATTCACCATAGCCGCCGGGGTCTTCCATATTGCCTACCGGCCGCTGGTAGTCGCTTCATTAATTGGCAGGGGCCTGCGCTTTTTTGCCGAAGCCCTCTTTATCATCCTTTTCGGCCCTATGGCCCAGGCACTGCTGGCAAAATATTTCGGTCCGCTAACCGCCCTGGTAGGATTGGCCGTGGTATTATGGCTTGTTCTACGCCAAAGAAAAGGAGGTCTTTAAAATGGACTGGCTTCTTTTCACGGGTATAAATAATTTAGCCGGGCACTGGCATGATGTTGACCTGGTAATGCGTTTTTTGGCTCTTTACGGCCCCATTTTTCTACTGCTGCCCCTGGTATACCTGTGGTTTGCCAAGAAGGAGGAAAAGACGGGTGAGGAACGCCTAATGGTTCTCAGGGCCGTAACGGCTGCGGCCCTGGCCATGGCCTTTAACCTGATTATCGGTACCTGCTACTACCGTCCCCGCCCCTTTGTCCATAACCATGTAAAGCTTTTAATCCCCCACGCACAGGATTCTTCCTTCCCCAGCGACCATGCCGCCCTGGCCTGGGCTCTGACATGGAGCGCCCGGGCTAAGGGGATGTATTACGGCATGATGGCCCTGTCGCTGTTAACAATGGTCGCCCGGGTTTACGTAGGGGTTCATTATCCTTCGGATGTCATCGGCGGCGCCGTGGTTGGTATTATAGCCACCCTGGTTGTCGAACAACTCTGGCCGCTGGTACTCCCTGTAGCCCGGCGCCTGGCCCTGATGCTGCCGTAAGAAACCTGGCCACCGGACGGTGGCCAGGCCGGGCATAGTTCTGCCTTTCAGGCATAAGCCTTTAGGGACAACTCCCGGGTATTCCAGGGGTAACCCAGGGAATTGCCATCCCCTTCGGCAAAGAAATGAACCTTATCCCAGTCAATGGTCAGCCATAATTCCCCTCCCCGTGGTTCCGTACGGCCCTCGCTGAAAGAAGCTGTTAGCTCCTTGTCGCCGGCTGCCAGGTAATATAATCTCTCCTTACCACAATTTTCTCGCCAGGTAATCCGTACTGGCAGGCCTTCCCCTTCGGCTACCCCTTCTTCCCTCAGGGTAACGTCTTCTGGCCTAAGGCCCATGATCACCCTGTTCTGTGACTTACCCAGGAGCCAGGCGCTCCAGTTGCCTGGTATTATAAGTTTGAGACCTTCGCCGAGGAACAACTGGTTCCCTTTTACTATTCCCGGCAAGAGGTTCATGGGCGGGTTGCCTATAAATTTGGCCACAAAGGTATTGGCCGGACGGTTGTAGATATTCTCCGGGGTATCTACCTGCTGCAGGACGCCGCCGGCCAGGATGGCTATCCGCTGCCCTATGGTCATGGCCTCTACCTGGTCATGGGTAACATAGATCATGGTCGAATTCAGTTTCCGATGCAGGCGTACCAGCTCAGTGCGGGCCTGGGTACGCAATTGGGCATCCAGGTTAGAAAGGGGCTCATCCAGGAGAAAATAGGGGGCCTGTTTAACTATGGCCCGGGCAAGGGCCACCCGCTGGCGCTGCCCTCCTGACAATTCCCGTGGACGGCGCTCCTCCAACCCTTCCAGGCCGAGGATAGCCAGGGCCTCCTTAATTCTGGCTTTAATTTCCTCCTTCGCCACCCGCCGCACCTGCAGTCCGAAGGCGATGTTCTCCCATACCGTCATATGGGGATAGAGGGCATAGTTCTGGAAGACCATAGCCACATCCCGCTCACCGGGTTCCAGATTGTTGGCCAGACGGCCGTTTAAGTACAATTTACCGCTGGTCACCCTTTCCAGACCGGCTACCAGGCGTAAGGCTGTCGTCTTGCCACAACCTGACGGACCAAGGAGCACCAATCGCTCCCCGGCCGCCACTCGGAGGTCTAATTGCTCTAATGCCGTCACCCGGCCATATTCTTTACGTACTTTATCAAAATAAATATCACCAGCTATTACCGGCATTACCCAACCCTCCCTTTTGAGGTTATCCTTTCAATCCCGAATGAATAAAGGTATCTACTACATAACGCTGGGCTAGTAAGTAAGCAACTACGGGCGGCAACGAAGCCAGGGTCGCCGCTGCCATCATCGCCCCCCAGTTAGTTCCTCCCTCGAGGTTGGTAAACATCTGTAATGCCAGGGGCAAAGTGTACATGCTCTTGTCATTGATCATTAAAAGGGGCCAGAAGTATTCGTTCCAGGTATTGATAAAGAAAAGGATACCCAGGGCGATCAAGCTCGGCTTTATCGCCGGCAGGAGCACGCGCCCTAATATCCTGCCATGTCCCACCCTGTCCAGGCGGGCGGCTTCCACCAGGGATGGAGGGATGCTGCGGATACTCTGCCGCAACAGGAAAATGCCAAGGGCATCGGCCATCTGGGGAAGCGCCACCCCTGTATAGGTGTTAAGCCATCCCATCCTGGACATGAACAGGTAATTGGGCATCATGGTTACCGTAAAAGGGACGAAGATACTTAAGAGGCAAAGGTAAAACAGGGTTTCCCGGCCGCGGAAAGAAAACTGGGTAAAGCCATAGGCTGCCAGGATGCTGGTCAGTAATTTGGCTGCCGTTACTATGAAGGCAATTATGAAGGTGTTCAAAATATAACGCCCCAGGGGAATAGCCCCCATAACATAAGCAAAATTGGCCGCCGTCGCCGGATACGGCCAGGGGTTTAATGAAGCATTAAAGACTTGTTCCGGCGTTTTCCAGGCGGTGGCAAGCATCCATATCAAAGGGAGCAATGACCCAAGGACAACCAGCAGCAGCGGGAAATGCCACCACGGGATTTTAGTTTTCATAATAAACACCCTTCTCCAGGACTCGTTTTTGCAGAAAAAGCAGGCCGCCAAAAATTATCAACGTTATCACAGCCGCGGCTGCTGCCTTGCCGGTCTGGAAGAAGTTAAAGGTGTACTGGTAAATAAAAAATACCAGGTTGGTGCTGGCCTGGTCGGGACCCCCGTTGGTTAACATCTGGATAGGCACAAAAACATACTGGGAACCAATGATTACCGTCATTACCAGGACGTAGAGGGCTGTTCCTGAGGTTAAAGGGCGGACAATCCGCCAGAAAATCTGCCAGTTGGAGGCTTTCTCCAACCTGGCCGCTTCAATGAGCTCCAGGGGTACCGCCACCAGGCCGGCCAGAAGGACAATAAAGTTGTAGCCAAAACTCTTCCAGGCAGTAATCACAGCCAGGGCCGGGATGACCCACCTGTAGCTACTCAACCATGGAGGCGCCGGCAGTCCTAATAGCCGTAGAAGGGCATTAACCGGCCCCGCCAGGGGGTTGTATAGCCAGAGGAAGATAACGGCGGCCACCGCCAGGGAAAGAACGCTGGGTAGGAAAATCAAAGCCCGGTAAAAGTTTTGCCCTTTAAAGACCAGATGCGACAGGATGTAGGCGGTAATATAGGGCAGAGCCAGATTCAGTGCCAGTAAAATTAAGGTGTACTCCAGGGTATGCCAGAAGGCCAACCAGAACTCCCGGCTCCGGAGTATTTCCAGGTAATTGGTTAACCCCACCCATTTGGGGGTAGGGCTAACCATATTCCACTGGTAAAAGCTCAATTTCAGGGTGGATACCAGGGGCCAGAAGGTAAACAACGCCAGGAAAGCCAGGGCGGGGGCAAGGCATCCCCAGGGTACCAGATAACCCTTGATGGCAGCAAACTTTGGACCGGGTTCCCTTGCGATTTTCATTCCCTGTCACCTTAATTGCCGATTAGTTTATTTACCTTAGCCGCGGCTTCCTTCAGGACTTCTGCTGCCGGCTGGCGACCGCCGAGGATGGCATCCCTGGCGTCCAGGAGGACCTGTTCGGCCTGAAGGCCGTTATTGCCGGGAAAACTTACCCACGGAACAGCATCGGGAAGCTGGGCTACCGCCGGCTTCATTAACGGATTCTGTTCCATGAAAGGTTTGAGATACCGGGGATCGTCGGTTACATCTTGCCGGGGTGGAAGATAGCCGGTGCCTTTGGTCCAGGTCGTTAAAGCCTCGGGGGATTCCAGGTACTTAATGAACTCCCAGGCAGCCTTTTGCTGGTCAGGATCTTTAGCGAAGATAAACAGGGCGTTACCTCCGGCCGGGACCCGCCGCGGTTTGTTGCCAAAGGTTGGAAAAGGAGCCGTTAAAACCTTAAACTTAGAAGAAGTTTCGATATAATTTCTCCTGGCAATAGTTGTAACATACATTCCTACTTTTCCCGTAATAAAGGCCTGGGTACCTTCCTCCCAGGTGGCGTGCAGGGCCGTCTTATCCTTTAAAACCATGTCGGCCATCAACTGGTAAGCTTCTATGGCTTCGGGGCTATCAAAGGTAGCCCTGGCCTTACCGCCCGTCCTGGTCAGTACCTGAGCGCCATTGGATTCCATCATGGCCTGCTGGGCCCAGTTGTCGGAAGGCTCCTGCACATAAAGGCCGTAGTTACCGGTTTTCTCTTTGATTATCCTGGCCATATCCCGGACCTCTGCCCAGGTCTTGGGTGGATTTTGAGGATCCAGACCGGCTGCTTTAAACATGTCGGCGTTGTAATAAAGGACAGGGTTGCTGATGGAATAGGGCACACCTTCCAGTTTGCCGTTAACCCGGCCCAGATTTAAGATATTGGGCAGGTAGTTATTTAGAAAAGCCTGCCCCTCGGGATCTGTTTTAGCGGCGTCTTCTACCGGCAGATGGGGCAAGTTGGCAGTGGCGTAGTCAAGGTAATTATAGCCAATCTGGGCTACTGCCGGAGGATGGCCCCCCGCCAGGGCGGCCTGTAAATTTTGCATAAGCCCCAGGTACATGTTGGGTTGAAACTTTTCAACTACTTTAATGTCAGGGTGCTGTTCGTTAAACTTCTGCACCAGATCGCGGACGGTCTGCCCGCCAAAGTTTTCCGAGTTAACATGCCAGTATTCGATTGTCGTTACCTTGCCGCCGTTACCGGCACTACCGCTCCCGGAGGCTTTATTGCCGGTTCCACATCCTGTCAGCAGGCTACCCGCTAAGGTACCGATCAATACGGAGGCGATAACACCACGACGCCAGTTTAAGAACACTGCCTGTTTCCCTCCTTACCGCATATCCGTTGTAAATAATTAATGTCTGTTAACACATCTCAATACCGATTTCTCCGGTTATTAAAGATTCTCGTTCTTCGGGTTGTGCCAGGGCCAATGTACTGACAAAAATACGTTTATCCAAGGGAAACATGACCGTCACCCTCCCTTCTATTGACCTAAAAGGTTATTAATTTTGGCTACAGTTCCTGGCAATGCTTCCTCCGGGCTCTGGCGCCCTCCCAATATAGCATTGGTGGCATCAATCCTTAATTGCTCAATCTGCAGGCTATTACTACCCGGAAAGCTCGGCCAGGCAACCATATCAGGCAATTGGTCAACCGCCGGCTTCATCAATGGATTCTGATCCATAAAGGGTTTAAGATACCTGGGATCAGTAGTTACACCCTGACGCGGCGGCAGATAACCGGTATTTTGCGTCCAGATTGTTAAGGCCTCAGGCGATTCCAGGTACTTAATAAATTCCCAGGCAGCCTTTTGTTGCTCGGGATCTTTGGTAAAGATAAATAGGGCGTTGCCACCGGCAGGTATCCGCCGCAGTTTGGGTTCAAAGGTTGGAAAGGGAGCGGTGAGAACTTTAAATTTAGCCGAGGAGGCCAAATATTTTTGCAAGCCAATAGTTTGGACAATCATACCTACTTTACCGTTCAAGAAGGCTTGCTGGCCTTCCTGCTGGGTAGCATGCAGCTGGATAAAACCATGGCGTCTATGGCCCAATTAGCAACATCCTCGACAAAGAGGCCGTAGTTACCTGTTTTATCTTTGATTTTCCTGGCTGCATCCCTTACCTCCGCCCAGGTCTTAGGGGGATTTTGAGGATCTAAACCAGCTGTTTTAAACATATCGACGTTGTAATACAGGACGGGGTTGCTGATAGCATAGGGCATCCCTTCGAGTTTGCCGTCAACCAGACCCAGATCCAGGATGTTAGGTAGTTCCCCCTGAAAAAGTCCACTTTTTGCATCACATAGGGGAAAATGTTATTTCCGAACTATAGTTCGAGTAGAATTCTAACTGTTTGACCCATCATGTTAAACCATTGTTGCCAACCGGTGTAGATTATAGGCAAAGATTCCATAACCGACCCAGGTGGTGGTACCCTCATATCCCCTGGAAAGACTGCGGCGTAATCCATATTTGCGTTTTAGAAGACTAATAGTAGCCTCCCCTCCAGCGCGCCAGCGTTGGAGACGTTTGAACCAGCTTTGCGATTGATAGGCTTTGCGAGCTTTACTAATTTTACCTTTCCGGGGTAAGCTGACCTGCTTTACCCCAAGTTGATGGCAACCACTTTCGTTCCCTGAACCGCCGAAACCTCTATCGGCAGCGAGGGCACGGGGTGGATGGTTGAAAGTTTTAATATGATCCTCTACTGCGCCAAGGAGTAAGGTGTCATCCGCGGGGTTCCCCTGCAACACCTTATAGCCGGTAATTATCTTGTGTTCCACTTCCTGGAGCAACACCTTATAGCCGAACTCTACCGGGGCATTGGCCTTACCCTTTTTAATAGGCCGGGCTTCGGTATCAAAGATACTCAC
>NZ_MDDC01000026.1 GCF_001875325.1 Neomoorella thermoacetica
GTGAGTATCTTTGATACCGAAGCCCGGCCTATTAAAAAGGGTAAGGCCAATGCCCCGGTAGAGTTCGGCTATAAGGTGTTGCTCCAGGAAGTGGAACACAAGATAATTACCGGCTATAAGGTGTTGCAGGGGAACCCCGCGGATGACACCTTACTCCTTGGCGCAGTAGAGGATCATATTAAAACTTTCAACCATCCACCCCGTGCCCTCGCTGCCGATAGAGGTTTCGGCGGTTCAGGGAACGAAAGTGGTTGCCATCAACTTGGGGTAAAGCAGGTCAGCTTACCCCGGAAAGGTAAAATTAGTAAAGCTCGCAAAGCCTATCAATCGCAAAGCTGGTTCAAACGTCTCCAACGCTGGCGCGCTGGAGGGGAGGCTACTATTAGTCTTCTAAAACGCAAATATGGATTACGCCGCAGTCTTTCCAGGGGATATGAGGGTACCACCACCTGGGTCGGTTATGGAATCTTTGCCTATAATCTACACCGGTTGGCAACAATGGTTTAACATGATGGGTCAAACAGTTAGAATTCTACTCGAACTATAGTTCGGAAATAACATTTTCCCCTATGTGATGCAAAAAGTGGACTTTTTCAGGGGGAACTAGTTAGTTACCGATCTACATCCTATATATAGCTTGGGGTCCAGGGTGTCAAACACGAAAAAAGCCGTCCGGAACCTGAGGCTTTCCTTAATTTAAAAGTTCTACCATCAGGGCACTTTAAACATGGCCTTGCTGCTATTTGCTGCCAGTCAAAGGTACTGGCGATTTTTTTTCATTGGCATCTTTAACTGTAGTATAATAGGGGCGGAGGGAGGAGAACTTGAAACTTAGATTTACTGCCCATGCTGAAAAGCAGCTAATAGAGAGGAAAATCGTTAAAAAGTTGGTAAACGAGACAGTATGTAATCCGGAACAAGTAATACCGCAAGGACAGGATGTTTTAATCTACCAGAAGATTTATAAGGAAGTGGGGAAAGAATACCTGCTTAGGGTTGCCATAAAATTATCGGGAGACACTTACGTGGTTTTAACCGCGTACAAAACGTCAAAAATTAAAAAGTATGGAGGCGATAAATAATGAAGTTTCGTTATGATCCAGATGCCGACGCCTTATATATACGTTTTAATGAGAGCTCTATTTGTGAAACTGAAGAAATATCCCAGGGTATATTGTTGGATATCGATGAAGAAGGCAAGCTGGTAGGCCTGGAGATTCTTAATGCATCTAAAAAATTGGGAAAACCCCCTTTAACTGTGGAGGTAGAGCTATCGAAGGCTGCTACCATATAGCCTGCAAGGCATAAATGTTGACAAGGCACCTGTGCTGGTGCTATATTTTTTTACGTTATTATTTCGAAGTCGTATTATACGGTTCCAAAGCAGGTGGCGGGGTTGCAGGAAATCCAGCTTCTAGACCTTTTCAGTCGGGTGCACCGCCGTTTGGTACGGCGGCTGACGCCGTTGTTCCAGGCGGAAGGGTTTTCCGGGACGGAGATCCTCGTTCTCTGGAAAGTACATAAATGGGGCCCTTTGCGGGTAACGGAGCTGGCCGGGCATATCGGCATCCCGCCCAGCACCTTTACCGGCGTTCTTGACCGCCTGGTGGCCCGGGGGCTCCTGGAGCGGGTGCCGGACCCGGGGGACCGTCGGAGCATACTTGTACGGGGTGCGCCTGCCCTGGCGGAGCTGATCGGCCGGCTGACGGCAGCCATCGAAGGTGAATTGAGGCATATCTTTAATGCCTTGCCGGAAGATTGCAGCCGGCGTTTGCTGGCTGATCTAGAAGCGCTCAATCAATACCTGGAACGGGAAGAAGGTGAAAGTCTTGGCCGATCATGAAAGGGAACAATCGGGGGCAGGAGCAGGCTTGCCGGCAGCCGACGGCGAGGTACAGGGCTCCTGGATTATCCCCGTCCTGGTGGCCCTCATCGGGGCTTTTATGTCGATCCTGGACTCCAGCATCGTCAATGTGGCTATCCCGACCATCATGCATGTTTTTAATACCGATACCAGCACGGTCGAGTGGGTGGTCACCATTTACATGCTGGCGCTGGGGGTTATTGTCCCCTTAAGTGGCTGGTTGGGTGACAAGCTGGGCTTCAAAAAGTTATACGTCATCGCTCTGGTTATATTTACCTTCGGGTCACTCCTGTGTACCTTGAGCTGGAACGTCGATTCCCTCATCGCGGCCCGGGTGGTCCAGGCCCTGGGCGGCGGTTTGATCATGCCCACTACCATGGCCATGATTTATCGTATGGTACCGCGGGAAAGAATTGGCAGCGCCATGGGAGTGCTGGGGATTGCCCTCTTCGTGGCGCCGGCCATCGGGCCGACCCTGGGCGGCTACCTGGTGGAGTATGTTGACTGGCGCTGGATTTTTACCATCAACCTGCCCATCGGGGTGCTGGGGGTGCTGCTTTCCCTGGTCCTCCTGCCAGATTTCCCGTCTGCCGAAGCGGGCAGGCTGGATATCGGGGGGGCCGTAACGGCGGCGGTAGGCCTTTTTACCCTCCTCCTGGCCCTGAGCAAGGGTGCGGACTGGGGCTGGACTTCAGAAGCCATCGTCTTCCTGTTTTACACCAGCGCAGTTTCCCTCGGCCTCTTTATTTACCTGGAACTTACCTGTGCCAACCCCCTCCTGGAGCTGAGGGTATTCCGCTATCCGGCCTTTACCCTGGCCAATCTCATGGTGGTGGTAACCACCATTGGCCTTTTTGGCGGCATTTTCTACGTCCCCCTTTTTCTCCAGACCGTCCGCGGCCTGGGAGCTATGGAAACGGGTCTGCTGTCCATGCCCGGCGCCCTGGCCTCGGCGCTGATGATGCCGGTAACCGGCCGCCTCTACGACCGCATCGGCCCTCGCCTGATGGCGGTGACCGGGCTGGTAGTGCTGGCGATAACAACCTATCTCTTTCACTTCTTAGATATCGTTACCCCCGACAGGGTCATCATTACCTGGCTGATCCTGCGGAGCGTTAGCATGTCTTTTGCCTCCATGCCGGCCCAGACGGCGGCCCTGGCGGGGCTGCCGCCCGAACTGGTAGGCCGGGCTTCGGCCATGACCAATATTATCAACCGGGTGTCGGGCTCTTTCGGGATAGCCATCTTGACCTCGATTTTAAATCACCGTACAGCCCTGCACGCTACGCAGCTAGCAAGCCAGATAACAGCGGACAACCCGGCCGTTACGGCCTTTTACCAGCAGGTTGCTTCCTACCTGGGGAGCGGGGCGGCAGCGGCCCAGGCAAAAAGCCTTGGTACCACCTACCTGGCGGGGCTGGTGTCCCGGGCGGCTTTTATACGGGGTATTGACGACATTTTTGTCGTAATGGCCGCCTTTGCCCTGGCCGGCGTCCTCCCGGCCTTCTTCCTCCAAAAAGGGCCTGGCGGCGCCCGGCCGGGCTTTGGCGGCGGCGAGTAAATGAGAGGAGTGAGCGGTAGTTGTCAAGGAGGTTAGTAGTCATCCTGGTACTCGTTTTGGCCCTGGCTGGTGCCGGTGCCATTGCCTTTTATTACTACTACGAAAATCTTAATTTTGCCAGTACCGACGATGCCCGGGTGGCGGCCGACACAGTGACGGTGAGCCCGGAAATAGCGGGTAAGCTTTTGGAATGGCGCGTCCAGGAAGGCGATGAGGTTAAAGCCGGTCAGGTCCTGGGTCGCCAGGACCTGGAATCTTCCCTGACTTCCAGCGCCGTCAACCCCCAGGCTCTGGGAACGGCAGCCGGTGTCATGGCTCAGAAGGCCGAGATTAAGTCTCCCATCGACGGCCAGGTGATCCAGTCCAAGGCCCTGGTCGGGGAGATGGCGGCTCCGGGCATGGCCCTGGCTATCATCGCCGATACTGAACACCTGTATATCAGCGCTAATATTAAAGAAACCGTCATCGAAAAGGTCAAGGTTGGTCAGGTAGTGGATGTTACTATTGATGCCTTCCCGGACCGTCATTTCAGCGGTCGGGTGACCAGTATTGGCCGGGCGACGACCTCGGTCTTTTCCCTTCTCCCGGCCCAGAACTCCAATGGGAATTATACCAAGGTGACCCAGGTCATACCGGTAAAAATCCAGCTCCTGAATGCCAGCGATGTTAAGCTGCTGCCGGGGATGAATGCCACGGTACGCATTCATATTAGATAATTACGGGAAAATATGCGGTTGAACGGCAAGTTATTCATTGTGGAGGGGAGCAAGCTATGCCAATGTGGGGGAAAAGGGTGGTAGCCCTTTTGCTTGCAGGTGTTCTGGCCCTGGGTGTCGCCGGTTGCGGCGCCAGGGCCGGGGCCAGCGACCAGGTGACTGTTAAGGCTGTCGCCGCCAGCAAGGGGAAGATGGCGGCGACGGTTGAGGTAACCGGCGCCCTGGTGCCGGCCCGGACGGCCAATGTGGTCAGCAAACTTTCCGGTCAGGTGACGGCCGTGAAAGCTGATGTCGGCGACCGGGTGCGGGCCGGCCAGGTCCTGGTGGAGATTGATACCAAGGAACTCCAGGCCCAGCTCCAGCAGGCCGAAGCTGCCGTTCGCAGTGTCCAGGATCAGGCGGAACAGGCGCGCATCGGTATGGATTCAGCCCGCGTCGCTATAGCCAATGCCAAGGTCGCATTGGATGCCGCCCAGAAGTACTACGATCGTATTAAAGCCCTGGCAGATGCCGGCGCGGCGTCCCAGAGCCAGCTGGACGATGCCCAGACCAAGTTGGACCAGGCTAAAAATGGCTATGAGGCTGCCAACAAACAGTATGAGGCCGCCCAAAAACAATATGAAACCGCATCCGGGTCCGGTTTGGCCCAGGCTGAAGCGGCGGTCAACATTATTAAAGTAAATATGAGTAATGCCAGCATCACCAGTCCCATCACCGGTGTTGTCACCAACCGGAACATAAATCCCGGTGAAATGGCCGCACCCACGAGCCCCCAGCCCCTGCTGACCATCGCCGATACTTCCACCCTGAAGCTCCAGGGGACAGTCGGCCAGGAGGCAGTCCCCTTGCTGTCAACGGGACAGAAGGTGACAGTCACTCTGGACGCTCTGCCGGGCCGGGAGTTTACCGGCACGGTGACCCAGGTGGGCCCGGTGGCGGCTACCACCGGCCAGCGTTTCCCGGTGGAGATTAGCCTGCCCAACCCGGGCGAGCTGAAGGCCGGCATGACGGCCCGGGCCGTATTTAAGCTGGTGGCCCCGGAGGGCGTCGTTGTACCCCTTGCTGCTGTTCGCACGGACAACGGCCAGGATTATGTCTTTGTGGTTAAGAACGGCACGGTAGAGCGGCGGCAGGTTGTTCTGGGCCTGAAAAACGATGAACAGGTGATGATACTTAAGGGCCTGCAGGTCGGCGAGCAGGTGGCCGTGACCAACGTAGGCGTGCTGCAGGATAAGATGGCAGTGACAGTGGAGTAATGTTAGTCCGGCCCCCACGATGCCCCGGCGGGGGTAATCCCGGCCCGGCTTGAGACCGCGCCAGTGAAAAGGCGCGGCCTTTACTTTTTCTGGTTGACTGCTGCGATAGAAATTGGTAGCATCAGATAAAGATCATTCTTTCATTCTATCATTCTTTCGTGCTAATACCTGTTTCCCGCAGGCGTTGATTTAAAGACCTATCACGGGGGAGACCGGTATCTTTCAGGGCGTCCCTGGAGAGGATAGTATGACGCAAGAATTTGCCCGCTTAAAGCGGCTTCTTAACATAAAACGCGAAGAAGAGTTAGATAAGCGCCGGGCCCTGGCCTGGCAGAAGGCCCGGGAGGTGGCCTCCTTTTTGCGGGACGTTTACGGCGTGCAGCAGGTTATCCTCTATGGCTCCCTGGCCCGGGGCGATTTTCAGAAAATGTCCGATATAGATCTATATATCAGGGGCTTTGAAGGCCCCTACTGGCAGATGCTGGCCCGGGCCGGGCGCCTGGCCGCACCCTTTGACGTCAGCATCGTGTGCGCCGAGGACGCCCTGCCATCTTTACAGGAAGAAGTCGCCCGGGAAGGGGTGGAACTTTGATCCCTGAAAAATACCTTTTGCTGGAAGCCCGTATTCGTAAAGAAGTGGCCAACCTGGAAAGGCTGGAAAGGGAATTGGCGCGGTACAATTTATTCCCTAGGATTCAAGCCGATTCCCTGGGAGGTTTCAGCCTCACCGATGAAGCTTCCCTGCGGATAATAGGTTCTATCTTGCACGATTACTATACGGCTATAGAAAAGATTTTTAGAATTATAGCGCGGGATATTGATTGTTCCGTCCCTACCGGCGAGCAATGGCATAAAGAATTACTGGATGAAATGACCCTGGAAGTTCCTGGCTTACGCCCGGCGCTCCTGGACAATGAAACGGCCCGGAAGTTAGACGAACTCCGGGCCTTCAGGCACGTTTTCCGTAACATTTATGGTTTTAGCCTCGACCCGGATAAAATCCGCCAGCTCCTGGAAGAATTGCCGGATTTGGCCGGCGATTTTAAGAAGGATCTTCATCTTTTTACCCTAAGAATGCGCCGGATTCTCGGACTTGACAGCAGCGAGGTGTAACCAATTCTTATTCCTGCTCGCCCCGGAGGTAGTCGACGAACTGCCTGGCGGTGCGGCCGGATGTGCCGTTCTGGTAAAGGGCCCACTGCAGGGCGCGGCGGCGCAGCTCGGCCGGTTCCATTGCCAGGCCGGCTCTGCTGGCCAGCTCGCTGACTATAGCCAGGTACTGTTCCTGGTCCGGGCTTGGGAAGACGACGGTGAGGCCGAAGCGCTCCGCCAGGGAGAGTTTCTCCTGGACGGTGTCCTGCGGGCGCACCTCGCCTCCGGCCGGATTGGGTGTACGGTCAGCGAAGAGTTCCTTCACCAGGTGGCGGCGGTTGGAAGTTGCGTAGACCAGGACGTTGGCCGGCCGCGCCTGCAGGCTCCCCTCCAGCAGGCCCTTCAGTTCTTTATATTCCACCTCGTCCTCTTCAAAGGAAAGGTCGTCGATGAAGATGATAAACTTCTGCGGCCGGGGTACGAGGATTTTTAGTATCTCCTGGTAGTCGCCCAGGTACTTTTTGGGCAGCTCTATAAGCCTAAGACCCCGGGAACCGTAGGCGTGCAGGAGGGCCTTGACCGTCGACGACTTGCCGGTGCCCCGGGCGCCGTAGAGGAGGATGTTGACGGCCGGCAGGCCGCGCAGGAATTTCTCGGTATTGTGAATGACCTCCTGGCGCTCGGCCTCGTAGCCCACCAGGTCGGCCAGGGTAATGGGGTCGGGATGGTCGATACATTCGAGCCTGCCGCCTGCGGGGCCGCGTTCCCAGCGGAAGGCCCAGCAGGCGCCGAAGATGCCCGCGCCGTGGGTGTGATAATAATCGGCCAGGAGCTCCAAGCCTTCGGCGCCCCAGTCAGGTATGGCAAGTAATTTCTCCTTTAGCTGCCGGCGGGCCGCCTCTACCGGCCGCACCGGGCCGGGAAGTTCCAGTGGTCGCAGCCCTGCCCAGTCGGGAATAGGGCTTGAGTTTACCATATTTTTATTGGACAGAGCCCCTGGAGTATCACCTGCTGGAAACGCTGTGGTGCTTCCTGACGGGGCGACCAGGTACGAAAGGGCGGCCGTATAGGCAGCCGGGGCCAGCCCGGCCAGGGCCTGCAGGGCGCGCATGTCCTGGCGGACAGCGTCCTTAAGAGCGGCGCCCATACTATTCCAGCCCTGCTCCCCGGCCTTGATGGTAAAGGTATTTTCAGCTTCAATGAGGCGATCCAGCAGGTAGTTCTGCCAGGGGTCGCCGGTAAGGGTGCCCCGGTAAAGCTCGGTAGCGCTGGCCAGCAGCTTGAAAAAGTGGCGGCAGGCGGCGGCCAGGGCCTGGCGGTTTACTTCCGGGTTGCCCAGCTGCCGGCACACCTCAAGAAAGGCGGCAATGACCCCATCGCGGGTCAGGTCCTGGTAGATTAACAATTCGCTGTTTCGCTGGTAAACTTGCTGAAAGACGATGGGATTAATCATTTTCTGCAAACCTCCTGAAACGCCGGCAATTTAAGTTAATCAATTAAATTAGACTACATTTGCCAGCTTAAAGCAAGGATTTTTTGCGTTTCCCGGGCTATTTATGGAAGAAGCCCGCCTGTTAATTCCAGGACAAGGCCTCCTTGGCTATTTTGTTGCTTATTAAGGGTAATTCCAATAAAATTAAGGCAAAGGGGCAGGGTAAATGTGCGTAGAATAAAAGTCTTACGAGAGCCACGGGGGTTAACGTGGGATAAAATCGCCACCCTAAAAAATAAGCTGGCTGAAATCTTGCCTTCTGCGCCTGTATTACTGGTTTACCTTTTTGGCTCGGCAGCGAGAAACTTAACCGCGGGACAGCAGGGTAAACTGAGCGATATCGATTTAGCTGTCCTGCTGGCTCATGAGACACAGGAGGCTTCAGGGCCGGCAGAACTCCTAAATTTGCTAGAGATATTTTCTAAGGTCTTTGGCCGCGAGGATATAGATTTAACTATTCTTAATACCTCTCCTCCCGTCATTAAAGGCCGTGTCTTACAGGAAGGAATACTTTTATATACCAGAGACCGTCAGGCCAGGCTTGATTTTGAAATCAGGGCCAGGCGCGAATACCTGGATACCCAGCCTTTACGGGCCTTCTACCAGCGCCAGTTTGTAGCTAAAATCAAGAAAGGGGAAGCTGGCCGTGGATTTAGAGCGGGTCTTGAGGCGCCTCAAGAGGCTCGAAGAATACGTGAATTTCTTAAAGGAATATCAAAACGTGAGCCTTGATGAATTCCTGCATAACCATCAAATTTATTCTACGGTAGAAAGGGATCTGGAACTGGCCATTACCTGCATTATGGATATTGGCAATCATATTATCAGCGCCATGGATTTACCCGAACCGGAAACCTATGCCGACATACCCTTGATTCTTGGTAACGAAGGGATTATTTCACAAGAACTAGCCCGGAAGCTGTCTGGGGCGGTACGTTTTCGTAACATCCTTGCCCATGAATACATGGACATTGACCGTCGCCTAGTGTATAAACACTTACAAACCAGCCTGGGCGATCTGGTAGAATTCATTTATGGTATTGGTAAATTTTTGGGGATATAGGGGTTGTCGAAAGGTGCAGATTTTGTCTTCCCCCAAATATTTGCTGGCCGAAGCGCGCCTGAATAAAGCGGTAGCTGCTGCCCTGATCGGGTATCTCAATCACTGCCGGGATGTGGTGGCGGCCTATCTTTTTGGTTGAAAGGCGAAATAAAGAAATTATCGCTAAAATCTTGGGGGATGGCTTAAATGGTTGATACCGAAGTCATAATGCTCGACTTGATGCTGAGGTCATCCGGGATTAAAGCCCGAGCTTGGTGATTTGAATCATTTTATGATAACTATAAAAAACGAGTGGGAATTAGCTGATGGGGAAACGGTTATTGCTATTTTTTATCGTTTTCTGTTTTATGTTAACTCTCTCTGGTACGGGGAGCAGGCCAGAGGGCTGGCCCCTGACAGCGCCGGTGGTGCAGGCGGATATTGTAGTTTACGGCGGCGGCCTGGCCGGGTGCGCGGCGGCCTGGAAAGCCGCGGTCGCGGCGCCGGACAAGCGGGTAGCCCTGGTGGTCCCCTACCCCGGGCGCGAGTACGGCGGCCTGGCCACGGTGGGCGGCCAGAACTTCTGGGACCTGCGTTACTGGGCCCGGGACGGGAGGCTTGCCCAGGGGGGCTCTTTTGCCAACTGGTTGAAAGCGGTGGGCCCTTTTTATCGCCCTTCTGACCTGGCGGCGCGGGTTGCCGCCGACCTGGAAAGGCTGCCGAACCTGGACACTTACTGGGCTATGGACATAACCGCCGTCCAGAAGGACCGTCGAGGCCGGCTGCGCGCCCTGGCATTGCGGGAACTGCAACGTGATGCGGCCGGGACCATCGCCTGGGGTAGCGGGAAAAAAATCCTGGCGGCGCCTTTATTTGTTGACGCCTCCGAGGACGGCAGGCTCAGCCGCCTGAGCCAGGCCGGAGTGACGGTGGGCCGGGCGGACTGGCCGGCCGAACTCCTGGCCGGGGATTATCTGAATGGTAGCCGCGACCTCCGCCCGCGCCAGCAGGCGGCTACATTGATGTTTAAGGTGAAGGGACTGCGGCCGGGCCGCTACCCGGATATGGTTTTTCAACTGGCAGGGGGAGTATGGGGGGCCTACGGCGGCAAAGAAGTTTACATAAGTGACCCGGTGGTTACCGCTTTTAACGATAAATACGGTCCCCTGGGCTTTGCCTTGAAACCCCTCAACGCCGCCCAGGACGGGCCGGGGAGCCCGGAGTGGTGGGTTAATGCCCTCCTTATCTTTAACGTCGACGGCCGGGCCAACAGCCGCGACCGGGGGCATGATGCCTATCCCGGGGATATGGCGCCGGGGGCCCTGGACACGGATACGGCCTGGCAGCGGGCGCGCCAGTTACTGGACGACCCGGAGTTCATCCGGGCCTTGCGCCGTTTTCACGGGTTCGGGGAGGCCGAAGTGGTGCGGGATGCAGCAGGCCGGCCGGTTACCGGCGATATCCTCTACCTGCGGGAGACGGTGCACACGGTGATGGACCCCGGAGAAGCCGGTCCGGGGACCGAGAATAACAATTACGCCCTGAACGCGGCGGCTGCACTGGGCGCAGGGTCTGGCCCCGCTGAAGGCCAGGATCTCGGGAATTATGCAAACCGCATCGGCCTGGGTTTCTACTGGCAGGATATCAATGCCTATCATTTCAGCGATCTTAAAGGAAGCGACGGCCGCTACCGCTGGCCGGTGACGCCTTTTTTGCGGCCCGATTATCCTCAGATAACGCCGGGACCAGGCGGATGGCCACGAAATCCGGTGTATATTCCCTTTAACGTTCTCCTTAGCCGGACGGTACCCAACCTCCTTATCCCTGGTTATGCAGCCAGCATCTCCTCCCTGGCCTGGGCCGAGCTGCGGGTGCTGCCCAATAGTTGCGTCCTGGGAGATGCCGCCGGGGTGGCAGCTGCTCACGCAGTGACAAAGGGTCGTGATCCCGGTACCTTCACTGATGCCGACGTGGCGGCCATCCGGGAAATACTGGTGCAGCGTTTTGGCGCCCGGGTGGATAAGTAATCTTGTATATTACTTCGGGGCCGGCTTGCCCGCGTGCCCGGGAGCCTTTTCTTGCAAGGACATGATGTTTAAGAAATTTGCCTGATTATAGGTGCAATACTCCTTGACAAGATAATATTTTTATGTAACCTGTGAGGCAAAATAGTAAAATTTAAAGCAAAAAAGTTACTGACTGGTGCGTAGATTTAGTGTTATAATAACACTAAAATGGCGGAAAGCGTCTGATGGGAGGGTTGGCTAGATTTGATGGATTCTGGCAGTAAAAATGATGCGAACATTAAGGCAAAAGCCCTGGCGGAGGTCCTGAAACGCTATGCTGGAACTAAAGGCGCATTGATACCTCTCCTCCAGGAAGCACAGGAGATTTACGGTTACTTGCCGCGGGAAGTCATGCGGGAGATAGCCATGGAGCTGAAAATACCTTTCAGCCGGGTTTACGGTGTGGCTACCTTTTATACCCAGTTTCATCTGAAACCCCGGGGGCGGAATATCATCCGCATCTGCCAGGGTACGGCCTGCCACGTGCGGGGGGGTGCCCGGCTGCTGGAGGCTATTTCTACAGCCCTGGGCATTGGCAAAAATGAAACTACCGCCGACGGCCGCTTTACCCTGGAAACGGTGGCCTGCCTGGGATCCTGCGGCCTGGCCCCGGTGATGATGATTAACGAAGAAACCTACGGGCGGCTGACGCCAGAAAAGGTCCCGGCCATCCTGGAAAAATACTAGCTTTACGACTGTAACTGGGTTTTTTATCTTCAGACGGGGGGGAAACTGAATTGCAAGACTTAAAGGAATGGCGGGAAACTTTACAGCGGCATCGCCGGGTGGACAGGCCGGTTATTACTGTGGGCATGAGCACCTGCGGCCAGGCGGCGGGAGGAGACAGGGTAATAGCGGCCCTGGAAGAAGTAAGAGCCAGGCTGGGTTTGCAGGTAGATATAAGGCAAACTAGCTGTATTGGCATGTGTTACGCCGAGCCCATCGTGGAAATAACCCTGCCGGGAAAGCCGCGTGTCTTTTACGGCGACGTAACTCCGGAGCGGGTTCCCGGCTTGATTGAGAAACATTTGGTTCAGGGCGAGCCTGTCAGTGAATGGGCTCTTATCCAGGTGCCCGGTGAGGCAGCTCCCTATGAAGGCATCCCGGTGATTACGCAAAGCACTTACTATGGGCGGCAGGTACGGGTGGTGACTTCCCGCCTGGGTTTGACCGATCCGGAAAGCCTGGAAGAATATGTCGCCACCGGCGGCTATGAGGCCCTGGAAAAGGTCTTGGGCCAGATGACCCCGGAACAGGTTATCGAAGAAATCAAGATCTCGGGCTTGCGTGGCCGGGGAGGAGCCGGATTTCCTACCGGTATGAAATGGAGCTTTACCCGGCAGGCCCCGGGGGACAAAAAGTATGTAGTCTGCAATGCCGATGAGGGTGATCCCGGCGCCTTTATGGACCGCAGCGTCCTGGAAGGTGACCCCTTTTCCGTTATTGAGGGCATGACTATCGCCGCCTATGCTATAGGCGCCGATGAGGGCTATATCTACTGCCGCGCTGAGTATCCCCTGGCCATCAAGCGCCTGAAAATGGCTATTGCCGCGGCGGAAGAAAAGGGCCTGCTGGGCCGGAATATCCTTGGGACGAGCTTTAATTTCGACCTGCACATCAAGGCCGGTGCCGGGGCCTTCGTCTGCGGCGAGGAAACGGCGCTGCTGGCTTCGATTGAAGGCAAGCGGGGCATGCCCCGGGTGCGGCCGCCCTTCCCGGCGCAGCAGGGGCTGTGGGGCAAGCCTACCAATATCAATAATGTTGAAACCTACGCCAACGTCCCCTTTATTATCAAGAACGACGGCCAGTGGTTTGCCTCCATGGGCACGGAAAAGAGCAAGGGGACCAAAGTTTTCTGCCTGACGGGCAAGGTCAAAAAGACCGGGCTTATAGAAGTGCCTATGGGGATAACCCTGCGGGAGATTATCTTTGATATTGCCGGCGGTATCCAGGACGACAGGCAGTTCAAGGCCGTCCAGATCGGCGGCCCGTCGGGCGGTTGCCTGCCCGAGGACAGGCTCGACCTGCCGGTGGACTATGACTCCCTGAACCGCGCCGGGGCCATCATGGGTTCCGGCGGCATGGTGGTCATGGATGAGAACACCTGCATGGTGGATGTGGCCCGGTTTTTCCTGGACTTTACCCAGACGGAATCCTGTGGCAAGTGTACCCCCTGCCGGGAAGGCACCAAACGGATGCTGGAGATCCTTACCCGCATTTGCGAGGGTAAGGGGAAGATGGAGGACCTGGATACCCTGGAAACCCTGGCACGGGTGGTCAAGAACACGGCTCTCTGCGGCCTGGGCCAGACCTGCCCCAATCCCATCCTCTCCACCCTCCAGTACTTCCGCCACGAATATGAGGCCCATATCAAAGATAAACGCTGCCCGGCGCATTCCTGCCAGGCCCTGCTTATTTTTACCATTGACGCCGAAAAGTGCACCGGCTGCGGTGCCTGTACGCGGGCCTGCCCGGCAGGGGCCATCAGCGGCGAGAAAAAGCAGCCGCACCAGATTGATCCCGCCCTGTGCATCAAGTGCGGCAGCTGCATGGAGAAGTGCAAGTACGGGGCCATATCCAGGCTGTAGTTGTATCAAATAGGGGGGAAAAACAGATGGCTGATGTCACCTTGACCATAGATGGCAAGAGAATTACAGTACCAGCCGGGATAACGGTCTTGCAGGCTGCCCGGGATAACGGCATCTTTATCCCTACCCTCTGCCATGACCCGAAGCTCACGCCCTGGGGCGGCTGCCGCCTCTGCGTGGTAGAAATCGAGGGTATGCGAGGCCTGCCGGCCTCCTGCGTGACCGCCGTCGCCGAGGGTATGGTGGTGCAGACGGATTCGCCGGCAGTGATTGAAGCCCGCAAGATGATGCTGGAACTATTGCTGGCCAACCATCCCCGGGATTGCCTCACCTGCAGTAAGAGCGGCGCCTGCAGCCTGCAGGATTACGCCTATTATTACGGCGTCAGGGGAGATCAATTCTACGGAGAAAAACACGACTATCCCCTGGAGGATGACAATCCCTTTATCGTGCGGGATATGAACAAGTGTATCCTGTGCGGCAAGTGCATTCGCGTTTGCGCGGAAGTCCAGGTTAACAACGTCATCGACTTTGCCCACCGCGGTTTCAACACCAGGGTAACCCCGGCCATGGATCTCAGCCTCAAGGAATCGGAGGAATGCGTTTTTTGCGGTAACTGCGTCCAGGCCTGCCCGGTAGGGGCCCTGACGGAGAAGACCAGCCTGGGCCAGGGCCGCGAGTGGGAAACGCGAAAGGTACGCACCACCTGCACCTTCTGCGGCGTGGGCTGCAACCTGGAGGTCAGCGTCAAGGACGACCGGGTGGTGCGCGTCCGCGGTTACGA
>NZ_MDDC01000027.1 GCF_001875325.1 Neomoorella thermoacetica
GTGAGTATCTTTGATACCGAAGCCCGGCCTATTAAAAAGGGTAAGGCCAATGCCCCGGTAGAGTTCGGCTATAAGGTGTTGCTCCAGGAAGTGGAACACAAGATAATTACCGGCTATAAGGTGTTGCAGGGGAACCCCGCGGATGACACCTTACTCCTTGGCGCAGTAGAGGATCATATTAAAACTTTCAACCATCCACCCCGTGCCCTCGCTGCCGATAGAGGTTTCGGCGGTTCAGGGAACGAAAGTGGTTGCCATCAACTTGGGGTAAAGCAGGTCAGCTTACCCCGGAAAGGTAAAATTAGTAAAGCTCGCAAAGCCTATCAATCGCAAAGCTGGTTCAAACGTCTCCAACGCTGGCGCGCTGGAGGGGAGGCTACTATTAGTCTTCTAAAACGCAAATATGGATTACGCCGCAGTCTTTCCAGGGGATATGAGGGTACCACCACCTGGGTCGGTTATGGAATCTTTGCCTATAATCTACACCGGTTGGCAACAATGGTTTAACATGATGGGTCAAACAGTTAGAATTCTACTCGAACTATAGTTCGGAAATAACATTTTCCCCTATGTGATGCAAAAAGTGGACTTTTTCAGGGGGAACTAACTAAAACACTAGTAGCTAATTTGGCTAAAAATTTATCAGATGAAGCTATTAAATATCCAAATGCTAAGTTAATAGTAATTGGTATTGCGGAAAATGTAAACCAATTAATAGAATTGGATCAATCTGTAAAAAGCAGAATAAAGCAGATAAAAATACCGCGTATGAAAGAGGAGCAATTAAGAGAAATTATAATATCTGGGGCTGAACAACTTGGAATAGAATTCGCTCCTTTTGTAGTCGACCAAATAGTTCAATTATCAGATGGCTTCCCCAAATATACTCATCTTTTGGCTCTTGAATGCTCAAGAATTGCGATACGGCAAAAATCTAAAATTGTTACGATGGAACATTTTAACCGAGGTCTCAATATAGCTATTGACCAGGCCCAAGAAGATCATAAGCTTATGTACGCAATTGCTACAAAATCACGGGCAAAATCGAAGAGGCTACATAAAAAAATAGTTGATTCAATAGCCCTTTGGCCATCATCAGAAATCACTACAGAGGAATTAGCGAGGGCATTAAAACAATATACTGGGGAAGATATTACAACAGCTCAGTTTGCAGGGCCTTTAGGGGAATTGAAAACGGAAAAAAGAGGGCGAATTTTGAAGTCTGTTTCAGGAAAGTTTGCAACTCATGCCTTTTCAAATCCGATGGTTAAAGCCTATATTCGAATGAAAATTTTAGCTGAACAACAGGAGACAAATGCAAGTTAAAAACCTATACCTTCTATAAAATCATTAAATGACAGGAATTACCTTTTCCCTACTGAACTCAACCCCATAACCTGGACTACCAGACGACATAGGAATATATACTTCAAAGGTCGATCCGGGAGCCCGCCTCTCGGCATGTCTACATGTTATCCACTTATCCGCTTACCCCGGTCCAGTGTGGGCCGGGGGTTTTATTTTGGGAGCCGATCTTTCGCTGAAGTCACCGATATGATAGCAGTAGCAGGATTTACCAAAACATGGAATGGCACCAAATGGGCACCAACTCACGAAAAAGGCCTCCGTGGCGATCCACGGAGGCCTTTATTTCTCTGGAGCTGATGGAGGGATTCGAACCCTCGACCTGCGCATTACGAGTGCGCTGCTCTACCACTGAGCCACATCAGCGTATGTCACAGTCGATATTATATCACCCCCCGGCACCGGAATCAACCATTATGGAGTGTTATGGGTTCTATATTTTATCTTCTGCCACGCCGCTCTCGAGGCATGTATTGACGGGGGATTAAAGAATGTCAGGCTGTCTTTCCGGCTTCTCCGGCAGCCGATTTTCGAGTCTGGAACTATTCCCAGATAAAAACGGCTACCGCCAGGGCCCAGGGGATGAGGTGGGCGGCCAGTTCCCGGTATAGCGGGGCAACTACAGGCCGTATCCTCAAAGATCATGGCCTGGGAGGTATGGGCCAGGACGGTCCCGCCGATATAGATAATAACTGGGTAGCGGTTCATCCTTTACATGGACAAGTTTATCACCCGACGTTAAAAAGCCAAACCTTTCTGAAACCGGAACAGAATTTTACCTGAGCCGCCGCGGCCCCCTGGCCGGGGCCCGGAAAGAATAGAGGCCGCCGTTATTTACGGAACCGGAAGAAAGCTACTCCATGGCGTGGCGATGGTTTAAGCAGCATTCCCGGAGAATTTATCTATAGTTCCCTAAAAGGGCCGTATCTGGTATAATACTGGTGGATAAAGAAACCAGGAGGGGGTCGAGTTGGCGGATTTGCTGGTAGAGGTGGCAGTCAACTCGGCCCCCGGTGCTATAGATAAGACCCTGACCTACCGGGTGCCGCCGGATATGGCTGCCGGGGTCCAGGTGGGTTCCCTGGTTCTGGTGACGGTGGGCAAGCAGGTGGCCACCGGCCTGGTGGTAGACCTGCCGGGCGGCACGGCGCATTCTGGCCTGAAGGATATCAGGGCCGTCCTGGAAGCTGATTTTTTACCTCCCCATCTGGTGGAGCTCGGCCGCTACGTGGCGGAACGGTACTTTTGTCCCCTGGCCGTTGCTTTGAACGTTATGCTGCCGCCAGCAACGGGCCGGCGTCTGGAGCGCCGCTGGCGCTGGCTGCCGCCGCCGGGGGCGGAAACAGCGGCGGCCCTCAACCTGGCCGGTTACCTGCCGCCGCCCGCCCGGGCAGTAGCGGTCTACCTGGCCGAAACGGCCGCGGCCGGGGAAAGCCAGTTGCGGCCCTTTGCGCGGGGGCGGGAATTGGCTGGTGCCCTGAAGGTGCTGCAAAGCCACGGCCTGATCCGGGAGGAGTGGAGCTGGCGGCAGGCACCCGGCGCGCACCGGCCCCGCTGGGCGGTGCCACGCCCGGGGGCAGCGGCGACCCTGGCCGGTATGGAGCGGCGGGCGCCGCGCCAGGCGGGGATTCTTAAAGCCCTCCTGGAAGGGGGCCCCCGGCCGGCTGCGGACTTGGCGGCCGGGAACGGTTATGCCGCCCTGCGCCGGCTGGAGGAGCTGGGCTTAATCGAGCTAACTCCCGGGCCGCCGGCCGGGGCGGAGGAGATGTCGCCTTCGCGTTTTGAGGGAGGGAACGGGAAGCCCGGTATCCGGAGGGGGGCCGGCAGTGGGGTTGCTCCCCTGCAGCTTAACAGGGACCAGGAGGAAGCCCTCAGGGCGATAGAAGGCGCTATGGGCCGGGGGGGCACCTTTTTACTACACGGGGTCACCGGGAGCGGCAAAACCGAGGTCTACCTGCGGGCGGCCAGGGCCGCCCTGGCCCGGGGGCGGCAGGTCCTTTTCCTGGTGCCGGAGCATTCCCTGATACCCCAGGTTGTGGCCAGGCTGAGGCAGGCCGTGGAGGATGGGGTGGCCGTCATCCACGGGAATCTTTCCCCGGGCGAAAGGGCGACCACCTGGGAACGGGCGCGCCGGGGGGAGATCCGGGTCATCGCCGGCAGCCGGTCGGCCCTCTTCGCCCCCCTGCCGGACCTGGGCCTGATTGTCGTCGACGAGGAACACGCCGCCAGCTACAAGCAGGACGCGGCTCCCCGTTACGACGCCCGTGAGGTGGCCATCAAACGGGGCCACCTGGAGGGGGCGGTGGTCGTCCTGGGCAGCGCCACCCCCAGCACGGAAACCTTTTACCTGGCCCGCCGGGGCGCGATAAACCTGTTACAGTTGCCCCGCCGGGTGGGAAACCTGAGCCTGCCGGGGGTGGAGATCGTCGACCTGCGGGAGGAGTTCCGGGCCGGCCACCAGGGTTACCTGAGCCGCCGCCTCCGGCAGGAAGTCACCGCCGTCCTGGCGGCGGGAAGGCAGGCCATCCTTTTCTTGAACCGGCGCGGCTATGCCCCCCATGTCCTCTGCCGCCATTGCGGTTACGTGCCCCTGTGCCGGCATTGCGACGTGGCCCTGACCTACCACCAGGATGGAACCCTGCGCTGCCATTACTGCGGCCACGGTGAACCGGCGGGAACCACCTGCCCGGTGTGCGGCGGCTCCCTGGTGCGCCTGGGGGCGGGCACCCAGAGGGTGGAAGCTGAAGCCCGGGCCCTGTGGCCAGGGGCGCGAATTATCCGCGCCGATGGGGATACTACTGCTAGAAAGGGCCGGTGGGAGGAGATTTACCGGACCTTTGCCGGAGGCCACGCCGATATTCTCATCGGTACCCAGACTATTGCCCGGGGAATGGATTTCCCCGGGGTGACCCTGGTGGGGGTCATCAATGCCGATTTATCCCTGTACCAGCCGGATTTCCGGGCCCGGGAGCGTACTTTCCAGCTTTTAACCCAGGTGGCCGGGCGGGCCGGACGAAAATCGGCCGGGAAAGTAATCATCCAGACCTATAACCCCGCTGACCCGGCCATTACCCTGGCGGCGGCCCAGGACTACCAGGGGTTCTACGAGCAGGAGATAGCCGGCCGGCGGGCAGGCGGTTATCCTCCCTTTATGAAGCTGGTGCGGGTGGGTTTTAGCGGGCGTGACGAGGCCGGGGTCATCGAAGCCGCCCATGACCTGGCCGGGTCGATCAAAAGCGCCTGCACTCATATCGAAGTCCTGGGTCCCGCCCCCGGTTTTCCTGTGCGGGTCCAGGATAACTATCGCTGGCAACTGGTGTTAAAGGTCCCCGGCTGGTCCCGGAATAAGGCCCGGCTGGCCGGTTACCTGGTAAATTACCGCCCCCGTCAGGGCATCCGTATGATCGTCGACGTAGGTCCCGTCAATCCCTGGTAGTGTTAGGAGGCACGTTTCTTGGCAATTCATAAGATCTTAACCCTGGGGGACCCCATCCTGCGGGAGAAATCCCAACCTGTAAGGAAAATAACCCCCAATGTTTGGAAATTACTGGATAACCTGGCCGATACTATGTACGATGCCCCGGGGGTGGGGCTGGCCGCACCCCAGATCGGCGTCCTGAAAAGGGTGATAGTCGTTGATGTCGGGGAAGGGCTTACCGAACTTATCAACCCGGAGGTAATTGCCGCCAGCGGAAAAGAAGTGAGCGCGGAGGGGTGTTTGAGTGTCCCCGGCGCCCAGGGGGAGGTGCCCCGGGCAGCAGCAGTCACCGTCCGGGGCCTGGATCGCCACGGCCGGGTACGGGAGATCCGGGCGGAGGGACTATACGCCAGGGCCCTGCAGCATGAAATAGACCACCTGGATGGAATCCTGTTTATTGATAAAGTCGTGCGCTGGCTCGAAAACCAGCCGGGGGAGCGGTAGAGATGCAGTTAGTTTTTATGGGAACCCCCGATTTTGCCGTTCCTTCCCTGCAGGCCCTGGCAGCGGCCGGCCATGAATTTGCCGCCGTAATCACCCAGCCCGACCGGCCCCGGGGGCGTGGTAAGAAATTCCTGCCGCCACCCGTGAAGGTAAAGGCCCTGGCCGCCGGGCTGCCGGTGCGCCAGCCTTCTGACATGAAGGACCGGGGGTTTTTGGACGACCTGCGGCGATTGCAGCCAGAGCTAATCGTGGTGGTAGCCTTCGGCCGCATCCTCTCGCAAGAGATTCTGGGCCTGCCGGCACGGGGATGCGTGAACCTCCACGCCTCCCTGTTACCGCGCTACCGGGGAGCGGCTCCCATCCACCGGGCTGTAATGAACGGGGAAGGTGAAACCGGGGTGACTACTATGTGGATGGCACCGCAACTGGACGCGGGCGACATCATCCTCCAGGAGAAGCTGCCCATCCCGCCGGAGGCCACGACGGGGGAGATCCATGACCTCCTGGCCGAGGTTGGGGCTGGCCTCCTGGTACATACCCTGGAATTGATAGCAACCGGCCGGGCGCCGCGCCTGCCCCAGGATGAGACCCTGGCTACCTACGCGCCGCCGCTGCAGCCGGAGGAAGAAGTGATTAACTGGGAGCAGCCGGCGCAGGTTATCCATAACCAGATCCGGGGCCTGAACCCCTGGCCGGGGGCTTATACCCTGCGGTCCGGGAAGCGGCTGAAGATATACGGCGCCCGGCTAACGGACCCGTTTGCCACCGGCCGGGCGGGGCGGGTCGTGGAGGTCGTCCGGGAAGGGTTCGTGGTCCAGGCCGGGACCGGCCGGTTACTGGTCACCTCGGTGCAGCCGCCGGGAAAGAAGATCATGCCGGCCTCCGCCTACCTGCAAGGGTACCCCATGCTGCCCGGGGAGATTCTGGGATGCGCATAAAAAAACGCCTCTTCATCGGCCTCCTGGCCCTGAGCCTCATGTTTATCACGGCTGTCCTGGCAGCCAGCTGGTATTTGCTGATCAACCACAGCAGCCTTTTCAACCGGGTCCTCCTGGCCCTGGGCTTTTTTACCTTGGCGGTGCTCTTCCTGCTTGTTGCCCTGGGTATAATCAGCCTGGTACTCATGCTCTGGCAGGGGCGCAGCCGCCCCTTCTTCCAGCACCTGGGGTTGATGGCGGTGAATATCCTCTTCCCGGTGGCCCTGGCCCTGGGGAAACGCCTGGGGGTCGAGGCGGCTACTATCAAGGCCTCTTTCATTGAAATGAATAACCAGCTCGTGCGCCTGCAGAGGCTGCAGGTCGCCCCGCGAGAAATCCTGATCCTGGCCCCCCACTGCTTGCAATGGAGCGGCTGTCCCCATAAGATCACCATTGACGTTAACAACTGCCGCCGCTGCGGGCGCTGCCCCATTGACGCCCTCCACGCCCTGGCGGCCAGGTACGGTGTCCGCCTGGCGGTGGCCACAGGGGGCACCCTGGCCCGGCATTTTGTGAAGCACTACCGCCCCCGGGCAGTAGTGGCTATAGCCTGCGAACGCGACCTGACCAGCGGCATCCAGGATACCCAGCCCCTGCCGGTACTGGGGGTACTGAACCTGAGGCCCCATGGGCCCTGCCTCAATACTCAGGTTAATTTAAACCAGGTTGAGCAGGCCGTCCAGTTTTTCCTGACCGGCAGGACGGTGCACCGGGCCCAGGCCTGCAGCGAGGGATGGGTCAAGGTAACCCACGGTAGTTAGCTGTCATCAGCGGAGAAGGGAAAAATTTCTGGCTGATATTTGTTTGGAAGCAAGCCCAGAGAAACATTATCTACGGCCAGGTTATAAAGGCGTAAATGGAGGCAATAGCTTGGGTAAAATCAAGCCCGCCGTTTCGGCCCGGGAGGCGGCATTGCAGGTCATTTACCGGGTAACTGAGGAAGGGGCCTATGCCGGCCTGGCCCTGGATGAGGTCCTGAGGTCCGCCGGCCTGGAGGGCCGCGACAGGGCCCTGGCTACGGAACTGGCTTATAGCGCCATCAAGGCCTGGGGAACCCTGGATTGGGCTCTGGGCCTTTTTTTACGGCAACCCCTGGAGAAACTGCCACCCTGGATTCGCTGTGCCCTGCGCCTGGGGGCCGCCCAGTTGCTGTATGTGTCCCGGATACCACCCCGGGCGGCCATTTATGAAACGGTGGAACTGGCCAAGAGGTACGGCCACCGGGGTACGGCGGGCCTGGTCAACGGTGTCCTGCGCCACCTGGACCGGCGGAAGGACGACCTGCCCTACCCAGATAGGAAGACCGACCCGGCCGGCTACCTTTCCCTGCGCTATTATCACCCCCGCTGGCTGGTAGAACGCTGGTTGGAAGAGTTCGGTTACCAGGAGACCGAGGCCCTCTGCCGGGCGGATAATGAACCCTCTCCCACGGTAGCCCGGGTCAACACCCTGAAGACGACGAAAGAGGCGCTGACCGCGTGCCTCCGGGCAGAGGGGGCAACCGTCAGGCCGGCCCGTTACGCCCCGGAAGGGCTGGTGGTCGAGGGCCTGGGAGGGCTAGAGGCCAGTCCTTCCTTCCGGGAGGGGTTGTTCTATGTTCAGGACGAGGGTTCCCAGCTGGTCAGCCATGCCCTGCACCCTGACCCCGGTGCCGGGGTAATCGACGCCAGCGCCGCGCCGGGGGGCAAGACTACCCACCTGGCCCAGCTGATGGCCGATCGGGGCACGATTCTGGCCTGCGATGTTCACCAGGGGAGGTTGGATTTAATCGCCGCCAACTGCCGGCGGCTGGGGGTTACCTGTGTCCGTACCGCTCTGGTAGATGCCCGGGAACTGGGGGAACGCTACCCGGCGGCCGCAGATTATCTGTTAATTGATGCCCCCTGCTCCGGGCTGGGGGTATTGCGGCGGCGGCCCGACGCCCGCTGGCGGAAAGAATTGTCCCGCACCCGGGAGTTGTCCCGGCTGCAACTGGCCATCCTGATGGGGGCCAGGCAGGCCCTGAAACCGGGAGGGGTCCTGGTTTACAGCACCTGCACCCTGTTGCCGGAAGAAAACCAGGAGGTGGTGCGGGAGTTTCTGGACCTGGCGGGGGAATTCAGACCGGATTCCCTGGAGCCGTGGTTGCCGGTCCTGCCGCCGGACCTGCTGGTCACCGCCCGCCAGGGCTGGGTCCAGTTTTTGCCCCAGCGTCACGGGACGGACGGCTTTTTTATCGCCAGGATAAAAAAGCTTGAAAAATAAAGGATTCTGTCCCTTTATGCAGAATATGGTTTCAGGGATATTCGGTAAACTGGGGGAAGGTGGAGTATGGATTTTATGCCCTGGACGGCCCTGTTTTTTCAATCCATACCGGAAGAGATTATTCAAGTGGCGCTGGGTTTAGGTCTCATTGGACGCTACCCTCGCATGAGATTTATTATGGCGGTAGGCATAGCGGGGGGTGTCTTTTCATTTTTCTTCCGGCGTTTGCCCTTTGATTTTGGCGTTCATACCCTGGCGCAATTGATTGTCTTGATCTTGCTCTTACGCTTCATTGTTCGCGTGGATTATTTTGAGGCAACCTTGTCAGCCTTTTTGGGGGTATTGGCCGTGGGCATTGTTGAGGGTATATCTATTCCGACAGTTTCATACTTAACCGGTATTAGTTTCGAAACGGCCCTGCGTGACCCATGGCTGCGGGTCGTCTTTCCCCTTCCAGATGAAATAATCCTGGGGGTGGCAGCATACCTCTGCCGGCGGCGGCGCCTTTCCCTCGTCTCTAGCAGGAGCCTTCTAGTGAACCGGGACCGAAAGGAACAAGGAAGATGAAAAGTAGAAACTTTACCCTGGTCATCCTGATCCTGGTCCTGCTCCAGACCTTTTTAATCTGCCTGCTGAATCTCAGCTATTATGTCCAGAGCGTCTTCCCCATCTTACCTATAGAAGGCACGCCGGAGGCCATCTTGATTCTCTCCTCGTTGCTCCTATTGACTTCCCTGGGTATGATTTATATTTTATTCACGGCCACTAATAGGGACGTGCAACTGATGCGCCAGGAAATTTATATCGCCAACCTCAAGGAAAGCATGAAGAGCCTGCGCGCCCAGCGCCACGATTTCATCAGCCACCTGCAGACAGTATACGGCCTGCTGCAACTGGGAATGAACGAGGCCGGCCTGGAATATATCGCCTCCGTCTGCAAGGAGGTGCGGCAGCCCACCCGGATCATCGAGGTCAGCCAGCCGGCCCTGGCCGGGCTCTTCCAGGCCAAGGCGGCGGCCATCGAAGAGAGGGGCGTTAGTTTCCAGTACGAGATTAACAGCGACCTCAAGGGCCTGCTGTTACCACCCACGGACGCTACCAGCATCTTTGGCAACCTCCTCGATAACGCCCTGGAAGCCGCCCTGGCGGGTACCCCGGGCGGGGAAAAACGCATCTGGCTGCGGATCTACAATGAAGGCAATTGCCACTGTTTTGAAGTGGGCAACACCGGACCGGCCATCCCCCTGGAACTGCAGAAGAAGATCTTTCTCCGGGGGTTCACTACGAAAAAGGTCGACCGGGAAAACCACGGGCAGGGCCTCTACATTGTCCAGAAGCTGGTGACGGCCAATAACGGCCGGGTGGAGGTCAATAGCAGCGACCAGGGCACAGTCTTTACTGTAAAATTTCCCATTTTTACTAGTTAATTTTATGATGGCAGCAGGAATTTTTATGACCGTGTAGAATAATATGGTAGAACTAACAAAGTTTTATGGAGCAGGTAAGCCTTGCTAAGTATTCATCAACTCGCCAGGGCGAGCGCCGATTTCCTGGTTTCGAGGCTGCCGGAGGGCGGGGGCAGGAAGCCGGAAGCAGAGGTCGTGGCCTTCGGTCTGGAGGTGGCCCTGGGTGGGGGACTCCAGTTGGCTGTTTTCGTGATAGCAGCCCGTTACCTGGGCCTGGTACCGGAAATGATGGCCGCCCTGGCGACCATGGCCAGCTACCGCCTCCTGTCGGGGGGCGTCCACGCTGGCGCCTACTACCGCTGTTTGCTCTTATCTCTGATGACTCTGATCCTTCTGGCTTTTCTGGGCCGGGAGCTGGCGCTTGTGGCAGGAGGATACCTGCCGGTGCTGGTGTTAGTGGTCTTTGTCCTAAATCTTGTTATTGCCTGGCACCGGGCACCGGCGGCTACGCCGGCGGCGCCCATAAGCAATCCCCGGCGCCGGGCCCGGTTAAAGCAGGGTGCTTATTTATGGCTAACGGGGTGGTTGCTGGTGAGTATGGCCGGCTTCTACCTGGAATGGCCCCGGGGCATTCTGGCCAGCAGCCTCCTGGCCCTGGCGGTCCAGGGGTTTGCCCTGACCCCGCCCGGATTTGCCGCTGTAGAAAGGGCTGACTCCCTATTGCAGCGGATCCTGCCCCTGGGGTAGAGGAGAGGAGGTGAGAACGATGGTTAAAAGGCTCACTGCCATCATAGCCACCCTGGGTGTGGCCCTGGCGGTCCTGGTGGCCAACGGCAGCGTCCTGCCGACCAGTACATGGGCTTGGCACCAGCCGGAGGTCCCGGAGAGCCTGCGTAAATAAACAACTAGGTGTAGGGTTATATATAAAGGAAGGGGAGAAAAAACTCCCCTTTTTTTCATTCCCTGATGCCGTCGGGCCGGGATTGTGGTATATTATGGTATAGCTTCATTCATAATAAAGCCAGGAGATGGTCATGACTACCAGCGTTGACTTACGAGGCCTTTTGTTCCATGAATTGGAGGAACTGGCAGTCGGGTTGGGGGAGGCGCCTTACCGTGGCCGGCAGATCTTCCGCTGGATACACGCCCGCCGGGCGAAAGGAATAGAGGTAATGTCCGACTTGCCCCGGGCTTTCCGGAACCGCCTGGCGTTAGTAGCCGAACTACCTCCCGTGAGGGTCCTGAACCGCATGGTGGCGGCCGACGGCCTGACGCGTAAATTGCTCCTGGGCCTGGACGACGGCCACAGCGTCGAGTGTGTCCTCATGGTTTACGAAGACGGCCGCCGCAGGAATACTGCCTGCCTGTCCAGCCAGGTGGGTTGCGCCATGGGGTGCAGTTTTTGCGCCACCGGTCAGGACGGCTTCCAGCGTAATTTGACCACCGGTGAGATTATCCTCCAGGCCTTAGCCCTGGGAGCAGAACTAGCAGCGGGGCAAAGGGAGAGCCGGATCAGCAATATTGTTTTTATGGGTATGGGTGAACCCCTCAACAACTATGAGGCCGTCATGAAAGGGGTGCGTATTTTCGAAAATCCTGTAGGATGGGGTATCAGCCGCAGGAGGATTACCCTGTCCACCTGCGGCATTGTCCCCGGCATCGAGCGACTGGCCGGGGAAAAACCACCCCTGGAGCTGGCTGTTTCCTTGCATGCGGTCACTAACGAACTCCGGGACAAGTTGATGCCCATCAACAGGCGTTATCCCCTGGAAGAGCTTATCCCGGCCTGCCGCCGTTACACTGAAATCACCGGGCGGCGGGTTACCTTCGAGTATGCCCTGATAGCCGGGGTCAACGACCGTCGGGAGGACGCCCGGGGTTTAGCCAGGCTCCTCCGGGACATGCTGGCCTTTGTAAACGTAATTCCCCTGAACCCGGTGGCCGGGAGCGGGTTTAAAGGGGTCACACCGGCGGCAGCCCGGGCCTTTGTCGCCCGGTTGCAGGAGGCGGGGTTGGAGGCAGCTATCCGGGAAAGCAGGGGGCAGGATATCGCCGCTGCCTGTGGCCAGTTACGTTTCCAACAGAGACCCGCGGTAAAATGTCAAGACCCTAAATTGGAAATTTTATTGTCTTAAAATGTAAAAAGGCAAGAAGAAACCAAGTCGGTAAGTTAAAACAGTAATTACCAACTTAAGCAGTAAAAGTAAGTTT
>NZ_MDDC01000028.1 GCF_001875325.1 Neomoorella thermoacetica
AGCGTTTGGTGAGTTTAATCAAAGTAGTAGCATGGGGCACCTTTTGGGTTAAGGGAATACGGCAGAAACGCCGCCACTTAATACTGTCATTTACCTCCTGGACTAAAACTTCATAACCCAGGCCATAGCGGTGCTTCAAGTACATCAGGCGCAAGTAGGTTTCTATAGGGATAGTTGGCCTGCCAAGGCGCGCCTCAAACCGGCTGATAAAAGGAGCCATAAACCTGTTATCATCCAGGAATTCATCCACCCTGGCCAGTTCTGGGTTTAGTTCTATCACCTCAGCTGGCAACAGGGCATCCCACAGGGTGAGTTGCGGATCTTTTAGCCTTAACATAGGATCACCCTGCAGGAAAAGGAGATGGTGTGGCGAATGTTATTCATAGGAGTTCCTCCTTCTGGGTTTTCTTGTTTGCTCGTACTTACAAGATTCGATCCAGAGGATGGTAACTCCTTCTGTTTTGTAAAATAATTTATCCTGTTTCCTGAGAAACTAAGACTTTTTGCCCTGAGTTTTTCAGGGGGAACTACTTAGAACCAGCCAGCATCTTATCCCGTTTCAAGCAGCGCATTACTACCGCGCCTTCCCTGCCCCCACAGTAACGTAATCATGGCCGCGGGAGGACATCCTGGTGATCGGCAAACCACGCCGCCGTGCGTTTCAGCCCTTCTTCCAGCCCGACCTGCGGGTGCCAGTCCAGCTCCCGCCCTGCCCGCCCGGCATCCAGCAGGCTGGAACGCAGGTCGCCCGGCCGGGGCGGCCCGTAGACGGGGGACGGCAGTTCGACCACCTCGCCCCGCTCCCGCAGGACATCCGCCAAAGCCGCCCGCAGCTTACCCTCTAACTGGTTAACATCCGTTCCCCGGCCCGTACCCAGGCTGAAGGCCCGGAAGCCCTGCCACTCGCCCTGCAGGGCCAGCAGGTTCGCCCGCGCCACATCCCCTACGTAGACGTAATCACGAATATAGCGCCCGTCGCCATTGATCACGGGTACCTCGCCCTTTAGCAGCCTTTGCAGGAAGATGGCCACCACCCCTGCCTCACCATGAGGATCCTGCCTGGGGCCGTAAACATTGCCGTACCTCAAGGCCGCGCAGCGCAGCCCGTATTGGGACGCAAAAAAACGAAGGTAATGCTCGCCCGTTAGTTTGCTGATGCCGTAGGGCGAAACCGGCAGCGCCGGGTGTTCTTCACCCGCCGGCTCCCATACATCCCCGTAGAGCACACCGCCGGAAGAGGCGAAAATAAAGCCTCCGGCACGTTAAGCAGCCCCAGGACATTCACCCGGGCGTCGGCCGCCGGCTCCCGCACCGACCGGCTGACGGAGATCTGGGCCGCCTGAAAGACTTCATTTACCGCCGCCGCTTCGGCCACATCCACCTGGTAGAGCGCAACCCCCTCCGGCAGGTTTTCCCGCCTGCCGCTGGAAAGGTCGTCGAGCACCGCCACTTTATAGCCTGCTGCCAGACACTCTTCCACCACATGGGAACCGATAAAACCGGCCCCTCCGGTTACCAGTATACGCAAAATCCTAGCTCCCCTCATTTAATATACGATAATAGTTGCCAGCACTTATCATAAGTAGCTCCTTTCTATTCTCTCTTCCCAAAAATGCAAATCAGTGATACCCATTTTACTAAGGAGCGCGGCTGCTTACACTTGACTTAGTCCATTAACTTAGTCTATATTAGCTATATGGAGGTGATCCGGGCATGTCTTTACAAGTAAACATTCATGAAGCCAAGACCCACTTTTCCAAGCTGCTGGCCCAGGTGAAAGAAGGACGGGAAGTCATTATTGCCAAAGCCGGCAAGCCTGTGGCTCGGCTGGTCCCGATAACAAGCGAAAAGCCTGAACGACACCCCGGCAGCGCCAAGGGCCAAATCACTATAGCCCCGGATTTTAATGCCCCCCTGCCCGAAGCTATTCTTAAGGAGTTTGAAGAATGAAAGCTCTCTTAGACACCCATACTTTTTTATGGTGGATTACCGAGGATCCCCGGTTATCATCGCGAGCTCGCGAAATAATAAGGGATGGCGAAAATATATTATATCTCAGTGCCGCTAGCTGTTGGGAAATGGCAATCAAAGCCCGCCTGGGCAAGCTCGAAATGCCGGCTAATATTACATCCTTTATCACCGACCAGATGGCTATCAATGCCATTACTCCCCTGGCTGTGGAAATTAGTCATGCCCTGCACGTTTATACCCTTCCCAACCTCCATCGCGATCCTTTTGACCGGCTTCTCGTCTCCCAGGCCCAGATAGAAAACCTGCCCATTCTTACCGCCGATCCCCAAATCGCCCGTTATGCAGTCAAGGTAATATGGTAAAGGGGGCCTGGGGAGGATAAAAACTTTCAAGGGTGGAATTCTGGGCAGGCAAATTTATCGGTCTATATCACCAGCTCCGCATCATCCCCCAAAAACATACGCAGGGCGCGGCGGTTGTCCCCGGCGTGGCAGACCCGGGCGCTCTTCCCCAGCAGGCTGTCCTCAATACGCTGGACGTCCTTTATATCGCGGCCTTCCAGGATCACAGAATGCTCCAGACCCACATTATAAAGGCGGCAGTTATCGCCCACGGCTGTAAACGGGCCGACGAAGCAGTTTTCCACCACGCAGTCCCTGCCGATAACGGCCGGTCCCCTGACCACGCTGTTTTTCACCACCGTGCCGGCGCCGATTTCCACCCGGCCGCTCAAGTGGCTTTCCGCGTCGACTTCGCCCCTGATTTCCAGCCGGGCGTAAGCATCCAGCACCGCCCGGTTGGCCTCCAGGATATCGTCCTTTTTACCAGTATCCAGCCACCAGCCCTCAATCTTACGGGCGGCCACGTTGTAACCCATGTTCAGAAGCTCCTGGATGGCATCGGTAATCTCCAGCTCCCCCCGCCAGGAGGGTTTGAGGCCCTCAATGGCCCGGTGGATGACAGGGGTAAAAAGGTAGATGCCCACCAGGGCCAGGTTGGACGGCGGATCTTTAGGTTTTTCCACCAGCCTCACCACCCGGTTGTCGTCGTCCAACACCGCCACGCCGAAGGCCCGCGGGTCGGCCACTTCTTTTAACATAATCAGGGCCGGGAAACCCTCGCCCAGAAAATCCTGCACTGCTTTACTTACCCCGCCCTGGATGAGGTTGTCGCCCAAAAACATCAGGAAGGGGTCGTCCCCCAGGTAAGGGCGGGCCGTCTTGACGGCGTGGGCCAGCCCAAGGGGCTTCTCCTGCAAAATATAGGTGATTCGCGCTCCCCAGCGGGACCCGTCCCCCAGGGCATCCCTGACCAGGGCCCCCGTTTCCGGGGAGATAATCACGCCGATATCGCGAATCCCCGCCTCCACAATCTGGTCCAGGACAAAAAAGATAATGGGCTTATTGGCTACGGGGATGAGCTGCTTGGCCGTCGTGTAGGTAAGGGGGCGCAGGCGCGTACCCTTGCCGCCGGACAGAATCAGGGCTTTCATTTCCACCTCTTTTTAACGGTACCTGGTTGTCCAGTCAAAGCCGATGGCCGGGTCGTCCCAGGGGATGCGTTTTTCGTCCGGATTGGAACGGTTATAGGCAGCGGTAGTGAAATAGATTATAATAGCCGGCTCGTTGCCCAGCACACGGTAGCCGTGGGCCACCATGCGGGGTATGAGGAGCAAAACGGGGTTGTCCTCACCCAGGTAGAAAACATTTGTTTCGCCCCTGGTAGGGGAATCCTCCCGCAGGTCGTAAAGGACCACCTGGGCATTGCCCACCGGGAAAAACCACAGGTCGTCCTGGTGCTCGTGGTAGTGAAAGGCCTTGATAACGCCGGGATAGGACTTGGACATGGAAGCCTGGCCGAAGCGGGAAAAAATTTCGTCATCCTCCCGCAGAATCTCCATAAAGAAGCCCCGGTCGTCGCAGTGCCTGACCAGTTTTTTGACTTGCACCCCGGCAATCATGATAGCACCTCACCCTTCAAGAAATCCCGCAGGGCTTCCTGCCAGCAGCGTAAGTCCGGCAGGCCCTGCAGCTTTATGCAGTAATTGTCCAGCACCGAATAGGCCGGCCGGGGGGCCGGACGGTTTAATTCCACCAAAGAAATGGGCCGGATCCTGACGTGGTCCAGTCCCGCCAGGCGAAAGATCTCCCGGGCAAAGCCAAACCAGGAACATTCGCCGCCATTACTGGCATGGTAGATGCCGTACAGCTCGGTTTCAATCAGGCCGGCGATAAAGCGGGCCAGGTCCCCGGCCAGCTTTGATTTGCCATAGATGTTGATGGGGGCCGGGGGGTCAAACTCCGTATAGGGCCGCCCTGCCCGGCCGTTAAAGACATAATCGGTGCTGATAAAAATAAGCTTGGCCCCCACCATAGCGGCGGCCGCCGCCACGTTGCGGGTACCCAGGGCGTTCACCAGGTAGGCCCTGTCATGATCCAGCTCACACCGGTCCACAGAAACCTGGATAAACCTTTCCACCCCATACCGCCGGGCCGTCTCCAGCAGCACGCGGGTCCCTTCAACATTGGTCCGGATAAAAGGACTTGCATCCTCAATGCTGCGATCTACATGCGGCTCGGCGGCAAAATTAACAACCGCGTCAACCCCCTGGGAAAAAGCGTTCTTTACGTACTTCTCATCGGCTATATCCCCGCGGAACGCCCGGCTGGGGCGTCTCTCCGGTTTTGTACAGGAGTGTTAAATTTCGTTAGAAAAAGAAAAAGCACCCGTAGCTCGGGTGCTTGAGGGGTTTTATCGTCCCGGCCTTAAGCCGCCTTTTCCAGGGCGATCTTGCCGTCCCGGGCGACGGCCCGGACCTTGTCGCCGGGCTGGAATTTGCCGGCCAGCATCTCGTCGGAGAGCTGGTCTTCGATGAGGGTCTGGATGGCGCGGCGCAGGGGCCGGGCACCGTAGGCCTCGTCGAAGCCTTCCCGGACCAGGATATCTTTGGCCTCGTCGGTTACTTCGACGGAGAGGTTGTTGTCCTCCAGGCGGCGGTTCAGCTCGGCCAGCATGAGGTCGACGATCTTCCGGATGTCGTCCCTGGAGAGGGCGTGGAAGACTATGAGGTCGTCGATGCGGTTTAAGAACTCGGGCCGGAAGGTCCGCCGCAGTTCTTCCAGGATGTGCTTCTTCATCTTGTCGTAAGACTCGGCCGCCACTTCGCTGGTGGAGGCCTTGAAGCCCAGGCTCTCCCGCTTGATGGTGCTGGCGCCGATATTGGAGGTCATGATAATCACCGTGTTGCGGAAGTCCACCGTGCGGCCCTTGGCGTCGGTGAGCCGGCCGTCGTCCAGGACCTGGAGCAGGACGTTAAAGATGTCCGGGTGGGCCTTTTCGATCTCGTCGAAGAGGACGACGCTGTAGGGCCGGCGCCGGACGGCCTCCGTCAGCTGGCCGCTCTCCTCGTAGCCGACGTAGCCGGGCGGGGCGCCCACCAGCCGGGAGACGGTGTGTTTCTCCATGTACTCGGACATGTCGAAGCGTACCATGGCGTCTTCGTCGCCGAAGAGGGCCTCGGCCAGGGCCCGGGCGAGCTCGGTCTTGCCGACGCCGGTGGGTCCCAGGAAGATGAAGGAGCCGATGGGCCGTTTGGGGTCTTTGAGGCCCGCCCGGGCGCGGCGCACGGCCCGGGCTACGGCGTGGACGGCCTCGTCCTGGCCGATGACCCGCTGGTGCAGGACGTCCTCCAGGTGCAGCAGGCGCTCGCTCTCCTCCTGGGCGAGCTGGGTGACGGGGATCCCCGTCCAGCTGGAGACGATCTGGGCGATGTCCTCCGGCGTCACCACGGATTTCTCCAGGCCCTTTTCCTTCTGCCACTCGCCCTTTTTGGCTTCTAGCTCTTCTTTGATCTTCTTCTCTTCATCCCGCAGGGTGGCGGCCTTTTCAAACTCCTGGGCGTTGACGGCCGCGGCCTTTTCTTTCTCGATCTCCTCCAGGCGGGACTCCAGCTTCTTGACGTCGTCAGGAGCCGTGTAGACTTTGAGGCGCACCCGGGAGCCGGCCTCGTCCACCAGGTCGATGGCTTTATCCGGCAGGTAGCGGTCGGTGATGTAGCGGTCGGAGAGCCGGGCGGCGGCCTCCAGGGCCTCATCGGTGATCTTGACCCGGTGATGGGCTTCATACCGGTCCCGCAGGCCCTTCAGGATGGCGATGGTTTCCTCCACCGTGGGCTCTTCCACCATGACGGCCTGGAAGCGGCGCTCCAGGGTGGCGTCCCGCTCGATATGCTTGCGGTACTCGTCGATGGTGGTGGCGCCGATGGTCTGGAGCTCGCCCCGGGCCAGGGCGGGTTTTAAGATGTTGGCGGCGTCGATGGCCCCCTCGGCGGCCCCGGCGCCGATGAGGGTGTGGAGCTCGTCGATAAAGAGGATGACGTTGCCGGCGGCCCGGACCTCGTCCATGACCTTTTTAAAGCGCTCTTCGAACTCGCCCCGGTACTTGGTGCCGGCCACCATGCCGGACATATCCAGGGCCACCACCCGTTTGTCCCGCAGGACCTCCGGCACCTGGTTCTGGACGATCTTCTGGGCCAGGCCCTCGACGATGGCCGTCTTGCCCACGCCCGGGTCGCCGATGAGGACCGGGTTGTTCTTGGTCCGGCGGCTTAAGATCTGGACGACCCGCTCAATCTCTTTCTCCCGGCCGACTACCGGGTCGAGTTTGTCTTCCCGGGCCAGGCGGGTGAGGTCCCGGCTGAACTGGTCCAGGGTGGGCGTCTGCCCGGGCCGCCGCTCCTGCATCTTGGCCCCCGCGGGCATACCCTGGGGCTGGAAGCCCATGCCCCCGGGGAAGGCGGCCATGCCGAAGGGCAGGTTGCCGAAGAGGACGGTCCAGCCGCCGGTCTGGGGCTGGCCGGCCCCTCCCAGCAGGGCGATTACCTGTTCGCGGATCTTCTCGGGGCTTAAGCCCAGGCCGCCCAGGACCTGGGCCGCCAGGCCCTCGCCCTCCTCCAGCAGGCCCAGGAGGAGATGCTCGGTGCCGACGTAGTTGACCCCCTGGCGCCTGGCTTCCTCGTTGGCCAGCTCCAGGACCCTTTTCGCCCGCGGGGTCAGGCCCAGCTCGCCGCCGACGACGGCTTCGCCCGGCCGGATGACCTTGCGGACCTCTTCGCGGACGGCTTTGATGTTAACTCCCAGGTTGGTCAGGGCGCGGGCGGCGACGCTGTCGCCCTCCCGTAAGATTCCCAGCAGGATATGTTCGGTGCCTATGGCCGGGTGACGCAGGGCCAGGGCTTCTTCCTGGGCCAGGCGCAGGACCCGGTTCGCTCTCTCGGTAAAACGTGCCATTGTTAAATCCCTCCTTGGAAGATGAAGATGGGGTTATATCATATAAGGATACTTTCTGCACCCACTTGGGGATATGTCCCCTCAATTTACCCCGCCAGGAGCTCCCTGACCATGGCCGCCCGGTAGACGTCGCGCTCCTGGGGAGTCATCTCTTTGCCGGCGCTGAACTGGAGGAAGGCCGGCTGGATGCGGACCAGGAGCTGGTTTAACAGGCGCTGGTCCAGGCCGCGGATGATCTTCATCTCCGCCCCCAGGCGCACGTCGGAGAGGAGCTGCAGGGCTTCCTGGGAGCTCAAGATCCGGGCGTTGGTCAGGACGCCGTAGGCCCGTCCCACCCGGTCCTCCAGCTGCCAGCGGCTCTGCTTGCGCAGGAGTTCCCGGGCCTCCCGTTCTTGATCGGCCAGGCGCACCGTCACCGCCGAGAGGTTGTTGATAATTTCCTCTTCAGAACGGCCCAGGGTGATCTGGTTGGACACCTGGAATATGTTACCCTGGGCCTCGGTGCCCTCGCCGTAGAGGCCCCTGACGGCCACCCCCACCTTGGTCAGGGCCGAAAGCACCGGCCCCGCCTGCCTGGTCAGGACCAGGGCCGGCAGGTGGAGCATGGTGGAAGCCCTCAAACCCGTGCCGACGTTGGTCGGGCAGGCGGTCAGGTAGCCGCGCTCCTGGTCAAAGGCGAAATCCAGCTCGTTCTCCAGGGCGTCGTCGGCGGCGTCGGCCAGGCGCCAGGCTTCGTGGAGCATCATGGCCGGCAGGAGGCACTGCAGCCGCAGGTGGTCCTCCTCGTTGACCATAATGCTGACGGCCTCGTCGTCCCGCAGGACAACGGCCTTTTCGCCGCCGGCTGCGGCCAGGTCGGGACTGATGAGGTGCTTTTCTACTAGTATTTGCCGCTCCTCCGGCGCCAATGCCCGCAGGGGCTGGAGTTTGAGTTCCCCCACGGCCTGGAAAACCATGGGCGCCTGGATGGCCCCGCTCACCTGGCTGACTACCCGGGCCTGCTGGTCACTGTTCATGAGGTTGGGGAAGGGCAGGCCTTTAAGGTTGCGGGCCAGGCGGATGCGGCTGGAGATGACGATGTCGGCCTGGGGACCGGAGCCCTCCATCCACTTGCTGTTGCGTTCCAGGTTCAAGCTCACTGGCTGCTCCCCCCTTTTCCCAGGCGGCCCTCCAGGTCGCGGATGCGATCCCGCACCTGGGCCGCTTTTTCAAACTCCTCCTGCTGGACCAGTTGCTGCAACCGGGCCCGCAGGTTTTCTATCTCTCGCCGCAGCCGCAGGTCGCCCCCGGCCCGGCGGGGAACCTTGCCCCGGTGCTGGCTGCTGCCCTGGATACGCCGGATCAAGGGGTCCAGGCGCGGTGCCAGGTGATGGTAACACTCCGGACAGCCCAGGCGTCCGGTCTCGTGAAACTGTTCGTAGGTCAGGCCGCACTCCGGGCAGCGCTCGGCTGCCGGGGGAGCCTTTACCTCAAGCTCCGGGTCGTAGTCCAGGAGCCCGGCTAAAAACTGGGGAATGGAGAAGTTTAGCTGGGGCTGGATCTCCCGGGCGCACTCCTGGCAGAGGTAGAGCTCCGTTTTATCACCGTTGATAATGCGGGTGACGTGGACGCTGGCCGGTCTTTCCTGGCAACGTTCACAAAGCATTATTTCGCCCCCTTTTCTTATTCCCCGGGGAAATCGTCCCGGAGCAGGGTTAAGATAACTGCCTTCAGGATTGAGGCCCGCACCCGGTCGCGCCGGGGGAGCTCCAGGGGCAGGGCATTGCGGTTGACGGCCGCCGCCAGGAGCATCTGCTCCCGCCGGGTCAAGAGACCTTCTGCCGCCAGCCGTTCCAGGAGTTCTGCGGCCGCGTCCTGGGAGAGGTAATCCCCCAGGGCCTCCTGGACCCAGCCTTTGACCTGGTCCTCGGCCCTCAAGGGCACCCGGGCGATACGGACGTAACCGCCGCCGCCCCGGCGGCTCTCCACCAGATACCCCCGCTCGATGGTGAAGCGGGTGCTGAGGACGTAGGTAATCTGGGAGGGCACGCAGGTGAAAAGCTCGGCCAGTTCCTGGCGCTGCAGCTCGACGATGCCGCTGGTGCTGTTGTTGAGCAGGCCTTTGATATAGTTCTCGATCTGGTCGGCTAGGGTTCTATCTCCCGTAAGCCTTCACCTCCCCTGCCGGGCAGGATGCCTTTCCTGGCTACCATTATTTATCTTTGACTTTCTTTGACTTTTTTATACTGCAGGCAGGGTATTTTAGCAATACCGGTTTAGGGCTGTATAATATTATCCTGCCGCCCCGGCGGCGTTTATGCCCTGATAGCTTCTCCCGGCGCACTATAGCTGGTGCAGGAGCGCCGGCTATAGATTAACGGCTTTTAGCAAATACTAGCACTGCCGGGAAGTCCGGTACCGGCACTCCTGGTAAGTACGCCAGCGGGGACCAGGGGGAAACAAAAAAGTACCTACTTTCCATGACAGGAGTGAACGACTTTGAACCTGGCGGAAACCCGGCGGGTCCTGGCCGAAGCTATAGCCACCCCGGATCCCCGGTTACAGGAACTTTTGGACTACGCCATAGAGGGCGGTAAGGGCCTGCGGCCCACTCTGGTTTTTTTATGCGCCCGTTTCGGTATCTATGACGCCCGGGAAGCCGGGCGGGTGGCGGCGGCCATCGAGCTGGTTCACCTGGCTTCCCTGGTCCACGACGATATCCTCGACGGGGCGGCGGTGCGCCGCAGCCGCCCCGCCCTCTACCGCGCCTACGGGACGGTGCCCGCCGTCCTCACCGGCGATTACCTCTTTGCCACCGCCTTCGGCCTCCTGGCGAAGGGCAAGAAGGCCGTCCTCTATACGGTGACGGAGGCTATCCGCTCCATGTGCAGCGGCGAGATCGGGCAGCTGGCGGGCGGTCTTGCCGGCCCGGAGGCCTACTTTACCTATATTGGCCAGAAGACGGCCGCCCTGATAAGCGCCGCCTGCCGCTGCGGCGCTATCCTGGGCGGGCTGAAACGGAACCAGCAGGAATGCCTGGCGCAGTTCGGCTGGCACCTGGGCCTGGCCTACCAGATTGTCGACGACTGCCTGGATCTCTTCGGATCCCCGGAAAGAATGGGCAAGCCCTGCCGCCAGGACCTGGCCCGGGGCCTCCTGACCCTGCCGGTTTTACGTTTCCTCGCGGTCACGCCGGATGCCGCCTGCTGGCGGGAAAGGCTGGTCCGCGGCCTCGGGGCGGCGGAAATGGAGGAACTGGTTGACGCCGCCCGGGGTCTCGGCTGTGATACCTACACTGCTGCCGTGGCGGCGGATCAGGTTACCCGGGCCCTGACGGCCCTGGACCGGTTGCCGGTAAACCCGGTCCAGGATGAGCTGGCCCTCCTTGCCGCCCGGACCCTGGCCCCCCTGGAGGACCTGGGTTGTCCGGCCGGGTACCCCGGTATGACTGCTACCGGTTAAACTACGCCCGCCCGGCGCAAGACCCGGCAGAGGCGGTAGAGGTTGCGGGTGAAGGGGCCGGCGGCCCGGAGGATTGCCTGCCGGGCCGGGAGCTGCTCCTGCCGGGCGGCTTTGTCGTCGGAGAGGTAAAAGGCCGGCAGCCCCCTGACAACCAGGAGATGAAAGGCGGGGTCGGGCAGATTCCGGGCCGCCGCCAGGGATTCGTGCAGGAAGTAACTGACCCGCCGGCCGGCCTCCGCCCTATCGCGGTAGAAGGCGCAAAAATTGAGATCCCCCCCTGCCCGGTCCTCTTCCTGGTCAATGAGGTAGTCGAGGAGGATATGCAGGCCGCCGATCCAGGGAAAATAAGCCTCCCTTACCCCGGCCACGTCCCGGGCCTGCACCTCTCCCCTGGCCGCCAGGGCCATGAGGGCAAAGATCCCCAGGGTGGAACCGGTGGCCGCCGCCAGTTCCCACCAGTAGAGGGGGACAGGGATCCGGGCCAGGAGGGGTTGCAGCCAGGCCTGCAGCCTCTCCCGGCGCCTGCCTGTATATGTATGTTTGGTGGCCTGGAGCCGGCAGTATAAACCCGCCAGGTAGAGGGCTTCTTCCCGGACGAGTTCATAACCGGGCAGGGCTGCCAGGCTTTCCCGGCAGGCCCGGACCAGGGCCTGGAGGTAGCCGCCGTCCCGGTAGTAGGGATAGGCGGCGTAGTAGTCATGGCCTGCTCCCCCGGGAACAAGGGCATCGGTAACGGCAAGGTGGAGCTGGCGAAAGGCCGCCTCTTCGAGGACCCCGGCCCGGTCGCAGAGGTTGTCCAGGTAATCGCTGATGGTCTGCAGGGCCACGATGGCCCGCAGGAGCTCCCGGCGATGGCGACGCGGCCAGATGGCGTAAACGCTCCCGCCCTGGCAGTGGAATTTCTTCAAAGTAAGGCTGGCCAGGGCCTGCTCCCGGAGCCGGGGGTCCGGAATGGCGGCTGCGTGCCGGCGCCAGCCCTCCAGTTCCCTGTTGACCCCGGGGAAGGCCTGGAAGAGGAAGTACCCCAGGGTGACCAGGGGCCCGTTTCCGGCTGCTGCCATCAAGTCGCACCTCCCCGATAGAAAAAATATGCCCAAGCCGGGAATAAAAAATAACCCCGGGGTGACTGTCTTTTATCCCGGGGTCATACATTTAAAATATCGGTGCCCCACTACCCAGTAAAGCAATATGCAAGAAAAGTAGAGTGCAACCGGTAGAGTGGGGCGGAATGAGGGGGCAAACAAACACCCCCTGGCAAGGTAAGATTGACAGGGGGGG
>NZ_MDDC01000029.1 GCF_001875325.1 Neomoorella thermoacetica
GTGAATATTGGCTTCCACTACCGTGGTATCTACCTGCAGCTTGCGTCCCCGGATAATCTTTTTCTCCCGGGCTTCCTGAACCAGGGCTTTATTGAGTTCTTCTACAACCCCCGGGCCACAGCGTTTAGTGAGTTTAATCAAAGTAGTAGCATGGGGTACCTTTTGGGTTAAGGGGATACGGCAGAAACGCCGCCACTTAATACTGTCATTTACCTCCTGGACTAAAACTTCATAACCCAGGCCATAACGGTACTTCAAGTACATCAGGCGCAGGTAGGTTTCCATAGGGATAGTTGGCCTGCCAAGACGCGCCTCAAACCGGCTGATGAATGGAGCTATAAACCTATCATCATCCAGGAGTTCGTCCACCCTGGCCAGTTCTGGATTGAGCTGGACCAAGTCAGATGGCAACAGGGCATCCCACAGGGTGAGCTGCGGATCTTTTAGCCTTAACATAAGATCACCCGGCAGGAAAAGGAGGTGGTGTGGCGAATGTTATTCATAGGGAGTTCCTCCTTCTGGGTTTTCTTGTTTTCTCGTACTTACAAGATTCGATCCAGAGGATGGTAACTCCTTCTGTTTTGCTAAAAATCTAGTCGGTTTTCTGAGATGCTAAATCTTTTAGCCCTGAGTTTTTCAGGGGGAACTAGCTAATGAAGGCTGGGGATTTTCTATGTTTGCAAGTGTAAAGACATCGCGGGTGAGCGATGAGATTGTAGCTCAAATCTATCAAATGCTCATGGACGGTAGGTTAGGACCTGGGGATCGCCTAGTTCCCGAGGTGGAAATGGCAGAACAAATGGGTGTCAGCAGAGCTTCAGTGCGGGAGGCTTTATCCATCCTAGAATCTAAGGGGATCGTGGAAAGGCGGAAAAGCGGCGGCACCTACATACGGCGCTATAGCCTCCAGGCCACCATTGATGCCCTCTCGGCTTGCCCCAAGTCGGATAAAGAGATGTTTTCCGACTTCATTGAAGCTCGGGAGCTGTTGGAGTTGAGCGTCCTGAGGCTGGCTGTAGATAGAGGTGACCAGCGCACTTACCGCTTGGTGGAGTCGGCCTTGAAAGTAATGGATGAAGTAATAGCTAAGGGTGCTAGCGCGGTGGAGGCGGATATCCTCTTTCATCAGGCCATAGCCGCCTGTGCCCAAAACACGGTGCTGGTGAACCTGGTTAAGACTTTAAACTCCATGCTTCAGGATATGCGAGAAAAAACCTTGGCTTACCCGGGCCGGCTGCTGGAGTGCCTCGAGGAACACCGCAACATCTACGAAGCGGTCCGGAACCGGGATCTGAAAAGAGCCAGAGAGGAAATGATCAATCATTTCAACAAAGTCAAGGATATCTTAAACACTATGTCGATTTAGGAGTGCTAGCCATGCCGCCAAACCCAAACTCCATTCTTCATGTTGAAGGTCTAACCAAACGCTTTCGCGGACTTACCGCCCTGGAGAATTATGCTTTGGACCTTGAGCCGGGTGAGATTCTGGGCATTATCGGTCCAAACGGTGCAGGGAAAACCACTGTTTTTAATCTGCTTACCGGGCTGATTGAGCCTTCGGCGGGAACCATTATCTGGAAAGACCAAGTGATTAGTTATAAGTCTCCGCGCTTTATTGCTTCCCAAGGGATCATACGGACCTTCCAAAATATCCGTCTGTTCAATGACTTAACGGTGCTGGATAACGTAATGATTGCCGCCCAGATCCACAAGCGATACGGGTTGGTTGCTACCTTGCTTAGCCTGCCCTCCTTTGTGCAGGAGGAAAGGCGGTTGGAGTCCTGGTGCATGGAGCTATTGGACCTGATGGGGCTTGCTCAGTATCGCAGTCGGCCGGCTGGCAGCCTTCCTTATGGCGAGCAGAGGAAACTGGAGATTGCTAGGGCTTTGGCGGCTCGCCCTGAGCTCTTGCTCCTGGACGAGCCGGCGGCAGGCATGAACCCAAGCGAAAGCTGGGGGCTGATGGAACTCATTCGCAAGATCCATGACACCTTCAACCTTACTGTGCTTTTGATCGAGCATGACATGCGTGTGGTCATGAACCTTTCCAACCGGTTGCAGGTACTGAGCTACGGCAAGATCATCGCCGAGGGGCAGCCTCAGGAAATTCAAACCCACCCGCAGGTAATCGAGGCCTATCTGGGGAGGTCGGCTGCATATGTGTGAATTGTCCATACATGAATCCGGAGAGCGCCAAGTTACCTCGGAACCGCTCCTAGTATTGGAACATGTAGATGCTGGCTACGGCAATATCCAGGCCCTGGACGATGTTTCCCTGCACGTGAAGCAGGGAGAGCTAGTAGCGCTGCTAGGAGCTAACGGCGCTGGGAAGACCACTGCCCTTAGGGTTATCTCCGGTTTGATGCGACCGCGTAAGGGGCGGGTGAGCTTTCAAGGCCGGGATATTGCTCGGGCTGGAGTCCACGAGATCGTGCAAATGGGAATAGCCCACTGTCCGGAAGGCCGCCAGATTTTTGCCCGCCTCACTGTGAAAGAAAACCTGCGGATGGGAGCCTACCTGCGACGTGATCCCGAAGGGGTGGCCAGGGACCTGGAATGGATCTTCGAGCACTTTCCGGTGCTGAGGGATCGCCTGTCCCAATCAGCGGGAACGTTGAGCGGCGGGGAGCAGCAAATGCTGGCTATTGGCCGGGCCTTGATGAGTAAGCCTACACTTTTACTATTGGACGAGCCGTCGTTGGGCCTAGCTCCCATCATCGTAGATCGAATCTTCAAGGTTATTGCCCAGCTCAAGGAGCAAGGTAAGACTATTTTCCTGGTCGAGCAAAATGCCTTTAAGGCTCTGGAGATAGCTGACCGAGCTTATGTATTGGAGTCGGGGAGGATCAGGATGAAAGGGCGAGCCCAGGAGCTTATGGCCAATGAAGATATTAAGCACGCCTATTTAGGTGGCTAAGGTAACAGACCGAGTTCGGTTGCTTTTGGTCGAGGACTTGTGCAAAGGAAGGGGTTTGAACGCGTGTCAGGTACTTATTTATTACAACAACTCATAAATGGTATCAGCTTGGGCAGCATTTATGCCTTGGTAGCCATCGGCTATACCATGGTATATGGAATCCTACGCTTGATCAACTTCGCCCATGGCGACATCTTGATGGTCGGCGCTTATTCCGCCCTGGGGTTGGCCATGAGCCTACATTTGCCCTTTTGGGCGGTGTTGGCGGGCTCCATGTTAATTGCCGCCCTTACGGGGGTGTTGGTGGAGCGAGCTGCCTTCCGTCCGGTCCGTGGGGCCCCGGAGGAGGTCACCATGATTACCTCCCTGGCCGTATCCATATTCCTGGAGAACCTGGGAACCATGGTGCTGTCCCCGCAGCCGCGCAAGTTTTTGGTACCTGATTATCTCTTGGTTATCCACAACTGGGGCGGTCTAACTTTTAACAACATGACTATCCTAATTGTGGTCTTGGCAGTAGGGCTAATGTTGGCCTTGACCCTATTTGTTACCCGCACCAACTTAGGCATTGCCATGCGAGCCAGCTCTGAAAACCTCCAGGCGGCCCAACTCATGGGCATTAATATAAACCGCATTGTGGCCACTGCCTTTATTATTGGCTCGGGGTTGGCGGCTGTGGCTGGGGTTATGTTGGGCGGTCAGTACGGGCGGATCGACCCGTTGATGGGGTTTGTTCCTGGCCTCAAGGCCTTTGTAGCCGCGGTCATTGGTGGCATCGGTAACATCGCCGGGGCGGCAGTAGGGGGCTACGTCTTGGGGCTAGCTGAAGTGTTGCTGGTAGGGTTGCTACCCCCTTCCCTATCGGGATTTCGGGACGCCTTCGTCTTCATCTTTTTAATCCTCATGCTTCTCATTCGACCGGTAGGCATCTTGGGATCAGTGGAAAGAGGGAGAGCCTAATGCTAAACCGCCGGGAGAAAACCTGTACTTTGGTGGCCCTAGCATTGGTCATTGGGCTGCTGGCTTTGGCCAATAGCTTCCTGAACCAATATTATCTCCGCCTTATTAACGTTATGGGCATCAACATCATTCTGGTGGTCAGCTTAAACTTTACCAACGGCCTTACTGGGGTTTTTTCCCTGGGCCATCCCGGATTTATGGCCGTGGGGGCTTATACGGCTGCCCTGCTGACCATCCCTCTGCGGCAGAAAGCTTTTATTCTGCCTGACCTTCCGGCTTGGCTGGCCCAAGCCCACGCCTCCTTTCCAGTAGCCCTTCTAGCGGCGGGCACAGTGGCTGCCATATGCGCCTTCTTAATTGGCTATCCGGTGTTACGGCTCAGGGGACATTATCTGGCTCTGGCTACCTTGGGCTTTCTAGTTATTGTCCAAGTGGTGGTAACTAACGTTTCCCAGATCACCCGTGGAGCTAGGGGGATAAACGGTCTACCCCCTGAGACTAATATCTGGTGGGTTTATGGGATTACCATCGCCCTCATTTACCTATCCTGGCGCTTGGTCCACTCCGCTTATGGGCGGGGGATGATGGCCATCCGCGGCGACGATCTAGCGGCGGAAGCGCTGGGGGTCAATCTAGTCAAGCACCGCATGTTGGCCTTCACCCTGGGAGCCTTTTTTGCCGGGGTGGGGGGAGCCCTATGGGGTCACTTAATTACCGTAGTTTCGCCCAATGCCTTTTCGTTTGCCCAAGCTTTTATACTGGTGGTCATGTCGGTCATTGGCGGCATGGGCAGCATCACTGGCTCTATAATCGGCGCTGTCGTTATGACCCTCATCCCTGAAGCATTGCGTGGCCTGGAGGTGGGGACTACCATTGCTGGCTTCCACATTCCGCCCCTGTATGGTCTAAGCCAGGTGATTTACTCAGTGGCTTTGATAATAGTCTTGGCGGTACGCCCGCAAGGGATAGTGGGGCTTCGGGAGTTTAGCATGAGGAGGTGGCTGAAAAACTAGGGAGATCAATGGGCGAAAGCGACGGGTAGGTAGAGTCTAGTAGGGTGTATTAAAAGTGATGGTAGGGAGAACCGAGCTAGGTCGAACCAGTATGTGATTGGTATAATGATTGGAAGGAGGCAAATCTAAACATGAAAAAGAAGCTTTTGATTGGCGCCTTGGTGGGATTTCTAACGTTGAGCGTAAGCTTAACTGGCTGTGGCAATAAGGAGGCCAGTTCGTCGTCATCGGGCGGCGGGAGTCAAGGCGATACTATCAAGATTGGCGCCCTGTTCAACCTTACTGGTGACCAGTCTTCCTTGGATACCCCAGCTCTGAACGGTGCCAAGCTAGCAGTAAAGGAAATAAACGCCAAGGGCGGCGTATTGGGCAAGATGATCGAGCTAGACGTCCAGGATGGCAAGACCGATCAAACCACTTGCACCAATGCTATTTCCCAGATGATCAACGTGGACAAGGTAGTGGCCGTCACTGGGCTTAGCGATTCCAACTATGCTTTGGCGGCTGGTCCTATTGCCCAGAACGCCAAGATACCTTTCCTGACTTCCGGAGCTACTCTTCCCACCTTGCCAGATCAGGTGGGGGACTACTTCTTCCTTTGCCCCTTTGGCGACAATGTTCAAGCTTATGCGGGGGCGGAGTTTGCCTATAATGATTTGCATGCCAAGAAGGCTTACATTCTCACCGATAAAGCTATGGACTATACCGTTACCCTTTCCAAATACTTCAAGGAACGCTTCACCAAGCTGGCTGGCCCAGACTCCATCGTCTTGGAGGATAGCTATCAAACCAGCGACGTTGACTTCAAGGCCCAGATTACCCGGCTGAAGGCCCTGTCCACCAAGCCAGATGTGCTCTATGTTGCTGCTGACCCGTCTAAGTGCGGCGTGATTGCTAAGCAGATGCGGGATGCGGGTGTAACCACTCCGATCCTGGGTGGCGATGGCTATGATACCCCGCTTCTAATCGGACTGGGCGGCAAGGAAGGTTCTAAGAACGTTTACTTCACTACCCACGCATCCATGGACAACCCGGATCCGGTGGTACAGAACTTCATCAAGGCTTACCAAGAAGAATACAAGAAAGACCCCGAGAACGCCTTTGCCATGCTAGGTTATGATGCTATTTATCTGCTGGCTGATGCCATAAAGCGGGCTAACAGTACCGATCCTACTGCTATCCGCGACGCCTTGGCCAAGACCACTGATTTCAAGGGGGTCACCGGAAGCATCGCCTATAAGGATGGGCAGCGGGTTCCCACCAAGTCAGTTACTATCCTTACCGTCAAGGATGGCAAGTTTGCTTTTGTGAAGGAAGTCATACCTCAATAAAAGTTGAGTCTTAATCGGCAGCGGCACCATGGCTCTTGAGATCATGGTGCCGCGTAGTCTAGCTACTTTTTCAAAAAGAGGAGGTACTAAACCTTGGCAAACATCATAACTCATATGACTGGACAGCAGTATCATGAAGGTAAGTTTGACAAAGCCATTCTAGCAGTCGGTTCGTGCGAGAACCACGGTTACCATCTTCCCCACGGCACCGATACTTTGGTCTCCTATAGGTTGGCGCAAAGAGTGGCGGATCGGGTGGAGGGCATGCTAGTTCTTCCTCCCATAACCGTGGGCATGAGCGCCCACTATAGTCATTTCCTTTTTAACTTGAGCTTAGAACCAGAGACTTTGATCGCAGTCTTAAAGGATGTGCTACGTTCTACCGTCAAGGCTGGCATCCAGAAGATCTTCATTATGAACGGCCATGATGGCAACATTGCACCCATCGAAATTGCGAGCCGGGCAATCAAGATGGAGTACCCCCAAGTGCGCATAGCTTCCCTGGATGCTTGGTGGATAACCGCCGGCCAGCTCCTTCCTCCAAACACCTTTGAAGTTTGGGGCGGACTTGGGCATGCTGGTGAAGGTGAGACCTCGATTGCTTTAGCGCTATTTCCTGAGCTAGTGCAAATGGAGCATGCTAAGGGAGTGGTGCCCGACCTCCCACCCGACGTGGAGATCAAGTGGAATTTTGCTGAGCTTACCAATACCGGAGCCACTGGCGATCCCACCAAGGCCACAGCCGAAAAGGGCCAAAAGATGGTGAACGTATTGGTGGAAGCAGTGGTCAATTTCATCAAAGAAATGGATGCGCGGGGCTGGGATTACAGCTCTTCCCAAGCGGCGATTGAGCTTGGGAAACTAGCCTAATCTAAGAGAAGGGCTGCTTATGCGGGTGATTTTGGTTCATGGTGGGGTGGGGGTAAAGCCGACCCCAGAGCGCCAAGCGGTGCTCCGCGAATCTGCCTTAACTGGTTACCAGGCGTTGGAATGCGGCCTTTTGGATGCGGTGGAGGGTGCGGTTCGGGTTTTGGAGGATAGCCCCCTCTTCAACGCTGGCTACGGATCCGAGCTTAACCTCGATGGCGAAGTAGAGATGGATGCGGCCATTATTGATGGATATAAGGGGAGATTTGGGGCGGTAGCGGCCATCAAAGGCGTGACTAACCCGGTATCAGTGGCGCGCCGGGTTTTGGAGGATAGTCCGCATGTATTGCTGGCTGGAGACGGTGCCACTCGCTTCGCGCGCAAAATGGGCTTTCCAGAGGCCAACTGCGTCGCCCCAGAGCGCCGGGACGACTGGCTCGCAGCCCGGTGGGGTCAGGAGCGATTGCCTTCAGGAATTGATACCCCTGCTAGTCCCTTTTTCGGTTTGAGCCCTACTCAAGGCCAGGCTGGCGGCCAAGCCCCTGATTGCCAAATAGGATGCGATACCGTGGGTTGTGTGGCGGTAGCCGATGGCAAAACGGCAGCTGCCTCGTCCACTGGTGGTTGGTTCATGAAATGGCCGGGTCGGGTGGGTGATACTCCAGTGCTGGGCGGGGGCATTTTTGCTTCCCGCCGGGGAGCGGTGGTGGCCAGCGGTCTAGGAGAAGTATTCATCGAAACCCTTGCGGCTAAGCTGGTTGATGAGCTTTTGGAAAAAGGCTTGCCCCCCCAAGAAGCAGCAGCCGAAGTAATTCGTAGGCTCGGTCGGCGCGAGCAGGGTTTTGGCGGCGTGGTAGTAGCCAGTGTCGATGGGCGGGTGGGAGCTGCCCACAATACCGCCAGCTTTCCGGTTTGCTTGATAATTGATGGCAAAGTGGTGGAAGAATTTGAGGCGGTGAAGGTCGATTCATAAAAAAGTTTTTTCTGACCAAATTTTTCCTTTTTTGGTCCGAATATCTATAAGAAAGGGCAAGCAGGATCCTGCAAGCAATGACCGGACTTAGTGGAAGGATAAATAGTGGGGCATGGGATGACCAGGGTGTCTAAATGGCTGTCATTAGAGTTGGTAGCAGTATTGGTGCTGGCAGTAGGTATCCCCGTGTAATTGTGACACCAGCCGGTCAGCGAAGCCCGGGTAGCCCAATACTACACCATTGACATCAACCTCAGCATTGAGCTGGCGGTTACCGTGGATGGGAAAGTAGTTAAGGCTACGGGGCTCAATGAAGATAGAGTCAGGCTGCTGGCGCAGGTGTAAGCTAAAACTAAGTTGGGAAGGCTTAGCAATGGAAGCGGCGGCTAGCCTGAACGCCCAAACGGAGGTAGAAGCTGGGTATGCAGCTCCTGGCCAGAAAAATGAAGTAGTCATAACTGTTACCAGTGCCACCGAAGACTTGAGCGGGACCCCGGTGAACGAGGATGTGTACCAGCAGCTGAGTAAAAGTCCAAGCGATGGCTAGGAGGCTGATGGGGGCGATACCAATGGTGGCCACGAAGATGAGGATGGAGTATGTCAGGCGGTATACTGCACCCCTGCAGTAGGTCCGTCTGTAAATTCGTCTCCGTTTTATGGTCATGAAGCAGGAAATGCGCGAGAAAGCCAGGTAGCTGGGGCTATAGGTCGGCGATGCAAGAACTTTCAGGAGCCGGAGGCGCTTCAGCTTTTAGCGGCGGCAGAAATGCTAGATCCGCTCATCCCCATTGGCCATGTTGCCCCGGGAAGCCTTTGACGCGGTAAAACAGCATATGGTGAGAGCAGCCCGCGGCAGACGTGGCCGCCGTGAAAACCCTTTTGGAGCGCCACAGCTGGACGCCCAGAAAGGCCCGGAGAGGCCGTACCCGCGCGGCCTCCTGGACGACCGGGGTTTCGCCAATCCACCACGACCCGGAAGCTCTTTCCATAGTAATAAAGCGCCACCGTGGTCTCATTCACCGTTTTCTGCAACGTCCGCAAGGGCAACCCCGTTCCGGTGGATATAATGCGGGTTATATCTTTCATAAGGATCCTGTTCCCGTAGACCCTCAGCCTAGACACCGGCTCTCTCTTCCGCCCTATGCGGGATATATCCGCGCTTCCGTGCAACTCGACCCACGCACACACAAAAATCTGGAGCAGATATGTACAACCCGGCGGTGAGGGCGAGGTTTGAGGAATTACTTCGGGGAGAGAAGGCGTTAAAGTTGAAATTATAGACGGGTGGCTTTAGAACGCGCATTAATCGCGATTTGTGATATTAGCAGTAGTTACTATTTTTGGGAGTTAATTTTAAGGCCCCGGCATGAGCCGGGGTTTTTCTTTTCCGGCGCTATTTTCGACCGGAGGAGATGATTTGACAATGCAAGAAATGGAACGCACCATTCGAAAAACTTGAGGCTGGCGATTTACCCCCCGTGCTCACCGTGCCTGAAGTGGCGAGGCTTTTAAGGATTGGACGGGCTGCGGCATATGAGCTTATTAACAGGAAGGATTTTCCGACAATAAGGATCAGCCGCACCATCCGTGTCCTTCGTGAAGACGTGGATGGAAAAAACTGCAAAGAGAATTTCGCCGCTGGAGTAGAAAAGATTATCCTTCTTGAAAATGAAAAGGTCGGCGAGATGATCCGCTAAAGCATTGCGAATCCTTGCAGGAACCCCCCTTTATTCTGACAACATTTTTTACTACAACCCGTACTACAACCGGGGGATAATTAGGGTTCACGAGGCATCACCAGATGAGATGAAAAATCCACTGAAGCCTTGAAAATGCTGACTTCGCATCACCAGGGATAATAGCGGATCACAGGAGATCACGTAATGGAAAATGCGATCTCATAATTCACATTCAAGAGGTCGCTGGTTCGAAACCAGCCGTGCCCACCAGAAAAACATAGTATCGCAAGTGTTTTGAGCATCTTGAAGAGCTTCCTGTTGGCAGAAACAGGAAGCTCTTCACATTTTGTTCACCTGCAACCCCCAAACGACCTGAAGGATGGGGAGGGGTTTCTAGTCTCCTTCGCCTGCGGACTCTTTACGTGCCAAGTCCGGCCCTGCGGACGACCGCGTATTTCTATTTATATAGTATTTACCCCATGTAGCAATAACATCCAATACAGGGATAAAGCTTTGGCCGATCTCCGTTAAGGAGTATTCGACTTTTGGAGGTACTTCCTTATATACTTCCCTATGTACAAGTCCATCCCGTTCGAGATCCCTTAGCTGTTGCGTAAGTACTCCCCGGGATACTTCTGGCAAGAGCTTTTGCAGCTCGTTGAACCTCCGGGTTTTTTGACTCAAGTGCCATAGAATAACAATTTTCCATTTACCTGCAATTAACCGTTGCACAACCGTTACGGGACATATATCTTCCCGGTTCGGTATTTTTGCCAAAAAAAGCCCCCCCTGATCAATGGTACGTTATTTATGCCTATGTAATAAAAATATGCGTACTTGTAAAGGCGTGCTTTTTACTATAGCATCATATTAGGCTTTAATCATAAAATCAAGATTTTATTTTAGAAAGGAAGGATGATCTATTTATGAAAAAAATAGTAGCTTTTATAGGAAGCCCCAGAAAAAAAGGCAATACATCAACCATTGTGGAGGAAATTGCCAGGGGGGCAAAAGAAGCGGGGGCTGAGGTCAAGGTTTATTATCTAAATGATATGACCATAAAGCCATGCCAGAGCTGCTTTTACTGCCGGCAGGTGGAAAACTGTGCAACAAAAGACGATATGCAATCGGTCTATGCGGATATAAAAGACGCCGGTGCCATAGTCATAGGCTCGCCTATTTATATGGCTCAGGTTACAGCCCAGACCAAGCTTTTACTTGACAGGCTGTTTCCGATTATAGATGCCAATTTTAAGCCGAGATTCGGTGTTAAAAAAACTGTGTTGGTATATTCTCAAGGACAGGGCGAGGACGAAGCTTTTCGAGGATATCTTGAATACAATGCCAATGTACTTAAGTTGCTAGGTCTGGATATTGTTGATACAATTATGTGTACCGGCGCTAATGACCCTCAAACGGCTGCCAAGAATGAAAGCCTTATGGCAAAGGCCTTCAAAACCGGGAAAGAATTGGTTGAGTGACTTCCTCCCTATACAGGTGGAGGGGTAAAGCGATTCCTGGTATTTTGTATACAATAGATGAAAACATAGCTGTGTCTACCCGGACTATCCCTAAAGCGCTAAGCCAGGATTTGGTAGTTTAGAAATCCAGGAAAAAAGCTATTGGAAAAATATGGTCAATACCATTGGATGGGGAGAGGGCAGTGAGGCCCATGCTGGTTTTACGCCAGCATGGGCCTTTTGATTTTCCGGCCAGCCACCGCCTTCAGACCAGGTTAGCTCTTAAGGGCCACTTTTCCCATTCCTGCTTCGTTTTCCGTAATCCAAATCTAGGTCGGCATACTCCCAGGTAAAAATACTCAGGGGGGAGAAACAATGGCCAAATATCATGTGTAACCCGGCAAATGAACCTCAACAATATCCGGTAAAGCGGTCTGCCCATTGAGCAAGCCTGCTCTGCCAGGTCTATCATTTCCCGGACTACATAATTATCGCTGGCTGAAGAAGGCCATGTCCCCTCTAGTGAGAAGGATTGTTGGCCTTAGTTAATATAGCCATTGATTACCCCGGGTTTTACTTTTGCTTTGTAATGCCTTTTTGTTTAAAGAAGGAATCCGATAATGTATGTCGAAATTTATTTTATCTAGTAATTCTTGGTTAGAGGAGTACATTAGTAATGTTAAAGAAATTATGTATAAGAAATTACCAGAAGAACCATATTAGCCCAACGGGGGGGGGGGGGGGGG
>NZ_MDDC01000030.1 GCF_001875325.1 Neomoorella thermoacetica
GTGAATATTGGCTTCCACTACCGTGGTATCTACCTGCAGCTTGCGTCCCCGGATAATCTTTTTCTCCCGGGCTTCCTGAACCAGGGCTTTATTGAGTTCTTCTACAACCCCCGGGCCACAGCGTTTAGTGAGTTTAATCAAAGTAGTAGCATGGGGTACCTTTTGGGTTAAGGGGATACGGCAGAAACGCCGCCACTTAATACTGTCATTTACCTCCTGGACTAAAACTTCATAACCCAGGCCATAACGGTACTTCAAGTACATCAGGCGCAGGTAGGTTTCCATAGGGATAGTTGGCCTACCCAGGCGCGCCTCAAACCGGCTGATGAATGGAGTCATAAACTTATCATCTTCCAGGAGTTCATCCACCCTGGCCAGTTCTGGATTGAGCTGGACCAGGTCAGATGGCAACAGGGCATCCCACAGGGTGAGCTGCGGATCTTTTAGCCTTAACATAAGATCACCCGGCAGGAAAAGGAGGTGGTGTGGCGAATGTTATTCATAGGGAGTTCCTCCTTCTGGGTTTTCTTGTTTTCTCGTACTTACAAGATTCGATCCAGAGGATGGTAACTCCTTCTGTTTTGCTAAAAATCTAGTCGGTTTTCTGAGATGCTAAATCTTTTAGCCCTGAGTTTTTCAGGGGGAACTAAGTAGGTGATTTCCACATGGGTACCGCTTACGAGGGCTTGATCGCCCTCGTATTTTTTGCCATCTTTATCCGAAAGGCGGGCGCGGTCCCAGTACTCAAAGATAGTGCTGCCTTTGTCGCCCTTGCCGGCAAAGTAGATGCGCCGGGAATCGATGGCGTCGATGGTCCCGGAGAATTTCTGTACCGCCAGGGGTTCCAGCTCCCAAACGAAGTCGCCGACTAGGGTGACCTTGACCCACTGGTTCTCTTTAAGGCGGCGCAGGCCGCCGCTGACGGTTGTAGCCCAGTTAGCCTGGTAAGTGTGCAGGTCGTGGTTCAGGTCGCGGATGATAACCTGGTAGCCCCGACCCTGGATTACCTTCTCGATTGTGCCGGTCAGGCTGGCCAGGTTTGCAGGCGCCTGGCGCGGTTCGCCCACCCTGGTGAAGGCTATTTCTCCGCGCCTGTTCAGGACGACCAGTACCTGGCGGTTATGTAGCCCGGCGGGACCGGCTTGGGTGACGCCGAAAAGGGCGGCTCCAGGGGCTAGGGGATAGTCTTTACTCCCTTCTGCCGGCGTGCTAAGGGTGAGGATGTAGCGGGGGGCGGGCTCCGTTCCCGGCGGGGGTGTTCCAGGGGCTGCGACTCGCTCCCGCCTGGTATCCTGCTTTACAGCCTGGACCCAGCCTTCCAGGCGGCGGGCGGGGAGGGGATTCAACCAGCCGTCTTCGATCATCCGGGACAGCAGGGCCAGGAGTTCGGCGCGGGTGATGGTGTCCAGGGGCCGCAAGGTTCCGTCGGGCTGCCCTCGCAGCAGGCCCAGCCGCACCAAGGTAGCGGCCGCCGGGACGGCCCCGGCCGGCACCTGGGCGGCATCGCTAAAATCCAGCGCCGTTTCCCGGTCCAGGGGAATTTTCAGGGACCTGGCCAGGAACTGCCATACGAGGTAGCGCGGCGCCGGCTGCACCAGAACGGATGGCCGGAGCTCTTCATTTGCCACGATGCCATTCTGCACGGCCAGGGCCAGGTCGTTTTTGGCCCAGACGGCGCCGGCGGGGATGTCGATTTTCAGGTTGGTCGGCCTGGCTGCGGTATACTCCGTGGCCCGCATTAAGAGTACCACCGCTTCCACCGCGGTCAGGGGCTGGTCCGGCCGGCAGGTGCCGCCCGGGTAACCCCGGACGATATCCAGCGCGCCCAGAAAGTTGATGGGCTCGGCGGCCCAGTGGTTCAAGGCGTCGGGAAACAGGCCGTCGCCCCAGGCGGCCAGCGCCGGCCTTGGGGAAGCCAGGATGAAGGCCGTCAGGACAATCAGAAAAAAGCGTTTCAAGGGATTGAGGTACCTCCCGCCTGCAATCCGGGTCCCTTATTCCGGTCCCGCCTTGTCAGGTGTTTTTTGCCTTAGGGATCCGGCGTGGAGGCCGGGTCGGAGGACGAAGCACCGGCTGCCGCCGTAGTTGCGGCGTTATTGTAGCCCGGCCGCAGGGCATATAGGGTGCCTTTACCGTCGGTAAAATAAATGGTGAGGCCGTCGCTACCTAGGGCGGGAGTGGTTGCTACTCCGCCGTCGAGGTCCAGGTCCCACAGGAGACGGCCGTCGCTGCCGCTGACGGCATAAAGGCGCTCCTTACCGGGTACATAGATGGTCCCTTCCCTGTCCACGGCCGGGGTCGCCCCGGAGAGATCCAGGAGTTGGGTTGAAAGCCTTTCGTCACCCGTCAGGCTGTCCAGGCCGTAAAGGTAACGCTTTCCGGCGACCAGGTGGAGGAGGCCGTCCGGCCCTCGGGTAAAGTTGCTGAGCTCATTTTGGTTAAATTTCCGGGACCAGATAATTGTGCCGGCGGCCGCGTCCAGGGCGTATAAGGCGCATTTATTAAATTTTCCCGGGGATTTGGGTATGTTGACGACGTAGAGGTATTTCCCGTCGGGGCTTAAGGAGAGGTAGACCTGTTTTTGCTCGGCGAAACCCCGCGACCAGACCGATTTACCTGCGCTATCGAGGGCTTCCAGGGTGGTGCCGACACCGTTCTCGCTTCTGGCGACAAAGACATATTGCCGGCCGGCGTCAACGGCGACGGGGTAATCGCTTTGAGCCAGGTACCAGAGCATATTGCGCCGCGGCGCCACGGCGTAAAGGCTCCGTCCCAGGAGCAGGTAAAAGAGATCTCCCGGTCCCCGGGTGAGGTTGGGCGGCGAGGCAGTGCTCCCCTTTTCCCCGCTGGCGACGGTGAAGCTCCATCCGGGGCGGCCGTAGGGCTTGACCTCGTACAGGACCTTGGCGGTGGCCACGAAGGTGCTGCCGTCGTCGAAGAAAACCGGCGAACTGGTGGGCTTGTCCCCTGTTTTGAACTCCCAGATCTGCTCGCCCAGGTCGTTGAGGCGTAAAACACCGCTGCCCGTCAGGAGAAAGATATCGCCCCAGGGGCTTATGACCGGCGGCTGGCCGGCGCTGCCGGAACCCCCGGTGATCTGCCGTTGCCAGAGGATGGTATAGGGTTGGGCAGGCTGGGCCGCGGCCGGCTGGATGAGGGAAAGGCATAGGAAAGCGGTAAGCACTAATGCTGATACTGTGGATTTAAAGGGACGCACGGATGCTCCCTCCAATATTAAAATTTTTGCTGTAGACTACCGTAGACTGCCTCGGTGGAAGACTTTAATAGTCTATTTCGGCAACTGGGTGGGATTTCCTGCCGCCGGCGGGCCGGGACAATAGCTACGGCAACAAAATTTGTTGCCACGTGGGGCAAAAGGGGAAAATTTCTGGTATAATGGCCTTGGCGTAGATCGATTAGTGTAAATGGAGGACGTTATGTTGACCAAACGCCTGGTACTGGTCATTTTATTTGCTGCCTGGGGTTTACTGGGCTTCGGCGGGTTAGCCCGGGCCGAGGACAGGGTCCTGTACATACCCCTGGATGAGCGGCCGGTGAACCTGGATTATGTTGTCGCCACAACGGCTGACACCCTTTATGTGGTAACGCCCCCTGATTTTTTATTGCCGGACCACAAAACCCCGGCCCCGGTGGATCGTCTCTGGGATTGGGCCTTTAAAAACGCCCGGAGCACAACAGGCATGGTTCTGGCTACCGACACTTTGATCTACGGCGGCCTGATCCCCTCCAGGAACCACGAGCTTTCCCGGGAAGAGCTCCTGGCCCGGGCGGAAAATTTCAAAAGGCTGAAGGCCCTCAACCCGCGGCTGAAGATCCTGGCCTTTACCACCCTCATGCGCACCCCGGCCGTAAATACGGCGGTTGAGGAACCGGCTTACTACGGCACCTACGGCGCGGCCATCTACAGGTTGACCGCCCTGGAGGATAAAAAAGAAACACAGGGGTTGGACGCCCGGGAAGCTGGAGAGCTTGCCGGTTTAAAGGCCTCCATACCCCCGGAGTACTTGAAGGACTGGCTGGACCGGCGGGCGAAAAATTTGGAGGTAACCTCCCGCCTGCTGGAGTTGACGCGGGAGGGGGTAATCGACTACCTGGTCCTGGGCCGGGATGATGCGTCCGCGCCCAGCCAGTCCCACCGGGAGTACCGCTACCTGCTGCAGCAGGTAGGGGACCTGACGACGGACAAATTTATTTCTTTTCCCGGTGTTGATGAAGGGGGCCTCGTCCTGCTAACGCGCTTGGCCAACCTGCTGGCAGGGGAAAAGCCCGGGGTTTACCTGGATTACGCCCCGGGGCCGGGGCCGGCCACCGTACCGGCCTATGAAGACACCACCGTCGGCGACAGCGTGGCCGCCCACATCGCCGCTGCCGGCGGCCGGATTGTAACCGATCCCCGGGCGGCCGACCTGGTGTTAATGGTCAACACGCCGCCGGACGGCGTCACCAGGGAAGCGGCTTCGCCGGCCAACAGTGCCGCCTTGAGGCCTGAAACGGTAGCTTATGCGAAAAAAATAGCGGCGTACATAGCCGGGGGACGGCCGGTGGCCCTGGCCGATATCGCCTTTGCCAACGGCGCCGACAATTCCCTGCTGGCGGCCCTGGAGCAGGCCGGCTTGCTGCCGCGGCTCCAGGCGTATGCAGGCCTGAACACGGCCGGCAACGCCATCGGTTACGCCCTCTGCCAGGGGCTGCTGGCCCGCCGGATGCAGCCGGAGGATCGGCAGGCCATCCTGGCTGTGCGCCTCCTCGATGACTGGGGCTACCAGGCCAATGTGCGCGGTCAGGTCGACCGGGAGATTATCCGGCCCTACGGGGTGGATAAAAACAACCCGGGAGCCTATGCGGATCGTATTTTTACGGCCATCAGGGAGGGTATGGCCCGGTTTGCCCGGGCCCATTTGGGCGATTTTAAAATTGACTCCGTCGACATTTCTTTTCCCTGGAACCGGGCCTTTAATATCGGCGTGAAAATCCGGTGAGGTTTGGCGGCCTGTTTTTTTAGCAGGCTTTTCGTGGTGTTCAGTTTTGTATCCACGGCCAAAGGGAAACTAGAAGTTATTCTCTACTATTTTTAAAATCTCAGTTAAGGTTGGTTCTAAAGAAGGTTTAATTTGATCAACTTCGTGCATATGATGTGGCCGTGTTTTAATCTCTGGATGGTGGGCGGCATTATCCCACCGTTTTATTAGTTTCTTATTTTTATCCTGCCAGTGGTAGGAATAATCCGTTTTATGCAAATGTGTATCTACATGCTCAAAGACATGAAGTTCAGAACCATCTACAAACTTGATGATAAATCTGATGAAACCCCTATTAAGAGTGACCGCTTCTTTAACAAGCCGGAATTCTTGGGTGAAAGCAAAGGTACTGGCGATTTTCTTTAGAAAATCAAAGTATTCCTCGATCATTTTAATACCTCGAGTAAAGCTTCTTTTTCTATTTTTAGTTCATCCAGTATATCTTTTGTTGCTTTCCACTCAAAAAAATCCATATTATCATCTAGAGTGCCTTGAATAAAGGCTTGATAAAAATCTTCAGTTGCAAGCCCATATTTCTTTTCAAAGTAAACAATACTTTTTTTAAGTTCTTCGGTAGTACGGTTTATTTCTTCTATCTTAGCGAGTAAAGTCTTTAGAACAACCTTTTTAACCATTTGCTCAGTAGCATTAATTTTATCAGCATCCAGTCCCATTAGCGTCACCTCTGCACTTTTATTAGTATTTTAGCCGGATATCCGAGGGGAAAATTATCCAGGCCTTTTCGAGGGTGAAAGGAGAAGGCTATAAGGCAATTCTCCACTCTCTTCCCTGTCATATTATACCGATATTATACCGTAAGAAATTGTCGGGAACAGCCATAATACCCCTTATATCACAATACAGCGTAAAATGAGATCTATAATATGTTTTAACCTTTTTTCCCTATTGTCAGGACTTAAGGGGTCTTCTTCCCAGAGGACGGCCAGGATGTCCTTGTTGGTGAAATAGCCGGAGCAGAGGGTGGTGATGCTGGCCAGCACCTGTTTGAGGTCCAGATCGGGACGAAATACGCCCCGGGCTACGCCTTCTTCGAGGATGGCCTTGAGGCTGGGCAGCCCTTCTTCCCAGATCTCCGGCAGCACCTTGCGAGCGTAGTTGCCCCCCTGGAGGGCTTCCCAGGCCATTAGCCGGGGGTAATTGGGGTTGGCTGCCAGGAAATAAAAGTAATTGCGGATGGCCTCCGCGACCTGCTGCTTGGGATCGCCCTTCTCGCTGAAGGCCTTTTTCCCGGCGGCGAGGCTCTTTTCAAAATTTACCTTGAGGACGTAAGTATACAGGTCTTCTTTGCTGTTAAAGTAGTGATAGAGCATACGTTTATTTACCTGCGCCAGGTGGGCGATTTCATCTACCCGTGCCCCATCGATGCCTTTGGCGGCAAAGACCTCTTCGGCGGCAGCCAGGATGCGCTCCCGGCTGCCTTTTGCGCTCCTTTCCATCCCTTGCTCACGCCTTATCTGTCAGGTTTACAAAATAAATTTTACCCCATTTTACCCGGCTTAGCCAGGGTGCGGGGTTATTTCCAGCGGGCCGGATACGAGGGCCCGTTGTTTAACACCGGGCCGCCTTGCGGGCGCGGCCTCAGCCGCTTGGCAAAGGTGACGGCCGGCAACACCGCCAGGACGGCCATCAGGCCCAAGGCCCGGATGTAGGGCAGCACATAGCTCATATCAAGCTCCTTTAGCACGACCTGCCGGAACCCCAGAACCATCCAGGTGGAGGGCAGCAGCCGGGCCAGGTAATTGATAAATGCCGGTATATGGGTTCCGGGCCAGGTATAACCGGAAATCATAAAGAAGGGGACGCCCAAAAGCATCACGTACCTGGTAACTTGCAGGGAGTTGGATGCGTGGAGGGAAATGAAGAAACCGGCGCCGGTGATGACCAGATCGTAAAGAAGGCCGAGCACAAGGATTAGACCCGGGGAGCCGCCGATCTTCACGTGGACGAAGCGGGAGGCGAACCAGAGCAACAGGGCGTAATTAAAGAAGTTGGCTGCGAAATACGGGATAGCCTTACCGGTAAAGATTTTCCAGGCCGGTACGGGCGCGCTCAAAAACTGCAGCCAGGTTTTGCGCTCTTTCTCCCGGGTTACGGTCAGGCTGACGCTGAGGAGGCCGATCTGGTGCAGGATTATCATGACCAGTCCCAGGAAGAGAAAATTGGTGTAGCTGAAAGTTGGGTTGTACCAGACCTCGGTGTTCAGGGAAACCGTGTCCATAATGGAACGGATCTCGTTTTTAGTATAGCCCATACCTGCCAGGTAGGAGGCCGTGCTGCTGGCGGTGAACTCGTTAAATACCTCGCGGATGTATTTGCGGGTGTTGTAACCCCAGATTAAGTTGGACCCGTCGTAAACGGTCAGGACCCGGGTCAATTCGTGCCGGGCCAACTTCTGCTCAAAGTGTTCCGGGATGACCACGCCGGCCCGCAGCCTGCCGTTTTTCATCCCCTCCTGAAGCTCGGGATAGGTCTTTATGTCGTCCACCACCTTAAAGTGGGGGCTGTTGGCAAAGGCAGCTGCTATTTCCCGGCTGAGTTTTGAGTCATCCAGGTCGACGATGGCTATAGGCACGTTGTTAAGGACGGCGGTGACATAGGCGGCGCCGAAAAGGGCGGCGTAGCCGAGGGGGACCAGGAAAACCATTAAAAAAAGGGTTTTCTCTTTAATAATATGGAGCATTTCGTAGTGGGCGATGTTGAGGATTTGCCTCATGAGACTCTTCCCCCTAACTCCGCGCGATGAAGACAGCCGCTGCCCCGTAGCATACGGCGGCGACGGCCAGCATGGCCAGGATGTAATGGGACATCAAATGCCAGCCGGCGTTTTTGAAGGCGAAGTAGTTTAACCCCTGGAAGAACCACGTCTGGGGTAGTACCCAGGCAGCTTTCTGCAGGTAAGCCGGCATGGCCTCCAGGGGCCAGGTATAGCCGGACAGCACAAAGGAGGGCAGGGCGATAATCATTCCGAACCTGGCGGCGTCGACGGCGTTGCGGGCAAAACTGGACGCCAGGGTACCGATGCTGTGGATGGCTATGGCGAAAGCCAGGGTGAAGAGGAGGAAGGACGGCCAGCTACAGTTAAGGGGCAGCTTAAAGACGCCGAAGGCCAGGACATACAGGGGCAAAACTATGGCCATGAAGATAAACACCTGGGCTATCGATTTGCTGGCGAAAAATCTAAATTTGGAGATACCGCTGGCCTTGATCTGCAACCAGCTCTTCATACCTCGTTCGCCGATGACGTTCAGGCACGCCGCCAGGGTGCAGCACTGCTGCCAGATGTTTAAAGCCAGGGCCAGGACGAGGAAGTAGGCGTAGTTTAGGGCCGGGTTGAACCACGGTTCCTCGCTGAAATCGAAGGCCTGGTAGGCTGCTTTAGCTTGTTGCAATTGGACTCCCCGGGCCACCAGGGCGCTGACGCCGGCCTGGGCGCTGACGGTGCGGGTGACGGTCAATACGGCGGCTGAGGCGTTGGTGGCATAGATCATGTTGCTGCCGTCAATAACCGCCAGTACCCGTGTCTGCCGGCCGAGGGCCACGTCTCTGGCGAAGTTCTCGGGGATGACGACGCCCACGACGGCTTTTCCCTGCTTGATTAACTCCTGCAGGTCGTCGTAACTCGCGACCGAGGCGACCAGCTTTAAATACTCCGCCTGGCCTATCTTGTCCACCAGCTCGCGGCTGGCGCTGGAGTTGTCCAGGTCGACGACTGCAGTAGGGATATCCTTTAACACCTGGGCGCTGTAGGTGGCATATAACAATAGCAGCCCGGTTAAAGAGCCCCAGAGCAGGATGTTGCGCAATCCCCTGTCATGCCACATATAAAACAGCTCGCGCCGTATAATTGCCATGACCTGTTTAAGCACCGCCGTCACCGCCCTGCCCGGCCAGGGACTGGAGCCGGTCGTTCCATCGGGCCAGGGCTTCTGCGGGCTGGTAAAAGGTTATTTTGCCCTTTTCCAGCCACCCTACCCGCCCGGCATGGGGCAGGAAGTCGGCGTTGCTGAAAGCCCAGATACAGGTCCCGCCTCCGGCGAGAAAAGTTTCTAACTCCCGCAAGATGATGCGGCGCGAATCCAGGTCGATGGCGCCGATGAGCTCGTCGGCGATGAGCAGCCGGGGCTTGTTGAGGAGGGCGCAGGCCAGGGCCAGCCGCTGGTACAGGCCCGCCTCCAGGCTGCCCGCAGGTTGATTTAACACCTCGCCCAGTTCCAGCCGTTCGATTAGCCGGTCGATATTCTCCCGGCCGGCGTTTTTCAGCGCGGCGATAAAATCTAGATTCTCCGCGGCGCTCAAATCATGGAAGAGGCTGCGTTCCTGAGTGACCAGCCCCAGGTATTTTTTAAATCCCTCGTTCTTCCGGACATCCACCCCGGCAACCTCGACCTTCCCGGAAGTGAACCTGTCGATGCCGGCGAGGATATGGAGGAGGGTCGTCTTGCCGCTCCCTTTCATTCCAAAAATCCCCAGGCACTCGCCGGTGCTTACTTCCAGGGACAGGCCGTCCAGGACGGTTTTTTTGCCGATTTTTTGTGTCAGGTCTTTAACGGCAACGATTGTCTCCATTATTGCTGCTTCCCTTCCAGGATTTTTACCCTGGCCGTCATACCGGTTTTTAAGACCAGGTCCGGGTTGGGGACGTCGATTTTAACCTCGAAGCTGCGAATGTCATGCTCGTACTGATCGTTAATCGCCTTTTTGACGGCAAACTCGCCGGCGTCGTTGATCCACACGACCTTGCCTTTAAAGACTTTGCCCGGTAAAGCATCTACCGTTATCTCCGCCTCCTGGCCGAGGTGGACGCGGGCGATCTTCTTTTCGCTTATGTAAACCTTGACGTAGGTATGGAGGAGGTCGGTTATTTCAAAGACCGGCGTTCCAGCGTTGACCATTTCGCCCTGCTCGAGGAGTTTCTGGGTGATGAAGCCGGCTATGGGGGCCTTTAAAATAGCGTCGGCCAGGTAGGTTTTTGCTTCCTCTACCGCCCCGCCGGCTTGCTTGACCTGGCCGGCGGCGGCTTCTTGCTGGGCCTGGGCTACCGCCACCCCGGTGCGGGCTGATATTGCCTGGTCGAGAAGAGCCTGGGCCTCCTGGAGTTTCTTTTGCGCGGCGTTGTAGGCGTTCTGGGCCCGCTCGTAGCTGATCTGGGCTGCGTTGTAGGCGTTTTGGGCCCGCTCGTAGCCGTTTTTGGCTTCTTCTAGTTTGCGGTCATCTATGGCGCCCTGGTCGTGCAGGAGGCGGAGGCGGTCGTAGAGGTCTTTGGCGTTGTTTAGTTGATCTTTGGCATCTTTAACGCCCACCTCGGCTACGTTCACCTGATCTTGGGCGTCCTTAACGCCCACCTGGGCCTCGGCTACTCCTGCTTCGGCCTGTTTGATCTTGGCTTCGATTTGCTGGCTCTGGTAGGTGACGTTGTTACTGGCCTGGCTCTCCTGCCCCTGGGCTGCGGCATAAGCACCTTCGGCCTGGGTCAGCTTGGCATTCAGCTCGCTGCTGTCCAGGCGGGCCAGTTCCTGACCCTGCTCTACCCTGGCGCCCTCATCGACAAGCAGGGTTTCGATTTTGCCGGGGACTTTAAAAGCGGCCATGGCGGTCCTGGCTTCGATTGTCCCGGTGGCTGTGAGACTGTCGCGCTCTTCGGCGATTGCTGCTTGCTGTTTGTAAAAGTAATTATGAAAGATAAAGACGGTTGCGGCGATAATGCCTGCCAGCAAGACGGTTACCGCCGTTTTTTTGAATTTGATTTGGTTTAAAGCGTTCATACCGGCACCCCTTTGTTTGCTTGGTATACTAACTAGTTAGTTCCCCCTGAAAAACTCAGGGCTAAAAGATTTAGCATCTCAGAAAACCGACTAGATTTTTAGCAAAACAGAAGGAGTTACCATCCTCTGGATCGAATCTTGTAAGTACGAGAAAACAAGAAAACCCAGAAGGAGGAACTCCCTATGAATAACATTCGCCACACCACCTCCTTTTCCTGCCGGGTGATCTTATGTTAAGGCTAAAAGATCCGCAGCTCACCCTGTGGGATGCCCTGTTGCCATCTGACCTGGTCCAGCTCAATCCAGAACTGGCCAGGGTGGATGAACTCCTGGAAGATGATAAGTTTATGACTCCATTCATCAGCCGGTTTGAGGCGCGCCTGGGTAGGCCAACTATCCCTATGGAAACCTACCTGCGCCTGATGTACTTGAAGTACCGTTATGGCCTGGGTTATGAAGTTTTAGTCCAGGAGGTAAATGACAGTATTAAGTGGCGGCGTTTCTGCCGTATCCCCTTAACCCAAAAGGTACCCCATGCTACTACTTTGATTAAACTCACTAAACGCTGTGGCCCGGGGGTTGTAGAAGAACTCAATAAAGCCCTGGTTCAGGAAGCCCGGGAGAAAAAGATTATCCGGGGACGCAAGCTGCAGGTAGATACCACGGTAGTGGAAGCCAATATTCAC
>NZ_MDDC01000031.1 GCF_001875325.1 Neomoorella thermoacetica
GTGAATATTGGCTTCCACTACCGTGGTATCTACCTGCAGCTTGCGTCCCCGGATAATCTTTTTCTCCCGGGCTTCCTGAACCAGGGCTTTATTGAGTTCTTCTACAACCCCCGGGCCACAGCGTTTAGTGAGTTTAATCAAAGTAGTAGCATGGGGTACCTTTTGGGTTAAGGGGATACGGCAGAAACGCCGCCACTTAATACTGTCATTTACCTCCTGGACTAAAACTTCATAACCCAGGCCATAACGGTACTTCAAGTACATCAGGCGCAGGTAGGTTTCCATAGGGATAGTTGGCCTACCCAGGCGCGCCTCAAACCGGCTGATGAATGGAGTCATAAACTTATCATCTTCCAGGAGTTCATCCACCCTGGCCAGTTCTGGATTGAGCTGGACCAGGTCAGATGGCAACAGGGCATCCCACAGGGTGAGCTGCGGATCTTTTAGCCTTAACATAAGATCACCCGGCAGGAAAAGGAGGTGGTGTGGCGAATGTTATTCATAGGGAGTTCCTCCTTCTGGGTTTTCTTGTTTTCTCGTACTTACAAGATTCGATCCAGAGGATGGTAACTCCTTCTGTTTTGCTAAAAATCTAGTCGGTTTTCTGAGATGCTAAATCTTTTAGCCCTGAGTTTTTCAGGGGGAACTAGCTAGTGAGGCACTCCCATTAGGAAACGGGGAGATAAACGCACAGGCGGGACCTAAAGGTGATATGCTAGGGTCTGCTCTATTTATTATGAACCCAAAAAGTAGCTGGATCAAAGGAGAGAGGCGTGAGGCGGCTAAGTCCCGGTCAAACCGGGATCATTTCTAAAAACTGCCCCGGGGTGATTATAGGAATCTCTTCATATTCCTTTTCCTTCAGGGCCAGCAAATGGCTGTCACCAGAGATGATGCAGTCAGTTTCCCCTGTCCTGGCGCATTCTAAAAAGCGGTTATCACTTGGATCTGCGTTAATAATGTCAATTTCTATATCGGGTAATACTAAAATTGTATTGGCAAGGTTAATAAAACCTTCCAACAATTGCTGCCTTTCTTCCATAGTGCCGGCCTTAGCAAACTTCGGTCTGAGAAAAACCTCCATATACTCCGTTATAACCGCCGGGCTTACTACAACGTCAATTTTTCCATCTGCCCATAGATCTATTATTTTGCCAGGCGGTCTTACCGGTACCAGCAGGCCGGATATAACCACATTTGTATCTAAAACTACTTTCATTTGCCTTCCCTGTATTCCTTAATCTCTTTTTCTACATCTGCCTGAGTAAAACCCTTTGTAGCTGCCCGGGCACGAATCTTAGCCAGGCTTGCTTTTAACGCCAGCCTTTTGTTTTCTTCGGCGGTTTTTTGCAAAAGACGGTATTTCTCGTAATCCAGTAGTACAGCTTTGGGTTCACTATTGATCGTAATAACTACAGGAGAATCATTTTTTAGAGATTCGATGAAGGAAGTTAATTTCGGGCGAACTTCATTAATGCCGGCAATGCGTTCCATATTAACACCCCCATTAATGTTTACATTAACACTTTCTTTAAGCTTAATATATGTTTTTAATCTGGTCAAGTATACGCTAGCTGGGGTTTCGGTCCTCCCTTCATAGGTGGCTTTTGATGTGGGCAAGAACTGGCCCAGAGTATGTTCTATTGATGGATGCCCGGCAAGGCGACCGGCTTTAAATAAAATTAAGCTTGTAATCTATTGACGCACCTAGCAGTTGCTGGTATTATTGTCCATAAAGTAAGTATAAGATATGTCGAAATAAATATAATGGAGCAAACCGGCATGGACACCCAGTACGCAGTCCGGGACTCCCTGCAGAAAAGTGACAACCCCCCCAGCGCGAGATCGCCCGTCATACCGGCCTTTCCTCTTACTGCGCTGCAGGCTTGGCTGGCATAGACGGCAATATCCTGGTAATCACCTGGCAGGCATGGGGAGATTTCCTGCTGCCGTACGGGGAAATATATTTAGACAGATTGTATGAATTAGGGAGTAAGAAGAAATTATTAGGCACTCAGGATAACATATAATGGCATCCAAATATCCCGCACACCTGACGAACAGTTATCCGGAGAAACCAGGGATCTGAAAAGAGAACTACCAGCCTTGTTTAGGGAGGAATGTCCATTATGCCTCGAAACATGAAAAAGCTACCCCTACAAGAATTGGCCAAACGGAACGCAGAACTTTATGAAAAATATGGGCGACCTTTAGAAAAAGAACACCAAGGGAAGTTCGTTGCTATTTCCGAAGAGGGAAAGGTCATAATTGATCCCAATGATGTCCTGGCAGCCCAGAAAGCAATAGAAGAATTCGGTGCTGGCCGTTTTGCCTTCTATAAGATAGGCTTCAAGGCAACTGGCAAGTGGAGGATTACCAGTGCATTGCTATGAGGTGAAATCGACCATGAAAGGCCTCATCCTCTCGGGCGGCAAGGGCACCCGCCTGCGCCCACTTACATACACCACCACCACCAAGCAGCTCATCCCTGTGGCCAACCGGCCCATTTTATTTTTTGTCATCGAGCAGGTCGTTCAGGCCGGGATTAGCGACATCGGATCATTATTTCCCCGGATACAGGGGAGAGTGTGCGCCAAGCAGTGGGCGACGGTACCAGCAACGAGAAAGCCAACGTGGTAATAGTCCGGGCTATTATGCAATTATAGAAAAGGCGGTAGTATTCATGGAAAAAGTAGAGGTATATTTTATAGAAGAAAAAGAGCCAGTTAAGCATCGTGTTCGGCGATATTATGATCTCATCATGGGCCTTGCCTTACGGGATGTAAAGATGCGCTACCAGCTTTCCATCCTGGGATTGTACTGGGCTGTATTGAATCCATTATTAATGGCCTTGATCTGGGGATTTGTGTTTGTTCATATTTTCCGCGCCCAGGGAATAGAGGGTGTACCTTATGTTGTTTTCCTGTTTTGTGGGATTACTTTCTGGAACCTGTTTTCCACTTCCTTACTCTCTGCAGCAAATTGTTTGACCGGTAACGCTAGCCTGCTGGCCAAGCTCTATTTTCCGAGGGTCATCCTGCCTGCGGCCTCAGTCGTGGCACGGGTAGTGGATTTTGGTTTTTCCCTGCTGGTATTAATTATTCTGATGTTAATAAATAATGTTTCCCCGGGCCCGAAATGGTGGTGGGTGCCGCTTTTTGTAGTCATACAGTTAATCTTCACCCTGGGTATGGCTTATATTGTAGCGGCCTTAAACGTGCTTTATCGGGACGTTAATCAGATTTTAGGCATCCTGCTCATGCTCTGGATGTATATGTCGCCAGTCTTATATACGATCGAGCAGGTGCCTTTAAATCTTAGAAAGTATTTTCTTTTTAATCCCATCGGCCAGCTTATTAATATGGAATCGAGCGCTATACTTGGCAGCGGCCAGGTCGATGGTTATGCTCTGGGTATTACCGCTGCAATCGCCATAGGCATTTATGTGGTAGGACTGGTAATCTTTCGCTACCTGGAGCCTGCTTTTGCGGAGGTCATGTAGGTTGGACATTATCGAAGTACAGGGTTTATGGAAAAAATTCCGCTTACGCCAGGATAGGGCTGAAAACATCTCTACTCTGTTTATAAATCTGTTTCGCAAACTACCAAACCTTGATAAAGAACTATGGGCCTTGAAGGATATCAACTTTACGGTGCAAGAAGGAAAAAGCCTGGGAATTATCGGTGCAAATGGATCGGGAAAAAGCACCTTGCTAAAAATACTTACAGGCACCCTGCGTCCTACCAGGGGGCAAATTACCGTACGGGGGCGGCGCTCTTCCCTTATTGAACTGGGCGCCGGTTTTCACCCGGATTTCTCCGGCCGGGATAATGTTTACCTGAACGGCCTCATTTTGGGCATGTCGAGAGCGCAGATAAAAAAGAAGTTTGATGAAATCGTCGCCTTTGCCGAGCTGGAACAGTTCATCGATGTGCCTGTAAAGTACTATTCCTCCGGCATGCAAGCGCGCCTGGGATTCGCTGTGGCTACTGCAGTTGAGCCGGAGATTTTAATTGTGGACGAAGTGCTGGCCGTCGGTGACGGTAATTTCCAGCAGAAATGCCTGACACGTATCAGGGAGATGCAGCGTAAAGGGACAAGTATTCTTTTGGTTTCTCATGCGATGAAAGAGATTGATACCGTCTGCGATGAGGCCCTCTGGTTACATAAGGGCGAGGTAGTAAGGTTCGGAAAGGCCAAAGAAGTGGTGCGGGAATACCAAATCAACCAGGGACGCCGTTGTGCCCTGTGAAGATGAGCGGGACTGATGAGTTAACTGAATATTGTGACGAGACCCTTTATAAATATTAACTGTGGTACTACAAGTGCTGGTAATTTGTTTCACGGAGAGATTAAAACATAATTGGAGAAATACCAGCGTCCTGGAGGGGAAGAACATCCCTTTCTCCAGAGATGATCTTAACAAGTGGGGCCGGATACAAGTGGAAGACTTGTTGCCCGCAGTACCTAATACTGCAAAGCGGCTAGCAAGGTTGTCCAGGACTGGCTCGGCTACAAATGGCGCTATGTTAGTTGCCTTTAGAAGAAATGTACGCATAACCCTTTTTAATTGTTACCGGAGGTACGAAGCTTAAAATGATTCTCTTTTACACTTTGCCAGAGACGAACCGGAAAATTAACTCTGAAGGCGCTAGCCGGGTTGTTGTCTTGGCCGGTAGTTTTAATGGTTACCTAAATTTCGGAGATCTGCTGCAGCTGCGCGGGGCTCTTCGCTGGCACAAGCAACATTGGCCAGGGGCAGTTCTCTGCCCGCTTTTGCACCTCCGGACGGTTTCCGACGAGAAAACATTACGTGAACTCATTGAGTTCTTTGATACTCCCCATTGGTTGCTTTATGCCCATCACAGCGAGGAGGACGCCAACAGCCGAGCGAAGGCCCTTGGCCTTGAGCCTCTTAGAGTTTCTGATAGCTTAACACCTGCGATCCTGCACGTCTATGGGGGAGGTTTTTTCAACGGCTTCTGGGGGCGCTGGATGCTCGACTTGATAGAAGCCGTTCTGCATACCTTCCCGATTGGTCGTTACGTGATTTCCGGTCAGCAAGTAGGAGCTGAGTTTGCGCCCGTTCTGGCAGAGCACTGCCGACGTTACCGGCCCGACTTGGTCGGCTGCCGCGATCCATTAAGCGTAGAAATTCTAACCCACTCGGGTATAGAGGCCTTTTTCTCCGGAGACGACGCTTTTGAAGAACTACTCCGCTATGCTGAAACACCAGCAACTGCTAATGTTACATCGCTATTGAATCCCGCTTTTGGGCTACATTTAAACCTTTCGGGTTACGTCTATTCTTCGCCAACTCAAGGGGATCAAGCTCAGATCAGCGATCGGGTTATTTCCCAACAAATTGAGTGCTTGCTGCAATTACTGGTTACGCGATTTGGCCCGTCGAGTATTCCTATTATAGTCGGAAGTTATCTCGACCCCCGTCACGAGGTGCAAGATACGTGGGCAGCCGTCAAAAGAACCCTTCTGACACGTTATCTCCCTCAGTTCATAGGGCTTGATATAGCTGGACTATTGCTCCAGGGAAGACTAGAGGAGGCCATCCCATTACTCCGTTCACTAAAACTATTTGTTGCTACCTCGTATCACACCGCGCTGTTCCTTAAAATCCTGGGGGTTCCCACGTATCTGTTAGCTTTTAACCATTATTACATCCAGAAACAATCCGGGATCCAGGAAACAACCCGCTCTTTTGAGGAACTTTTGACTATAGATCCAGAAACTTTGCGAAAAGAGCAGGAAACTGTTCTTTTGGCACATCAGAAAGCGCGGCAAGAATGGAAGGAACTACTAGAACGTGAACTTAGTGAAACGCCAGAGAAATGGGGTGTTATATTAAGAGGAATAGCTTATCTAAAAGAAGATGAAAAACGAAAATCAGCCAAAATAAAAGAGCAAGAACAAGTGATTGCACGTCTTGAATCCGAAAATGTAGCTTTTCGAGACCAGTTGGAATCTTTGCAAAGACAAAACTCCGTTATGGCAGAGAAGCTAGAGGAGCAGAAACAAATTATTGCCCGTCTCGAATCTGAGAATGTATTTCTTCGCGAACAAGAGGTATCTAAGCTAAGACAGGACAATGCTGCACTAAGTGCTAAATTAGAAATTATAGAGCGGTCCAGGAGCTGGAAGTTGGTACGAAAATACTGGACAATGATGGATCAACCCTTCTGGCGGTTGATTTTATCCCCGATTCGTAAAATTGCTCTTATAGCTTATAGAGCTTTGAACAGATAGACGTTTTGAGTAGTAATTGCTCGGTTAGAGGTGAGAACAATGATTAATCCGTCTGCACCAGATTACGATAACACCCCTGTTTCTTCCAAACGGCCATCTTTCTTTTATTATCCAAAAGACTTTCTTGCGGCTCCATATGTAACAATAATTACTCCATTTTACAATACTGGTCCAATTTTTCATGAAACAGCTAAATCTGTACTACAGCAATCTTTTCAGCAATGGGAATGGTTGATAATTAACGATGGCTCGAACGATCCAGAGGCTATTCAAGTACTGGAGCATTATAGGCATTGTGACCCACGGATCCGTGTTATTGATCACGATGTCAACAAGGGTCTTAGTGCAGCCCGTAATACAGGTTTCAGACTGGCTCGTACATCTTATGTAGTTCAATTGGATAGTGATGACCTGCTTGAACCAACAGCAATAGAAAAATGGCTTTGGTTTTTAGAGAGTCATCCAGAATATGGATTTGTTAAAGGATATTCGGTTGGGTTTGGTGCACAAGAATATTTGTGGGAAAAAGGGTTTCATCATGGCAGTGAATTCTTGAATGAAAATTTAGTTGATGTAACAACCCTGATTCGTAAGACTGTCCACGAACAAGTCGGTGGCTATGATGAATCAATACGGCAAGGTCTTGAAGATTGGGAATTTTGGTTGCACTGTGCCAATTCTGGCTTTTGGGGAGCTACTATCCCAGAATTCCTAAACTGGTATCGTCGTCGTCCTGCACATGATTCACGATGGAACAATTGGAACGGAGAAGAACGGCAACGAGCTTTTCACGAAATGCTCAAAAATCGTTATTCAAAGTTATGGAAGGGCGGTTTCCCACAAATTCAAAAAAAGTGGCATAAGCCGTGGGAACAAGTATCTGACAAAATTGTATTCGAGAACCGTTTAGAAAAGAAAAAACCACGCTTATTATTGATTGTACCTTGGTTAACCATGGGGGGAGCGGATAAATTCAATTTGGATTTACTCGAGCAGATGACCCAGCGTGGGTGGGAAGTAACAATTGTGACTACAGTCGAAGGTGATCATTCTTGGGCCCATGAATTTTCTCGTTTCACACCTGATATCTTTATCTTACATCGCTTTTTGCGGCTACCTGATTATCCAAGGTTTTTGCGCTATTTAATTCAATCGCGCAATCCCGATGTTGTTTTGGTTTCTAATAGTGAATTGGGATATCTATTATTACCATATTTGCACGCTTATTGTCCAGAACCAGCTTATATAGATTTTTGTCACATGGAGGAAGAAAACTGGAAAAATGGTGGTTATCCGAGACTTTCTGTGGGATATCAAGAATTACTGGATCTCAATATCGTTGCAAGCAATCACTTAAAACATTGGATGATAAAGAGAGGAGCTGATGCTTCAATAATCGAAGTGTGTTATATCAACGTCGATCCTGAACGTTGGAAACCGGATCAAGAGGTGTGGTCTAGGGTAAGAAAGCAGCTGGGTATCGCCGAGGAAACTACAGTGATTTTATATTCGGGCCGCCTATGTCCTCAAAAGCAGCCGAGAGTCTTTGCACAGGTAATGAAAAGGCTATCTGATCTAAAATATAACTTTATCGCTATAGTCGCTGGCGATGGGGAAGACCGCCTCTGGCTCGAGAATTATTTGCGCCGTCACTCTTTGGATCGACATGTTCGTCTGCTGGGTTCTGTTTCACCTGACCGCATGCGTGAGTTGATGGCGGCAAGCGATATCTTTTTCTTGCCTTCTAAATGGGAAGGAATCGCCCTATCAATCTATGAAGCAATGGCATGTGGATTGGCAGTTGTAGGTGCCGATGTGGGGGGGCAACGGGAGCTTGTAATAGAAGGTTGCGGTATTTTATTGCCACCTGGAGATGAAGAATCTGAAGTAAAACAATATACCCAAGCTCTGTCTCAGTTACTTAAAGACTCAACTAGACGTTTAGCGATGGGGCAACAGGCACGATTGCGAATATGTCAGCAATTTCGCCTTGAAATGATGGGTGATCGAATGGAAGAATTATTTAAAAAGGCTATAGACTTACATTCAACCAAACCACGTTCCTCAGTCAGCAAAGCGGTGGGATTAGCATGTGCTAACCTAGCTGTAGAATATGTTAGGATATACAACGTGACAGATTGGCTTTGGTTAGAGCGTGAAAAGGGAAAAAAGACAGCAGATCCTCCTGTGCCTTATATCCCTTTACGTATGCGTTTTTACGTCTATTTGGTCAGATTATTTTATCCTTTATATCGCTGGGGTAAAAAACGAGGCTGGTTCTGGTTGGATACATTTAAAAATATTATTAAACAAAAACTTAATGTTAGTTAATGTTAGGTCATAGCTTAGCTAGTTCCCCCTGAAAAACTCAGGGCTAAAAGATTTAGCATCTCAGAAAACCGACTAGATTTTTAGCAAAACAGAAGGAGTTACCATCCTCTGGATCGAATCTTGTAAGTACGAGAAAACAAGAAAACCCAGAAGGAGGAACTCCCTATGAATAACATTCGCCACACCACCTCCTTTTCCTGCCGGGTGATCTTATGTTAAGGCTAAAAGATCCGCAGCTCACCCTGTGGGATGCCCTGTTGCCATCTGACCTGGTCCAGCTCAATCCAGAACTGGCCAGGGTGGATGAACTCCTGGAAGATGATAAGTTTATGACTCCATTCATCAGCCGGTTTGAGGCGCGCCTGGGTAGGCCAACTATCCCTATGGAAACCTACCTGCGCCTGATGTACTTGAAGTACCGTTATGGCCTGGGTTATGAAGTTTTAGTCCAGGAGGTAAATGACAGTATTAAGTGGCGGCGTTTCTGCCGTATCCCCTTAACCCAAAAGGTACCCCATGCTACTACTTTGATTAAACTCACTAAACGCTGTGGCCCGGGGGTTGTAGAAGAACTCAATAAAGCCCTGGTTCAGGAAGCCCGGGAGAAAAAGATTATCCGGGGACGCAAGCTGCAGGTAGATACCACGGTAGTGGAAGCCAATATTCAC
>NZ_MDDC01000032.1 GCF_001875325.1 Neomoorella thermoacetica
GGTTTTTTATAACCGGTTCAGGTTACATTCAGCTCTCGGGTATGAGACACCGGAAGAATTCGAGAAAAACTATGAGAACCTCATAAAAGTGGCTTAAGTTGGTGTCCTATTTACCGGGGGAAGTCCATTGCCAGGAAAGTATAGCTGGGGTGGGGGAATTGGATAGCCGCACGGAACGCGAGAAGGGGCGAAATAACAGCCCGGGGGTGGCGGGCGAAGGGCTTCTTGCTACCCTGGCCAGCTGCCGGCTCTGCCCCAGGGCCTGCGGGGTCAATCGCCTGGCCGGGGAGAGGGGTTTTTGCCGGGCTGGCGTCCGGCCCCGGGTGGCCCTGGCAACCCTGCACCACTGGGAAGAGCCCTGCCTAAGCGGCAGCCGGGGTTCGGGGGCAGTATTCTTTTCATACTGCAACCTGCGCTGCGCCTTTTGCCAGAACTACCGCATCAGCTGGCAGGGCCGGGGTAGGGAGATGGGAATCGAAGACCTGACGGCTCTTTTCCTGGATCTCCAGGCGCAGGGAGCCCATAATATCAACCTGGTTTCGGCGACTCCCTATACTCCCCTGATCGTCCTGGCCCTAAGGGAGGCCAAGAAGCGCGGCCTGGAGATACCGGTGGTTTATAATTGTAATGCTTATGAGAACCTGGAGTCCCTGCGTTCCCTGGCGGGGCTGGTGGATATCTACCTGCCCGACCTCAAATATATCGATGATGAGCCGGCCCGGCGTTACAGCCAGGCCCCGAATTACTTCCCTGTGGCCACGGCAGCCATCCTGGAGATGCAGCGCCAGGTGGGGACTTTAACCTTTGATGCAGCCGGACTGGCCTGCCGGGGCCTCCTGATCCGGCACCTGGTCTTGCCCGGACAGGCAGAGGCCGCCTGCCGGGTATTGGAGTGGGTGAAGGCCAACCTGCCCCGGGAGACTTACCTGAGTATCATGGCCCAGTATGTACCCGTATGGCAAGCGCGACGCTATCCCGAAATCAATCGCCACCTGACTGCTGTTGAATACGAAAGCGTCCTGGAATATTTCGATGCCCTGGGTCTGGAGAACGGCTTTTGCCAGGAACTGGATGCCGCTACGACAGACTATATTCCCAATTTTTAATACTTCATATAGGAAATAGTTGCAGAAATTGTGCCGATGCGGTATACTAATAGAGCCTCTAAAGACTTGGCTTGGCCGGCTACTGAAACTATCTCCCCCGGGATAGCCCTAGTCAGTACGGTACCTGGCCTGGATACTTTAGGGAGAATATCCTTTGGGGAGAGTATGATGATCTATCAGGACAAAACTTTGACGTGCAAGGAATGCGGGGCGGAATTTGTTTTCACTGCCGGCCAGCAGGAGTTTTTTGCCGAAAAAGGCTTCACCAACGAGCCCTCCCGTTGTCCTGCCTGCCGGGCGGCCAGGAAACAGCGTGCGGGTGGCGGCCAGCGGCGTAACGATTTTTATTCCGGACCGCGGCAGATGTATAAAGCCATCTGCAGCCAGTGCGGTTCCCTGACGGAGGTACCCTTTGAACCCCGGGGCGACCGTCCTGTTTATTGCCGGGATTGCTACAGTAATATGCGCGCCCGGAATTACCGTTAGCTTGGGAAGCCCTGCGGGGCATAAATATATAATTATTAAAGGAACCCGGTTCTGTAAAAAGGCCGGGTTCCTTTATTTCATTTTTTAAGGACCAGGACTATCCGGCCCGGGGCAAAATTGATCTCTTTAAACTGCAGGCCGTAGTCGGGCGGGGGCAAATCTATGATCAGTTTTTCCCGGGGCAGAAGTTCATTCCAGGTGGCAGGGCTCAAAGCCAGGCCGGAAAAGTTTACCTCCCTGGGGGTGAATAAAAGCTGGTGGGGGCCGGCTACCTGCAGGCTGCCCCGGATTTGAAAATCCGGGCCGGGGATGGTTAGCCCTTCCCCGGAAAGGGCCAGGCTTACTCCCGGGAGTTCTGCCGGTGTCAGGAGGGTAGCATTTAGATTCTGCTGGCTGAAGGTAGCCCGGACCACGCACCGGGTAAGGTCTACGCTTATAGCGTCGGGTTTCAGGTTTTTCCAGGGCAAAGCCGGGAGTTGCTGCAACAGGTATTGCAGTGTCGGCAGGGCCCCCGACCAGGCCTTTTCCAGGGCCAGCAGGTCCTGGGACCAGGCGGTCTTCTGCCGGCGCAAGTTATCCAGGTCGGCTTCCCGTTCCTGTTTTAAGGCTGCCAGTCGCTCCCTGGCCTCGAGGAGGGCTGCTTGCGCCTGCTGGAGTTCTTGTTCCTTGCCCGCTACCAGGGAACTCTCTTGTCGGGCCTGGCGGTAAAGGGCCAGGTTGGCGCGTACGATATTCAGGAAGTGGTTACCAAGGTATTTTAATAGTTCCAGGCGGATAATGAAATCGGGCAGGTCATTGCTGAAAAAAGCCGCCAGGATAAAAGGGGAGGTACCATAAGCCTGGAAGAACCGCAGACTGCGGCCCAGGTCCCGGCGCCCTGCTGCCAGATGAGCCTCGGCCTGGATTTGCCGGGTACGGGCTGCCTGGAGTTCTTGCCGGGCGGCAGCCAGGCGGTTCGCCAGCTCCTGAGCCTCCTGCTGTGCTTTTTGCAGGCGGGCATCCAGGAGCATAATCTCTTGCAAGAGGCGGTTTTCCTGGTTCTCATTATCCAGGAGCCGCTGCTTCAGGGAGTCGGTAATACCGGTACCCGAAGCTGGGGGAACCGGGGACATTAGCAAGAAAAAGATGGCCAGCAGGGTTATGAGCCGTTGCATTATCTTCCCTCCCGGGATAAATATTCGCCAGTTATATGCCAAATCCTGCCTGTATAGATAAAAAATGTAAAAATATAACAATAGCTCAAGGCATAGCAGCCGGGAATACCCCATGATGATGTCTCCCTCACTCAAGGCAGAGCGACTTGCAGGAACCCACTATGCACAATGAGGGTAGTTCACCGAGGTATAATTTTGAAGACATTAATATTTCAACCTGGACATTTCCAGCAGGGCGAGGGTGAGGCCTCCCGGGCCATAGTTAAAATAGCCGCATTACCGGCTATGATGCAGCATCCTATATCACGATAACCTGTATATAGCCGGGACTGTAATTGGCATTTACAAAACAGGGGGAAGAATAATATAATAAAATGGCGAAAAAAGGCGAGGTAATGTTGAATGGCCTGGAGTCTGACGATAGAGATTCTAATTATGGGTTTTTTAACCGGTATCCTCGGGGCTATGGTGGGCATCGGCGGCGGGGTTTTGCTGGTTCCCTTTCTGACCCTGGTATTTCATGTACCCATACATACGGCCATCGGTGCCAGCATTGTCGCTGTTATAGCCACCTCCAGCGCTTCTGCCAGTACTTACCTGGAGAGCCGTTTAACCAATTTGCGCCTCGGGATGACCCTGGAGACGGCTACGGCTACCGGCGGAATCCTTGGAGGATTGACGGCAACTCTGTTGAGCCGGCAGGTACTGAGTAGTATTTTTGCGGTGGCCCTGGTGGGTACGGCATATTCCATGTTTAAGAAAGTCAGGGGCGGCCAACCCCGCGAAGAGGTAGAGGATACCGGGCGCCTGGGATCTACCTATTACGACGCTAACTTAAAAAGGGAAGTGCGCTACAACGTAAAGCGCCTGCCGCTGGGGTTATTTATTTCTTTTATAGCCGGCAATATCTCCGGGCTTTTGGGTATTGGAGGCGGGGTAATTAAAGTACCTATGATGGTCCTGGGTATGGGGGTGCCCATGCGGGCAGCGGCGGCAACCAGTAACTTCATGATCGGAGTGACGGCCGTAGCCAGTGCCTATATTTACTATACCCGGGGTTTTGTTGACCCCCTGGTAGCTGCCCCTACAGCCATCGGCGTCTTCCTGGGGGCTATGCTCAGTTCGCGCCTTGCCGGCAGGGTCAATAGTAATTTTCTGGCCAAACTACTGGCGGTAGTACTTATTTTCCTGGCCGTTCAAATGGTTTTGAGCGCTGCCGGTATCCAGGCTCGCTAAGGAGGCAAAGGGAGTGGCAATAGCCGGAGATGTTGAGAAGAAAAAGGAAAGGGAATACAGCCTGGACCACGTAGTCAGCCGCGTTCTGCTGGCAGGGGTGCTTGCCAGTGTTGTTTTGATGCTCCTGGGGATGGTGCTCCTGGCGCTAAATCCTGGTCTGGCCCAGGCTAACGTATTACCGGCAGGTCAGGTGCTAAAACTAGTGCCACACTTTCACCCTATGGCTTTGATCGACCTGGGCCTGCTAGTCCTCTTATTGACACCCCTGGCCCGGGTGATTATCGCCGGCCTGGGCTTTGCCCTGGAGGGAGACTGGCTCTTTGCGTCTATCGCCTTACTCGTGCTGGCGGTCCTTGTCATAAGCCTGGTCGTCGGTTCGGCTTGACACGCCGGCGGCCAGGAGCTATAATAACCTGTGTACCACCTGTAAGGGCGTGTAGCTCAGTTGGGAGAGCGCTAGAATCGCACTCTAGAGGCCAGGGGTTCGAATCCCCTCACGTCCACCAAGGATCTTTACGGGCGCGTAGCTCAGTGGGAGAGCGCTTGACTCACATTCAAGAGGTCGCTGGTTCGAAACCAGCCGTGCCCACCACAAAAACATAGCAGTTCCAAGGGTTTTAGGCGTCATGAATTGTTTCCTGCTGGAAGGAGCAGGAAACGGTTCACATTTAGTTCACCTGCAGTATGCAGGACCGGCAGTTACGAACTGCCGGCTTTTTTTGTGTCGCCGCTCCCGGAGAGGAGGTATGAGCCAAAAATGGTAAAAGTGTGGCGTAGGGCGTGGAAGTGGATATCATGGGGAAGGTCGGCCGTATCCAATACAGTTTTCTAAGAAGACCTTTCCCGGCCGGCTGCTTTGTAGATCCCTGTTTCCTTATGGTTCATATACTCGCTTAAAATGGACAGTTCCTGGTTCCCGCTGATGAGTTCACTGGTTCAAACGGTGGAAAATAACTCCATAATATAATTAGTTTGTGGTATACTTAAATTACTAGAATTGCGGGAAAGAGAATGAGGGACGAGGCTATATAAAGCTGTTTTAGCAGGAGGGCTACTAAAATATGGGTACCCAAACGGACGAACTGGCTGCTTATTACGCTAAGAAATACCCTTTGACTTTTACCGACGATTATTCAAAAACTGACCCCTTCCTAACCGAGCTTTATAGGGAAGCCTGGCAGGTTGCTGCCCGAGCTGCGGCCATCTTAAAAGAGAGATATGGTGCTCAAAAAGTGGTGGCCTTCGGCTCCTTGGTTGATCGATCCCGCTTTTCGCGCTGGTCCGATGTTGATCTGGCGGCATGGGGCATCCCGGACGACCGGTTCTACGCCGCAGTGGGGGCGGTGACGGGTCTTAGTGAAAAGTTTAAAGTTGACCTAGTTGACCCGGAAGACTGCCGCGAATCTTTACGCAGGGCTATAGAAAACGAAGGGGTCGAGCTATGAAAAAGAAGTACCTTGCCCTGGCTGGCCGCATCCGAGAGGAGCTCGCTGAAATCCAGCAGGCCGTTGACCGGGCCAGAACCGGATGGGAACGCTATCAACTTACAGGCGATGATTTAATCGTAAAGACCGCCAAACCGCAGCCGTCATTTACCGGCGGCTCTGCCAGGAATATGGCTTTCCCGGCAAGGACCGGACGGTGCGCCAGTATGTGGCCAACCGCAAGCGAGAATTACAGGCAGAGAAGGAAGAAAAGTATTTACGGCTCGAACACCAGCCGGGCGAGGCCCAGGTAGACTTCGGGACGACTAAGGTCATCTGGGAGGGGGAGATCCGGGAGATCAAGTACCTGGCCTTCTCCTTCCCCCATAGCAATGCCGGTTTTTGCGTCCCGGTGCCCGGGGAGAATATGGAGTGTTTCCTCCACGCCCTGATCCAGGTTTTCACCTGGATCAATGGCGTCCCCCAGTATATCTGCTTCGATAACCTGGCAGCGGCGGTGGTAAGTATAGGCAAAGGCCAGAACAGGAAACTCACCGAAACCTTTCGCCGCTTCATGCTCCACTACCGGTTTGAAGCCGCCTTCTGTAATGCCGGCAAGGGTAATGAAAAAGGGAACGTAGAGAACAAAGTAGGGTACAGTCACCGTAACTGGTTATTGCCCTATCCGGAGGTTACCAGCTACGAGCAGCTCACTGCAGAGCTTTATCGCCGGGCCATAACGGACATGCAGCGTAGCCACTACGAGAAAGGGCGCCCCATCGCCGCTTTGTGGGAGGAAGATAAAAAAGCCTTGCTGCCACTGCCCGCCGTACCCTTTGAGCCGGTACGGCTGGCAACGGCCCGCATTAACAAATACGGCCAGTTTCACTGCGGCGACGAGGTTTACGCCCTCCCCAGCGCTGCCGTGGGGGAAACAGTATTGATCAAGCTCTGGTGGGACCGGGCCGAAGTTTTTAACCGCCATAACGAGCACCTGGCTGTATTTCCCCGTCATTACACCCTGAAGACCCAGCCCATTGACTGGCAGGGGTACTTCAGTATCTTTGTCCGTAAGCCCCGCGGCGCCCGTCACGCCACCATGTACCGCTTTTTGCCCCAAGAGGTCAAAGATTACCTGGAAGGATGTGAACCCCAGGGATACCGCCGCCGGCTTGAGCTCATTTACAGCTTCTTGCAGGAAGGCTACTGCCTGGACCTTATTGCCAGAGCCCTTGCTGATACACCGCCCGGGAAAGGAGATGATTCCGGGTTCATCCGCCATAAGCTTTACCGCCTGGCCCACCCGGAAACCGAGTTGCCGGCCTTAAACGAGATCTACACCCCGGCCAGCGTCCGGGGGTATAATCCGGTAACTGACGTTTATGACCAGCTCCTGCCCCAGACCAGAGTGTCGGGAGGTGACGCCAATGGTCATAGTCCCGGAGACCTTGCCGGAACAATGTAAAGCCCTGAAACTGGCCCATGTCCCCTCTCTTTACCTGGAACTGGAGTACCATGACCGGGAACAATACCTGACGGCTCTTTTTAAGGCCGAACTCAAAGCCCGGCAGGCCAGCAAGATCCGCCGCCTCATTCACCGGGCCGGATTTTTGGCTCATAAAACCCTGGAGGACTTTGACTGGACGCCGGTTACCCTGCCTGCCTCCACCACCATTACTACTCTCAGTACGCTGGCCTTCCTGGAGCGGCACGAGAATGTCCTGGCGTTGGGAGCGGTAGGTACCGGCAAAACCCACCTGGCCACCGCCTTAGGGGTCAAAGCCTGTATGGCCGGAAAAGCGGTTCGCTTTTACCGCTGCCTGGACCTGGTAAACACCTTGCTTGATAGCCACCGTCAGGGTGGGCTGGGGAAGCTGATGGCCGACCTGGAAAAGGTAGACCTAATCATCATCGACGAACTCGGGTTTATGCCCCTGCACCGGGACGGGGCGGAGTTATTGTTCAACGTCGTGGCCAGGGCCTACGAAAGGCAGAGCATTATCGTTACCTCCAACCTGCAATTCGGCCAGTGGAATACCATTCTGGGGGATAACCGCCTGACGGCAGCGCTGATTGATCGTCTGGTCCACCATGCTCACATCCTGGCCTTTGAGGGGGAAAGCTATCGCCTCCGCCGCGCTCTATCGGCTATGCATACTGCCCTACCTGATGGTAAAGTAGCAATGGAATATGATGCCTGAAGAAAGCTTTTATCCGCCTTCTCCTCCACCTTGGAAGGAGGGGTGGGTAACCATGGCGTGGTGGCAATACCTTCTGCACTTTTTCAATGCCAAACTATGCATTTTTCACTTGCCAAAACCAACTGGCTCCACCACCCAGATAGATGCTACATCCAGCAGACCCGGAGGGGTTGTCAAGCCGAGATTGCTAGCCAACGACTGGGTATCGGTAGTCTTTAACCGAGTCTTTGACAACTATGTATACAGTATACTTTTATGTTCTAGCAGGAAAAATTATCCCACATAGCGAACTTAGTCAGACAAACAGGCTTACAGACTTAGTAATAAGTTTGATTCCTGATTATCCCTTGATAGACAGACAACGAAGTCTAGTCACGGTCCATTGTAGGATCAACTAGCTAGTTCCCCCTGAAAAAGTCCACTTTTTGCATCACATAGGGGAAATGTTATTTCCGAACTATAGTCCGAGTAGATTTCTAACTGTTTCACCCATCTTGTTATACAATTGTTGCCAACCGGTGTAAATTATAGGCCAAAATTCCATAACCGACCCAGGTGGTGGTACCCTCATATCCCCTGGAAAGGCTACGGCGTAATCCATATTTGCGCTTCAGAAGACTAATAGTAGCCTCCCCTCCAGCACGCCAGCGTTGGAGACGTTTGAACCAGCTTTGGGATTGATAGGCTTTGCGAGCTTTACTGATTTTACCTTTCCGGGGTAAGCTGACCTGCTTTACCCCAAGTTGATGGCAACCATTTTCGTTCCCTGAACCGCCGAAACCTCTATCGGCAGCGAGGGCATGGGGTGGATGGTTGAAAGTCTCAGTATGATCCTCAACTGCGCCAAAGAGTAAGGTATCATCCGCGGGGTTCCCCCGCAACACCTTATAGCCGGTAATTATCTTGTGTTCCACTTCCTGGAGCAACACCTTATAGCCGAACTCTACCGGGGCATTGGCCTTACCCTTTTTAATAGGCCGGGCTTCGGTATCAAAGATACTCAC
>NZ_MDDC01000033.1 GCF_001875325.1 Neomoorella thermoacetica
AGGTCGAGGCCCGCGGGCTGCAGGAAAAAGTAAAGATAATTAGGGCCGGTTGTTTCGGCTTCTGCAAGCTGTGTCCCATCGTCGTAGTCTACCCGAAAGGAATTTTTTACTGCCGGGTACAGAAGGAAGACACCGCCTACCTAATAGAAAGCTTGAATTCCGGATAGATGGTCACCCGACTTCTGGCGCAGCCGGCAACCAACCAATTACATTTCCAATCTCAGGCCGGTGGCATCCACCGGGTCAAGTACTCTGCTCCTTTTCACCCTTTTTTTCCTGGCAGCGGTCGCAAAGGCCGTAAACCTCGAAGCTATGCTCCGTGGGGAGAAAGCTCTTTCCAGCCAACTCTGCAGCCATGGCCTCCAAGGGACAAAATTTGACGGGGATAGAAGCCCCACAGCCCTTACAGATAACATGGTGGTGGTGGCCTTCCTCCCACCGCACTTCATATAAATCGCCGCCGGTTTCCCGGCTGATGCGGCATAGAAGGCCCCGGGCCAGCATGGTATCCAGGTTGCGGTAGATAGTGGAAAAATTTATGCCCGGCAGGATTTTAATAACTTCCTGGAATAACTCCTGAACGTTCATAGCCGTATGGTTAGCGGCCAGTACGGTCAGGATGGCCTTGCGCTGGGGGGTAACCTTGAGGTCCTTTTCTTTTAATAGTGCTTCTATATCCAACTATGCACTGCTCCTTTCACGAGAATGACGGCTACCAGGATGGCGGCGGCGATGAGGACGATGGTACCCCCGGGGGCCAGGTCAAAAATGAAGGAGATATAAAGGCCTGTGATGACTGAGGTTAAAGCTACGCCGATAGCGATGACGAAGGTGGCCTTAAAACTGCGGGCAAACTGCAGGCTGACCGCCGGCGGGATCACCATCAGGGCTGCCACCAGCAACGTACCCACCACCCGCACCGCCAGGGCCACGGTCAGGGCCGTAAGCAGGGTGAAATAGATATTGACGGCGCGCACCGGTATCCCGCTGAGATAAGCCGCCTCTTCGTCGAAGGTAATGGCGAAAAGCTCACGGTGCAGCAGGGCCAGGGAGGTGATAATCACTATACCGGCGGTGGCGATAACCCGCACATCGGTCGGGGATACGGCCACCAGGCTACCAAATAAATAGGAAAAGAGGTCGGCGTTAAAAGCCTTCCCCAGGCTGATCATGACTACCGCCAGAGCCATGCCGCCGGACATGACCACCGCCAGGGCGACCTCAGCATACCTTTGGAAAGCGCCGCGGATAAACTCAATCAACAGGGCGGCGCCAGCGACAAAGATCAGGGCGCCGTAGAAGGGATAAAAGCCCAAAAGCATACCGGCCGCCACCCCCGCCAGGGAGGCATGGGCCAGGCTGTCCCCCACCACGGACATGCGCCTTAAAACAATGAAGACACCCATGGCCGCGGCCAGGACGGCAGTAATGACGCCCGCCAGGAAGGCCCGCTGCATGAAAGCAAAACTAAAGACGGACATGGCTCGCTCCTATCTGGTAACCCAGCACCTCCGCAAGATGGTCCTGGTCTACCTCGCTGAGATTGGTGTGGATATAAACATTCCGGTCGCGTACGCAGCCGATCTTTTGCGCCCGGGCCAGGGCGGCCTGGAAATCATGGGTAATGATAATTATCGTCAGGCCTTCTTGCCTGTTTAATTGCTCCAGCAGCCGGTAAAACTCCTCCCGGGCGGAAGGGTCAATACCGGTAGTCGGCTCATCCAGAAAAAGGGCCGATGGGCGGGACACCAGGGCCCGGGCCAGGAATACCTTCTGGCGCTGGCCGCCGGAAAGCTCACCCACCAGGCGACCGGCCAGGTCCGGGATCCCCACCAGTTCCAGAGCCCCTTGAACGGCCCTTTGCCTGGCCCTGGCGGCGAACATTCCCCGCCAACCGTGGTAATAACCCGACGCCACCACTTCGGCCACGGTGGCGGGAAAGGAGGTATTGATGTGGCCGGCATTCTGGGAGATATAGCCGATACGGTGCCATGCCCGGAAACTCCTGATGTCCTGGCCCAGCAGCTCTACTCTCCCAGCCCGGGGTTTTAAGAGTCCTACCATGATCTTCATTAAAGTAGTTTTGGCGGAGCCGTTAGCGCCGATGAGGGCCAGAAACTCCCCGGCAGTTACCACCAGGTTTACGTTTTCCAGGACATAGCAACTGTTGTAGGCAAAAGAGACACCTTCAAGCCGCACCATCTCAGCGCTCGAGGCCGGAATATCTATAGAAACCGGCGCCGCCAGTTCCCCTTCGCAGACTGCCATCCTACCCTTTCCACCTCCGAAAATAGGGTTTCCTGCGCCGCTTGCCTAAACCATGCAGCACCTACTCCAGGGCTTTTTTCAGGTTAGCCAGGTTCCTGGCCATAATGGTGAAGTAGTCTTCCCCGGCCTTTACTTCTTCCGGTGTCAAACCTTCGATAGGGTTTAAAACCAGGGTTCCTGCTCCCGTTTCCCGGGCCAGGGTTTCCGCCAGTTTCGGGCTGGCCATGGACTCGAAGAAAATATATTTAATGCTCCTGCTGCGACACAGGGTAACAAGCCTGGCCATCTGCTGCGGCGAGGGTTCTTCCTGGGGGGAAAGCCCGCTTATGGTTATTTGCTCCAGGCCGTAGCGTTTGGCCAGGTAAGTAAAAGCTTCGTGAGAGGTGACGATCTCTTTCCGGGGCAGGCCGGTCAGGGTTTGCCGGTATTGTCCATCCAGGTCAGCCAGCTTTTGTTCCAGGTCGTGCAGGTTCTGTTCATAGTACCCTTTATTGCCTCCGTCGGCCGTCACCAGAGTGGTACATATCCGCCGGGCGATCTCCGTAGCCAGGACCGGGTCCAGCCAGATATGGGGGTCGTTATTTACCATCAGGCCTTGGCCTGCTTCCAGGGTGATGATCCCATCCTTCTTTAGCTGGTCCTGTATTTTCCCGGCCCAGGGGTCTATCATCCCACCCAGGAAAATAAACACCCGGCCCGTATAAAGGTTTGCCACCTGCTGGGGTGAGGGTTCAAAATCATGGGGTTCTACCCCCACCGGCTGCATATTTATTACTTCGGCCTTATCACCGGCGATTTTCTTTGTAAAATCGTAGAGGGGATAAAAAGAGGTGTAGATTTTGATGGTCCCCGGCTTGGCCTGCGGCGCCAGAGCCTGTTCTCCTGGTATTTTTGTGGTTGTACACCCGAAAGCCAGCCAGGCTATACTGAAAACCAGCAATACCAGCACCATCAGGCGGAAGCCCCGTCCCCATTTCATTATGTCTGTCGCCCCCTTATTGCAAATGGTTTGCATTTGCTTCTATTATATAGTTTATGTTCGGACAAGTCAAGAAATACCAGTGATATGGACTTCTCGCCTGAAATCCCCCTGCTGTCGAAGTAGCCCTACATAGATGGCTAATGCCTCCTTGACAAAGTATGATAATATATGAAAACCCCCTCCCCTGTTTCAAACTAAATCCGGAGGTAAGCTTATACTGGACAAATACACCGCCTCGATAAGGTCATTACAGAGATTAGAGCTTTTTAATGTAACCCTTCATTCAACCGGCAACCATACTTTAAAGGTTGTTCCCCGCCCCGCCGCACTTTCAACTTCAATCCTGCCGTTATGGGCGCGGGCTATCCAGTCGCAGATAGCCAATCCCAGGCCAAAGCCCCCTTCCGCCCGGGAACGGGCTTTATCGACCCGGTAGAATCGCTCAAAGATATGGGCCAGGTGTTCCGCCGGGATACCTACTCCCGTATCCTGCACCTGCAGCAGGGCCTGCCGGCCGCGCCGTTCCAGGTTGACGACCACCTCCCCTTCCGGCGTATATTTAATGGCATTATCCACCAAATTAGCCAAGAGCTGGGTCAAGCGTGTCTGATCACCGCGAACGACCACTTTTTCCTTAATTTTTTTTACCAGCCTCAGGCCCTTTTCCGCCGCCATCCCCTGGAATTCGGCCGTGACGCCTTCCACCAGTTCGCCCAAATCCAGGGGTTCCATCTCCATCTGTTCCATCCTGTCGTCGCTCCGGGCCAAAAGCAATAACTTGGCGACCAGGTTACCCATCCATTCCGCCTGATCACGGATTATTTCCAGGGCCTGGCGGTACTCTGCCGGCGAGTGCTGCCGCTGTAAGGCCGCTTCGGCCTGGCTGCGGATGACGGCCAAGGGGGTGCGAAATTCGTGGGAGGCGTCGGCAGTAAACTGCCGCTGGCGCTGAAAGGCCCGGTCCAGGCGATCCAGCATCTCGTCCAGGGTGGCCACCAGGTGCCCCACTTCGTCGTTACCGTGGGGCAGGTCCAGGCGCCGGCTCAGGTCAGTAGCGCTGATTTGGCGGGCTTTGGCGGCAATTCTATCAATGGGCTGCAGCGCCCGCCGGGCCAGGAAAATACCCCCTCCCGCCGCCACCAGCAGGGTCATGGGGATGGCAATAAGGATAAATAACAGCAGGCGGTCCAGGGGTTTTTCGGTCTCTTCGACCGAGCGTACAACCAGGACCCAGTAGGGTTGTTGGCCCTTTTCCCTTACCGGGACCAGGAGCACCCGCCATTCGACCCCCTTAATCTCTACTGTTGCGGGCCGGGTGGCCGTTAAGCCCTTCACCTGGAAGCCGGCAGCCAGGTCCGCCGGCATGTTTGTATCCAGGACTTTACCCCCGGCATCGTAAAGGCCAAAGTAAGTACCGGGCAGGAGGGGCAAATTTGGGTCCAGGCGTGGCAGGCCGTTCTCGTTGTCCAGGCTGCTTAAAACCTGTTCCCCCTGGGAGAATAATAAAGAATCCAGGCCCTGTTTCAGGCTCCGGGACATGTTAAAGTAAATAAAAGCGCTGAAGCCGGCCAGGATCAAGGCCAGCAAAAAGACATACCAGGCCGTCAGCCGCCACCGCAGGGGAATACCGCGGAGCCAGGTGGAAAATTTCTGCCGCAAGTTAAAGCCTCCCATCCCCTCTGGCCTTAGCTTTTGCCGGGTTCCCGGAGGCAATAGCCGCTGCCACGAATGGTATAGAGTAACTTGGGTTCAAAATTATCGTCTATCTTGCGCCGCAGGTAGCGGATATAGACATCGACTATATTGGACATGCCGCTGAAGTCATAATCCCAAACGTGTTCGGCTATCTGGGTACGGGTCAGGACCCGGTTGGGATTGCGCATTAAGTACTCCAGCAGGGCGTATTCCTTATTGGTAAGGTTAATTTCCCGGTCGCCCCGGCGTACCTGGCGGGACACCGTGTCCATCACCAGGTCCCCGACCTGCAGGACAGTGCTCTTGTTGTCGCTTTCCCGCCGGAGCAGGGCCCGGACGCGGGCCAGGAGTTCAGCCAGGGCAAAGGGCTTAGTGAGGTAATCGTCGGCGCCGGCATCCAGTCCCCTGACCTTGTCGGCCACCGTATCCCGGGCCGTCAGCATAAGGACCGGGGTCTCAATGCGTTCATTCCGCAGGCGCCGGATAACTTCCATACCATCCAGCCGGGGCAGCATGAGGTCTAAGATTATCAAATCATAGACCACAGTCTCCGCGAAGGCGACTCCCTCTTCGCCGTCGTAAGCAATGTCGGTGGCGTATCCTTCCTCCCGCAGGCAACGGGCCAGGGTATTGGCCAGGGTGATTTCGTCCTCAACGACCAGGATCCGCATATCGCCGCCTGGTACCCAAAGGCTTGCAGCCGGTCTCCCCATGACCAGGCTTTCGCTCCCCTCTTTGGATTTACCTACTCCCGGAGCAGGTTAAAGCGGGAGACCCTTTAAATCTACATCTAATTATTTATAGTATCACAATAAGATTAAAACTAGATGAAAAATACGGTTTTGCCACCGCCTATACCCATACTTTGGCCTTTTAATGTCCTTTTAATCTCCGGGCTGTATACTGTCCCTTGAAATTTTCAGGAAAGGACGAAGGGGCTATGTGCGGTATCGGCGGCATCGCCTGCGCGGGGGCAGATGAGGTCCCGCCAGTGGGACAACTTACGGCCATGGCCTGGGCCATGGCCCATCGCGGTCCCGATGACCAGGGCCTCTACCGGCAACCCGGTATCGGCCTTTGCTTCCGGCGCCTGAGTATTATCGACCGCCAGGGCGGACACCAGCCCATAGGCAACGAAGACGGCAGCATCTGGCTCGTCTGTAACGGGGAGATTTATAATCACCATAAACTACGCCGGGAATTGCAGGCGCGGGGGCACGTCTTCCGGAGTAGAAGCGATGTCGAAGTCGTCCTCCACCTGTATGAAGAAAAGGGTCTTGACTGCCTCGGACTTTTGAAGGGCATGTTCGCCTTCGCCTTATGGGATCAAAAAAGGCGCCGGCTCCTGCTGGCGCGCGATCGTTTGGGGATTAAACCTCTTTATTATACCGTATTACCGGGGAAAATATGCTTCGCCTCCGAGATCAAACCCCTTCTTGCTTTACCCGGCGTTGAGGCGGAGGTTAATCTCGAAGCGATTGATAGCTACTTGACCTTCCGCTTTGTTCCGGCACCCCTTACCCTGTTTAAGGGGATCGTTAAACTCCAGCCCGGGCACTACCTGACCTATTGCCGGGGCAATGTCAGGGTGAAACGCTACTGGGATTTACCCCTGCCGGCAACATCGACCATGAATGAAGATGCGAGTGCGGCTTATTTGCTGGCACTATTGCAGGAAACAGTGCGCAGTCACCTCCAGGCCGAAACTCCGGTAGGCCTCTTTCTAAGTGGCGGCCTGGACAGCAGCGTCCTCCTGGCCCTGGCAGCCGGGGAATCATCGGCACGGCTGCAGACCTTTAGCCTGGGGTTTACCCGGGGCGACCGGCCCCACCAGGGCTTTTGGGAGCTCGCGGAAGCCCGCCGGCTGGCCAGGTACTACGCCACCGAACACCATGAGATAGAGGTTTCTCCCGGGGATGTTCCCGGCGCCCTGGCGGATATAATCTGGCAACTAGAAGAACCCCTGGGCGATCCCACTATTATCCCCCTGTACTTTATCAGCCGGGAAGCGGCCTTAAGGGTCAAAGTCGTCCTCTCGGGCGAAGGCGCCGACGAAATCTTTGCCGGATATGAAGTTTACCTGCAGCCCTGGCAGCGAACCTTATTGCACCTGCTGCCGCTACCCCTGAAAAAAAACCTGCTGGCTTCCCTGGCAACGCGCTGGCCGGCCGGCCTGCCGGGAAAAAACTTCTTGCGGCGGGCAACCTTGCCCGTAGAGGCATGGTATCGGGGCGTGGGCCTGACCTTTAACGAAGGTGAAAAGGCCAACCTTTACGGCCCGGGATTAAAACAGGTTATCACGGGACTTGAACCGGAGGCAGGGGCGAGGGCCTATTTCCCCTCCGGCGACTACCTGTCCCCCCTGGAAAAAATGCTTTACTTTGACACCAAATACTGGCTGGCCGACGATACCCTGCTGAAAGCCGACAAGCTCACCATGGCCTGCTCCCTCGAACTACGCGTTCCCTTCCTCGATCACCAGGTGGTAGAATATGCTGCTGTCCTGCCGCCTAACTTTAAGATTAGGGGCAAGGTACTTAAGTATATCCTAAAAAAAGCGGTGGCGGATATTTTGCCACCCGGGGTGATCCGGCGCCAGAAGCTTGGCTTCACTGCTCCCATTACTTCCTGGATCAACAATGAACTGCACGCCTTTGCGGCGGCGGTTTTACAATCCCAGCAATTTCGTCGGCGAGAGTATTTCCGGCCGGAAGTCGTCGAAGGATTGCTTAAGGGTACCCGTCCTCACCCCGCAAGGGGACGACAAATCTTCGCCCTCCTGGTCCTGGAACTCTGGCACCGGCTTTTTATCGACGGCGAGCGGCAGCTGGCTGCACCGCCTGTTGATACGGAACAGATAGTGGTTGAGGGGATTTAGATAAAATTTTAATGATGTGAGAGAAAAACAAGTTCAACGGGCCTCTCCCCAACCGATGCCGGCGGTTGCTCCTGCACGTGGGGTGGAGCTTTAATCTCCTGGGGATATATTAGGAACCGGGGCAAAAAAACTTTCAGACCCGAAGGAGGAGAAAGGGTATAAATAAGACCCGCGGTAAAATGTCAAGACCCTAAATTGGAAATTTTATTGTCTTAAAATGTAAAAAGGCAAGAAGAAACCAAGTCGGTAAGTTAAAACAGTAATTACCAACTTAAGCAGTAAAAGTAAGTTT
>NZ_MDDC01000034.1 GCF_001875325.1 Neomoorella thermoacetica
GGTTTTTTATAACCGGTTCAGGTTACATTCAGCTCTCGGGTATGAGACACCGGAAGAATTCGAGAAAAACTATGAGAACCTCATAAAAGTGGCTTAAGTTGGTGTCCTATTTACCGGGGGAAGTCCAACTGCCTGGGCCAGTGGGATAAACTCGTAGCCTTCTTGCAAGACGGGCGTCTGGAACTCGATAATAACGTAAGCGTCAAACACAACCCACCTGGAACCGAAGCAAGATTTGTAGGATAATCTCCCTTATCTGTTAAACTCAACTTAGAAAGCAGGAATATACCCGAGATTGATAAAAATTATAGTTAAAGGTTTCCGGGAAAAGGATTAATCTTCCTAGCAATTTGACTGCCAAACTGAGAGCAACCTTTCCCGGATCAAATTTGCAGACTGCGGTTCATAGAAGGGTTGTGCTTCGAGCACCGCGTTAGATAAGGCCCACTGCCAGTCTGCAGCAAAGTCTTCCCAAGGAGGTTCTGAACGTGTACTTTGTGGGGATTGACTGGGCTGACCTCCATCATGACGTAGCTGTGCTCGATGAAAAGGGTCAAGAGCTTAAGTACTTCACTGTTCCCCACAAAAGGGAAGGCCTGGAGCAGTTGAAGCAAAAACTTTTAAGCCTCGACCCCGAACCGGAAAACTTCGCCTGCTTGGTGGAAACCAAAAACGGCCTTCTGGTGCAGTTTCTTTTAGAAGCCGGCTTTCCGGTTTACCCCTTAAACCCGAAGGTTGTGGATTACCGGCGCAAGCCCTCAGGGGCGAAGAGCGACCCCATCGATGCCCGTCTTTTGGCCAATATCGGCCGCTCCGATCTTTCGCAGCTAAAGAGGCTAAAGCCGGATACGGAACTAATCAGCGAGTTAAAGATGCTGACCCGGGACCAGGACGGCCTTATCCAGGAAGCTACCCGGTTGACCAATAAGCTCATTGCCTGCTTGAAGGAATATTACCCGGCAGCTCTAGAGTTCTTCTCTAAACCAACCCTACCGGTAGCTTTGGAGTTTTTCAAGCTATACCCCACCCCCGATCTCGTCAGGGAAGCTACCGTACCAGAGATAGCCGCCTTTTTAAAAGCCCATAAACATCCCCGGCCCAACCAGACGGCCGTCTCTATCTGGCAGAAGGCTCACGAGCCGCAGCTTCAGGCCAGTGCTCCCGTCGTACGGGCAAAGTGCCGCCTGCTGCTCGCCCTGGTGGGTCAGCTGGAGTTAGTTAAGAAGCAGATAGCCGCTTATGATGAGGAGATTACCCGCCTTTTTCAGTTGCACTCCGACAGCAGGATCTTCGCTAGCCTGCCGGGGGCGGCAGGGAGGCTGGCGCCAAGACTGCTGGCGGAGTGGGGCGACGACCGGGAACGTTACGAAAATGCGGCCGTAGTCCAGGCTTTAGCGGGCACCTCCCCGGTACTCTTCCAGAGCGGCAAATATCGTTTTGCCCGGCAGCGCAAATCATGCGTAAAACCTTTCCGCCGGGCAATGCATCTGTTTGCTTTCCAGAGCATCAAGCAGGTTTGTTGGGCGCGGGAGTATTATGATCTCAAAAGAAGCCAGGGTAAAACCCACCACGAAGCTTTGCGGGCTTTGGCAAATATCTGGGTACGAATTATCTTTGCCATGTGGAGAAGCCGTACTTGCTACGACGAAGCCACGTTTATAAGCGCCCGCGCCAGGCATCTTAATCGGGCAGCATAAGGTTTAATTTTCGGTTGTCAAAGTTCTATGATTACTGGTAAAAACTGGGCCACTCTGAGTAGTGGATTAGGCAAAGTTTGCCTTTTAAAGCTCACGAACATCTGTGCTGCTAATAAAAATTTAAATTATCCTATTGACATAGAAGGTCTCAAGAATACCAAGGAGGGAGATTATTTATATGACCAAAGCCGAGCTGCAGGAACTGTGGGCAAGCCGGATAGCCGAATATCGGGATAGCGGGCAGAGCGTTAAAGAATGGTGCGCCACTCATGAAGGCGTTAGCCCCCGGCAGTTATGGTACTGGCTGCGGAAATATAAAAACCAGAATGGCGTTCTTTCCGCCCAATCAACCCGGTGGCTGCCGGTTGAAATAAGCGAGCAGACATCTAATGTTAGCAACTCCTTGCTGGTCAGGATAGGCCCTGCCATTATCGAGGTCAGCCCCAGTTTTGACCCGGTCTTGCTTTCTCAGGTGGTTAAGGTGCTGGTAGCTTTATGCTAAACGAAGCTGGCATCGACCGGGTTTATCTCGCCTGCGGCGCCACCGATTTACGCAAGTCCATCGACGGGCTGGCGGTACTGGTCAAGGAAGGGTTCGAACTGGACCCCTTCTCTTCTTGCCTTTTCGTTTTCTGTAACCGAAATAGGGACAAACTAAAGATCCTCCACTGGGAGCACAATGGGTTCTGGCTTTATTACCGCCGGCTGGAGAAGGGCAAATTCGTATGGCCTAAAGATACCACTACTTCAACCATCACCGTCACCCGCCGGGAACTGCGCTGGCTGCTTGACGGCCTCCCCATAAAACAGCCCCAGGCCCATCCCGAGGTAAAAACGCGTACCATCTTGTAATAGAAATCGCCAGAAAGAAATATTTTCTGTTTGTGGTTGATTCTAGAGGAATTCGACGCGTTTCGTCGAATCATTAATGCATGAGCACTAATTCGCAATCTATCACCGCCATGACCATAGAAGAGCTGCGAGAACGTTGTATCCAGCTGGAACGGGAGAACGCCGAACTGACTGCTAAGCTAAACTGGTTTATGGAGCAGCTCCGTTTAAGCAAGAAGCGGCAGTTTGGGGTTTCCAGCGAACGGACTGAAGCTTTACCAGAGCAACTGATGCTTTTTAATGAGGCGGAAGTAGCAGCCCGGCCGGAGGCGCCTGAACCGGATTTAGAGACCATTACCTACCAGCGCCATAAAACGCGCACCCGCCGGGAGATGAACCTGGAAGATCTGCCGGTAGAAGTAGTAGAGCACCGCCTGCCGGAAGAAGAACGGATTTGCCCTTCCTGCGGCGGTCCTTTACACGAAATGAGCACCGAAGTGCGGCAGGAGCTAAAAATAATCCCGGCCCAGGTAAAGGTAGTTAAACATGTGCGCTACGTCTATGCCTGCCGCCATTGCGAGCGGGAAGAGATAAGTACTCCCGTTATCACGGCGCTGATGCCGGCCCCTGTACTGCCGGGAAGCCCGGTATCCCCTTCCCTCCTGGCCTACGTCATGCATCAGAAATACGGGGAGGGCTTACCTCTCTACCGCCAGGAGCAGCAGTTTAAAGGTTTGGGTATAGAACTCTCCCGGCAGACCCTGGCCAACTGGGTGCTGCACGGGGCGAACACCTGGCTAACGCATATTTACGACCGCCTCCATGAATACCTGCTCAAAAGAGATATCCTCCATGCCGACGAGACGACCTTACAGGTCCTGAGAGAACCGGGAAGGGAAGCTGCCACCAAGTCATTCCTCTGGCTTTACCGTACCGGGCGGGATGGACCGTCAATCGTCCTTTACGACTACCAGACCACCCGGGCCAGCAAACACCCCCGCCGATTCCTGGCAGGTTTTAAGGGTTATCTACACGTCGACGGCTACGCCGGCTACAACGAACTGCCGGATGTCACCCTGGTCGGCTGCTGGGCCCATGCCCGGCGCAAGTTCGACGAAGCATTGAAGGCCCTGCCGGAAGATAAACGTAATGCAGCGGTAGCAGCCCGGGAGGGGCTGGAGTTCTGTAACCGGCTCTTTACCATTGAACGCGACTTGAAAGATAAAACACCAGAGGAACGCTATCAACTCCGCCAGGTGCGCAGCAAACCAGTGCTGGACGCCTTTTTGGCGTGGCTTAAAAGCCAGAAAGCCCAGGTGCTGCCCAAAAGCTCCTTTGGGCAGGCGATTAACTACTGCCTGGGCCAGTGGGATAAACTCACCGCCTTTTTACAGGATGGGCGTCTGGAACTCGATAATAACCGCAGCGAGCGCTCCATCAAGCCTTTCGTCATCGGCCGCAAGAACTGGTTGTTTGCCAATACCCAGCGGGGTGCCAAAGCCAGCGCCATTACCTACAGCATCATAGAAACGGCCAAGGAAAACGGGTTGAACCCCTTCCAGTACCTCATTTACCTCTTTGAACAACTCCCCAATCTGGATACCCGGGATAAAGATGCCCTGGATCAGCTTCTGCCGTGGTCTGCTTCTTTGCCTCAACTTTGCCGGGTTAATAATTAAGTTAGTTTTAGCCCCCACCTCAGATGCAAGGCGGGGGTTATTTTACGCTTACGTCTGGAACTCGATAATAACCGCAGCGAACGCTCCATCAAGCCTTTCGTCATCGGCCGTAAGAACTGGTTATTCGCCAACACCCCCCGGGGTGCCAAAGCTAGCGCCATTACCTACAGCATCATAGAAACAGCCAAGGAAAACGGGTTGAACCCCTTCCAGTACCTCATTTATCTTTTTGAACAACTCCCCAACCTGGATACCCGGGATAAAGATGCCCTGGATCGACTCCTGCCGTGGTCGGAAACTCTACCTCCTGTTTGCCGGATGAATAATTAAGCTTGTTTTTGCCCCCACCTCAGATGCAAGGCGGGGGTTATTTTACGCTTACCTTATATATGCCTCCGGACTCAAACTCGGAATTCAGACGTTAAGAGAAAGTATCACCCGTACGGGAAAGATTGTAACACAAATGCAGTCGTTCAGAAAATATGGATCTTCCCGACCGGCTGATGAGTATCTTTAATACTTTAACCGTGCCTCAGTTAAGTAAACTTGCGAAATACCTGCATGATGTCAGGCAGTATGTCTTTCAGCTCTTTTCCTCCTCCTAGGCCCTCCATGATCTCATCGGCCAAGTGGCAGGCTAGGGTGGTCATAGCCACCTGATTGATGGCCGCTTTAATGGCCGCAAGCTGGATGACCACTTCGCCGCAGCCGCGCTGGTCTTGAATCATCTTGGACACTCCCCGCACCTGCCCTTCGATGCGCTTTAGTCTGGCCAGCAACTCCTCTTGCACTTCCTGACGGTAAACGGGTGCCTTTTTCATGAAGCCCGCTCCTTTCCTAGAAGGTCAAACCATAATCCCAAGGCCTACCCCGTAGGGTATATAAAAGTTTACTATAAATCCTTTTGTTCCGCAAGAGCAAATCTGCCCTTAATGTTTAAAGTATTGACAGTCTGAATAGATGTTGGTAAAATTATATGTACAGATACCCCAGGGGGTATCTGTAATAAACATAAAAATTTTTCCATCGATCTGTGGAGAATTCAAAAAAGGGAGGAATCACAGTGCTCAAGAAAAAGCAGAAACAGCGCAAACTAAAGCAAAGCATCACCTGGGTAGGAGTGCCCTTGGTGGCTATTCTTGGATGGTTCTACCCCTGGCTTGGCTTTTTGCTGCTCGGATGCATGGCCGGGTCCGTGGGGGTGGCGGTCTTCCGAGGGAGAGCCTGGTGCGACTGGATGTGCCCTAGGGGGGCTTTTTTCGATCTTTTTATTCGGCCCCTGTCCCGGGAAAAAACTATCCCTGTCTTTTTCCGCAGTCGATTAGTGCGGGTGGTCATGTTGGTCTTAATTTTTACTATGATTGGTGTTCAGTGGTACCTGGCCGAGGGAAATGTGGCGGCCATGGGACTGGCCCTGGTGCGCATACTTACTGTTACCACGTTGGTGGGAATTATTCTGGGGTTGATTATTCATCCCCGGATTTGGTGTCATATCTGCCCAATGGGGACGTTGGGCCACTGGTTCGCCCAGGGGAAGGAACCACTTTCTATCAGCCGGGTCTGTACCGAATGCGAAGCCTGCGCTCGGATCTGCCCCATGCAGCTGAAACCTTACGAGTATCGGTTGGACGGAACTATGATGGACAATGACTGTATCAAATGCGGCCTCTGTGTTACCGCCTGTCCTAGACGGGCCCTGTCCTTCAGCTCCGGTCACGGGGAAAAGGCAGCCCACCTAGCAGGCTGAGCCTACCTGGTTATACTGAAGGTTGACTTTAAAAAATAGCCGATAACAATGAGGCTCAAACTATTAACTTCGGGCCATCCTGGTCAAGGGTAATCGAATTTTTCGTACCAGAAGGGGTGTCAGATGCTCCTTTTCCCGAGCCAGGGCTTCTTTCACTTGGGCCGCGTGGTACGCAGGTGTTTATCTTCTCCTGGTACTAGCGGCACTTTTTATCCAACTTCGCTTGCAACTCTTCGAAGGATGATGACAGTTGCTTCGCCTCAGTCTACCTGGGCTGCCTCGCCGGGGGCAAACTCCAGCGGTATGTAAGCATTGGTGACTTCCGGCGGCAGTTCCCGCATCAATTGGTGTATGCTGGTAGTCCTGCAACAGGGAGACATGCAGGGAAACGGGCTAGGATCTACCACATTAGATGACGAGATGCCGTTTATAGGAGAATACGAGGCAGTCAGGGGGGCTGGTCCGGCCGGTAAGAACAGTCCGGGTGGGAGCCGCGGACGATGTCCAGGGCGCCCAGGAAGTTGATGGTTTTGGTAATTCAATGGTTTACTGGTTAGGAAACAGGTCGTCGCCCTAGGCGGTCAACGTCGGCCGTAAGGAAGCTAGGAACAATTCCATGAGGATAATCAAAAATAGCGCTTCAAAGGATTGAGCTACCTCCATGATCGCGTTTATTGACCTGGCCGGCATAATCGTTCGCAACTCCATCCTGCTGATAGAATTCGCCAGGCAGCGGATCGATGAAGGGCTAACTCTGGAGGATGCGGTTATCGAAGCAGCATCGTCCGGGCCAAGTATATACTACTGACGGCTGCCGCCAGCATGGTCGGGAATTTCGTGATTCTTTTCGACCCCATTTTCCAGGGGATGGCCATATCTCTGAACTTCGGCACCCTGCTCTCGACCACTCTGACCATTTTCGTGGTGCCCCTGCTGTATTACCTTGTTATGAGCAGGAAGTCTTCCACCATGCGGTCAGCGGAACTTGATTTCCAGAAGGGTGAAACTGTTTAAGTAGTTCCCCCTGAAAAAGTCCACTTTTTGCATCACATAGGGGAAAATGTTATTTCCGAACTATAGTTCGAGTAGAATTCTAACTGTTTGACCCATCATGTTAAACCATTGTTGCCAACCGGTGTAGATTATAGGCAAAGATTCCATAACCGACCCAGGTGGTGGTACCCTCATATCCCCTGGAAAGACTGCGGCGTAATCCATATTTGCGTTTTAGAAGACTAATAGTAGCCTCCCCTCCAGCGCGCCAGCGTTGGAGACGTTTGAACCAGCTTTGCGATTGATAGGCTTTGCGAGCTTTACTAATTTTACCTTTCCGGGGTAAGCTGACCTGCTTTACCCCAAGTTGATGGCAACCACTTTCGTTCCCTGAACCGCCGAAACCTCTATCGGCAGCGAGGGCACGGGGTGGATGGTTGAAAGTTTTAATATGATCCTCTACTGCGCCAAGGAGTAAGGTGTCATCCGCGGGGTTCCCCTGCAACACCTTATAGCCGGTAATTATCTTGTGTTCCACTTCCTGGAGCAACACCTTATAGCCGAACTCTACCGGGGCATTGGCCTTACCCTTTTTAATAGGCCGGGCTTCGGTATCAAAGATACTCAC
>NZ_MDDC01000035.1 GCF_001875325.1 Neomoorella thermoacetica
GCGATCAGGGGAGCCAATTTACGAGCCCTCAGTACATTAATCTCCTTCAGGCAGCCGGTGTAGCCATCAGCATGGATGGCAGGGGCCGAGCCCATGACAACATCTTTACCGAGCGATTATGGCGTAGTCTGAAATACGAAGAAGTTTACCTCCATGAATACCAGACTCCCAGGGAAGCCCGTGAGGGCATTAAAAGCTACCTCAAATTTTATAACGAACAACGCCTTCACCAAGCCCTGGGCTACTGTACACCGGCTCAAATTTACTACCAAGTATCCCAGGAATTGATATCCATAACTGGTAACTAACAAGGGTGATTTCAATTAATCCATTTCCAAATATAACCTTATCTAAACATCCGTTCGAAGCTTAAAATTTTTCATTTTGTGTCTTGACAATGGGGACCACCTTAAACTTCTCCCCGGTCGCCGCGTAACCTACCTTGCTGGCTTGCGCCACCAAAGGCACGTGGCCGGGCCAGCGGGCGACAAAGACGCTCTCCGGCAGGTTTTCGACGGGCGGCGGGGTTTCGATCTGGCCGCTGCCACCGCCGGACGAACCGCCGGAACCGCCAGAACCGCCGCCCGAACCGCCGGAGCCGCCACTGGAGCCGCCGGAGCCGCCGCGGCAATCAAAAGCAAGTCGTGCAGGTCGGCGGGAATAGCGGACTTTCACCACGTGGCCCGGGGCTTTGCCGCCCAGGACTCCGCTAAGGCCCAGGTCAGGCCCTCCCGGCGCGGCCAGGGAGGGGAAACAGGCCCTGGCCCCTGTCGAAGAAACGGCTTTAGTAAAGCCGTACCCTATGTCGACCGCAGCCTGCCGCTTCGTCGACTGCGACTTTTCCAACGCCTGTACGTTCATCGCGCTTCGCCTCCGTCGTTATCGATCCGGCGCAGGAGAGGTTTCGCCGGCTTAAATCGCAACACGGTCGCTTGCGCCCTGGTGGGCGCGGGCGGAACGGGGCTTTTTCCGGGGCAGGCTGATCTGGCCGTAGGGTTACCGTTAGCCTTCTACCAAAGCTCAAAGAGAAGCGTTGAGGGTCCGGCTGGAAAAGTTGTCCGCCTGGGTGAGCGTGGACGGCGGCGAGGAGCGACATATCAGTTTCCGCCGCGTTTTAGTAATCCCCCAGGGGGCCGGGGTCTTCTTCGCCCAGGGCCTGCCGCAGGGCCGGGGCTTCGCGGCTGTGGTGGACGTGGGACAGTATACTACGGATTACCTGCTGGTAGACCTCCAAACGAAAACCCCCGTAGTCGACGCGTCCGGCTCGGTCGAGGCGGGCTGCCACCTGGTGGCGCAGAGGGTGGCGCAGGCGTACCTGGCGAAGACCGGCAGACCGCTCCCGCCCCGCATGGAGCGTTTCGCGCTCGACGCCGCCCGCGAGGGGCAGCCGGTGCCTTTCCGTGGAAAAGAGATAGACCTGACGCCAGATTTCAAGGCCGCCGTCCGAGACGTGGCCGCCACCGTCTCCAGGCATGTGTTGTCGGCCTGGCGCGACGCGGCAGATATGATAAGCGTGACGTATTTGGCCGGGGGCGGCTCGTTGCTCCTGGGCGAGCATCTGGCCCACACCCTGCCGAACCCCGCCCTCGTAAACGACCCCGTTTTCGCCAACGCCGCCGGCTATCTCCGAATCCTCACGTCATAGTCGGGAAGCGGTTTGGACGGTGTTTTTGTCGGGGAGTTTCCGGGAGCGGTCGAAGGCGACGTCAGGGGCACGGAAAGGGGGCAGCCGTAAATGCCACGGGTAAGATGGGTTAAAGAGCCGGATAAACGCTGGCGGCGCTTGGATTTATCACTACCGGAAGACCATCCGATCTGGAGCTATCCACGAGGCCGGCGGTCGGACAGGGCGCGGGAGCTCTTAGACCTGGCCCTGCCCCGCGCCCTGGCAGCGGGCAGGGAACTGATCACAGGGGGAGAGCGCGACCCCAGGAAAGTAAGGGAGAGGATTCTGGAGGCTCTGAACAATTCTCCCGGTGTCAGGGTTGACTATGTGGAGGTCTGCAGCGGGAGGGACCTGTCGGAACTGGGGGGTCCTGGAGGGGCCTGTGCTTCTGGCCGCCGCGGTTTACGTGGGGAAAACCCGCCTGATCGACAACATCGACCTGGAGGTGGAACCGTGCTGCGCACCATGCTGAAGTCTAAGATCCACCGGGCGGTGCTGACCGAAGCCGATTTGAACTACATGGGGAGCATCACCATCGACCGGGACCTGATGGATGCCGCCGACATCCTCCCCTTCGAGCGGGTGCAGGTGGTCAACAACAACAACGGAGCGCGGTTCGAGACTTACGTTATCGAGGGGGAGCGGGGCTCCGGAAAGATCTGCCTGAACGGCGCCGCCGCCAGGCTCGGCCACCCCGGCGACATCCTGATCATCCTCTCCTACGTCCAGCTGCCAGATGCGGAGGCGAGAAACCACCGGCCAAAGGTGGTCTTCGTGGACGAGAAGAACCGGATCGTCAATCCGGTGGTAGTGTAAGCTAGCATTTAACAGTTATCTTTTAATAATAGGAGGGGCGGTCAACGTATCATCGAACGCCCCCGGTTTCTTTTCCACCGGCGAATGGTAATCTTAGCAGTTTCAAGCGCTGCATCCTCACCAACCGGATGCAGGTGAAAATCGGCAGATAAGAGAAGGGGCTGAAGGCCTCTCAGCCTTCAGCCCTGACCCCATTGACGGGCCTGACATTGAAATTGGACCTGTATTCGGTTTCGGTCCATAGAATGCGCTGGGCCACCATAGCCTCCGGGTTGAGCTGCACCCCCTTCAGGATCATCTCCTTGAACCGGTTGTAGCCGGCCCGGTCGATGAGGTGCCCGCCGTGCAGGTAGACCGGTTTGTGCTCCAGCACCTCGGCGGAAAAGTCCTCCCAGTTCTTGATAACCCTCAGCACCACCTCTTCGGTGACCCAGTTCAGGAATAACTTCCCCATGCGGGGGGTCTGTTTACCGGTCCTGCCGCCGATCAAGACCCGGTAAAATTTGGTGGGGTTCCGCGTCCAGGCACCGGTGGGACAAACCAGGGCGCACTCCCCACACCCGACACAGCAGCAGGTATCTTTGACGATTTTCCCGTTTTCCATGGATAAAACCCCGGTGGCATGTTTGGCACAGGCCTCAATACACTTCTTGCACCCGATGCAGCGGTCGTAGTCGTATTCGGTTTTGGCCAGTCCGATGATGCCGAAATCGTTGAAATGGCCCTTGGCACAGTCGTTGGGGCAGCCGGCTACACTGATCTTGATGTGGTAAGGGCTGGGGTAGATGACCCTTTCCAGCTTGCGGGCCAGGGCGGTGGTGTTGATATTGGCCTTAATGCAGTGGATGTTGCCGATACAGGCCATGATGTTGCGCGCCCCGATGGCCGGGTAGCCTTCCTCGGTGACCTCCATATCCACCCCGCAGAGGTCCACCTCAATCTCCTGAATATATTGTTTGATATAGCGGTTGACTGCCGGAATGTCCTCGTATTTGATCCCTGGAATGGATAGGGTCTGGCGCATCCCCAGGTGAAACAGGCCGTTCCCCCAGGTATCGGCAATGTGCTGCACCAGGGACAGGTACCGGGCCTCGATGACCCCGCCGGGGGCACGCATCTGCAGCATGAATTCCCCCGGGACCTTGGACTGGCGATAACAGTGGTTGCGCAGCTTTTTAATATCGAGATCGTGATTCACAGATGTCCCTCCCCCTCAATCCCAGAGCTCTTTAGCTTTGGTATAGTTGAACACCGGCCCCTCAAGGCAGACATAGGTTTCGTTGATTTTACAGTGACCGCACTTGCCCACAGCACAGGACATCCTCCGCTCGAAGGAGACCCAGATCTTCTCCTCAGGCACCCCGTACTCCAAACACTTCAGGGCGGTGTGGTGCATCATCACCGGGGGCCCCACGATAATCACGTGATAGCGGGTAAGGGTGCTGAAGGGGATCCTTCCTAGGTGCCGGGTGACCAGACCGGTCTCAAAACCGTCCACCCGGTCCCGGTCCAGAGTATAGATGGTGTGGAACCTGGCCTTAAACCGCTCCAGGTCTGCCCGGAAGAGGATGCTCCCCTCATCCCGGAAGCCGGCCAGGAAATAAACTTCCTTTATTTCCTCCGGGTGTTCATAGAAATACCTTAAGGTGCTGCGCACCGGGGCCACCCCGGTACCCCCGGCGATTACTACCAGATCCCCGTGTTTAAAGTCATCAATTGGGAATGGCTTGCCGTAGGGCCCTCGCATAAACAGCCGATCACCCGGCCGCAGCCTGAAGACCTCACTGGTAAGCTTGCCCACCTTCCTGATGGTGAACTCCAGCCAGCCGTCCCCCATGGCGCTGACCGAAATGGGCGCCTCGCCGATCTTCGGTAGGGAGAGCTGATAAAACTGTCCGTGCTTGGCCGCGGCCCCTGACTCCACCCGGAAGGTGTACTCATGCTCGGTCTCCTGGTTGATTGCCAGGATTCGATGCGGCCTGGGCAGCAGTATATTGGTACTCATTGGCCCGCCACCTCCTGGGACGCCTCTTTCTTCAGTCGTTCCACTTCATCGCTCAGCCGGTTGATGATGGTCGCAAAGGAGATGAATTCAGGGCATCTGTCATCACAGCGCCCGCACCCTACACACATCTGCTCCTCCTTAAACCTGGCCTTATAGTCATAGACTTTATGGAGGGTTCGGAAGCGCAGCCGCTCCCCAGGGGTAGCCCGGAAGCCGAGGCCGCCGGCCATGGCCGTGAAGTCCTCATGCAGGCAGCTGGCCCAGACCCGGCGCCTCTCCCCGACCCGGGCGTTTTCATTATAGATCAGGTCCGAAGTGGTGAAACAGCTGCAGGTGATACAGGCGGCGGTGCAGGCACCGCAGCTTTGGCACCTGGAGTTATATTCCTTCCACATCTCCAGGTCATAGACCTTCCTCAGCAGTCCGCTGCTGTCGATCTCCGGCAGCCTCACCGTTCTGGGGTTGGAGGTAACAAATTCCGGGGTGAATTCCACCTCCCTTTCCTGGCTAAAATACCTCTTAAAGGCTTCGTCCCGGACCTCCACCAGGAGGTGATCCGGCAGGAACCTGACCGCCAGGCTGTAGTCGGAGGTACGATTGGAGCCCATGGAAACGCAGAAGCAGGTATCCCAGCCCGTTCCGCACTCCATCAGCACAAACCTGGCCTTATCCCGCAGCCGCCGGTAGTAGCTATCCTCACTGTCTCCGTTTTTCAGAAACATGGTATCCAGCCGGCGAATACCGTTGATGTCACAGGGACGGGCAAAGATCAAAAGGCCTTGATCATCCACCCTGCTTTCCCGGTACTCATCTTCGGTAAAGTAAAACAGCGGCTGGGTAATGGGAAAGATAATTTCCTTGGGGGAGAAATCGGACTTCTCATCGTGAACCACCTCTTCCACTGCAGCGATCTCCCCGTAGCGGATCAGATCGGTATCGGAATACCTCCCCCGCCCGGCCCAGCGCCGGGGGGCATAGACCCGGTAGTTCTGCTGCAATTCCTTGAGGATCTCGTTCATTCTCCCGTAGCTTAAACTGTAACCCATGCAGGCCCTCCTCTCCTTTATATGAAACTGATGAACCTCTGGATTTACCTCCATTTATATCTTAATGCAGAAAGCCGGGGTGATCTAATTAGGCTTTGTTATGGAGTTATAAAACTCCTTTATGAAACAGTTGCCAAGAAATAGCCCTCCTGCAGCCTATGGAGGGCGGGTGGCCGGCAGGACCGCCCCTATGCAAAAAAGCGGCCTGAGACCGCTTCCAGCTTCGGATGGCCGCTCACTACGGGCCGGGGGAAACCCTACATGGCAGTCTCCCGGCAGAACTGGATAAAACCATCAATAAAACCCTGGTCGGCTTCACTCAAAAAGATAAAATTAAACTCCCTCAGGAACCGGAAGCCTTTGATGGGGATAATCCGGATGGTCCTGTTTTTCAAGGATTGTCTTAATACCTCCCGGGAGATAATGGTACACCCCAGGTTTAGTTCCACCAGGGAGATGATGGCCGTGATATCCCCGATCTCCATATAAATAGCGGAATCATCCAGCTCGTAGCCGGCCTGCTGCAAATAGTACTCAAAGACCTGCCTGGTCCCGGAGCCCTTTTCCCGCAGGATCAACCTGTCCCGCAGAACCTCCTCCATACTGACCCACTTTTTCCTGGCAAAGGGGTGCTGTTTCGCCACGGCCAGCACCAGCTCATCATCCTTGAACTTGACATAATTAACCTTTTCCCTGTCAAATGGGCCCTCAATGATGCCCAGGTCGATCTCCCCGCTATACAATTTTTTGATGATGGTCTCGGTGTTTTCCACCTGCAAAGTAAGTTCAATGTTGGGGTGGGCACTCTTAAATTGACCGATGATCACCGGCAGGACGTACCCCCCGATGGTCAGGGTCACCCCTAAATTATATTTCTTGATGATGCCGGATTGATTCTCCAGCTCCGCCTTCACCCGCCGGCTGAGCCGGTCCATCTCCAGGGCGTATTTCAACAAAAGCTTACCCTCTTCAGTCAGCTCCATGTTTTTCTTCTTTTTATTGAAGAGGGGCACCCGGTAATACTCCTCCAGGAACTTGATCTGCTGGGAAATGGCTGGCTGGGTCATATTTAAAATACTGGCCGCCCTGGTAAAGTTTTTAGTTTTAGCCACCGTAATAAAGGTTGCCAACCTAACATCCATCATCTATCCTGGACTTCTCCCATCAAACGTTAACTCACCACCCTCAGGCAACACCTGATTCGGCTAAATCCTTGCCGCCGGGCTTTTTAACCCGTCTTATCTGCCCCGTACAGACGGGCTATCTCCCGGACTTCGGCCGCCACCTCCTCCCGGAGGCTTTCTGGAGCCAGCACCCGGGCATGGCTGCCGTAGGACCATCACCCAGTGCTTGACCTCGTTTAAACCACCCACCCGGCATCGAAGGATCAGACCGTCGGTCAGGCAGCTATTCAAAAAAGCCGCCTATCTCCCTCTCCAGCAGGGTTAACAGCTTTCCAGGGCAGCCTCAGTCAGCTGTTCCTCGCATCGGAGCCGGTTACTCAGCTCTGCGATGGCCTTTTCAGTTTCCATCCGCCACACGCCCCCAACAGATATCTGACACCTTTTATTCTAAGGGGTGAGTGTTCATAAATGATTAACCTTCCGGTAAAAATATTATAACCCATATTCCGCACCCTGTGAGGAACCCAAAAATAATTTTTATAGGGTGCAGAAAGAAATAAAAGTAGAGAGAATCTTCTAACCAGGAATTTCTAATTCAGTGTCGAATCATTCCTCTAAGAGAATT
>NZ_MDDC01000036.1 GCF_001875325.1 Neomoorella thermoacetica
GTGAATATTGGCTTCCACTACCGTGGTATCTACCTGCAGCTTGCGTCCCCGGATAATCTTTTTCTCCCGGGCTTCCTGAACCAGGGCTTTATTGAGTTCTTCTACAACCCCCGGGCCACAGCGTTTAGTGAGTTTAATCAAAGTAGTAGCATGGGGTACCTTTTGGGTTAAGGGGATACGGCAGAAACGCCGCCACTTAATACTGTCATTTACCTCCTGGACTAAAACTTCATAACCCAGGCCATAACGGTACTTCAAGTACATCAGGCGCAGGTAGGTTTCCATAGGGATAGTTGGCCTACCCAGGCGCGCCTCAAACCGGCTGATGAATGGAGTCATAAACTTATCATCTTCCAGGAGTTCATCCACCCTGGCCAGTTCTGGATTGAGCTGGACCAGGTCAGATGGCAACAGGGCATCCCACAGGGTGAGCTGCGGATCTTTTAGCCTTAACATAAGATCACCCGGCAGGAAAAGGAGGTGGTGTGGCGAATGTTATTCATAGGGAGTTCCTCCTTCTGGGTTTTCTTGTTTTCTCGTACTTACAAGATTCGATCCAGAGGATGGTAACTCCTTCTGTTTTGCTAAAAATCTAGTCGGTTTTCTGAGATGCTAAATCTTTTAGCCCTGAGTTTTTCAGGGGGAACTAGTTAGGTGTTTCCGCTCCTAAAAGCATTGGTCGCCTGACAAGTATATTTCGAAAGCCAGCGATGCCGGCAAAACTGCGCGCAAACTTTAACGGCAATATCCCTGCTTGGCCTAAAGTAATAAAAGCGCTGTAATAATCCTCGGGCTTTTCCAGGTCCTCAAGGGATATTACCCTGTTAGCGATATCGATGCAACACTGGGCCGCTACTTCCAGATTTCTCTCGACAATATCCCGCAAATAGGGGTCCTGCTCGAAGTCATCGAATGATTTGGTTTTGAGCGGCTCTAATTTCGTTAAGCACTCCGAGAGTTTTTCCAAGCGCCTCTCGATACCGCTGAATTCTCTTTTCACTCTTACCCTCCTTTAAAACATCCTCCCTTTGTTTGCGTAAGACAGGTAAAAAATCAAAATACCGACTCAGGATATTGCCCTCAAACTCGACCCTGGTATAAACGTCCTTCTGGTACAGGAGGAAACCCTCTTTTATCACCCTGTACTGCAATTCTACCGGCGCAAATTTTAGCATAACTACATCCACTTTGGCACCACCCATGAAGATAGAAAGCTCGTGCAAAAGACGATAATACTCCTCCGTTCCCATATCGGGTGCCAGGATGGCAAAATCATAGTCGCTTAAAGGGCTGGCTTTCCCACGGGCTCTAGAACCAAAAAGATAAGCAAGATCAATATTCCTTGTCTTAAAAAAGCCTTGAAACCTGTAAAGAATGTCTTCCTCCAACTCATTCATTTTTCTCCACTACCTTATCTAACCGGATCTGCTGCAAGATCTTCGCCCTATCGCCTCTCAGGGGCATCATTGCCCGCGCGGCCCGGCATTTTGCCAGCCAATCCCTTTTGTTAGATATTTCTGCTGCCGGGCGTCCTAATTTTTCTAAAGCGCTCGCCGGTATGCGCAGTTGTCGTCCATAGCGCAAGGCCGGCAAATCCCCCTTTTGCACCCAACGCCTTATAGTGCGCTCGCTGACTTTAAGCATCCTGGGCTGCAATTTTTCTTGCAAATCAGCAGATTGCTCAGTCCAGATGGAACGGGTTTAAAACCACTATCCCTTCGTAACGCTGGCCGGTATTAAGGTCTTCGGTCCAGATAACATCGCAGCCCAACTTTTTGGCGCTGCAGATAATAAGCGAATCCCAAAATGATAATTCATTCCGCTGCTGGATTTCAATAGCTTCCAGAACATCCTCGACATCAGGCACATGCAACGTCCACTGGCCTAAATCGGCAATTATCCTTGCGGCCGTTTCCGGCGCAACCGGTTTTGCTACTTTTTGAACTATCGTCACGTAAAACTCTTGCAGCACCTGCATACTAATACAGCCCTGACGGGAGTCCCACAAACTTAATATAAGATCCCTGGCCTTCTCATGTTTTATACCCGCCGAGGTATCATGAGCATAAACGAGTACATTAGTATCGACGAACTGGCGCCTTAAATTATCGTTCATGGATATCTGCTCTCCGCCAGGTAATTCTACCCTCGGTACCAATGCAAACACCATTTCTTAACAAAGCAGTATGGCGTTCGCGAGCCTTGGCGTAGCTATCTTCTTGCCGGACGAGTTCCTCAAGGGTTCGAGCCAAAAGGCCTGACACAGAGGTTTGCCTCTCTATGGCTAAATGCTTAACCTTTTGCAGTACCTGCTTTGGTAGGGATAAAGTAATATTTTGGTATTCCATTTTAAACACCTCCACGTAAATAAGTGTAACCCATATTTACGTGATATGCAAGGCCTTTCAGCTTCTTGCTACCCACGCCCGGATAGAAAACCTGTCCATCTTTACCGCCGATCCCCAAATCACCCGTTAGGCAGTTAAGGTAATATGGTAAAAAGGAGGCCACCCCGGAGCCGGCAGCGCAGATTGTTCGGAAACCTAAAGGCACCTACTGGAGGTTCCCGGCGATCTTTCCTAAAATAACTGCCCGCGCTTCTTCTATAGTACCGGCAGTAAACAGCTCATCCAGAATGCGGTCCAGGATTTGGAGGTCGCTTATTTTCTGCACCTTTTCCTCCAGGTCAGCCGGCTGATCCCCAAACCTGCGGGAGAGATATTTAAGAATCGTTTCTTTTTTGGCTTCCATCCGGCCTTCCTTCAGGCCTTCCATCCGGCCTTCCTTCAAGCCTTCCATCCTGCCTCTTTCATGCCAACTGGTAGTAATCTGCACGATTGTCTCAGCCTCCTTCTTATCAATTCTACCCAGTTCACAGTTGAGTCTTTCTTCTTCCTCCTGGCTTAGCTTCAGGTAGCTCTCGAAGAATCCGGCCAGCATCTCCATCCGCGCCGGGTCCAGTTTTAACCTCGTCAGCATGCGCAGAAATTCTAACTTTACCTGCACCCTCTCTTCGTCTTTAAAACCCATTTTACTCAGAAGCGCGGCTGCCACCGGATTGTTGCTGTGAATATATTCCCGCCACGGTAGCTTTTTTAGTTCCAGTTTATAGAAACGAAAGCGCAATACGTCCAGAAAAGTAAATCCTGTCGTGAATGTATCGGGTTCGTCCCGCACCTGGTCGTAAGTAAAAATGGCTATCGGCAGGATCTTGCAGCGGTGCTGCTCGTAAAGACGACTGAAGTAGATAAACATCCTCTCGTTAAATTCTTTTTGGACATAACTTTGCGGCTCGATGTGGACCATGATCAGGCCTTCTTCGCCTTTAAGGCGGGTCTCTACCAGAATATCGACCTCGTGTTTTTCGCCGACAGTGACGTCGGTAAAGACTTCCTGCTGCAGGAATCTTACATGGGTAAAATCAATGGCTTCATATGCCCGGGGGAAAAAGGCTTGCATGAATTCAGCAAAAAAGGTCTCGATTAGTTCCTTAAAAAGCCGGTCGTGATCGATGTTCATTCGTTACAGTTCCCCCATGACCGTTGCAGGAATTTGGACCAAACGTTTGATCGGGAGATCCTTCGAGGGCATCAGGAATAATTCTCCTCTTTTTATTTTACCATACAACATCTCGGGGCAATAGTCGCATCTCAGCCCCGTTCACCCGAAGAAATCAAATTATACTTAACTACACAGCGGCGACCATCGCCGTACCATCTCCGTACCCACTCCGTATAATTGACATAAAGCCGATAAAGTATAATTTAAATCGAACGCCCGCCGGCCTGAGCCATCCCTTCCAGAAGTACCGAATGCCAGCAACCGGCTGCCTGGAAAGAGAAGCAAAGCATCGCCTCAAGGAGAAATACTTAACAGTTTCTGTATAAATTCTATCACATAGCCCCTGTTCAGTTTATCATGGCAATACTGGTTGGTATAATTACGCAGGCAACCGTAGCAACTTGTGTTGGCCAGACTGCCACCGCATTCGCAATTTGAGAGTATCGCCAACGTCCGGTGCAGAGCTCGTATCAGATTATCTTTTTCCGCAATCCGCTTGACATGGCCTGCGCTGGCACATCATCAAATAATACCAGCGCAGGGCTATAAGGATTGTCTGCATAGGGGTATAAAGTACCATCGACATCTTGGCGCTCGATATCCAGGGCACTGCAGGCTCCATCTAAAATGCCGTATAAGACAGACTCCCAGAAACCCTCACGTTGATCATGGTATTCCGGAAACCATATTCTTAAAACGTCAATGTAAAACTCGTAACCCAATGCCTAACGGGCATATCTGCTGATCGCCCGTTAGGCATACTCCGGAGCCGGCAGCGCAGTTGTTCGGGGGCTCAAAAGCACTTACTGGAGGCCCCCGGCGATCTTTCCTACAATAACTGCCCGCGCTTCTTCTATAGTACCGGCAGTAAACAGCTCATCCAGAATGCGGTCCAGGATTTGGACCTTTCATCTTTCAGGTCCTCTAATCCTGATTCGATCTTTTTGTACTATCCATAAATATCCAATAAGATTCTGATAACGTAGGTGGGGGATGACTTTTTTGAAAAGATTTATAACACTCTGTTTGCCTTGAGACGCTATACGAAGTAAAATTATTCCTTGATAATCTTCAGGTCTATACCTGCGAATATCCGAAAAATCCATATCAAGGGTAACTAGAACCCGTTTTTCATTCCGGCAAATACCTAAAAGTTCAATATCAGAAAATCCCTGGATTTGTTCTGACCAGACAGTTTCAGCTTCATAACCTGCTTCCCTGAGAAGATCAGCAATCTCAATGGGAAGATTTTCATCGATTTTAAATCTCAGCATCGTTATTCCCCTTAATTCACAGGGCAATATGTCGTTCTTTAGCCAGCATAGCACCGTAAGCTATTGCTGCCTTAATATCTTCCAAGGATAAAGAAGGATAACTCTTCAGGATTTCTTCCTGGCTTATACCTTCAGCAAGGTTATCCAGAATAACACTTACAGGTATCCTGGTTCCTTTGATGCAGGCCTTCCCGTGACAAACCGAAGGATCAATTGTAATTCGCTCCAAAGGATTCATCTTTATATCCCCCGTATCATATATGGATTCCAACTAGAATTAGGTTCTGCACCGCAGGGATAATTTAGGCGTACTCCGGAGCCGGCAGCGCAGTTGTTCGGGGGCTCAAAAGCACTTACTGGAGGCCCCCGGCGATTTTTCCTAAAATAACTGCCCGCGCTTCTTCTATAGTACCGACAGTAAACAGCTCATCCAAAATGCGGTCCAGGATTTGGAGGTCACTTATTTTCTGCACCTTTTCCTCCAGGTCAGCCGGTTGTTCCCCAAATCTGCGGGAGAGATATTTAAGGATCGTTTCTTTTTTGGCTTCCATCCGGCCTTTAGTTTCCGCTTCTGCCCGCTCTTCCCTTACCCATTCCTGGTAAATTGGCGACTGCATTACCATTTCCCTCCTTATCATTGAATAAACCAATTCTGCCGCGTATTTACCCCCGGCCAAGATACCCATAACCGCTAGAAGATCCTGCCGGAGAGCCTCATCCTCAATTTCGCTTACTACTGTTATACTCTGCTGTAAAACCTGTCTGGCCTCTTCTCCTTTTTCTCCCTTCATTAACGGAAGCAGGGGGTAAAGACCGATAAGTCCCCGCTCTATCACGGATTGCCTGGGCTCTTCCCAAACCCGAACTACCAGGTAGGTAAATTCCAGTGTCTTTAAGTTACCCCAGTAATCACTGAGCTGGTGGTAGCGCATCATCCGGGCCGGTAGAGCCGGGTCGTAATAGCCCATGGGCTCAAAATTAACCAGGTAAGTACCTTCGGGATCTTCCACGGCAAATACTTCATCTAGCTTTGACTGTGCTTTCGGTGTATATTCGCTTTTAAAGGGCCTGATCCACTCTTCCCGGCATGACCGTTGCAGAAATCTTACCCAATCACCAGATCTTCGCTGGACCAAACGTTTGATCGGGAGATCGATTGAGGGCATCAGGGATAATTCTCCTTTTTTTATTTTACCATATAACATCCCAGGGCAATAGGCGCAAAATAGTAGACATCCGCGCAGCACAGTTTACTACTTAGCTCCCCCTGAAAAAGTCCACTTTTTGCATCACATAGGGGAAAATGTTATTTCCGGACTGTAGATCGAGTAGAATTCTAACTGTTTCATCCATTATGTTATACCATTGTTGCCAACCGGTGTAAATTATAGGCCAAAATTCCATAACCGACCCAGGTGGTGGTACCCTCATATCCCCTGGAAAGGCTACGGCGTAATCCATATTTGCGCTTCAGAAGACTAATAGTAGCCTCCCCTCCAGCGCGCCAGCGTTGGAGACGTTTGAACCAGCTTTGCGATTGATAGGCTTTGCGAGCTTTACTAATTTTACCTTTCCGGGGTAAGCTGACCTGCTTTACCCCAAGTTGATGGCAACCACTTTCGTTCCCTGAACCCCCAAAACCTCTATCGGTAGCAAGAGCCCAGGGTGGATGGTTGAAAGTCTCAGTATGATCCTCAACTGCGCCAAGGAGTAAGGTATCATCCGCGGGGTTCCCCCGCAACACCTTATAGCCGGTGATGATCTGGTGTTCCGCTTCCTGTAACAGCACCTTGTAGCCAAACTCTACCGGAGCATTAATTTTGCCCTTTTTGATGGGCCGGGCGTCGGGGTCAAAGATACTCACCACCCGGTCGGGAAGATGAAAATTCCCCTCCTGGACGGCTGCCGTTTGGGTTACAATCTTTTCCGTGCGGCTGATAGTTTCTTCTAACGTCTGGACCAGGGCATGGATTTTCCCTTTAATTTGATCCCCTTGCTGCTGGAGGGTAT
>NZ_MDDC01000037.1 GCF_001875325.1 Neomoorella thermoacetica
GTGAATATTGGCTTCCACTACCGTGGTATCTACCTGCAGCTTGCGTCCCCGGATAATCTTTTTCTCCCGGGCTTCCTGAACCAGGGCTTTATTGAGTTCTTCTACAACCCCCGGGCCACAGCGTTTAGTGAGTTTAATCAAAGTAGTAGCATGGGGTACCTTTTGGGTTAAGGGGATACGGCAGAAACGCCGCCACTTAATACTGTCATTTACCTCCTGGACTAAAACTTCATAACCCAGGCCATAACGGTACTTCAAGTACATCAGGCGCAGGTAGGTTTCCATAGGGATAGTTGGCCTGCCAAGACGCGCCTCAAACCGGCTGATGAATGGAGCTATAAACCTATCATCATCCAGGAGTTCGTCCACCCTGGCCAGTTCTGGATTGAGCTGGACCAAGTCAGATGGCAACAGGGCATCCCACAGGGTGAGCTGCGGATCTTTTAGCCTTAACATAAGATCACCCGGCAGGAAAAGGAGGTGGTGTGGCGAATGTTATTCATAGGGAGTTCCTCCTTCTGGGTTTTCTTGTTTTCTCGTACTTACAAGATTCGATCCAGAGGATGGTAACTCCTTCTGTTTTGCTAAAAATCTAGTCGGTTTTCTGAGATGCTAAATCTTTTAGCCCTGAGTTTTTCAGGGGGAACTAGGTAAGAAGTTATTTAAAAAAGCCTGCCCCCCGGGATCCTTTTTAACAGCGTCTTCTACCGGCAGGTGGGGAAAATTGGCGGTCGCATAATCCAAAAAATTATATCCTATTTGAGCTACTGCTGGTGGGTTACCCGCCGCTATGGCAGCTTGCAAATTTTTCATCAGGCCAGCGTAAGAACCGGGCTGAAATTTTTCTACCACCTTTATATCCTGATGTTTTTCATTAAACTTCTGGATTAATTCTCGGATAGCCGGTCCACCAAAGTTTTCCGTATTAACATGCCAGTACTCAATCGTCGTAACTTTGCATCCTGGCTTCGCCTGGCCGGTGCCTTTCGCTTGGTTGCCCGGGCCGCAACCTGTCATCAGGCTACTCGCCATGGTTGCTACCAGCAGGGCAATTCCCAGAGGTTTACGCCACTTGCAGTTTATCACCTTCTCCCTCCTATCTTGTTTACCAAGCAAGGTTTATTCTACTATTAAAGTGTTGCGTTCAAGTTAAACGTCAATTAAATTAAATTTAAGATAATGTAAAAATAAAGTAAATTCCCGGCCGAATTTGGCCCCCATAAACGCAGAAAGGTGTCCAGCAGGAAACCGGCAAGGGTGGAAGCTGGTCCGAGTAAGGCCGCGGCTTTAGCCACTTCCAATCACCATTGTCATGCCGCCATCACCGGGCGGGAGTTAAATGTGACTTAAATAGCCGGAAGGGTTTTTCTCCACTTTCTCTCCGCTTACACTCCGCTTTATGGACTATATGATCATAAAGTAAGATTTAAAAACTCTAAACACCCTCCCCCAGCTCCTTAGAACCTTTCTACCACCTGCTTCAGAAATTTATGGTATAATAGAGATATTGGGGAGAAGGTGGTCCAATGCTAGAAAACGAAGGCCAGCCCCGGCCTCCCTACCACCCCTACGACAAGGGTTACAGGCAGCTCCTGGCCGACAAAAGGGTGTTCCTGGAACTCTTAAAGACCTTATCAGGGAAGACTGGGTGGAGGCTATCGACGCAGACGACCTCATCCTGGTGAACAAGTCCTATGTCCTCCAGGATTTCAGCGAGAAAGAAGCCGATGTTGTCTACCGGCTCAAGACCAGGGATAAAAACGTCATCTTTTACGTCCTGCTGAAGCTGCAGTCAACGGTAGATTATCTGATACCTTTCCGCCTTTTGCTCTATATGGTCGAGATTTGGCGGGAGATCTACAACAACACCCCGCAGCACGAGCGGGAGAGCAAAAATTTCCGCCTGCCGCCCATCGTCCCGGCGGTGTTCTACAACGGGGCCGGCTCCTGGACGGCGGCGCTCTCCTTCAAAGAAATGCTGGACAGTTACCAGGAGTTCAGCGGGCATCTCCTGGACTTCCATTACCTGCTGTTTGACGTCAACCGCTACAGCGACGAAGAACTCATCAAAGCAGCCAATGTAATCGCCAGCATTTTTCTTTTGGACCGGAGAATGCGGCCGGAAGAGCTTGTTGGACGGCTGCAGAGACTGGCGGGGGTCTTAAGGCGGCTCACGCCTGACGAGTTCCGCCATTTCACGACCTAGCTGAAGAACGTAGTCAAGCCCAGAATGCCTGAAAATTTTAGGGAAAAGGTTGACCGAATCCTGGACGCAAGCAACCCCTGGGAGGTGGAACGGATGATTTACAACCTGGAAATAACCCTGGAAGAGATGCAGCAGCAGGCTTTGTTAAAGGGTTTAAAAGAAGGCGAACTGAAAGGAAAATTGGAAGGCGAACTTGAAGGCAAACGGGAAGTGGCCCGGAACCTGCTCCTGCTTAACGTTGACATTGAAACCATCATCAAAGCCACGTGGCTTGCCCCGGAAGAGATAAACGCTCTGAAGAAACAATTGGAGCAGTGATTTTTTCCTACCGTAGATCTAGGGACAAGGCCCGCCTTATCCGTTGAGGCGGGCCTTGTCGTTAGGGCGGCTTTTAACTTGCCGGAGCCGTGCGGCCGCTTGCCGGTAATTTTGCCCCCGTCTTCCCAGGAGTTTCCCTGGAAATATCAACACCCTGCATGAACCTTTTTTAAGCCGCTTGCTGGTTTTCTAAAGGGTCATCTATGTCACATTGCCTGATGTGTTGCCTTGCGCCTCTTGTGCCCAAAATCTGCTCCCGTAGGAAGGAAGATGACACCGGACCTCAACCTCTCCAGGACTTCTAAGTCGCTCATCAGGTCCTCCTCGTCGTAGTCCAGGTCAACCCCGAAGTCGGCAAGGGCTTCCAGGAAAGATGAGTAGCTGGTGCCCGAAAGCTCCACCGCCTTGCCCAGGGATATCTTCCTCTCGGCGTAGAGGGAGACAGCGAGCCTCTTCATTATTTCCTTGACCGGGTCGCGGCGGGGCCCCAGGGCCTCCCGTATTTCGTCCGGTATGCGCAGAGGATCACCTCTGTCACTCAGACCACCTCGCAGTACGTCTCTGACTGACCTCAAAACCAGTATAACCCTTGGTCGCCGCTTTTACCATGCTTTTTTTTACTTCCCACGGAAAAATGAAAAGCGGCCCGCATGCGGCGCCGCGAAAAGCCAAATAAAGCTGTACGGCTTCAGCCCTATGCCTCACTGCTTACGCTCCTGCCTCCTCCGGTAGCTTCAGCGGGACGCTCCTTGCGTACAACACGTCGGGGTCAAGGTCGGCTCCGTTGGGTCAGATCATTGTTCTCGTCTCAGGATCCGCTTTCACTTGCCGGAAAAAGTTTGGATCCTTTAGGGGTTCGAATCCCGGTCCCTTCAGGAAGGGACGGATGTCAACTACCAGGTACTCCCCGGTCTCGAACTCCTGGATCAGGTGGTGGCACCCAACAGGGTAGGTGCTACGGATCTCATGAAGCATCAATTCTCCACTCTCCTGCCTTCTTTACGCCCGCCCCTGCTCTCTCCGGATGGCTTCGGCTATCCAGGAGCGGATGAGTGTTTGATAGGGGATGTCCTTCCTCCTGGCTATCTCCTTCACCGCTTCAATCTGGGATACCCGCAAGCGCAGGGTCACGCGCTTTGTTTTCTGCCGTTCCCTGATTTTCGCCTCAAGGTCAGGGTCAAGCTCAATTTCTACAGGCTCGTCGCTTTCAAGGTAGTCAAGGGTATTATGCACGTCCCAGAATTCGGCTTCTTCGCGTTCGTTTTTAAACTCCGGGAGTTCCGCCGCCATCTAGTTCCGCCTCCTTTGCCAGTAGTACCGGCGCTCCCATTCGTTCATATCCCTTGCTGTAACGACGCGGGCAACGCCGCCAGCCTTGAGATGAAAGATCACCGTAAGGTAACGCCCCTCATCTGTCCGGCCGTAGGCGGCAAGCCTGCCCCCTCTTACTCGTCGGGTCACCGGCTGGGAGGAGCTTTTTGTAAAAGTTGTGGGTTATGCGGTTGAAATGCCGGTTAGTGTCGTAGTCTATCCGCCTCGCTGTAGGGGATGACACCCCTCAGCGGTTTCTTTTTAAGGTACGGGTACGACGGCGCTGCGGCTACCGTTGATCTCATAGCAATACGAGATGGGCATAGCCTTTTTCATGGTATTGACCATACCACAGTATTTACTCAGGGATAGCTCGATGGCCTGCTTAACCTGGCTCTCGGGCAGGTCAGGCCCCTCCAGGCGGTAAATAAGGGTAGCGGAGGTGAAAACCTTCGGTTCAGTTGTCGCCCGGTCGGCCTCGACGTCAATGGCAAAGGAAGTCAGGGAGAGGCGCTTTTTCTGCAGGATAGTCAGGACATCCAGAGCCGTACAGCCGGCCATACCCATGAGGAGGACTTCGGAGGGCCTGGCCCCCTGGTTCTGGCCACCCTGTTCCGTACCGGCATCCATGGCTACCGGCTGGCCGGAAGCCCCCACGCCCTTGAGGCGCATCTTTTCCCCTTCCCAGGTTACGGTAACTTGCATTTTCTTACCCTCCTGCTACTATTTTTTGCTATTATACACCCTCCGCCGGCGTTGCCTGGCCTCCCAGCACCCTGGCCCGCAATTGCCGGTACTCCTCATTTTCCTGCCAGTCACCGCCTGTAAACGCTACCCGAATGGCAGTGCCTGTTTTCCTGTTCCCAACGGTA
>NZ_MDDC01000038.1 GCF_001875325.1 Neomoorella thermoacetica
GTGAGTATCTTTGATACCGAAGCCCGGCCTATTAAAAAGGGTAAGGCCAATGCCCCGGTAGAGTTCGGCTATAAGGTGTTGCTCCAGGAAGTGGAACACAAGATAATTACCGGCTATAAGGTGTTGCAGGGGAACCCCGCGGATGACACCTTACTCCTTGGCGCAGTAGAGGATCATATTAAAACTTTCAACCATCCACCCCGTGCCCTCGCTGCCGATAGAGGTTTCGGCGGTTCAGGGAACGAAAGTGGTTGCCATCAACTTGGGGTAAAGCAGGTCAGCTTACCCCGGAAAGGTAAAATTAGTAAAGCTCGCAAAGCCTATCAATCGCAAAGCTGGTTCAAACGTCTCCAACGCTGGCGCGCTGGAGGGGAGGCTACTATTAGTCTTCTAAAACGCAAATATGGATTACGCCGCAGTCTTTCCAGGGGATATGAGGGTACCACCACCTGGGTCGGTTATGGAATCTTTGCCTATAATCTACACCGGTTGGCAACAATGGTTTAACATGATGGGTCAAACAGTTAGAATTCTACTCGAACTATAGTTCGGAAATAACATTTTCCCCTATGTGATGCAAAAAGTGGACTTTTTCAGGGGGAACTAAATAGTTCTCGACTGTAGCCCGGGTTTCGGCCATCAATTGAGCCAGAGAAGTAGTCTCTATTCTAATTTCATCTGCTCCTGTTACTTTCAGAGCTTCTTCGAAAGGACCTTTGTACTCTTTACCGTCAATGCTAACCTTACTTATAACCCGGCCCCTCTCGATAATCCTTTTCAAGGGATCCCCCTCCCCTTCCCATTGGATACCATCAATATATAACAGCAATTTATTCACTTCCCCTATCAATATTCTTCGCCGCCTGAAGCATGGATTCTTTTACAATGTTAATGCTTTCAATCAAACCATGGTATAAGAACTGGATCTTTTTGGCGAGTCTTATACCCTCGGTATGCTGATCTTCTGCCTCTTTGTCGAAAGCCCCTTTATTTAAGTAAAACCATACCGGTTGGAAAGCCATATCCACCGGCAATAATCCTGCGCTTAAATTTTTCAACTCCTTATCAACAGCGTCCAGCCGTTTTAGTAGTTTATTAATCTTATGCTGTAGGGGCTCTTTGGCCCTCAGTAACAGTTCCAAGTTATTGGCCAATCTTAAACCACTTCTGGCTATCTTTGAGGTTTTTTCCAACCCGCCAATTTCTTCCTTTATCTTCTGCGCCAGTTTTCCCATTGCATCCAATCCTGGTGGATTATAAGACGAACAGATCGCCTGTATTTTTTCTTCGGGATCAAATTTATCCTTGCAATAAAGATTAATGGCTTCGTTCAGGGTCATGGCTCTGGTCCCAGCTATCTTAGCCCCCCCTTCCGTAGCGTTTATTATATTCCTACCATTTGCCGTCAGGGCAATTTGCGTTTCCAGATATAGTAGCATGGAATGCAGGGAACGACTGGTCAGTACCTTCCCACCGTCAAAACCATCTATCTCTAGAAGATTAGCTTTATCATCTGTCGGTTTATTCTTTTCGTAAACTGTACCCCTGGCATGGGTGTGACCATCACTAAAGGCCAGATCCTGGCCGACAAAAATAATGGGATCCAGGCCTAATTTCAAGGCAAAATCAAAGGCCATATTGGCTACGGAAGGGCCTATACTAATTTGTCCCGGGACTTGTAGGCCAGAGTTAATCAGCCAGCGGCTGAAAGTATCATAAAAAACGCTGGCTATGAGGGGTCCCTGATGCTCCCTTAAAATCTGGGGATAAATGATGGCGTCAAATAACAAAGGAAAACCGGAAATGCTCAATTCCTGAAAATGACGGTAATTAGCCTCGCTTCCGTCCAGGGAGACAGCTATATCTGGTTTTACATCTATAGCCGTTACAGGCCTGAGGGCCGTGCCAACGACGATGATTACGGCTTTACCTTTAGCTTTTTTTAATAAATGAATATTTTTATTTAGTGAGGGACCTGCCGAAACAATAATCCCCGGTCTGTTCGGAAAAACATCTTTGAATAAATTGGCCGGAACAGCCGTTAAGATTTTATCTAGATTAGCAAAAAAGTTCTGGGTCCAGGTGCGAGAGAAGTACAGAACGGTATTAGCCGAAACAAATAGATGAGATAAAGAGTTATTAATTTCCCTGAGGATATCGATAAATTCCCTCGAGAAATAATACCGTAAGGGATGATATTCCGCGATTTTTACCTTCTCAAGGTGAAAGGGATCAACAAGTCCGGCCAAAAAATTCTTTGAGGGCTGTTCGCTTGACAAAATAATAACTTTGTTTTTGGTAATAAGGTCTTTAAATACCCAGTAGTTACTGCAACTGGCGATTAGTTCCTCATGGGGCTCGATGGCAATAATTTTGCCTGAAGTCAACCTCCTGGCCAAAGCCTTTATATGGTAGCCCAGGCCTATACCTAAAACAATAACTGTATCATCTGGTTGACAGTCTACCCCTTCGGCCCACCTCCTGCCTTCCATTTCCGGGTCAAAACCGCTATGTAAAAAAACTTCCCGGTTGCCATGATATTTCAGGGTGGTCAAACCGTTTTTAGCCCTAATTATTTCAAAGGTTGAATTTTCTCCTGCTATCATCTACACCACCATTAAAATTGCAGGGCCGGCCGGATTTGCCGGCCGGCCGAGGTGAAATATATTTACCTGAGTAACTGCAAAACCGTCGCCGGGATCTGATTCGATTGGGCGAGCATAGCCGTGCCTGCCTGGCTTAAGATCTGGCTCCTGGTAAAGTTCATCATTTCCTGGGCCATATCGACATCCCTGATACGGGATTCGGCTGCCGTCAGGTTTTCTGAAGCAACGCTCAGATTGGCAATAGTATGCTCCAGGCGGTTCTGGATGGCGCCAAGCTTAGAGCGCTCGGTTGAAACCTTATCAATTGCATCTTGGAAAATTTTTATTGCCGCATTGGCAGCGGAGTTGGTCATTACGCTGATTGCATAACCGGTAACCACATTTCCATTAGCATTAACAAATTTAACTGCATTTACAACGGTACCACCTGTAGTGACAATCTCTCCTCCACTTACTCTTACAGCACCACTAACTTTAGCCACGTTCAAGCCGCCTGCTGAGACAGCTGCCGTATTTACTGTTGCGGCCCTCATACTGCCAATATCAACCGTAAGATCTTGATTGGGATTGGCCCCAATCTGGATCTTTTTGCCTGTAAAGGTTCCGTCTAATAAAGCCTGGGTGTTAAATTCCGTGGTCCGGCCAATGCGGTCGATTTCTTCGGTGAGCTGATTAATCTCTTTCTGGATCTGGGTACGATCGGCAGTAGTTAAGGTATCATTCGCCGCCTGATCCGCCAGTTCCCGCATCCTCTGCAAAATGGCGTGGGTTTCGTTTAACGCGCCTTCAGCCGTCTGGATCATGGAAATGCCATCCTGGGCATTGCGTACGGCCTGATTTAAGCCCCGGATCTGGCCGCGCATCTTTTCGCTGATGGCCAGACCAGCAGCGTCATCGGCAGCCCGGTTGATCCGCAGGCCCGAAGATAGCTTTTCCATAGCTTTGGCCATGTTACTATTCGTGACCGTTAAATTGCGATAAGCGTTGAGGGCGAAAATATTATGATTGATAATCAACCTGCTTCATCCTCCTTGATTTTGTTTTGGCATCCCTGCCGTAAACTTTAGTTCAGCAATAACTTCTGGATCCACGACAAAAAATGCTCTAAATGATAAGTGTCATTTTGCTTTTGGTCACTCACCACCCCCTAAAAAAATCTTTCATAACTTCCGTTCTCGCATCTTTTAATATCGTCAATCGGACAAAATTATTTAGCTCCCCCTGAAAAAGTCCACTTTTTGCATCACATAGGGGAAAATGTTATTTCCGGACTGTAGATCGAGTAGAATTCTAACTGTTTCATCCATTATGTTATACCATTGTTGCCAACCGGTGTAAATTATAGGCCAAAATTCCATAACCGACCCAGGTGGTGGTACCCTCATATCCCCTGGAAAGGCTACGGCGTAATCCATATTTGCGCTTCAGAAGACTAATAGTAGCCTCCCCTCCAGCGCGCCAGCGTTGGAGACGTTTGAACCAGCTTTGCGATTGATAGGCTTTGCGAGCTTTACTAATTTTACCTTTCCGGGGTAAGCTGACCTGCTTTACCCCAAGTTGATGGCAACCACTTTCGTTCCCTGAACCCCCAAAACCTCTATCGGTAGCAAGAGCCCAGGGTGGATGGTTGAAAGTCTCAGTATGATCCTCAACTGCGCCAAGGAGTAAGGTATCATCCGCGGGGTTCCCCCGCAACACCTTATAGCCGGTGATGATCTGGTGTTCCGCTTCCTGTAACAGCACCTTGTAGCCAAACTCTACCGGAGCATTAATTTTGCCCTTTTTGATGGGCCGGGCGTCGGGGTCAAAGATACTCACCACCCGGTCGGGAAGATGAAAATTCCCCTCCTGGACGGCTGCCGTTTGGGTTACAATCTTTTCCGTGCGGCTGATAGTTTCTTCTAACGTCTGGACCAGGGCATGGATTTTCCCTTTAATTTGATCCCCTTGCTGCTGGAGGGTAT
>NZ_MDDC01000039.1 GCF_001875325.1 Neomoorella thermoacetica
TTTAAAATATCGGTGCCCCACTACCCAGTAAAGCAATATGCAAGAAAAGTAGAGTGCAACCGGTAGAGTGGGGCGGAATGAGGGGGCAAACAAACACCCCCTGGCAAGGTAAGATTGACAGGGGGGGTAAGGGCAGTGGCTCCCCGGGCAGGGCTCGAACCTGCAACCACCCGGTTAACAGCCGGGCGCTCTACCATTGAGCTACCGAGGAATGTATGGTGAGAGCATGGAGGTTTACTCCATGCTCTCTTTTAAAATATTTCCTGGCAGTGTCCTACTCTCCCGGGGAATACTCCCCAGTACCATCGGCGCTGGAGGGCTTAACTGCCGTGTTCGGGATGGGAACGGGTGTTTCCCCTCCGCTATTACCACCAGAAATCTGTTTTCTTCTTTGTTCTTTCAAAACTACCCAGCGAGGTCGTCATAGTTTACCTTCTACTTATGGTCAAGCCCTCGACCGATTAGTACCAGTCCGCTCAAGGGGTTACCCCCCTTACACTCCTGGCCTATCTACCTGGTCGTCTTCCAGGGGTCTTACTGGCTTTTGCCATGGGAAACCTCATCTTGAGGTGGGCTTCGCGCTTAGATGCTTTCAGCGCTTATCCCGTCCAGACTTGGCTACCCAGCGGTGCCCCTGGCGGGACAGCTGGTACACCAGCGGTCTGTCCATCCCGGTCCTCTCGTACTAGGGACAGCTCCTCTCAAGTTTCCTCCGCCTGCGATGGATAGGGACCGAACTGTCTCACGACGTTCTGAACCCAGCTCACGTACCGCTTTAATGGGCGAACAGCCCAACCCTTGGGACCTACTTCAGCCCCAGGATGCGATGAGCCGACATCGAGGTGCCAAACCCCGCCGTCGATGTGGACTCTTGGGCGGGATAAGCCTGTTATCCCCGGGGTAGCTTTTATCCGTTGAGCGATGGCCCTTCCACCCGGGACCACCGGATCACTAAGCCCGACTTTCGTCCCTGCTCGACCCGTCGGTCTCGCAGTCAAGCTCCCTTCTGCCTTTGCACTCTACGCGCGATTTCTAACCGCGCTGAGGGAACCTTTGGACGCCTCCGTTACCTTTTAGGAGGCGACCGCCCCAGTCAAACTGCCCACCTGACACGGTCCCCAGTCCGGTTTACGGACTCGGGTTAGAATTTCAGTGCTTCAAGAGTGGTATCCCACCGTCGGCTCCCCACTACCTGGCGGCAGTGGTTCGCTGCCTCCCACCTATCCTGTACATGAAACACCAAAACCCAATGTCAGGCTACAGTAAAGCTCCACGGGGTCTTTCTGTCCTATCGCAGGTAACCCGCATCTTCACGGGTACTACAATTTCACCGAGCCCTTCGTTGAGACAGCGCCCAAATCGTTACGCCTTTCGTGCGGGTCGGAACTTACCCGACAAGGAATTTCGCTACCTTAGGACCGTTATAGTTACGGCCGCCGTTTACTGGGGCTTCGGTTCAGAGCTTCGCTTTCGCTAACCCTTCCCCTTAACCTTCCAGCACCGGGCAGGCGTCAGCACCTATACTTCAGCTTACGCTTTAGCAGGCACCTGTGTTTTTGGTAAACAGTCGCTTGGGCCACTTCTCTGCGACCCCCTCGGGCTCCAGCATGCTCTACTGTCACCCTGGCGGGGTACCCCTTCTCCCGAAGTTACGGGGTCATTTTGCCGAGTTCCTTAACGAAGGTTCGCTCGCGCGCCTTGGGATCCTCTCCCCACCTACCTGTGTCGGTTTGCGGTACGGGCACCTAGAGTCTCGTTAGAGGCTTTTCTTGGCAGTTTGGGCTCAGCCAGTTCGCTACTAAATTTCGCTCCCCGTCACCTCTCAGGTTCATGTGAGGCGGATTTGCCTACCTCACACCCTACAGGCTTGGACGCACTCTTCCAATCGTGCGCTGTGCCTACCCTCCTGCGTCACCCCATCCTAATAACGACTCTTTGGTGGTATCGGAATTTCAACCGATTGCCCATCGCCTACGCTCTTCGCCTCGGCTTAGGTCCCGACTTACCCTGGGTGGACGAGCCTTCCCCAGGAACCCTTAGGTTTTCGGCGGGCAGGATTCTCACCTGCCTTCTCGCTTACTTATGCCGGCATTCTCTCTTCTGCAGGCTCCACTGCTCCTTCCGGTACAGCTTCGCTGCCTGCAGAACGCTCCCCTACCACCTCTTTACGAGATCCAAAGCTTCGGTAACGGGCTTGAGCCCCGTTGAATTTTCGGCGCAGAGTCACTCGACCAGTGAGCTATTACGCACTCTTTAAATGATGGCTGCTTCTAAGCCAACATCCTGGTTGTTTATGCAACTCTACATCCTTCTCCACTTAGCCCGTCTTTTGGGACCTTAGCTGTTGGTCTGGGCTGTTTCCCTCTCGACTACGGATCTTTGCACCCGCAGTCTGACTCCCAAGGACTAACTTAACGGCATTCGGAGTTTGAAAAGGTTCGGTAACCTGGTAAGGCCCCTAGCCTTATCAGTGCTCTACCTCCGTTAGTCTTTCCTTGAGGCTAGCCCTAAAGCTATTTCGGGGAGAACCAGCTATCTCCGGGTTCGATTGGCATTTCACCCCTACCCACAGGTCATCCGCCGACTTTTCAACGTCGGTCGGTTCGGGCCTCCACGAGAGTTTAATCTCGCTTCACCCTGCCCATGGGTAGATCACCCGGTTTCGGGTCTACGTCAACGAACTATCGCCCTCTTCAGACTCGCTTTCGCTACGGCTCCGGGTCTTCCCCTTAACCTCGCTCGTTAACGTAACTCGCCGGCCCGTTCTACAAAAAGTACGCCATCAGGCTTTAACGCCCTCTGACTGCTTGTGGGCATACGGTTTCAGGTTCTATTTCACTCCCCTCCCGGGGTGCTTTTCACCTTTCCCTCACGGTACTAGTGCGCTATCGGTCGCTAAGGAGTATTTAGCCTTGGAAGGTGGTCCTCCCGGATTCCCACGGGATTCCTCGTGTCCCGTGGTACTTGGGGTCCTTCCCGAAAACTACGGCCGTTTCGGATACGGGGCTCTTACCCCCTATGGCCGGACGTTCCAGTCCTGTTCTCCTACAGCCTTCGTTTTCGTAGAGCATCTGCAACTGCTCTCGGAAGCCCCTCTACCCCTTATGCACAACGGTTGCAGCCTTCTACATGCATAAGGTTTGGGCTCTTCCCTCTTCGCTCGCCGCTACTGGGGGAATCGCGTTTGCTTTCTCTTCCTCGGGGTACTAAGATGTTTCAGTTCCCCCGGTTCGCCCCCTGTACCTATGGGTTCAGTACAGGGTACCCGGATATTACTCCGGGTGGGTTGCCCCATTCGGGTATCCCCGGATCTATGCCTGCTTGCGGCTCCCCGGGGCTTTTCGCAGCTTACCACGCCCTTCTTCGCCTCTTAGCGCCTAGGCATCCACCGTATGCCCTTACTAGCTTGACCTTCTTTCGTAGG
>NZ_MDDC01000040.1 GCF_001875325.1 Neomoorella thermoacetica
TGGATTTTTCCTCTTTAAGAATTTCCAACACCACTTTGGCTTTGAATTCTGGTGAGTAGCTTTTCCGAACAGACATTTTTATCTTAGGACCCCCTATTTTTGTGTCTTAAATCCTGGGTCCATTATAACGGGTCAATTGGTGAGAACATTTCCGCACATATAAAGGCTGTGGGTTGTGAAGAAACGAAAGACCCCGGCGCGGCTGACCTGGCCCTCGTTGTAAACACCCCACGGAATGGAGTAACAGGCGAGGCAGCATACCAGAACAGAAGAGAAAACCCGCAAAGTGTCGCGGCCGTGACCTCGGAAGTCGAGATGTTTTCTGATAAAGGTATTCCCGTTGCCCTGGCAGACGTGGCATACTCCAACGGGGCCGACAACGCCCTCATGGAATCGCTTAAAGAAAAGGGCCTCCTCTTCCGGCTCTGTAGCTATGCGGGGATGAATACGGCCGGGAACGTCATCGGCTATACCTTGGCACAGGGTCTTCTCCTGGCCGGAAAGGAAGGGGCGAAGAAAGTCCTCCTCACCCGCTTCCTCGACGACTGGGGGTACCAGGCCAACATCCGGCAGGCGGTGCGCAGGCTGAATCTGACGGAAGAAAATTCAAAGGCGGAAATCAAGCGGGAACTGGTTGAGTTCGCCCGTAGCCTGGACACCGGTACGGTTTCCGTTTCTGTGGAAACCTTCTGGAAACAGATTTTCAATATAGGCGTGAAAATAGAGCGTTAAACTTCACCCTGTGCCCGCTTCACCTATTCTAGCGTCCTTATGTCTGCCTATGATTTCGCTGTGTGTAGCTAGCTCATCCGCTCAAGATTTAATATAAGAAACCCCTGGTGGGGATTACCACGCCCGGATGCTCCTTGTACTCTAGAATGTCAGAATATCTCGTGCAGCTAGGACCGCTTCTTCCGGGGGCACTTCTCGCCTGGCCTGGATCCCGCTGGAGAAGAGGGGTTATGAAAAGGATCTTTATAACTGATTATGGTTATAAAAACAATGAAATTACCTTTATATATAAATCAATGGGAGGAGCGTAAGATGTGCAGATGCAAGATTGCCATTTTAGGTTTGATTATACTCAGTGCTTTTAGCTTAGTGGGCTGCACCAACTATAACCCGGCTGTTAAGCAGATGACAGCAAAATTACCAGCCGTCCAAATTCAAGAACCACCAGGTACGGAAGCAGCAAATGCTGTTCTACGAATGTTGAATGAAAATGTTGGTTGGCTTGCTATTAACAGCGTTAACCCTTCAGATAATACTACAGTTGCCAACACACTCTTCCTAACAAAAGATTCCGGGGTTACATGGGTAAAAATTAGCTCCCTGGGTTATTTATTCAAAGAGATGCAGTACGTAAATGAGGAGCAAGGATGGGCATTGGGCACAACCGGAACCGGTAGTCAGATGCGAGGAGTGATCCTCATAACTACGGACGGTGGCAAGAGTTGGACAAAACAATGGGAGCAGGAAATAGATGGTACTAATCCTAAATTCCAGCTCCAATTCTTGAACACTAAAGAGGGCTACGCTTTAATTGGCAAGTCCCTCCTCGCAACTTCTGATGGTGGTGAAAGCTGGGTGCCATTGAAAAACCAACCCTTTAGCTCTTTCAGCTTCGTCAGTTCCTTAGAAGGCTGGGCCTGTGATAGTATTAGCCTATGGCACACTGTTGACGGCGGGCATGAATGGAAGAAACAATGGAGTGCTTCAGCAATATTCAGAAACATAGCTGAGAATGGGAAAACGGCTAACTATGTGGACTTTATTTCCCCTTCGACAGGTTGGGCGCTTTTTGCAGGGCAGGTAACAGAGCATGATCTATTACAACTTACCTTGCGAACGACAGACAAAGGGGATACATGGATGATAACAAATGAGTTCTATGATAACGGCAAGGTTCCACCCGGAACTCAAGTAAACCCAGCGGAATGTTTACCATTAAAGTTTGTTGCCGTTAATGAAACAACAGCTTTTTACAGTACGGCAACTCCAGTACCTCGACTGTACCCAAGAATTTACCGCACGGATGATAAAGGTAAGACCTGGCATATGTTCAATGAGCATATACCCAATGTCGAAGGAGGAATAATTCAGGGAATACTAAAAGACTTTGAGTTCATCAGTTCAAACTTGGGTTGGGCAGCGATAGTAGTGCCTAATTCCATAGATGAACCTCGAGGGGCCAGACTTGAAATCTTTAGTACCAAAAATGGCGGTAATTCATGGTATTGTTATCAATACATGGAATATGAAAAAGCCAGGTAATGAATCGTCTAGCTAGTTCCCCCTGAAAAACTCAGGGCAAAAAGTCTTAGTTTCTCAGGAAACAGGATAATTATTATACAAAACAGAAGGAGTTACCATCCTCTGGATCGAATCTTGTAAGTACGAGCAAACAAGAAAACCCAGAAGGAGGAACTCCCTATGAATAACATTCGCCACACCATCTCCTTTTCCTGCAGGGTGATCTTATGTTAAGGCTAAAAGATCCGCAGCTCACCCTGTGGGATGCCCTGTTGCCATCTGACCTGGTCCAGCTCAATCCAGAACTGGCCAGGGTGGATGAACTCCTGGAAGATGATAAGTTTATGACTCCATTCATCAGCCGGTTTGAGGCGCGCCTGGGTAGGCCAACTATCCCTATGGAAACCTACCTGCGCCTGATGTACTTGAAGTACCGTTATGGCCTGGGTTATGAAGTTTTAGTCCAGGAGGTAAATGACAGTATTAAGTGGCGGCGTTTCTGCCGTATCCCCTTAACCCAAAAGGTACCCCATGCTACTACTTTGATTAAACTCACTAAACGCTGTGGCCCGGGGGTTGTAGAAGAACTCAATAAAGCCCTGGTTCAGGAAGCCCGGGAGAAAAAGATTATCCGGGGACGCAAGCTGCAGGTAGATACCACGGTAGTGGAAGCCAATATTCAC
>NZ_MDDC01000041.1 GCF_001875325.1 Neomoorella thermoacetica
GTGAGTATCTTTGATACCGAAGCCCGGCCTATTAAAAAGGGTAAGGCCAATGCCCCGGTAGAGTTCGGCTATAAGGTGTTGCTCCAGGAAGTGGAACACAAGATAATTACCGGCTATAAGGTGTTGCAGGGGAACCCCGCGGATGACACCTTACTCCTTGGCGCAGTAGAGGATCATATTAAAACTTTCAACCATCCACCCCGTGCCCTCGCTGCCGATAGAGGTTTCGGCGGTTCAGGGAACGAAAGTGGTTGCCATCAACTTGGGGTAAAGCAGGTCAGCTTACCCCGGAAAGGTAAAATTAGTAAAGCTCGCAAAGCCTATCAATCGCAAAGCTGGTTCAAACGTCTCCAACGCTGGCGCGCTGGAGGGGAGGCTACTATTAGTCTTCTAAAACGCAAATATGGATTACGCCGCAGTCTTTCCAGGGGATATGAGGGTACCACCACCTGGGTCGGTTATGGAATCTTTGCCTATAATCTACACCGGTTGGCAACAATGGTTTAACATGATGGGTCAAACAGTTAGAATTCTACTCGAACTATAGTTCGGAAATAACATTTTCCCCTATGTGATGCAAAAAGTGGACTTTTTCAGGGGGAACTAGCTAATTTACCTCCTAGATGATCGCCATTAGGAGAGATGAAATTGACTTTAAAAGTGGCTATAATTATTCCTTGTTTCAACTACGGTAATTTCATTAACGAAGCTGTGCGCTCTGCACTTGACCAGGATATCGAGACCGAGCTAATAGTGGTTGATGATGGTTCTACGGATCCTGCTACCCTCAAAGTATTAGATGAACTCAGGACAAGAGGAATTTACGTCTTCCGGCAATCTAATAGAGGTTTACCCAGTGCCCGCAATACAGGTATTAGGCTAACTTCGGATCCATATATAGTCTGTTTGGACGCCGATGACATCATATCTCCCTCGTACTGCTCAACTTGTTTGGAAGTTCTAGAAACACAGCCTGATGTAGGTTTTGTTTACTCTACTACACGTGTTTTCGGAAACCAGAATAGGCATTGGAGCAATCTGTCATATTCTGCCTTGCACCTTTTATTAGATAATTATATCCCGTATGCGGCCATATTCCGGAGACGGGTATGGGAGGAAGTAGGTGGATTTGACGAGAATATGCTCTTTGGGTACGAAGACTGGGACTTCTGGCTTTCGGCTATAGAAAGAGGCTGGCGAGGATTTCATGTTCCAGAAGAACTTTTCCGGTATCGTAAACACGGAAAAAGCATGCTCAGTTCTTCAAACCAACGCAGGAAAGAGCTGAAAAAATACCTGCGCCGTAAACATCATAGTCTTTATTCCCCTGCGGGAATTCTTAAACTTCTCAAAGACGAATCATTTCAAATACCCCGAGTGGCAGGTGTAATATTTAAGGAAAAGATTCTGCGTCCGCTCTACAGCTTGGTCCAGCGAACATAAACCATAAATAAAGCAAAAAGGAGCGAATGACAGATGCACGTCTTGGTCACTGGTGGAGCAGGCTACATCGGTAGTCATACGGTACGGGAGCTGTTAAAGGTAGGTTATCGGGTTACGGTACTGGATAATCTCTCCCGTGGACACAAAGCCGTAGCGCGGATAATCTCCGGAGCGGAGTTTATCTGGGGTGACATTGGTGAGCGGGAACTGGTGGAGGAAATCTTGCGGACGCGAGAAATCCAAGCGGTACTGCACTTTGCGGCACTTAGTTTAGTGGGGGAGTCGGTTGCCGACCCAGCTCGTTACTATCAAAATAACGTCGTTAAAGGAATAATACTTTTGGAAGCGATGCGGGCAGCGGAGGTGCCCTACTTTATTTTTTCATCGAGCGCTGCAGTTTACGGTGAACCGGTAACGGTACCGATTGACGAGGAGCATCTTTGCAGGCCCACCAACCCTTACGGTGCCACCAAGCTCGTTGTAGAAGAAGCGCTGCGTTGGTATGCTACGGCCTACCGCCTGAAGTACATAAGTCTTCGCTACTTTAATGCCGCTGGGGCAGATTCAAGTGGAGACCTAGGGGAAGACCACCGGCCAGAAACCCATCTCATACCTGTGGTCCTTCAGGCAGCTTTGGGAGTAAGACGAGAGGTAACCATTTACGGAACCGATTACCCCACGCCAGACGGAACCTGTCTTCGCGACTATATCCATGTCACAGACCTGGCAAAGGCCCACGTCTTGGCCTTACAGGCACTGGTAGCGGGGCACCCATCGTCAGTATACAATCTGGGTAACGAGCGGGGTTATTCGGTGCGGGAAATCATTCGGACCGCCGAACAGGTTACCGGTCGGAAGATACCTGTCGTCGAGGGGTTTCGTCGGCCCGGCGATCCGGCCGTACTGGTGGCCAGCACACGCCGCATGAAAGAGGCACTGGGCTGGCGTCCTCAGTACAGCGAATTGGCTACCATCATTAGTACTGCTTGGCATTGGCTACAAAGGCACACTGAGGGCTATGCGGATATATAAGCGCTGACGTAATTTCCACCCGTTGGTGCTTTCGAGTGGGAACTCCCATAAACTGTGGGCAGGATTTTAAGTTGAGGTCTCTTCCTTTGACAGGACTGCCTTCCTGAAGGGGGCCATCCATAGGTGGCAGAGGTGCATGTTAACTAACTCAAAAGGCAGGGTATAATGGACCCAGAAATCTAGACACAAAAACAGGGGGTCCTAAGCGTCAAATGAGCGTACGGAAAAAATATCCAACAGATTTTAAAGCCAAGGTTGTGCTGGAAATTCTTAAAGAGGAGAAGTCTG
>NZ_MDDC01000042.1 GCF_001875325.1 Neomoorella thermoacetica
ATCAACGTGGATGTTCCCCCTTTTTTATCAATCATCGCCAGGGCGTGCCTCCTGGTATCCTCAACCAGCCGGCTCCAACCGCACGGCGGCTACCTTGTACTCCGCTGTTTTAGTGATAGGGTCAAAAGCGGCGTTGGTCAGGATATTGACCGGCGATTCTTTGTAATGGTAGGTCATAAACATGATCCCCGGCGGCACCCGGTCCGTAACTATGACTTTTGTAACCAGCCGGCCGCGGCGGGAGACCACCGCCACTTTATCCCCGGTCTTGACCCCCAGCGCAGCAGCCTGCTCCGGGTTAATCTCGGCCATTTCTTCCGGCCGGTAGCTCTCCAGGGCCGCCGAGCGGCGGGTGGTGATGCCGTAGTGGTAGAGCATCCGTCCTGTGGTTAGCAGGATGGGATATTCTTCGTCGGTCATCTCCGCCGGGGGCTGGTAGTCGATACCCTGGAGCAACCCCTTGCCCCGGGGGAACCTGCCGGCGTGAAGGAATTTTGTCCCCGGATGTTCCGGCGTGGGGCAGGGCCACTGCAGGCCGTCACCCTCCAGGCGCTCGTAACTCATACCAGCGTAACTGGGCGTCAAGCTGGCCATCTCGGCGAAAACCTCCGCCGGCGAGGCATAGTTCATGGGGTAACCCATCCTCGTCGCCAGCTCGCAGATAATCTGCCAGTCGGGCTTGCTCTCTCCCCTGGGGGTAAGGGCCCGCCGCACCCGCTGCACCCGGCGCTCGGTATTGGTGAAGGTGCCGTCCTTCTCCAGGAAACTAGCCCCGGGCAGGACTACGTCGGCGAACTTCGCCGTCTCCGAGATAAAGAGGTCCTGCACCACCAGGAACTCCAGGTTGGCCAGGGCCCTGCGCACATGGGTGATGTCCGGGTCCGTCAGGGCCGGGTCTTCGCCCATGATGTACATGGCCCGCACATGGCCTTCGGCCGCCAGGTCGATCATCTCCGGGATGCGCAGGCCCGGCGTACCGTCCAGCTGGCAATTCCAGGCGGCGGCGAAACGCTCCCGGACCTCCGGGTTGGCTACTTTCTGGTAACCGGGGAATACATCCGGCAGGGCGCCCATATCGCAGGCACCCTGGACGTTGTTCTGGCCGCGCAGGGGGTTGACGCCGCTGTACTCCCTGCCTACATGCCCGGTAATCATGGCCAGGTTGGCCAGGTTCATGACGTTGTTGGTGCCGCTGGTATGCTCGGTGATGCCCAGGGTATAGTATATCCCGGCCCTCTCGGTAGTTGCGTAAAGCCGCGCCGCGGCGTAGATCTTCTCCGCCGGCACGCCGGTTATCTCCGCCACCCGCTCCGGCGGGTAGTTCTGGACCACGGCCCAAAGGCTCTCGAAACCTTCCGTCCGTTCCTCGATAAATTTTTTATCTACCAGGCCTTCCGTGATGATGACGTACATCAAGCCGTTAATCAAAGCTACGTTGGTCCCCGGTCTGATGGGCAGCCACAGGTGGGCGTGCTCCACCAGCTCGATCCGGCGCGGGTCAACGACGATGAGCCTGGCCCCTCGCCGGGCGGCCTGCTTCATTTTCTGGCCGATGATGGGATGGGCCTCGGTGGTATTGGAACCGATAATGAGCAGGACGTCGTTATGCTCGATTTCTGCGATGGAATTCGTCATGGCGCCGCTACCGAATGCAATGGCCAGACCGGCCACGGTAGGGGCGTGTCAGGTCCGGGCGCAGTGGTCGACGTTGTTGCTGCCGATCACCGCCCGCATGAACTTCTGCATCAGGTAGTTGTCTTCGTTGGTGCACCGGGCCGAACTCAATGCGGCGATGGCCCGGCTGCCGTACTCTTCCTTGATCTCCTGCAGGCGCCGGGCGGTATACTCAAGGGCCTCGTCCCAGGTGGCCTCCCGGAAACGGCCCTCACCCCGCTCGCCCACCCGGATGAGGGGGCGCCGTACCCGTTCCGGGCTATCGGCAAAGTCGTTGCCAAAGCGGCCCTTGATGCACAGCCAGCCGTTATTGACCAGGGGATTATCGTAACCGCGGACGCGCACCACCCGGTCGTCCTTGACGCTGACCTCCAGGTTGCAGCCCACGCCGCAGAAGGTGCAGGTGGTGCGTACCTTTCGCGTTTCCCACTCGCGGCCCTGGCCCAGGCTGG
>NZ_MDDC01000043.1 GCF_001875325.1 Neomoorella thermoacetica
CCCACATTCCGCACCTTTGGATATAATTACCAACGTTTTCTTGGGGCACTAAAAAATACTTCTACCCGCCACCGCGAGGTGGAAAAAGATATATTTCCTTACCGAAGCCGGCAAGTTCAAGAGCTCTAATCACCTCCGGCCCCTGATAGTTGATTAACGCCCGGTCCGAACCCTGTTTAACTACCAGGAGATAATCAAACATCTCCAGGAGTGCCCTGGCTGTAGGGTTAGTGCTCTTACGTTTCCCCGGCAGGATTAAGGAGGACTCCTCTTGCTCCAGACTTTTTCTGACCCGATACTCCAGGTAAGCTGCCACCAGAAGAGCTAGCTGGAAAACAAAAGACATAGCTTCTACCCGGTTCTTGTTTTTAAGGAAGATGGGGCCCAGGAGTACTGGCTGTTTTAAGAAACGGAACTGCCTCTCAACAGCATTCTGTTCCTTATACTCCTTAAGTACCTCCCGGTCGGGGTAAGCTTTGGTATCCATGAGGTTGGTAATGAGGACAAAGGTGGAAGCAAGGTCTTTTTCATGGGCCATTGCTTCCTGGTCTTCCTCTATCTGGATGTGGGCATGGTAGACAACTGTGTTTAATGGCTGCTCTCCTTTTTTGGGCCGCCCAGGTCGGGCGTAGCTGCTCGCTATTTCTTCGGCAACTGTGCCCTTTAGGATGAAAGGTTGGTGGCGGTATTCTTGGTAGAAGAGTTCTAGGGCTTTTTTGGCGTCGGCCTCACAGGCGAAGGGACGCCGGGAAAGATCTTTGGCGGCCTTTTCCAGAACTTCTCTTTGCTTGGCCCACTTTTTCAAGAGACTATTCTCTTTGCGCTTATCCAGGGTTGTGGAGTGGACCACGATTAACCGGTAATCGCGGCCGTCTATTTCCCGGACAAAGCTCTGGCTTTTATAGCAAGCAGCATCTTTCTTTGGGCTTAGTTTCCCGATCTCCTGCCAGGTGCCGGTGCGGAAGGCCTCAGCCTTAATCTCCTTGTTAAGGCCGAAGTTCTCCGGTAACAGGGAGATGAACTGGAGGGCTGGTTTGTTGTCTTTCTCCTGAACCAAAAGAGCCAGGTTATCCTTAGTTACCAGGGCGCAGTCAGCCACGAAAATGACCTCTTTAAGCTTTTCCGGCTTGAAGGTTTGGACTAATTCCTCGATAACCTGGGGGTACCAGGACTTATCACTGCTATTGCCGTCCAGGCTCTGAGCCAAAATGGGCAACCCATCTCTATTTACGGTCAAGCCGATGAGAAATTGTTTGAGGTTGGGGCGATGATCTTTGCTAAAACCGAAGGTGATGTCTAAATCTCCTTCGCCATCATAGGCTCCTTGCACGGATATAGAGGTGGTATCCACATGGATGCCTTCAATGGGCACGTTGTGGGTGGCGGCGGCAGTTAAAGCAATGCTGGAGAACAACTTCTTCAGCTGGCCGCTGGTGAAGAGTTTATCCAGGGCCCGGCCCAGGGCATCATCGTTAAAATCTTCAGGCCGGAGTTGTTGCTCAGCTCCAAACAAAACCTCCAGGTCCTGGTTCTCATAAAAGCGCTCCACATGATAGAGGGCCTCCCGGTCTACCAGGAGATTAATGATCAGCGCCTTAACCCGATTTCCCGGGGAAAGATGGCACTGGACCGGGTCCCATTCGACTACGGCATCAATGATTTCTGCTATCTTCAGGACGTCACATAACCTGGCGATAAGGGCTGCGGGACCGGCCCGGAAGAAGCGCATATTATCCATGGCTACAGGCATCGAACATTCCTCCAGAATTCTCTTAGAGGAATGATTCGACACTGAATTAGAAATTCCTGGTTAGAAGATTCTCTCTACTTTTATTTCTTTCTGCACCCTATAAAAATTATTTTTGGGTTCCTCACAGGGTGCGGAATATGGG
>NZ_MDDC01000045.1 GCF_001875325.1 Neomoorella thermoacetica
CCTTGTATGATATGACCAACGGTTAAATTTCCAGTTGGTCATTTATTTTGTCATAAAAAGTGTTTGACCTTTGAGGTATCCTTTGGGACAATCACGGTAGAACCGATGGCGGGGCAGTTCAACACCTCCTGCACTTCCTAAAGTGCTTATTAAGACTGCTCCCCGGGCCTGGCGGCAACCGCTTACGCGCGGGTCGCACGCCCTTTAGAGGTTCTCCCTTCAGCAAGGAGCTGCGCACCAGTCTCTTAAGGGTTAGTGCTCATCAGCAAGGTTGCTGTTACGTCAGGTTCCCAGGGATACCCCAATTTTGGTTCGTTATTTCCCCGGGAAAGGAGGTGTTTTTGCTATGGGTAAAACCCTTTTTGTCGGTATCGATATAGGGTCCGACACAAATGTGGTTCGCATCCTCGACGATACCGGTAAAGATGTCTGTGGTTTCAACGTTTCCAACGACCTCCCCGGGGCTGAAAGGCTTGTGGAAAGGATTGTAAATGAAGCTGAGCTTATTGATGCTGATAAAGTTAAGATTGGCATGGAGGCCACTAACCTGTATTGGTGGCACCTTTCCCAGGCCCTGCATGAGGCTCCCGAACTAGCGGCTTTTGCTGCTGAAATAGCGGTAATTAATCCCAAGGTAATTGATGGTTTTAAAAATATCTACACGGATATAGTTAAGACCGATGCCGTAGATGCTTGGGTTATTGCTGATTGCTTGCGGTTTGGACGGGTACGTCCAACACCCCCTCCTGATATGACCTATGCTCCTTTGCAACGGCTAACCCGGTTTCGCTATCATATGGTCAGTAACCTCGCCAGGGAGAAGAACAGAGCCCTCAATCTGATATTCCTTAAGTTCTCTACCTATCAGAAGGAGTGTCCCTTCTCCGATTTGTTCGGGCAGGCCTCCCGGGCTGTCGTTGGCAACCTCACCCCTGATGAAATAGCTAATATGCCGGTGGAAGAACTGGCTGACCTGATGCTGCAACATGGCAATAATCGCTTGAAGGATGTCCCGGAAATGGCCAAAGTAATTAAACAGGCGGCCCGCAATTCCTACCGTTTAAACCCTAAAATGCGGGATGCTGTTGATGTTACCCTGGCCATGTCCCTGGAGACCATCCGCTTCTTTGAAAGCCAGCAGAAGAAAATCGACCAGGTCATTGCTAAAGAACTAAAAGCCATTCCCCAAACGTTAGACACTGTTCCTGGTATAGGGCCAGTTTACTCTGCCGGTATAGTGGCGGAAATAGGCGACATCTCCAGGTTTAAGAACCACAATGCCCTTGCTAAATTCGCGGGCCTGACCTGGCGGCAGCATCAGTCCAGCAAGTTTACTGCCGAGGATATCCCCCTCACCAGGTCCGGTAATTATTACTTACGGTACTACCTCATTGAAGCGGCTAATTCCGTCCGGGTGCGGGAGCCGGAATACGCCGCGTTCTACCGTAAGAAATTTACCGAAGCCAAGCATCATCACCATAAGCGCGCCCTGGTCCTGACTGCCCGCAAGCTCGTGCGCATGGTCTTCACGCTGCTGAGTGAGGGCCAAATTTATAAGCAAAGGAGGCTAGGCTAAATCTCTCTTTTCAACTTAAACTTACTTTTACTGCTTAAGTTGGTAATTACTGTTTTAACTTACCGACTTGGTTTCTTCTTGCCTTTTTACATTTTAAGACAATAAAATTTCCAATTTAGGGTCTTGACATTTTACCGCGGGTCT
>NZ_MDDC01000046.1 GCF_001875325.1 Neomoorella thermoacetica
TTTCTTCACGAGGTTTGGTCCCTGCTTCTCTTTCAGGGTCCTACACTTCGCGTCTGGCTCTTTCTTCACCACTGTTCAGTTTTCAAAGACCCGCTCGCTTGACGCGACTTTTTTAGTTTATCACTTTTTCAAACCGGTGTCAAGAGTTTTTTTCGCCACCGGAGTTGTGTGGGCTGCTGCTTTTCTTGAGCGCAGCTCTTTTAAGATATCACTTTGGCTTTAACCTGTCAACTACTATTTTATACCGTTTATTCTCGCTTCCCTTACGAAAGCATTTAATACTATAGCACGAATTCTGCCGGTGAGCAAGGAAGAGAAAATGATTATAGAGCCGCCTGCTTAACATTTCCTTAACATTATCCCCTCCTTTCTTTCGTTTGCGCCACTATGCCCCGGATTCCACGTTTTCCTGACCCACAGCCGGCTTCTCCGGCAATCGCCAGGGTTGGTGGTAGCATTCCTGGTAAAAACTACATATACTGTACCAGGCGATTGCCGGGAGGGGATTCCATGACGGATCAAGATAGAGCCTTCCTGGGGGAAATCAGGAGAGAACTTGTCGCCGCCCTGGAAGAATTAAAGTTTTGGCTGCGGATAATGAACGAACATGCGGGATTGATTCGTAACGGGCTCGATCCTACAGAAGAGAGGTTATTTAGAGAAGCGGACAGGTTTTTTATGGAACTGGCACCTTTAAGGGCAGAAGCGGAAACTTTGATCTATACAACCCCAGGGGACAGGATTGCCGATCTGATAGAGAGAAGCTTAAGGATTGTAAGCAAGCTAAGGGATTTTAAGCGCAACCTTACGGAATTGATCAAGGAATGTAGAATTCTCACCATTCTCCCGGCCGATCTGATAGACCATATCCGGCGGGAAGCTGACTTTTTTATTGGCATATTGCATTTTGTCCGCGGCGAGCCCACGCCTACTAAAGAGACCATAGGCATCCCGGATGCCCGGGAACGAGCTTTGACAGTACCCAGGCTATTAATATCCGATATGCCGGAACGGGTTGAGGAAATTGCTCTGGAGGAAACCCTGTTCTGGCTGAGGCAAAACATGGAACATGCCGATGTTCTAGCCCTTTATTTCCGCCCTGGAATTCAAAACCAGCTAGTGCAAATTACCAGGTCCCACGCGGCAAGACTACGTGATGTTTTAAACGAAGCCCTGGAGGTAAACAAGCATCGCCGGGGCCTTGATAAATTACTAAGGCGAAGCCAGAGAGTGGTGATGGACTGGAACGCCTTCTTACGGCAACTCTTTGAAGCCCTGCTGCACTGCAGCATACCAAACGGGCAAATAAACATTTTTCCCATACTCGATGATCACATGGCCCGGGAGGCCGAATACTACCTGGAAGTATTGCGCCTTGTCGGGCAGGTACGCAGGCCCCAGGGAATGCCCGGCCACGAGCACTGGCACCCAATCTAGGTAAAAACTTTTACCTTTGGCTCTACCTGCAACCTCGAATCGTTCCTTCGGGTTAACAAAAAAGGCCTCCCGGGAAACCGGAAGGCCCGCATAATTTTAATCACCCTATCTCCATCTCTATCATTCCTTTAAAATATCGGTGCCCCACTACCCAGTAAAGCAATATGCAAGAAAAGTAGAGTGCAACCGGTAGAGTGGGGCGGAATGAGGGGGCAAACAAACACCCCCTGGCAAGGTAAGATTGACAGGGGGGG
>NZ_MDDC01000047.1 GCF_001875325.1 Neomoorella thermoacetica
TATAATGGACCCAGAAATCTAGACACAAAAACAGGGGGTCCTAAGCGTCAAATGAGCGTACGGAAAAAATATCCAACAGATTTTAAAGCCAAGGTTGTGCTGGAAATTCTTAAAGAGGAGAAGTCTGTTTCCCAGTTATCCTCTGAATACGGTATTCACCCTTCCATCCTTAACCGCTGGAGAAATATGGTGATAGAAAAGTTGCCATCCTTCTTCACCGATGAGCAAAAAAATCTTGAAAACATAAAGGCTCAATACGAAAAACAAATCCAGGACCTTTATGCCGAGGTTGGTCGCCTGACTACCGAGCTGACCTGGCTTAAAAAAAAGAGTGGCCTCTGAATTTAACCGTAACGAACGCATCTCCCTGGTGGAGTGGGGCCATCCTGAGCTGCCCATTAAGAAACAGGCGGAACTACTAAGCTTAAATCGCTCCAGCCTCTACTACCAGCCAGTGCCCCCTTGCCCAGAAGAGATAGCCATAAAGCACCGTATTGACGAAATATACACTGCCTTCCCCTTCTACGGTTCCAGGCGCATTACCGCCCAGCTACGGAAGGAGGGATTCGGGGTCAACCGTAAAGCCGTCCAGCGTCACATGCGGGAAATGGGCCTTATAGCCATCTACCCGGGACCCAACTTAAGCAGGCGCAACCAGGAACACCGCATCTACCCTTATTTGCTGCGTAACCTTGATATCACCCGTCCCGATCAGGTTTGGGGCATTGATATCACCTATATCCGGTTAGTCCGGGGGTGGATGTACCTGGTAGCCATTATCGATTGGTACTCGCGCTTTGTAGTGGGATGGGCCCTGGACCAGTGCTTGGCGACGACCTTCGTGCTCCAGGCCGTGGAAGAAGCCCTGGCCCGGGCCAGGCCGGAGATAATGAACAGCGACCAGGGGTCCCAATTCACCAGCCCGGAGTATATAAATTTACTCCAGAGTGCCGGTATCAAGATCAGCATGGACGGCAAGGGCAGAGCAATCGACAACATCTTCACCGAACGCCTCTGGCGTAGCCTAAAGTACGAAGAAGTTTACCTGAACGAGTATAGCAGCCCCAGGGAAGCCAGGATTGGAATTAACCGTTACCTGGAGTTCTACAACTACCGCCGCATTCACCAATCACTGGAATATAAGACGCCGGCCGAAGTGTATTATTATGCAAATGATAAGGCAAAATGTATATCCATATTATAGTAAATATGGTAATGCCAAAAGATGTAAAACCTCAGCCATTTCCTTATATCGCCATATAAACTTAATTATTCCACGCTTAAAAATTTCTCATCTCGTGTCTTGACAATGGGGTCCACCTTA
>NZ_MDDC01000048.1 GCF_001875325.1 Neomoorella thermoacetica
TATGGCCTGGGTTATGAAGTTTTAGTCCAGGAGGTAAATGACAGTATTAAGTGGCGGCGTTTCTGCCGTATTCCCTTAACCCAAAAGGTGCCCCATGCTACTACTTTGATTAAACTCACCAAACGCTGTGGCCCCGGGGTTGTAAAAGAACTAAATGCCGCCCTGGTTCAGGAAGCCCGTGAGAAAAAGATTATCCGGGGAAAGAAGCTGCAGGTAGATACCACGGTAGTGGAAGCCAATATTCACCATTCTACGGACGCAAGCCTTTTAGCCGACGGAGTACGGGTTATAACCCGTACCGCAAAAAAGATTCAGGAAGCAGGCCTAGCCTTAGCGGGGGCCTTTCATAACCGGCAACGTTCCATTAAAAAACGCATCTATGAGATCAATAAAGTGTTAAAACGCCGCAGTAACGAAGCCTATCAAGAAGTCCGGGAAATTACAGGCGCAATTCTTAAAACCACCCGGAAGGTTATTATCGAAGCTGCCAGTATAGTCAGGGAGGCCAAGGACACCCTCCAGCAACAAGGGGATCAAGTTAAAGGGAAAATCCATGCCCGGGTCCAGACGTTAGAAGAAACTATTAGCCGCACGGAAAAGATTGTAACCCAAACGGCAGCCGTCCAGGAGGGGAATTTTCATCTTCCCGACCGGGTGGTGAGTATCTTTGACCCCGACGCCCGGCCCATCAAAAAGGGCAAAATTAATGCTCCGGTAGAGTTTGGCTACAAGGTGCTGTTACAGGAAGCGGAACACCAGATCATCACCGGCTATAAGGTGTTGCGGGGGAACCCCGCGGATGATACCTTACTCCTTGGCGCAGTTGAGGATCATACTGAGACTTTCAACCATCCACCCTGGGCTCTTGCTACCGATAGAGGTTTTGGGGGTTCAGGGAACGAAAGTGGTTGCCATCAACTTGGGGTAAAGCAGGTCAGCTTACCCCGGAAAGGTAAAATTAGTAAAGCTCGCAAAGCCTATCAATCGCAAAGCTGGTTCAAACGTCTCCAACGCTGGCGCGCTGGAGGGGAGGCTACTATTAGTCTTCTGAAGCGCAAATATGGATTACGCCGTAGCCTTTCCAGGGGATATGAGGGTACCACCACCTGGGTCGGTTATGGAATTTTGGCCTATAAT
>NZ_MDDC01000049.1 GCF_001875325.1 Neomoorella thermoacetica
ATAATGGACCCAGGATTTAAGACACAAAAATAGGGGGTCCTAAGATAAAAATGTCTGTTCGGAAAAGCTACTCACCAGAATTCAAAGCCAAAGTGGTGTTGGAAATTCTTAAAGAGGAAAAATCCATCTCGGAACTCTCATCTGAACACGGGGTACATCCAACCCAGCTCAATCGGTGGACGGCCCTGGCTATTAAAGAACTGCCGAGCCTGTTTACTGATAGGCACAATGAAGTTGCAGCTCTTAAGGCTGATTATGAGAAGCAGCTCCAGGAGCTGTATGCCGAAGTAGGAAAGCTGACCACCCAATTGGCCTGGTTGAAAAAAAAATCTGGTTGCTGACCTGACCCGGGCTGAACGCGTGGCCCTGGTCGAATGGGATAATCCCGAAATACCCATCATGGCCCAGGCGGAACTCTTGGGGCTCAACCGCACCAGCCTCTATTACAAACCCGTTGAGCCCAGCCCGGAGGAGGTGGCTCTCAAGCGCCGTATCGACGAGATCTATACCCAGACTCCGTTTTATGGTTCCCGGCGTATAACGGCCCAACTAAAAAGGGAGGGATATCTAGTCAATCGCAAGGCCGTGCAGCGCCATATGCGGGAAATGGGGATAGCCGGCATCTGCCCAGGTCCCAATCTGAGTAAGAAGTGGCAAGATCAACAGATATTCCCTTATCTCTTGCGCCATCTTACAATCGATCACCCCAATCAAGTCTGGGGCATTGATATCACCTACATCCGGTTAAAACGGGGATGGATGTACCTGGTCGCCATCATCGACTGGTACTCCCGCTACGTCGTAAGCTGGGAGTTGGACCAGACCCTGGAGATCCCTTTCGTTTTAGAGGCCGTCCAAAGGGCTCTGCATCAAGCCCGACCAGAGATTATCAACAGCGATCAGGGGAGCCAATTTACGAGCCCTCAGTACATTAATCTCCTTCAGGCAGCCGGTGTAGCCATCAGCATGGATGGCAGGGGCCGAGCCCATGACAACATCTTTACCGAGCGATTATGGCGTAG
>NZ_MDDC01000050.1 GCF_001875325.1 Neomoorella thermoacetica
CTCCGCCGGCGTTGCCTGGCCTCCCAGCACCCTGGCCCGCAATTGCCGGTACTCCTCATTTTCCTGCCAGTCACCGCCTGTAAACGCTACCCGAATGGCAGTGCCTGTTTTCCTGTTCCCAACGGTAAAAACGTGCTTGCCGTAGTCCCGGTAAAGGAGATTGCCTTTACCCAGGGTACAGCCGGTAAGTACCTGGAGGGCATCTACACCGCAGGCATCTGTCTCCACAATGGCTACCAGTTCTTCGTCGCTGGCTCGCCCGGCGGCCAGTTCCCGGAGGGCGATTTTAGCGGCCCGGTAGCCAATGGCCAGGCCCGGGCAGGTGTGCCCGTGGAAGGCCGCAGCCCTATCCCAATCTCTCAGGTTATCATCCATTTTCTATCTCCTCCTTCAAAATACAAAAATAACCACGTCAGGTACCCCCTGCAGGGGGCTCAGTACCCTCCGTGGTTACATCAACCAACCTTCATGGTTGTATATAATATATTCGCCATTCAGGCGGAATTTCCTGCTATTTCTCTAAAAGACTTAGCATCTGCCGGGTACTTCCTGTTACGTCAGGGGGTCCCAGGAGATCTTCCGGGCCTTTAAAGAAGAAATGGGCCTCAACGAGGATGATACCACCCCGGACGGGCTCTTCACCCTCCGCTCCACCCGCTGCATGGGGGATTACGGCCCGGTACCGGTGGTGGCCGTCAACGAGACATCTACGGCCATGTCAAGGCCGGCTATATGGTCAGTATCCTGTCGCGCTACCGCCCACCAGATTCTGGTCTGCGCCGGCACAGTTTGCAGTTCTTCAGGAAGCCACGGCCTGCGCGAGGGTTTAAAAAAGAGGTCGAGGCCCGCGGGCTGCAGGAAAAAGTAAAGATAATTAGGGCCGGTTGTTTCGGCTTCTGCAAGCTGTGTCCCATCGTCGTAGTCTACCCGAAAGGAATTTTTTACTGCCGGGTACAGAAGGA
>NZ_MDDC01000051.1 GCF_001875325.1 Neomoorella thermoacetica
AACGCCGGAGCCAGGATGAAATTATCAAAGAAAAGATTTTGAATATCTACAACAAGAGCCGTAAAACGTATGGCAGTCCCCGTATACAAAAGCAGCTGGGCAGGGAGGGTATCCACTGCAGCAAAAAGAGGGTCGAACGACTGATGCGAGAAGTAGGGGTCCAGGCCATCCAAAAACGCAAATTCAAGGTTACCACCGACTCCAGGCACAATCTGCCGGTGGCCGAAAATATCTTAAACAGGGAGTTTACCGCCAGCAGCCCTAATAAGAGATGGGTAACGGATATAACGTATATCCCTACCGAAGAAGGCTGGCTGTACCTGGCGGCGGTCATGGACCTCTATTCTAAAAGGGTTACAGGTTATTCAATGCAGAAATATCTGACCCGGGAACTGGTGATTGAGGCCCTGCAGAAGGCCGTCACCAACCGTCGTCCCGGCCGTGGATTGGTCATCCATTCCGACCGCGGCAGCCAGTATGCGAGTTCCGATTATCAGCAACTGCTGCGGCAATATGGTTTTATCTGTTCCATGAGCCGCAAGGGAGATTGTTGGGACAACTCCCCTATGGAAAGTTTCTTCAAAACATTGAAGACGGAACTCGTATATCATCGCCGTTTTAAAACCCGGGCAGAAGCCAAGTTGGAAATCTTTGAGTACATCGAGGTTTTTTATAACCGGTTCAGGTTACATTCAGCTCTCGGGTATGAGACACCGGAAGAATTCGAGAAAAACTATGAGAACCTCATAAAAGTGGCTTAAGTTGGTGTCCTATTTACCGGGGGAAGTCCA
>NZ_MDDC01000052.1 GCF_001875325.1 Neomoorella thermoacetica
TAGTTCCCCCTGAAAAAGTCAGGGCAAAAAGTCTTAGTTTCTCAGGAAACAGGATAAATTATTTTACAAAACAGAAGGAGTTACCATCCTCTGGATCGAATCTTGTAAGTAGGAGCAAACAAGAAAACCCAGAAGGAGGAACTCCCTATGAATAACATTCGCCACACCACCTCCTTTTCCTGCCGGGTGATCTTATGTTAAGGCTAAAAGATCCGCAGCTCACCCTGTGGGATGCCCTGTTGCCATCTGACCTGGTCCAGCTCAATCCAGAACTGGCCAGGGTGGATGAACTCCTGGAAGATGATAAGTTTATGACTCCATTCATCAGCCGGTTTGAGGCGCGCCTGGGTAGGCCAACTATCCCTATGGAAACCTACCTGCGCCTGATGTATCTGAAGTACCGTTATGGCCTGGGTTATGAAGTTTTAGTCCAGGAAGTAAATGACAGTATTAAGTGGCGGCGCTTCTGCCGTATTCCCTTAACCCAAAAGGTACCCCATGCTACTACTTTGATTAAACTCACTAAACGCTGTGGCCCGGGGGTTGTAGAAGAACTCAATAAAGCCCTGGTTCAGGAAGCCCGGGAGAAAAAGATTATCCGGGGACGCAAGCTGCAGGTAGATACCACGGTAGTGGAAGCCAATATTCAC
>NZ_MDDC01000053.1 GCF_001875325.1 Neomoorella thermoacetica
TTTTTGCTGCAGTGGATACCCTCCCTGCCCAGCTGCTTTTGTATACGGGGACTGCCATACGTTTTACGGCTCTTGTTGTAGATATTCAAAATCTTTTCTTTGATAATTTCATCCTGGCTCCGGCGTTAGCTTACGGGCCTTTTTAGCCAGCGGTAATATCCTGTCCGGGACACCTTTAAAACTCGGCACATCGTCTCGACACGGAAAGTTCCCGTGTGCTCCCGGATAAACCGATACTTCATTTCGGCATTTTGGAGAAGATGGCCACAGCTTTTTTTAAGATATCCCGTTCCTCCTGGGCTATCGCCAGCTCTTTTTTCAGGCGGCGGTTTTCCTCTTCAAGATCGGTACCGCGCATCTGCTTTCCTATACCGGGAAAGGCGCGTTCTCCATACTTTACCTGCTCTCTTCGCCACCTGTTGAGCATGCTACTGTTGATCCCCAGGTCCCGGGCAATCTGGCTGGTAGTTTTGCCGCTGGTGCGGCATAGTTCGACGGCATTTCGCTTGAATTCTTCATCATATTTTCGTCTGGAATCCCCCATGGACACAACGCCTCCTTGCTCTGATGATACACTCTTAACTCTGTGTCCTACAAATCGGGGGAGGGTCA
>NZ_MDDC01000054.1 GCF_001875325.1 Neomoorella thermoacetica
GGGTATCCCCGGATCTATGCCTGCTTGCGGCTCCCCGGGGCTTTTCGCAGCTTACCACGCCCTTCTTCGCCTCTTAGCGCCTAGGCATCCACCGTATGCCCTTACTAGCTTGACCTTCTTTCGTAGGCGGGTCTCCTATGACGCTTCCTCGCTGTGCAGTTTTCAAAGAACAACCTGGTGGAGATGAGCGGATTCGAACCGCTGACCCCCTGCGTGCAAAGCAGGTGCTCTCCCAGCTGAGCTACACCCCCACTCTCTGGGATGTGGGCGGTTGGAGGTGGAAGTGAGAATTAATTTTGCTCCCACTTCTCACTTCGCGCATCCCACTTCTCAATGGTGGGCCTGGGTGGACTCGAACCACCGACCTCACGCTTATCAGGCGTGCGCTCTCACCGGCTGAGCTACAAGCCCATATCTTTCAGGGAGCGAGTCCCTGAAAACTAAACAGTGGTGGAAGAGCCAGGCGATCGACCTGGAGTCCGGACCTGCCGGAAGATTTCCGGCGGTTTCCTCGTACTCCTTAGAAAGGAGGTGATCCAGCCGCAC
>NZ_MDDC01000055.1 GCF_001875325.1 Neomoorella thermoacetica
TAAACGCTGTGGCCCGGGGGTTGTAGAAGAACTCAATAAAGCCCTGGTTCAGGAAGCCCGGGAGAAAAAGATTATCCGGGGACGCAAGCTGCAGGTAGATACCACGGTAGTGGAAGCCAATATTCACCATCCCACGGATGCCGGTCTGCTGGCTGATGGAGTACGGGTTATCACCCGCACCGTAAAAAAGATTCAGGAGGCAGGTATAGCCGTAGCAGGGGCCTTTCATAACCGGCAACGTTCCATTAAAAAACGCATTTATGCCATCAATAAAGTGTTAAAACGCCGCAGTAACGAAGCCTATCAAGAAGTCCGGGAAATTACCGGCGCAATCCTTAAAACCACGCGGAAGGTTATTACCGAAGCTGCCAGTATTGTCAGGGAGGCCAAGGATACCCTCCAGCAGCAAGGGGATCAAATTAAAGGGAAAATCCATGCCCTGGTCCAGACGTTAGAAGAAACTATCAGCCGCACGGAAAAGATTGTAACCCAAACGGCAGCCGTCCAGGAGGGGAATTT